>JANXRV010000144.1:0-6328 GCA_025356665.1 Pseudomonadota bacterium
TCGACTCCAAACGCCGCCACTGATCATCACGCAACCATCGACGAACCATCCTGACCTCCCGCAAATATCAGGATGTAAACAGATTTCCGGCTACGTTAACAGCCCCCACCCATAAAATATTGAATGTCAACAGCCCCTAGACATTCCGTACGATTTATATTTGCGAAAATTGATACACGAAGGACAATTAAAGGGATTTGTGACTTTTCCATTCGTGACAAGCCTATCTAGCGAATCAGATGCATCACAAATTCAATTAGACGAAACGGCACTTACGGATTTGGTATGGAATACCTTTAGAAAAATGATTTGGATGGATAGGCGCATTGAAGACCTTAAGCCGGTTTTGGAGAAAATAAATCGGGATGTATGCGACGCGGAATCTCAAGAATTCGGAATAATTATTTC
This sequence comes from Pseudomonadota bacterium, assembly GCA_025356665.1. Taxonomy (GTDB): domain Bacteria; phylum Pseudomonadota; class Gammaproteobacteria; order Burkholderiales; family SG8-39; genus CAITSH01. The sequence continues at coordinate 409 of JANXRV010000144.1, forward strand.
AGCTTGTATTTCTGGAAAATTCTCTCAAAAATGAAACTAATCGGTGTCGTATTCGTAGTGAGGTGCAAGCGTCGTTTTAAGCATCACGTCGCATCCGTTGGGCTGTCCAGAGCAAATAAAAAAGCCCACGACTTACGTCGCAGGCTTAAATTGAAGTTGATTGTTATAGAAAACCTTGGTGGGCCCACCTGGACTCGAACCAGGGACCAAAGGATTATGAGTACTCGGCTCTAACCAACGAGTGCCGGGTCGAAGGGTAAATCGACCCGACTTTGACTCAGGCGGCTTGCAGCTCGGGCACGCCCTTCAACTGTGCTGCGATTGTTTTTTCCGCCAATTTCAAATCGCATGACGATTGAAGATTGAGCCAGTACTGCGGCGATTGGCCAAAGACACGCCCAAACAATAGAGCGAGTTCTGCCGTGACGGGTCTCGAGCCCTTGATGACATGGGAGATCCGCATGGGCGCTACACCGATGACGCGTGCAAAGTGGGCTTGCGACAGGTGGCGCTCTTCCAGGATTTCACGAAGGAACTCACCGGGATGAATTGGGGGAAAGCCGCTCTTGATCATAAGTATCTCCGGTTAATGGTAATCGACGATCTCGACATCGAAAGCATCGCCCTTCGCAAAGCGAAAGCACACTCGCCACTGTTCGTTTATGCGTATGCTCCACTGCCCTTTGCGATCGCCTTTGAGCACTTCCAATCGATTTGACGGGGGAGACTTGAGATCATCGATCTGAGTCGCCGCGTTGAGTTGCGTCAACCGCATCGCTGCGCGTGCGCGAATCTCCGTGGGCAGGCGTTTCGAGCGACCTGTCGTATAGAACCGCTCAGACTCGAAATTGGCAAAGGATTGAATCACACGAACGAGCATAAACATTTCGTTTATGCCCGTCAAGGGAAATGGTGGGCCCACCTGGACTCGAACCAGGGACCAAAGGATTATGAGCCGAAGTACATATTCTAACTCGTTGTTTTATTGGCCAGCCCTCACCCGCCAAAACACGCCAGATCCTGTCGCTTACGTCACGTTTTCGCCACGTTCAGGAAGCTATAAATCGTACGTCACGGTAAGATGCGAACAAATTGCTGTCACGCGTGAGCAGCTTCATCAACTTCGGATGAACGAAGCGTTTTTCCTTGTCGAATGTCTGCTCGCATAGCACGTCGATTGATCCCAGTGCCTTCAGGTAACGCGATGCTGCCTGGCGCTCGGCGATGCGGGCCTGCACTAAATTCGTGATCAGCATCGCGGGGTTCGGGATCAGTTCCGCCGCCTTCTTCAATCCGGCGAGGGCAGAGCTTGCCGCGACGGATTGCGTCAACACGGCTTTGGTCTCAAGCTCGGTTGTGGGCGGAAGGCGGGGCAGGTCGTTGTAAGGTCTGTCGGGCTGCCACTGCCGAGCTTTTATCATGTCGCCAGAAGTCAATTTTTGAACCATGTTGGCAGCTTATGTCGCCACTTCTCGGCGACGACACGTCAAGAAAACGTGTCGTCAAAATCCGCATTCCCAAGCACGTCCTACTGCACGTACCCGGGTGGCTGGAAGTCGCTCAATATGGTGGATCGCTACGCGAGGTAGAATCTTCAATATACATTCTATTAATGCGCCATCGCTTCGGTAATTACTCGTGCGGAAATTATTCTCTGTGGGAAACGTTCGGGAAGAACGAAAGGAATTTGCATATTCGATATTAGTCCTCGCGGGAACGATTATCGGAATGCTGCTGTTATTGCTCGTAGCGGAGGCTTACCTTCAACACCGTCATGGCATAAATCCGACGGGATATCGCGGCCCATCGGCCGGAACAAAAAAATATAACGAAAAGCGGATTGCCGTTCTTGGAGGAAGCACTACCTGGGGTTATGGACTACGTGGGACCAGACGTTCCCGGCGCACTTGGAGCGGAACCTTCAATTACGTCGGGGATCTGGAGACGCACCGTTCTTCAATGTCATAAATTTGGGCTACAACTCTCAAGGGGCGTATTCATTTAAATACACTCTTAAGGACTACGACTACCTCGCCCCGGACATAATTGTTCTCTATAGCGGCTACAACGATTTGGTGCCCGAACCACAAAATCGGTCCAACTTTCGGCACGATTCGCCGGTATTTCTCGCGACAGGCTATATGCCTCTCCTCCCATTTTTCCTGAGTGGAAAGATTAGCGCATTGACCGCCGCCTTCCGCAATAAAGACGATCGGACTGTATTTTCGCAACCGGATTTAGACCAACAGAAGATTACCCATAACGCTAACGTTGCTAACTCTCTTAAGAAACAAATGGAAGAGTCAAAGCAAAACGGCTATTACGTAGCGCCTTCGGCTGACAACGACTGCGCACAAAAATGGATGTTTTATTGCACACAAATTTTTGATGCGATCAACGTCGCCCTCAACATGGGAAAACGCGTGCTAGTCGTTACCGAACCGTACCTTGATGACAGATATATTGACCAACAACGCTCCTTAAGAAATATGCTGGGCAAGCGTTTTCCTAACAGTGACAACGTCCGCTACGTGAACCTAGGTTTGACTGTAGATCTTAAGGATCCGGAGCTTTGCTGGGATGGTATGCATCTCACCGAAAAAGGCAGCGCAAGAATTGCCGATGCCGTAGCGCAGGCTTTGATTCCATTCTTGTAAGCGGGCCACGACTTCCCGGCGAACCCGCGAATTTTCGAGACGGGCTCCCGAGCACTCCGCGCCTGTTGTTCGAAGAATTTACGCAGCGACTTCACGCACCTCGCAAAGCACCAATCGGGGACTAGTTCGGGGACTGCCAGCCAATTCGGGGACCAGTTCGGGTCAACCGATGAGCTGAAAGACCTGGGCGGCTGGAAGTCACGCAACATGGTTGATCGTTACGCGAAATTTGGTACGGAGCATTTGACCCGAGCAGCTTCAAGGATTGAATCGGGTAACGTGCAGAACGTGGGGGATTCCCCACGTTTTCACCACGTTGATATTCAGGCGAGTTAGCAAATGTTTAGCTAACTGCTTGAAATAGATGGTGGGCCCACCTGGACTCGAACCAGGGACCAAAGGATTATGAGTCCTCTGCTCTAACCAACTGAGCTATAGGCCCAACCGACCGCCATTATAGCCGCGCACCGCCCGCCCGGGGACAGCGTCAGGAACGTCGCACCGTCTGCTTGTCGCGCAAGGTGACGAATTCCTCGGCGGCGGTCGGATGGATTCCCACCGTGGCGTCAAACTGCGCCTTGGTCAACCCGGCCCGCACCGCGATCCCGATTCCCTGGATAATTTCGGGCGCATCGGCGCCGACCATGTGTGCGCCCACTACGCGCTGCGTAGCCGCATCGACGATGAGCTTCATCAGCGTGCGCTCTTCGCGCCCGGACAGCGTGTGCTTGAGCGCGCGAAACGAGGTCTTGTAGACATCGAGCTCGCCGTATTTTTTCAGCGCGGCCTCCTCGCTGTCACCCACCGTACCGACCGGCGGCTGACTGAAAACAGCGGTCGGGATGTCGTTATGGTCCACGGCGGTGGGCGTGTTGTTGAACAGGGTCGCGGCAAGCGCCGCACCCTCGCGAATCGCCACCGGCGTCAGCGCAATGCGGTTGGTAACGTCTCCAACCGCGTGAATACCGGCAATGTTGCTGTGCGAATGCCCGTCAACCATCACGCCACCGCCATCGTCTAGCCTGACCCCCGCCTGCTCCAAGCCCAGGCCGGCGGTGTTGGGCTTGCGGCCGGTGGCAAACATCACCGCGTCGACCGCAAGGCGTGTGCCGTCCGCACAATCCACGCTCAGGGCCTTGCCGTCGCGGGCAATGGCGCGCACTTCGTGGCGCAGCAGGATGCGCACGCCCTTTTTTTCCATTTCCTCGTGTAGATGACGGCGCACGTCGGCATCAAAGCCGCGCAGGATTTCCTCGCCGCGATAAGACAGCGTGACCTCGCTGCCAAGGCCCTTGAATATTCCCGCGAACTCAACCGCGATATAACCGCCGCCGACCACAAGCATGCGTGAAGGCAGGTCAGGCAGTTCAAACGCCTCATTCGAGGTAATGGACAATTCGGCGCCGGGGATCGCCGGCTTGACCGGCCAGCCGCCGGTGGCAACCAGAATGTGGGCCGTGCTGAAGCGTCGTCCGCCGATTTCAACGGTGTGCGCGTCCACCACCCTGGCGCGCCCCTGCATCAACTCCACTCCCGACCCCTGCAGCAGTTTGATATAGATGGCTTCCAGGCGCGCTATTTCGCGATCCTTGTTGGCGATCAACGCCGGCCACGAAAACTGCGGCGTGGCGACGGTCCATCCGTAGCCCTCGGCGTCCTCGAAGTCTTCGTGAAAATGGGCGGCGTAAGAAAGCAGTTTTTTCGGCACGCAACCGCGTATGACGCAGGTGCCGCCGACACGGTAGTCCTCGGCGATCGCCACGCGCGCGCCGTAACCTGCGCTCATGCGGCTGGCGCGTACGCCACCCGAACCGGCGCCGATGACAAACAAGTCGTAGTCGTATTTTTTGTCCTGAATCACGCTGCACCCCCGCTAACTGCACTTAGGCCGTATTTTCGTACCCCTCGGCCGCAGGTACGCCAAAAACAAAAACGCCCCGCAGGCGGGGCGTTGAAAACTTAAGTATATCGGGCGCGCTGCCCGGATTTCAGCTGTTATCCAGGAAACTCTTCAGCCGCTCCGAACGCGACGGGTGGCGCAGCTTCCTCAGCGCCTTGGCTTCTATCTGGCGAATGCGCTCGCGCGTGACATCGAACTGCTTGCCGACTTCTTCCAGCGTGTGGTCGGTGTTCATTTCAATGCCAAAGCGCATGCGCAGCACCTTGGCTTCGCGCGGCGTGAGTGAATCGAGGATGTCCTTGGTGACGTCGCGCAGCGAGGAATACATCGCCGCATCGTTTGGCGCCAGCGTGGCCTGATCTTCGATGAAATCCCCAAGGTGAGAATCGTCGTCATCGCCGATCGGCGTTTCCATGGAGATGGGCTCCTTGGATATTTTAAGGATCTTGCGGATCTTGTCCTCGGGCATTTCCATCTTGATCGCGAGAGTCGCCGGATCGGGCTCGGCGCCGGTCTCCTGCAGGATCTGGCGCGAAATGCGGTTCATCTTGTTGATGGTCTCGATCATGTGCACCGGAATGCGGATGGTGCGCGCCTGGTCGGCGATCGAGCGCGTAATGGCCTGGCGTATCCACCACGTGGCATAGGTCGAGAATTTGTACCCGCGGCGGTACTCGAACTTGTCCACCGCCTTCATCAGGCCGATGTTGCCCTCCTGGATAAGGTCGAGGAACTGCAGCCCGCGGTTGGTGTATTTCTTGGCGATCGAAATAACGAGGCGCAGGTTGGCCTCGGTCATTTCACGCTTGGCACGGCGCGCCTTGGCTTCGCCGGTGGACATCTGCTTGTTGATGTCCTTGAGTTCCTTCAACGGTATGCCGATGCGCTTCTGGATGTCGATGAGCTTTTGCTGTTGTTCCAGGATGTTCGGCTCAAAGCGCGTGAGCTGGCTGGTGTAGGGTTTGCCCGCGGCGAGCTCGTTCTTCAACCAGCGCATGTTGGTTTCGTTGCCAGGGAACACCTTGATGAAATGCGGACGCGGCATGGTGCCCTTGATCACGCACAGCTGCTGGATCTGGCGCTCGTGGCTGCGCACCTCGTCAACGAGGCCGCGCAGGCCGTCGCACAGGCGCTCGATGATGCGCGCGGTGAAGCGGATGTTGAGCAATTCGCCGGAAATCTTGTCGCGCGCGGCAATGTAGTCCTTGCTGCGCGAGCCGCCCTTGGTGAGGGCGAGGCGCATCTTGTCGTAAAGCCGATGGATCTTGGCAAAACGCTCGAGCGAATCCTCCTTCAACTTGAGCAGGCTGGCGGTCATAGCCGCGCCGCCGTCATCGACCTCTTCCTCGTCGTCGGGCTCGAC
>JANXRV010000158.1:0-2123 GCA_025356665.1 Pseudomonadota bacterium
CAGCGAAACTGAAAGGGCGGCGGCATGGCTGGCGACCCAGACGAATGGGAACACGCCCAGTTTCCCTTTTACCTAATGGACTGCCTATCGGCAATTTAGCCTATTTTTTGCCGATTCGCGGTTCGGAACGAGTGAATCCGGCCTGCCGCGCAACTCTAGCTCTGCGGATAACCCGTGCCATCATGGCATGATACGCTTTCGACGGTATCCAAGGACACGAGTCGATGCGTAGTAAGCGACAAGCCAAGACGTTCGATGAGGGAGCACCAATCGAGCGCTGCTTCATCTGCGGCAGAGAGTACTAGCACGGGATGCATCGCTACGGGCAGTTCGTTGCTCGCGATCAAATTGGGGTATGTGCCAGTTGCTACCAAGGAAGCGGGGATGGTTGGGGGCCAGGCGCCGAAGCCAAGTTGATCGCCCATCTAGACGCGCATGGCATCGCCGTTCCGCCCCGCAATGAAAAGGGTTGGCTACCGAGGGATTGATATATCGTCGGAACGCCATGACCGGTCGCATGCGACGACATATGCGGCCAGCATGCCGACTAGCCTAACGTCGAGCAGAAGAAGACGTAAATCTGTCATTGCAGCCTCGCCAAGTTGTATTCTCGTGCATACGAATCGGCCGCAACCGGGCAGGCTTACTGCGGCGCGTTTAGCCGACGTTGGAGAAAATACTGTGATCAAACAAATGACTGCGAAGTTTGAGCGGCGGTTTGACGAGCTTCTCATGCGCGCCGACGAGATCGCTTCAAAAAAAGTGCCGCGAGACAATATCTATGGAGGACGCGGCTTCTCTATAGATTCGACCGATCTGATCGGTTGGCAGACAAACTGTCTGCAACTTCTGGATTCCGTCTGCGGCCAGGGTTCTCGTCAGATATCGAAGTTCAATGAGCAGGGCACCGCAAATAAAAATAACACTACCTATGGAAAATTGATACATCAAAAAGCCATTATTGCGGCGACCAAGGACGACTTCGACGGAGGCTATCTGAATTCCGTCAGAAATCTTATCCACGCCGATGTGTTCGACACCGAGTTGGAGCAAGCGGACGAGTTGCTGCAGACCGGGTACCTTGTCGCAGCGGCGGTCGTTACCGGCGTGGTCCTGGAGACAACGCTACGGCAAATGTGCAGGGAAAGCGGCATCGAGGCAGGAAAACTCGATAAGATGAACGCCGACCTCGCCAAGGAAAAGATTTACGACAAGCTGGTGCAAAAGCAGATCACTTTATGGGCCGACATCCGGAACAAGGCGGCGCATGGGGCTTCCGATCCGTTGAAGAAGGACGATGTCGATGACATGCTTCGAGGTGTCCGGCGATTTATAACCGACCGTTTATCTCGCCCGGCCTCTGCATGACGCTCTCCCCCGCCGCCGGACCGCATTCCAGCATGCTGGGTCACGCGATCGGGCCGGCGCACAGGCGGTAACGCCGACCGCTGGACGGCCGGCGCCACCGGCAAGCCCTACTCGGCATTGCCCCGCTCGTTCGCGTCCGGGTAGACCCGCGCCCGCGACAAATCCAGTCGAACCGTCCGATCAGCCGGTAAAGAAGGCGGGCCGCCGGGGAGCAACACTTCCAACACCCACCCTCCGAACGTCACCCGCGCGCGGGGCATCGGGCCGTGCGAATGAATGCTCTCGACCCGCCCGGGACTGGGCTTCTCGACCTCAGTTTCGTCATGCTCCGGAAACGGGCGACGGGTGAAGAGCCGATGCCAGCGGTCGCGGTTGGCGACGTGCTGGACTGATCCAGCTATCCTTGGCAACGGCTCACACCCTGGCAACCCGTTTACACGGCCCGGCTGTCACCGCCCGGTTGACCCGCCACGCGCCCGTCCGTCGCACCATGGCAACGGGCGTTCGGTCCCGGCTCGTCCCCCGCGATACCCGGTAAACCCGGACCAAGGTGTATACCTGGGTGGATATCGGGAGCCGAACCGATCCTACTTTCTCAACAATTTCAGGGACTTAAAGGGATGACTGGCGGAGGGGATGAGATTCGAACTCACGGTACGGCTTGACGCCGTACGGCGGTTTAGCAAACCGCTGCCTTCAGCCACTCGGCCACCCCTCCGCCTGGAGAGTCATACCCGGGCGAACCCGGACACAGC
>JANXRV010000076.1:0-2469 GCA_025356665.1 Pseudomonadota bacterium
CCCTTCTTTTGTGTGTCCCTCCGTGTGTGTAGTCTACGCATGGGGCTGCTGATGGTACTCGTCCCATCTTGGTCCGTTTGAAAGATCTCTCCTACATCGTCACTCCGAAGTGGGAATCTGAAAACTTCTCACGCTCGGCTGAACGTCAAGAGAAGATGAACAAGTACATCCAAAGTCTGCCGGCCTCGAACTACGTCAACAAAGCGGGCGTCACAGCAGAAGCTCATGAACACGTCTTACAAGAAGAGTATAACAGCTTCTGTTACTGCGATGTGCCCACTGCTGACGATATGGATTCGGACGCAGACATCGACATGGACATGGAATTAGAACAACAACAACCACAAAGCGGTAACACACAACACAGAGCACGTGCAAATATTTGCATGTCACGTTCACACAGCTAGGCGCACGCGTAGGGACAAGCACGAACATGTGTGGTATGGCGTGGTGTGGTGCTGACGTGGTGTTGTGTCTGTACATGTGTCCTCTGTGTTGTGTAATTGTTGCAGGTGCCGGTGCGTCTTCCGTGCGTGTGAATATTCACAGCGTGTCGCTGCCCCAGTTCAATGGTGCTCCCGAATCGCCGTCCCAGTTCATGCGTCTCTTCTTCGCCTTCACATCTGAATCCGGAGAGGTGGTCTTCAGCACGGACCAGTATAAACAAATCTGGGTGAAATGTCTCACCGGTCCAGCCTTGCTGTGGTACGCACGTCTAGATCTCAACATCAAAAAGGACTGGTCCAAACTCACGGCGGCATTCGTACAAGAGTTCCAGCAAGCCAGCAACGAACGACAACAAGAACAAGAACACACCACGGAGGAGGAAAACACAGGCAGCGCCACACAAGGTACACGAATGGGCACACGAACACGGCGCAACCGATGGATAGTGATGTCAACTTGCCGTGGGCAGCTGGTACCAGTATGCTTGACCTTCGTTTGTGCGCTGTTTTGTGTTGTTCTATTGCAGGTGACTCCCCCGCGGTGGCATCCACGTCCTCGACTTCTCCTCCAGCCTCTGGTACTGCAGCTGGTGGTGCTGGTGGTGTGGCAACTCCGGTTCCAGCTCCAGTCCCAAATGCAGGCTCGGTCAACACATCCAAGTTTGGTAGTCGTCTTGGTGCTGTTCCAGCTACGGCTCCAGCTGCCACTTCGGCCAAGAAACAGTCCGGAGTCCCTGCGAATGATACGGCGGCCGTCTCCAAATCCAAGTCACGGGGAGCACAACAGAAGGAACTGGCGCTGGCCAAAGCTGGTGGTACCGGTGCGGACAAAGGCAAGGATCAGTACAGAGCGGAAATTAAAAATGGGACAGCGACCGGGACCAGGCCGCAGCAGCAGCAGCAGACAAGCGTCTGATGCGTGTCTTGTGTGTGTGTGTGTTTTCTATGGTGTAGAAAATGAAGCCCCCCCGGTGTCCGATCACGACATGGCAATGGCTATGCAGAATGAGGTCAACACCCCAACACGAAAGACGCGTAAGCAGGGTAAGTGCGAACAGCGTAGCGTGGCAAGCAGGGGGGGAGGAAACACTGTCGCGGGCTGCCCATGTGGAGATTGCGTGTGCCACGTTAACGTTGCGTGGTGGTGTGGTGTTGTGCTGTCTCTTCTGTGTTGGTAGTCCTCGCTAGCGCTGCTGTTCCTCCGGCTCGCGTGGTGGTCCATCGTCGTGGTCGTGCTGGTTCCCGTGTGAGTGTGGTTCATGGTGCTGGTTCATCAGCTGAGGCCGACGCCCCCAAGGCCAAGAAAGCCAAGACTACCACCAACAAGAAAGAAAACAAAGGTCACGCAACGCATACAACAACACACGTCACAACCAACACAGCCGTTGGTGTGCTTGGGGGCATCGGGTTGTATTCTGGGCGCTCGCTGTTTTTCGAATTCTGTTTTCCTGTTCTGGTAATTTCCCTGTTTCCATGCCGACATTTGTTGTGGTTGCATGCCCATGATCTTTTTAGGCGCTACTCCCGTGGTGGTTGCCGTCCCCCCTTCTCCCCCTGCCCCGCACCTGCGTGTGACGCGTTCCATTTCTTCGTCTCCGTTGCCTCAAATTCCATCCCATGAGTATCTGTTTGTGGTGCCCAGTCCTGGGTATGGCCTTGGTCTGTTTGCCAAATCCGAGATCAAGAAAGGGGATTTCATCATCGAGTACACGGGCGAACGCATTGATGCCGAGGAGAAGGAGCTCCGATACCCGGATGCAGCACACCGCGCCATCTACCTCGTCGGTGCCACCGAAAACTGTTTCATCGATGCTCGCGATCCCTGCTGCTCCTCCATCGGCCGCTATATCAACACGGCTGGAAAGGAGCGGCCAGGTCAAAACAATGCCACCACCCGCATTTCACACCAAAGCCATGGGCCGGTCATCAACATCTATGCAACGCACAACATCGCAACAGGACAAGAGATACTCATGCCGTACGGAAACGCCTTCCACTTCGTCGAAGAGGGCGAGAGCGAGGG
>JANXRV010000138.1:0-20201 GCA_025356665.1 Pseudomonadota bacterium
GCCCGCCTGAACCTTCCCCCCCCCCCCCCCCACCGCAGGCAAAACCGCAGCCAGTGACCCCGGCCCCGGTGCAGAGCAAACCATCCCCGGTGGCAACAAAGGCTGAGGCCGCTCCGGTTGCGCCCAGCACGCCGGCACCGGCCAGTGCGCCAAGTGCGCCCACGCCCCCCTCAGCAGTGGCTGCCGCGGCACCGGCTGCGCCAGCGCAGCAGGCCTTGGTGGCTCCCGGCGCGCCGCTTGGGGCGGAGCGCGCCAGCGATGCCGATGAGGCCGGGTCTCGCGACCAGTACCGTCTCGCGCTGATAGGTGCGGCCAAGCGTTACAAGCGCTATCCCGCGCAGGCGATGCAGAACGGCTGGACCGGCAAGGTTGAGATCCGCCTGGTCATCGGCGCCAATGGCATGATCCAGAGCGCGGCCATAAAAACGTCTGCGGGTTTCTCTTTGCTCGATGACACGGCGCTCGACATGATCAAGAAGGCCAAGCCGCTGACGCAAATTCCGCCGGCGTTGCGCGGCAAGGAGTTTTTCGTCGATGTTCCGGTGATCTTTGACCTGGCTACGGGCTAGCTTGGTGTGCCGGGACGGTCTGGAATGTCACGACATGGTCAACGTCGAGGCGTATGCCGATCTTCTCGCCCAGTGAATGGTTGTGGTGGCTCGGGACAAGCGCCAATACGGTCTGGCCGCTTGCCAGTTTGAGCGTGTAGAGGATGTCCGCGCCGCGAAACGCTTTGTGCAAGACCTCGGCCTGGACCTTGCTCGCATCATCGTGAATGATGTCATCCGGGCGTAGCAGCACGTCGACATTGCAGCCCTTGCCGCAACTTGCGCAACTTTCTCCGCAAGCACCCGGGATCACGCCATCGAGCACGCCAAGTTCGATCCGCACTTGCCGCCCGCTCAACACTTCACCCGGAACGAATACGCCCTGGCCGACGAAGTCGGCGATAAAGCGGCTCGCCGGGCGGTGATAAAGATTGTAGGCGCTGTCCCACTGCTCGATTTCACCCCGATGCATGATGCCGATCTCATCGGCGATGGCGAAGGCTTCGTGCTGGTCGTGCGTCACCAGCAAGGCGGTGGTGTTGCTGCGCTTGATGATTTCGCGCACCTCCAGTGAAAGGCGCTGCCGCAACTCGGTGTCCAGGTTAGAGAAGGGTTCATCGAGTAAGAGCAGGTCCGGTTGCGGTGCCAGGGCGCGGGCCAGGGCAACGCGCTGTTGCTGTCCGCCGGATAATTCGTGGGGGAAGCTGGCGGCCATGCCCGCCAGTCCGACCACCTCGATGAGCTTGGCTACCTGGCTGTCACGCTCGTCGCGTGACAGGGTGCGCAAGCCGAATGCGATGTTTTGTGCAACGGACAGGTGGGGGAACAGGGCATAGTCCTGGAAGACCATGCCGATGTGGCGGCGCTCCGGCGGCACGATCGCGCCGTGGCCGCTCATGCGCGCACCGTTGATGCGTATTTCACCCTCGCTGATGGATTCGAAGCCGGCGACGCAGCGCAGAACGGTCGTTTTCCCGCACCCGCTGGGACCTAGAAGGCATCCTATGGCGCCGCGGCCGAGCACGAAGGACAGGCCCTTGATGACGGCATGGTCGCCGTAGGACTGGCGAACGTCTTTGAGTTCCAGAACTTTGCTGTTTGTTGCTGTCATGAAGTTATTATAAATCCTTAAGATAGCCATAGAAACATAGAAACAAGAATCATTCTTGATAAAATGAAGCCATGACTGCCCCTGCTCCTGCCGCCGCTGTGCCCAAGCCGATTCCGGTTCGCATTGTGATAGTCAAGGCATTGGTCTGGCTAGGCTCGCCCGGGCTATTGGGCTGGATGGCGATCAGTGCCGCGCTCCTCGTTTGCGTCCCCATTGCGGTAGTGGTCGCCAGCGTGTTCCTGCACGATCAGGGTACGTGGGCGCATCTGGCATCCACGGTGTTGCCCGGTTATGTTGGCAACACCGTGGTGCTGGTGCTGGGGGTGGGCCTGGGCGTGAGCGTCCTCGGTGTGGGGACCGCCTGGCTGGTCACCGCCTGCCGCTTTCCCGGGCGGCGTGCGCTGGAGTGGATGCTGGTTCTGCCGCTCGCGGCACCGGCCTATGTGCTCGCTTATGCGTACACCGACTTCCTGCAGTTCTCCGGGCCGCTGCAGTCCGCGCTGCGATCGGCGATCGGTTGGAAGGCTGGCGAATACTGGTTTCCGGAAGTGCGTTCACTGTCTGGCGCCATCGCGATGTTCTCTTTGGCGCTTTATCCCTACGTCTACCTGTTGTCACGGGCGACGTTTCTCGAGCGCTCATTGTCCGCGCTGGAGGCCGGCCGTTTGCTCGGTTACGGTCCCGTGCGCAGTTTTTTTGCCATTGCCCTGCCGCTTGCGCGGCCGGCGATCGCCGCCGGTGTCGCGCTGGCGCTGATGGAGACGCTGGCCGATTTTGGCACCGTGTCTTACTTTGCCGTCCAGACCTTCACCACCGGCATCTACCATGCGTGGCTGTCCCTTGGTGATCGCGTAGCGGCGGGCCAGTTGTCGACGCTGCTGCTTGCACTCGTTTTTGCCGTGCTGTTGCTCGAGCGCTGGAACCGCGGGCGGGCGCGCTTTCACACCTCGGCGTCACAGCGGCGCGAGTCGCTTTACGTGCTGGCCGGTGCCCGGCGCTGGTTGGCCGGTCTTGTATGTGCGGTGCCGGTGCTGCTCGGCTTTGTCCTGCCTGCGGGCATCCTGTTGTTCATGGCGATGCGCGAAAGCGGCAGCCAGCATGGCGGGCGCATGTGGGTGCTGATAGGCAATAGTTTCACGCTGGCCGGTGTGGCCGCGGTGGTGGTTGTGGTGGTGGCACTTGTCATGGCATACGCGGCGCGCATCGTTAAAAGCCCGTTGGTGAGCGGCGCCAACAGAGTGGCCGGTCTCGGTTACGCCTTGCCTGGCGCGGTGATCGCCGTGGGCATTCTGGTTCCGGTGACGCGCCTGGATCATGCCCTGGTCGACGCCCTTGCCTCGTTCGGAATTTCGACCGGCCTGCTGCTCACCGGGGGCATTCTCGCCCTGGTCTATGCGTATGCGGTGCGATTTATGGCGATTGCGCTGCAAACGGTCGAGTCCGGACTCTCCAAGATTACACCCAGTATGGAGGATGCCGCGCGAAGCCTCGGCTATCGACCTGCCGAAACCATGCTCAAGGTCCATCTGCCCATGCTGCGTGGCAGCGTCCTTACCGCAGGCCTTATTGTGTTTGTCGATGTCATGAAGGAACTGCCGGCGACGCTGGTCATGCGACCGTTCAATTTCGACACGCTTGCGGTGCAGGCCTATAACTACGCTTCGGATGAGCGTTTGCCAGAAGCCGCGGCGGCATCGCTGGTGATCGTCGCCGTGGGCCTCATTCCGCTGCTCGTTCTGTCGCGCTCCATCGCCAAAGGCCGGCATTCGAAATAAAAACGGCGCCCCCCAGGATAAGGGGCGCCGTCAGTCTTTCTTGCCTCGGCGCACGGGGTATTACTTCCAGCCGGCCCGATCATAGATTTTTTGTGCCGCGGGCTGGTTGCGCCCCAATACGGCGATGTTCTGCGCATCGTAGCGGAACTTTCCCAGGGCATTGAGGGCCGGATTGCTCACTTGAGTCGTTGTCACCGCCGGCCATTCATTGTTGCCGTCGGCGAAATAGCGTTGTGCTTCATCGCTGGCGAGATACTCGAGAAATTTCTGGGCATTGTCGCGGTTTGGCGCATGCTTCATCACGCCGGCGCCGGAAATGTTGATGTGTGTACCGCGCTGCCCGGCGGCCTGGTTGGGCGTGACGATGCCGAGTTTTTCTGCCACCTCCCGCTCTTCGGGTTTTGTCGACCGGGCGAGGCGCGCGTAGTAGTAGGTGTTGACGAGTGCGATCTGGCATTCGCCCGCGGCGACCGCGTTGAGTTGGTCGGTGTCCCCGCCTTTGGGTGTACGGGCAAAATTGGCCACCAGAGCCTTCGCCCACGTTTCGGTTTTTGCCTCGCCGATGGCGCCGATCATGCTGCTGCCAAGTGAAAGATTGTAGACGTGGCTGCCCGAACGCACGCAAATCTTGCCTTTCCATTTCGGATCGGCGAGGTCTTCGTAGGTGGTGATCTCACCGGCCTTTATTTTTGATTTGTCATAAGCAATGACGCGGGCGCGCACGGAAAAGCCGAACCATAGACCGTTTGGGTGATGCAGGGCGGCCGGGATACGCGCCTCCAGCACGGCTGATTTAAGCGGCTGGAAAAAGTCCAGCTGTTCGGCGCGCCAGAGACGGCCGGCGTCAACGGTGATCAGCACATCCGCCGGGCTCTTGTCGCCCTCGTTGCGGATGCGCTCAATCAATGGATCTTCGCCGGCCTCGATGCGGTTGATCTTGATGCCGCTCATTTTGGTGAAGTTGGCGTAAAGCGCCTCATCGGTGTTGTAGTGGCGCGATGAATAAAGATTGAGCACTTTTTCTTGGGCGAGGGCGGGAGAGCACAAGGCTAGCCCGGTCAGGCTCGCCAGCGCGCAATGGAGTAACTTGTTCACGATATTTCCTTTGTTAATTTATCAACGGGTTGGTGGTATTTGGGCGATCTCAGGCCCTTATATTATCAAGAATAATTCTCAATTGCAATACTAATGGGAATTATTATCATTTGTTGAATTATGGTTTGGTTCCCGTTTGGTTCCCATTAGCGGCTGGGGTTCGCGATCCACGGGCGAAGGCATGACGCTAGCCCCTTGATGGGTGACGGTCGTGGTCGTGTGTGGTGATCATCGTTCGTGGTTCTACTACGTCGTCGCGTTAATTGGGTGAGCATTGCGCAAAACGCAAGCGCAGCCGACTGAGGCGTTGAAAGAAAAGCGCGCCAAGGAGCGCGGTGTGCTCAGATTGAGGCGATACGACGTGCGCCATCGTAGCGACGCGTCCAGTATGTTCCGCGCATGCTCTCGACGCGCACTGCGCTGCCGGGCTTGGGTGCGTGAATGAATTTGTCTTCGCCCAGGTAAATGCCGACGTGCGAGAAGGTCTGCCCCTGGGTGTTGTAAAAAACCAGATCACCGGGCAGCAAGGCTTCGCGCGCAATAGACTGACCAAGTTTGCTTTGCGCGCGGGTATTGTGAGGCAGCGTCAGCCCGAAGGCGGCGCGATAAACGTGCGCGACAAGACCACTGCAATCGAAGCCGCTGGCATGCGACTGTCCGCCGCGCTGATAAGGCCTGTCCGCGGCGGCGAGTGCCTGGAAGATCATTTCCGGCGACCGTTCTGCCGCCTGCGCGGCCGATGCCGATTGCGGCGTTTCCTGTGCCCGATTATCCTGCGTTGCACTCTGCGCTTCGGGCCTTACCGGCGTGGGCTCGGGCAAGAGTCGGCCGGCACAGCCTGAAAGGAGTAGGATGTGCGCCGTAAATACACAAAAAAACATACGCTTAAGGCTCATTATTCAAGCACTTTAGGCTTAACGCAGGGCGTTGTAAAGACACGCTGTTCTGCATAGGCACCCGCACCCGCACCCGCGCCATGTGCACCCCATGTACACCCGTATGTCTGTTCTATAGTTGAGACGTTACTTGATTTAGTCTGTCCTTTGCCGATATCTAGCTTCATATGTACATGTCTAATCGTTCACGGCCGTTCGCATTCCTGCTGTTTGTTGTCACGTGCCTCGCCATGTGCGCTGCCGGCGCGGCGCGTGCCGATGTGGAGGTGCTGACGCTCAAATACCGCAACGCCGAGCAGGTGTTGCCGATCTTGCGGCCCCTGCTCGAACCAGGTGGGGCGGTGTCGGGTATGCAGAACCAGATCGTCCTGCGCGCCAGCCGCCGCAACATCGACGAAATAAGGCGCGTGCTCGCCAGCATAGACAGCCAGCCGCGGCGCTTGATGATTTCAGTGCGCCAGGACACCGCTGACAATGTGCAGGGCCGTGGCGCCAGCGTTGGCGGCAGCATCAGTTCCCGTGGCGGCGCTGATATCCGGGCGCGCGTGTTCGATAACCGCAATAGCAGCGACGAGAGCATAAGCCAGCGCCTGCAGGTGTTGGAGGGCTACCCGGCGACCATCAATATCGGCCAGTCGGTGCCGGTGACCACGCGCAGTACGATCGGATCTGTTACCGGCGCCAATCAGGGCGGAATGGTGTCAGAAACCACCACTTACCGCGACGCGAGCACCGGTTTCGAGGTGGTGCCACGATTGTCGGGTGACCTGGTGCAGCTTGAAATCAGTCCGCGACGTGAAACACTCGCCGGCGCCGGTCCGGGCAGTATCAATAGCCAGCGCATTACCACCACGGCCAGCGGGCGGTTGGGCGAATGGTTTGAGCTTGGCGGTGTCAGTCAGGATGAGTCGCGTCAGGGCGCGGGTATCCTGTATGGATCAAGCGGCGAACGCCGCGACATCCGTCGTGTCTGGGTCAGGGTCGAGGAAATAAAATAGCTGTTGCAGCTTTGGGCGGGTGCCGGGGCGGTTTTTCCTGGGGTTTTTCGTATGAGGCGCGCGGTACCGGTGATAACATGCCGGCGATATGACCGTACCCACGCTTGAGCAGGTGTTCGCATCTGATGGCCTGCTTAGCCGCAGCATCCCCTCCTACCGACAACGTCCGCAGCAGATGGAAATGGCCGCTTGCATCGCCGAGGCCATTCGCGATAACTCGGTGCTGGTGGCCGAGGCCGGTACCGGTACCGGTAAGACGGTCTCTTATCTTGTTCCGGCGCTGCTCTCGGGCGGCAAGGTCATTATCTCGACTGGAACCAAGACGCTGCAGGATCAGTTGTTCACCCGCGATTTGCCTGCGGTGCGCGACGCCCTTGGCGTGCCGGTCAGCACCGCGCTGCTCAAGGGGCGCGCCAATTACGTCTGCCACTATCATCTGGCAAACAATCTCAAGGAGGCGCGCCTGCCCACGCGCGAGGCGGCGCGCGACTTGCGGCTGATAGAGCATTTTGCGCGTGCCTCCTCCAGCGGCGACCGGGGCGAACTGGCCGAAGTCGCCGAGGATTCGCCGGCCTGGAGTTATGCCACGTCTACGCGCGAAAATTGCCTCGGGCAATCTTGTCCCAATCACAAGGAGTGCTTCGTGCTGGCGGCACGGCGCGAGGCGCTTAATGCCGAGGTGGTGGTAGTCAACCACCATTTGTTTTTTGCCGATGTGGTGTTGCGCGATGAGGGTATGGCCGAGTTGCTGCCCGCCTGCAATACGGTGATCTTCGACGAGGCGCACCAGTTGCCAGATACAGCGACGCTGTTTTTTGGCGAGACCGTTTCGACCGGGCAGATAACAGATCTGTGCCGCGATACGCAGGTCGAGGCCTTGAGCGTGGCACGCGATGTGGCGGTGCTGCCCGAGCTGATCCGTCGTGTCGAAAAAGCCGGCCGTGACCTGCGGCTGGCGCTTCCCGAATCCAACACGCGCCTGCCCTACAAGACCATTGCCGATCGCGCCGGATTTGAGGCGGTGATGAAATCCCTGATCGATGCCTTGCAGGCGCTGGCGGCCACACTCGAGAGCCAGGCCGAGCGCGGCGAGGGGCTGGAGAATTGCTGGCAGCGGGCGGCGGAGCTGGCCGCGCGCCTGACGCGCTGGTTGCGCCACGACGAGGGCGAGATGGTGCGCTGGGTCGAGGCGTACAGCCAGGCGCTGGCGCTGCATGCGACGCCCTTGTCGATCGCGGAGATTTTCCGCGCCCAGCTGACGGGGCGGCCGCGCGCCTGGGTGTTCACCTCGGCAACGCTGGCCGTGAACGGGAAATTCGATCACTACTGTGCGCAACTGGGCCTGGAGTCGGCGAAGACCGGCTGCTGGGGCAGTCCCTTCGATTACGCCAACAACGCGCTGTTATACCTTCCGGCCGGGCTGCCCGAACCCAATTCACGCGAGCATACCGAAGCGGTGGTGAACGCGGCGCTGCCCTTGCTGCGCGCCAGCCGCGGCCGCGCCTTTATGTTGTTCACAACCTTGCGCGGTATGCGGCTTGCCCATGAACTGTTGCGCAGCCGGCTTGCCGCCGAGGGGCTGGACTATCCGCTGTTGCTGCAGGGCGAGGGCTCGCGGACCGAGTTGCTGGCGCGTTTCCGGCGCCTTGGTAATGCGGTCTTGGTCGGTAGCGCGAGTTTCTGGGAGGGCGTCGATGTGCGCGGCGAGGCGCTCTCGCTGGTGGTGATTGACAAGCTGCCCTTCGCGCCGCCCGATGATCCGGTGCTCGCGGCCCGCCTGGAGGCGGTGACCAAGGCCGGGCGTAATGCGTTCATGGAGTACCAGCTGCCCTACGCGGCCATTGCGCTCAAGCAGGGCGCCGGGCGGCTTATACGCGATGAGGCTGACCGCGGCGTGCTGGCCATTTGCGATCCGCGCCTGGCGAGCAAGGCCTACGGCCGCACCATACTGGCCAGCCTGCCGCCGATGCGCCGCAGCCGCAGCGAGGCCGAGGCGGTGGACTTTTTGGAGTCGATAGGCGCAAGCGTCGATTAGAAATTAGAATGATGCCCGGTCGTATGTACGTCTGTACGTGCATCTGCTGCGGTCCAACGCGGTGGCAGTGTGGCATACCAAAAAACAAACAAGACAAGGGGGCGTCGCATGAAAGTATTCATCACGGGTGGGGGCGGGTTCATCGGCTATCGTATCGCCAGGGCAATACTCGCCGGGGGGCAGTTGGCGGACGGCGAGGGCAAGCCGCAAAAGGTGACCCAGGTCACCCTGTTTGACACGGCTTTCCCGCCAGTCGCGGATGCGCGCATTAAATGCGTGGTTGGCGATGTCAGCTCGCCGGCGGCGATCGAGGCGGCCCTCGACAAGGACACCGCTTCGGTGTTCCATCTTGCCGCTGTAGTCAGCGGCGGTGCCGAGGCGGATTTTGATCTTGGCATGAAGGTCAACCTCGACGGCTGTCGTGTGCTGCTTGAGGCCTGCCGCAAACTCGCGCGCCCGCCGCGCTTTGTGCTCGCCAGCTCTGTCGCCGCCTTCGGCGGCGATATGCCCGATGTGCTCGATGACAGCACCACGCCCAATCCGCAGACCTCTTACGGTGCGCAAAAGGTGATCAGCGAGTATCTGGTCACCGATTACAGCCGTAAGGGTTTCATCGATGGCCGCTCGTTGCGTCTGCCGACCATCGTCGTGCGTCCGGGCAAGCCCAATCTGGCCGCTTCGTCGTTTGCCAGCGGCATCATCCGCGAGCCGCTCAACGGCCAGGTGTCGGAGTGCCCGGTCGATCAGGACACCGGCGTGTGGCTATTGTCCCCGGGCAAGGTGGTGCAGAACTTCATCCGCGCGCATGATCTTCCGTCGACAAGTTGGGGCAGCCGGCGTGTGGTCAATCTTCCGGGCATCACCGCCAGCGTTAAAGAGATGGTCGAGGCGATGGGAGCCATCGCCGGGGCGAAGGTGGCCGAACGTGTGAAATGGAAGCCCGAGGCGCGCATCCAGGCCATCGTACAAACCTGGCCGGTCCGCTTTCGGACCGAGCGTGCGCTGGCGATGGGTTTTCAGGCCGATACCGACATCACATCGGTGATTCGCGATTACATTCGCGACGAGAACATCACGCCAGCCTGATGGTGCTGATTTTGCTGATGGTGCTGATGGTGCTGATGCTGCCTATCGTACTGATTCCCCCGATGCTCTCAGGCATGCTGTTCTGGCGGTGAAGTTCCGGGGGGATAGGCTGGAAATCCGCGCCAGGCGCGGGTTTCCAGCTTATGTTGGTCTTTTTTGGCGGCTTGGCGCAGAGCTACCGCGACCTCAATCCCACAGCTTCCACCACGGCACGTTACGCTGCGGACCGCCCTTGAACCAGACGCTGTTGGGGAAATTCTTGTGGATCACGCGATCGGCATCGTCGCGCAGGTCGGTCATCCCCAGCGCATCGTATGAGCGCACCATGATGAACAAGGCCTCTTCGAGCGCCGGCGCATTGGGATAATTTTGCAACGCATACTGGGCGCGGTTCGCCGCCGCCACCCAGGCCTGGCGTTTGACGTAGTAGCGCGCCACATGCACCTCATGTTGGGCCAGGGCGTTCACCAGGTATTTCATCCGTGACACGCTGTCCTGCGCGTACTTGCTGTCGGGAAAGCGCGTCGCCAGTTCCTTGAAAGCCTCGAACGAATCGCGCGCCGCGCGCGGATCGCGCTCGGTCATGTCCTGATCGGAGACATGCCCTAGGAGGCCCTGGTCCTCGTTGAAGTTGGCAAGTCCCTTGAGGTAGAACGCGTAGTCGACATTGGGATGGTTGGGGTGAAGCTTGATGAAGCGGTCACAGGCGGCGATGGCCGATTCCGGCTCGCTGCTGCGGTAATAGGCGTAGGCCACCTCGATTTGCGCCTGCTGGGCAAAACGCCCGTAGGGATAGCGCGCTTCGAGTTTTTCGTAAAGCTTGATGGCCTTGTCGAAGTTGTTGGCAGAGAGCTCGGACTTGGCCTCTTTGTAAAGCTTGTCCGCCGACCAGCCCTTGGTGGGGTCGTCTTCGGTCGGGAACAAGCCGCATCCGGCGAAGAAAAGCACCAACACTAAAGCGGCTACACTACGGTTCATTTTTCGGCTCATATTTCGGAACGTTACGGTCGGGTCAGTGGCACGACACAACAACCTGCGGGACAACGCTGTTTTGCACAAAAAACATTATAACGCGGCAACATCACCGCCCAATTCGGATATGAACCCGGCGGATATGAACCCGGCAAACATCGACCCGGCGGAAATCGCCCCCGATGATGAAGACATCGACGCCGATATTGGAGACATCGGGGTTGATGCGGGCATCGATGCCGGTGGCGAACCTGCGCGCTTGCTGCGCACAGTGCCGGCCAAGCTTGCCGGACTCAGGTTTGACCAGGCCTTGGCCAGTATGTTCCCTGAACATTCGCGCAGCCGCCTGCAGGCCTGGCTGCGCTCCGGACGCGTCCGGCTCAACGACGAAACCACTGAAGCCAAGCGCAAGGTCTGGGGGGGCGAGAGCGTCAGCGTCGCCCCCGAGGCCGCGCCAGCGGACCTGGCGGCGCGGGCCGAGGCTATAGACCTCGAGATCGTGCATGAGGACAAGCATTTGCTGGTGGTGAACAAGGCGGCGGGCATGGTGGTCCATCCGGGCAGCGGCAATTGGCGGGGAACCATGCTCAACGCCCTTTTACATCACGCCCCGGCGCTGCAAGCGGTGCCGCGCGCCGGCATCGTCCACCGGCTTGACAAGGAAACGAGCGGCCTGCTGGTGGTGGCCAAGACACTCGAGGCGCAGACCGACCTCGTGCGCCAGCTTGCCGCGCGTACTGTCAAGCGCGAGTATCTCGCGCTGGTGCACGGGTTCGCGCCGGCGCAGGGCACCGTTGATGCCCCCGTCGGGCGTGATCCGCGCGAGCGCACACGCATGGCAGTGGTCGAGCGCGGCCGGCCGGCGCGCACCCACTACCGCGCGTTGCGGCGCTTTGCCGCAGCCACGCTGCTCGAATGCAGCCTGGACACCGGGCGTACGCATCAGATCAGGGTGCATATGCAGTCGATCAAGCATCCCCTTGTCGGCGATCCCGTTTATGGCCTGCGCCACTGCAAGGACGCGCTGCTGCAGGCTTTCACGCGACAGGCGTTGCACGCGGCCAGGCTGGGCCTGATTCATCCGGGCAGCGGCAAGGCGCGCGAGTGGTCGGCGCCGGTGCCTGCGGATATGGCGGCCCTGCTTGAGTCTCTGGCAGGGGACGAGCGCGCCGCATGAGGGTGGCGCCGCACGCGGACTGGATCGTTCCGGACTGGCCGGCGCCGGCGCGGGTGCGCGCTCTGGTGACCACGCGCGCAGGCGGTGCCAGCACCGGGCCCTACGCCTCCTTCAATCTGGGCATGCGCGCCGGCGAAGACCTGGCGCTGGTGCGGCGCAATCGGATATTGCTTGCCGCCTGCCTGCCGGGGATGCCCTTGTGGTTGAACCAAGTGCATGGCGCTGCGGTGGTCGCGGCGGATCGTGTCGAGGCGAATGGTGTTGAAGCGGAGCCGGAAACGGAACCCCTTGCCGACGCCGCTGTGGCGCACGCGGCCGCCAAGGTTTGCGCGGTGCTGACCGCCGATTGCCTTCCGGTTCTGTTGTGCGACCGCGATGGCGGCGCGGTGGCGGTGGCCCATGCGGGTTGGCGGGGGCTTGCTGCCGGGGTGATCGGCGCCACCGTCAAGGCCATGGCGCGGCCGCCCGGCCGCCTGATGGCGTGGCTGGGGCCGGCGATCAGCCAGGACGCATACGAGGTCGGGCCGGAGTTGCGGGAGGCTTTTCTCCAGGGCGGGACCGATGGCGTCGCCGATGCCGCCGCGTTCAAACCGGGCAAACCGGGTAAATTTCAAGCCGACCTTTATGCGCTTGCACGCAATCGCCTGCTATCTGCCGGCGTGCAAGAAGTGTATGGTGGCGGGTTTTGCACGTTTGGGGAGTCGCAGCGCTTTTATTCATATCGCCGTGACGGCGCTTTAAGCGGGCGCATGTCCAGTCTGATCTGGCTGGAGCCCTGATCTGTTTATCGCGTGTTTTGCCGGTGTTTCATTGTGGCGTGGTGTGTTGCGCCCGGGTGGTAAAAAGGAAAGCGGTCTTTTCTACGTGTCTATATGTCTACATTAGCCTGGATCATTGTTGCATCGGTATTCGGCGGCGTGCTGTCGGTGCTGCTCGCGGCCGTGTTCGCCCTGTCCGCGCGCGCCTCCTGGATCCCGGCGCTTATCAGCTACGCCATCGGTGCGCTGCTGGGTGCGTCATTTTTGGAGATCCTGCCGCACGCCTTTGAGAACGGTAACGCCTCGACGGTCGCCGCCACCGTGCTCGCCGGTATATTCGGCTTTTTCATCCTCGAAAAACTGGTGTTGTGGCGTCACTGCCATTACGAGGACTGCGAAGTGCACAGCGAGGAGCCCGTCGGCAGCCCCGCCGGCCATGGCGGTCATGGCCATGGCGCCATGCACGCCCCTGCCAATGATCACGGACGCAGCGGCATGCTGATCCTGGTTGGGGATAGTTTTCACAATTTTGTTGATGGGGTGCTGGTGGCTGCGGCCTTCATGCAAAGCACCGAACTTGGCATCGTGACGGCGCTTGCCGTTATCGCGCATGAGATTCCACAGGAGGTGGGCGATTTCCTCATTCTGCTGCACTCCGGTTACAGCAAAACGCGCGCGCTGGTGCTCAACCTGCTGTCCAGCCTGGCCATGCTCGCAGGCGGTCTTGTCGCCTATTTTGCGCTGCAGGCGATGCAGGGCTTGATCAACAGCATGCTGGCCATCGCGGCGGCGAGCATGATTTATGTCGCCGTCGCCGACCTGATCCCCGGTCTGCACAAGCGCACTGAATTGCGCGCCACGCTGCAACAGACGCTATTGATCGCGCTTGGCGTGAGTTCGATCTGGCTGGTCGGTCTGCTCACCGGGCACAGCCATTAAGGCGGCTTTCTTTTTCCTGAGTCGTTGCGGCGTGCCCATCAACCACAGCAGCAGCGCCAGAGGCGCCAGGCCGTAAAAGAAAAACGTCAGCAGTCCGGCGGCAACGCTGCGTTCAGTCAGCGCCATGCACAGCGTGACAAAAATCCAGGCGATGGCGACAAGGTACATGGCGGTTGAAGGTAAGCTCAGACGGCGCGTTAGGGGAATCAATCGGGGACAACGTATACTCGCATGCTTTACACCGCTTTTCGTGCCAGGCATTGCATGCTTGGCGGAGAAAAATGAATATCGAACAAAGCGTCATGCATCCGCGGATGGTGGCGGCAAAGAATGACATGCAGGGAGTCTGATTGAACATTCTCGTAACCGGCGCAGCCGGTTTCATCGGCTATTCTCTGGCCGCGCGCCTGCTTGCGCGCGGCGACACGGTGCTTGGCATCGACAATCTCAACGACTACTACGATGTCGCGCTCAAAGAGGCCAGGCTGGCTAGGCTGGGTGGCGAAGCGAAGTTTTCCTTTATGCGCCTGGATATCGCCGATCGCGCCGGTATGGCGGGGTTTTTCGCCGCACGGCGCTTCGATGCCGTCGTGCATCTGGCCGCGCAGGCCGGTGTGCGGTATTCGGTAACCCACCCCTACGCTTACATTGACTCCAACCTGACCGGGTTTGCGCACGTGCTGGAAGGTGTCAGGCACAGCGGCTCGGGCCATCTTGTCTACGCCTCGTCCAGCTCCGTTTATGGCGCGAATAAAAAACTTCCTTTCGCCGAGGACGACAACGTCGATCACCCGGTTTCGCTCTATGCCGCGACGAAAAAGGCCAACGAACTGATGGCGCACAGTTACGCGCATCTTTACGGTATGGGTTGCACCGGCCTGCGGTTTTTTACCGTTTACGGCCCCTGGGGCCGGCCTGATATGTCGCCGTTCAAATTCGCCTCCTGTGTGCTCGAAGGCAAGCCCATCCCGGTGTTTAACGAAGGGCGGATGTCGCGCGATTTCACCTATATCGACGACATTGTCGGCGGCGTGATCGCGGTACTGGACAAGGGCGCGCCCGCAGGCAAAACGCAAAGCGAACAGCCACCTTATCGTCTTTACAACATCGGCAACAACCAGCCGGTGCCCTTGCTGCGCTATATCGAAGCGTTTGAAAAAGCGATTGGTAAGAAAGCCATTCTCGACCTGCAGCCGATGCAAGCCGGCGATGTGCCTGATACCTATGCCGATACGCAATTGCTTGAAAAAGCAGTAGGTTTTCGGCCCGATACGCCTATCGATACAGGCGTGCAGCGGTTTGTCGATTGGTTTCGTGCCTATTATTCGGTGTGAACGGTCGCAAACTTCACTAAAAGCGGTATCCCAGTTGCCTTGACAGGACGGTGTTGCGGCGCAATAATGCCTGACTTCACAAGTAGTTAGCGCACTCCACCCACTGTGACTCCACACTCTTTTTTCAGTCCTGATGCGTTGCCGCAGGCCGGTCAGGCCTGGCTGCAAACCTGGCTTGATTGGCTTGGCGGGCTGGCCGCCGCCGGCACACCCGATGAGGGCGCAGAAAAAGCCCGCATCACACAGGAGCTGGCTGCGCGCGCGGCCGCTTTGCAGCCTGGCTTTGCGCAACAGCATCGGGTGCTGTGGACGGGCATGTTGTCGCGTGAGGCGGGCCATGCCTACACACCGGTGGTTTCGCCCGATCGCGCCGACCGGCGGTTTTCCGGCGCGGAATGGCGCGACAATCCTTATTACGATTACCTCAAGCAGGCTTACCTGATCAACGCGCACTTCCTCAGCGGCGTGGTCGAAACGGCCGAACTGGAAGCGCGCAGCAAGGACCAGCTGCGCTTTCTCGCGCGCCAGTACATTGATGCGCTGGCGCCAAGCAATTTTGCCGCGACCAATCCCGAAGCTTTGAGCCTGGCGCTGCAGTCCAATGGCGAGACGCTGGGCAAGGGCATAAAGAACCTGGTTGATGACGTCGAGCGTGGCCGCATTTCGATGACCGATGAATCGGTGTTCGAGGTCGGCCGCAATATCGCCACCAGCGCGGGCGACGTGGTGTTCGAAAACGAACTCATCCAGCTCATCCAGTACAAGCCGCTCAGTGCGACGGTCGCGCTGCGGCCGCTGGTGATGGTGCCGGCCTGCATCAACAAGTTTTATATTCTCGATCTGCAGCCGGAAAATTCGTTCGTGCGCCATGCCGTGGAGCAGGGGCAGACGGTGTTCATGATTTCGTGGCGGCAGATTACCGAGGAACTCGGGCATCTGACGTGGGACGATTACATCGAAAAAGGCGTGCTCACTGCGCTTGATGTGGCGCGTAAGATAAGCGGCGCGAAAGAAGTCAATGCGCTGGGATTTTGCGTCGGCGGCACGCTGCTTGCCGCGGCGCTCGCGGTCAGGTCGGCGCGCGGCGAGCGCGATGTCGCAAGCCTGACGCTGCTTGCCACCATGCTCGATTTTTCCGACACCGGCGAGATCGGGCTGTTCGTTGATGAACAGGCCGTTGCCGCGAAGGAGCAGGCGCTCGCGGCCGGCGGCGTGCTGCCAGGCAAGGAGCTGTCGTTCGTATTTTCGGCGCTGCGCGCCAACGACCTGGTCTGGTCGTATGTGGTGAACAATTACCTCAAGGGCAAAACCCCCGACGCCTTCGACCTGTTGTACTGGAATTCTGACAGTACCAACCTGCCCGGTCCCATGTATTGCTGGTATGTGCGCAACATGTATCTTGAAAACAATCTGCGCCAACCCGGCAAGCTTTCCATGTGCGGCGTAGCGGTTGATCTTGGTGCGGTGGACATGCCCGTGTACATACTTGCAACGCGAGAGGACCATATCGTTCCGTGGCAGACGGCGTACCGGTCGGTTGCTTTGCTGGGAGGCGACGCGCGTTTTGTGCTTGGCGCGAGTGGTCACATCGCTGGGGTGATCAATCCGGCTAAAAAGAACCGGCGCAGTTACTGGCTGGGTGGGCAGCCCGGTGCTGATGCGGGGGGCTGGCTTGATGCGGCGACCGAAACGCCGGGAAGCTGGTGGTCCGATTGGGACCGCTGGCTGGGGCAATTTGCAGGCGGCGAGAAGGCTGCGCCGAAAAAGCCCGGCGGCAAGCGTTACAAGGCGATCGAAGCCGCGCCCGGGCGTTACGTCAAACAGCGGGCCTGAACCACCGGAAAAAAGCATTTATCGGACGCATTGGCAGCAATGAAAACAAACGCGAACATCAAAGGACGGAGATCATCATGACAGACGTAGTGATTGTTGCGGCAGGCAGGACGGCGGTGGGCAAATTCGGCGGCACGCTGGCGAAAATCCCGGCGGCCGATCTTGGGGCGCATGTTATCCGCGCGCTGCTGGCGCGCACCGGACTCAAGCCAGAGCAGATATCCGAAGTCATTCTCGGGCAGGTGCTGACCGCCGGCGTCGGGCAGAATGCCGCGCGCCAGGCGCTGATCAAGGCCGGCTTGCCGGACATGTGTCCGGCCATGACCATCAATAAAGTCTGCGGCTCCGGACTCAAGGCCACCCACCTTGCCGCGCAGGCGATCAAGGCCGGCGATGCCGAAATCATCATCGCCGGGGGCCAGGAGAACATGAGCGCCTCGGCGCATGTGATGCCCGGTTCGCGCGACGGCTTTCGCATGGGCGATGCCAAACTTATCGACACCATGATTGTTGACGGCCTGTGGGACGCCTATAACCAGTATCACATGGGTGTCACCGCCGAGAATGTTGCCGCGCAGTTCGGCGTGACGCGGCAGGAGCAGGATGCGTTTGCGGCGGCGAGCCAGCAAAAGGCCGAGGCGGCGCAAAAGGCCGGCAAGTTCAAAGACGAGATCCTGCCGCTTGAAATTGCGCAAAGAAAGGGCGCTGCCCTGGTGTTCGACACGGACGAGTACCCCAAGCACGGCAGCACCGCCGAGTCGCTTGCCGCCTTGCGGCCTGCCTTCGACAAGAACGGCTCGGTCACTGCCGGCAACGCTTCTGGCAT
Organism: Pseudomonadota bacterium; assembly: GCA_025356665.1. Lineage (GTDB taxonomy): Bacteria > Pseudomonadota > Gammaproteobacteria > Burkholderiales > SG8-39 > CAITSH01. The sequence continues at coordinate 17,384 of JANXRV010000138.1, forward strand.
CAACGATGGCGCGGCTGCGGTCATCATGATGTCGGCAAAAAAAGCCGATGAACTCGGTCTCAAGCCCCTGGCGCGCATCAAGGCCTATTCGTCGGCCGGCGTCGATCCGAAAATAATGGGCATGGGGCCGGTGCCCGCGTCCAAGTTGTGCCTGTCCAAGGCGGGTTGGAGCGCCAAGGACCTCGACCTGATGGAAATCAACGAGGCGTTCGCTGCGCAGGCCATTGCTGTGAATAAAGAGATGGGCTGGGACACCTCGAAGATCAACGTCAATGGCGGTGCCATCGCGATCGGGCATCCTATCGGCGCTTCGGGCTGTCGCATTCTGGTGACACTCATTCACGAGATGATCCGGCGCGATGCCAAAAAAGGCCTTGCCGCACTGTGCATCGGTGGCGGCATGGGTGTGGCACTCGCCATAGAGCGCTGATAAACAGGCGCAGGAGAAAAATCCATGAGCACAGATGTCATTGATGTCATTGAGGGCAGCGCGGCAGGCGCCAAAGCAGCCGGCGAGCAGCCCAAGCCGGTGAGGCAGCGCATCGCGTTTGTGTCCGGCGGCATGGGTGGCATAGGCACCGCTGTTTGCCGGCGCCTCGCCGCCAGCGGCGCGAAGGTGGTCGCCGGTTGCCTGCCCGATTACGAACGCAAGGACGCCTGGCTGCGGATGATGCGCGCCGAGGGGCTGCAGGTGCACGCGGCCGAAGGCAATGTCGAGGATTTCGATTCCTGTGCCGAAATGATCTACAAGGTCGGGGCGACCATCGGCCCTGTCGACATCCTCGTCAACAACGCCGGTATCACACGCGATGGTGTGTTCAAACGCATGTCGCCGAGCGACTGGTATGCCGTGATCAACACCAACCTCAACTCGGTGTTTAACGTCACGCGGCAGGTGGTGGAGGGCATGACCGACAGGGGCTGGGGCCGCATCATCAACATCTCATCGGTGAATGCGCTCAAGGGCCAGTTCGGACAGACCAACTACTCGGCCGCCAAGGCGGGCATGCATGGTTTTTCCAAGGCACTGGCCCAGGAAGTGGTCAGGCGCGGTGTCACCGTCAACACCATCTCCCCGGGCTATGTCGCCACCGACATGGTCATGGCGATACGGCAGGAGGTGCGCGACCAGATCGTCGCACAGATTCCGATGGGACGGCTCGCCCAGCCGGCGGAAATCGCCGGCCTGATTGCCTACCTGGTGTCGGACGAGGCGGCCTACGTGACAGGCGCAAATATCTCCATCAATGGCGGCCTTCACATGGAGTAGCCGGAGTAGCGATGGGTCGCGGCGGTCGATCCGGGCTTTATTGACGGGCTTCGATTTGGTGACATAATCGACAACACTTTCAACAACGGTTCAAACATTCGTCTCGGAGAAGAGAAAATGGCACAGCGCGTCGCGGTGGTTACCGGTGGTATGGGGGGGTTGGGTGAGTCAATCAGCACCAAGATGGCCGATGCCGGATACAAGGTGGTCGTTACCCATTCGCCCGGCAACAAGGGTGCGACCCAGTGGCTGTCGGACATGAAGGCGCGTGGCTACAGTTTTCACGCCTGCGCGGTGGATGTTGCCGACTTCGATTCGTGCCAGCAGGCCGTGGCGAAAATTCATGCCGATGTCGGTCCGGTCGATATTCTGGTCAATAACGCCGGCATCACGCGCGACATGACGTTCAAGAAAATGGGCAAGGTCGACTGGGACGTCGTCATGCACACGAATCTCGACAGCGTGTTCAACATGACCAAGCCGGTTTGCGACGGCATGGTTGATCGCGGCTGGGGGCGGGTTATCAATGTGTCGTCGGTCAACGGCTCCAAGGGGGCGTTTGGCCAGACCAACTATTCGGCCGCCAAGTCGGGCATGCACGGGTTCACCAAGGCGCTGGCGCTTGAAGTGGCGAAGAAGGGTGTCACCGTCAATACCATTTCGCCGGGCTATATCGGCACCAAGATGGTCACCGCCATACCAAAGGAAATCCTCGACACGAAAATCATTCCGCAAATCCCGGTCGGCCGTCTTGGCAAACCGGAAGAGGTGGCCGGGCTTATCATTTACTTGTGCTCCGAGGAGGCGGCGTTTGTCACCGGAGCCAACATCGCCATCAATGGCGGGCAGCATATGCAGTAACACGGGGCGGCAGCCGGATCCTTTTCGCGCGCCATCACCATCCGAAATTTGCTGGAGAAGCCATGACCGATTCATTGCGCCTGATCAAAAAATACCCGAACCGCCGTCTTTACGACACCAAAACCTCGAGCTACATCACCCTGGCCGACGTCAAGGAGCTGGTGCTGAAGCAGGAGACTTTCCAGGTGGTCGATGCAAAGTCGGGCGATGATCTGACGCGCCCCATCCTGCTGCAAATCATCCTTGAGGAGGAAGCGGGCGGCGTGCCGATGTTTTCGTCCGAAGTGCTGTCCCAACTCATTCGCTTTTACGGCAACGCCATGCAGGGCATGATGGGTTCCTATCTTGAAAAAAACGTCGATGCCTTCACAGAAATCCAGAAGCGCATCCACGACCAGTCGAAGGTCTTGTACGGCGATCCAAGCAAGGTCAACGAACAATTGTGGTCGCAGTTCATGAATTTCCAGGGACCGGCGATGAACAGCGTGATGTCGGCTTACATGGATCAGAGCAAGAACATGTTCGTGCAGATGCAGGAGCAACTGCAGACCCAGACCAAAGGCATATTCTCCGGTTTTCCCTTTCCGGGGTTTCCGCAGCCGGGTGCCGCGGGCGAGAACGACAACTCAAAAAAAGACAAATCCTGACGACTACGCGGCGCGCTTCCCGGACGGAGCGGGAAGCGCG
>JANXRV010000143.1:0-4118 GCA_025356665.1 Pseudomonadota bacterium
TCACCGGCCAGATCGACCACGCGGTCACTCAGGTTGAGCGAGATGGTTACGTCGGCATGCTGCTCGCGGAATTTCGTCACCAGCGGGGCAACATGACGGCGGCCAAAACCGGCGGGTGCCGTGATGCGCAGGTGGCCACTGGCCTTGACGCCGCCCGCAGACACACTGGCCTCGGCATTGGCCAGGTCTGACAGCAGGCGCTGGCAGTCCTCCAGGAAAGCGCTGCCTTCGTGCGTCAGCGTGATGCGCCGCGTGGTGCGCACCAGCAGCTTGACGCCTAGCCGCTCCTCCAGCCCGTCCAGACGCCTGCCCATGATGGCCGGGGCCACGCCTTCGGCCTTGGCAGCCGCCGTCAAGCTGCCGCGCGCGACCACGGATACAAAAGATTCAAGCTGCTTGAGTTTGTCCATCGGGCAGATTATGTGGTGGCTATTTCCCGGGTCGGTCAATACGCCAGCGTTGCCACCGATCGCAAAATTTCAGGCGTGGTGCTGGGCAGGCCAAAAAATTCGAGGTAGGCCGGAATCTGTTCAAACAGCATATCGCTCCCGATCTGGACCGCGCAGCCGCGCGCGCGCGCCGCATTCAAAAAGGCGGTCATTTCCGTTTTCATCACGACCTCGCCGACAAAGGTACTGGCCGCGATGCGGGAAACATCCATGGGCATCGCATCGCCCTCGTTCATGCCCATGGGCGTGGCATTGACCACCAGGTCAAAACCCGCCGGATCATTCGAGCCGGTCTGCACTTCAAGCGCGGGGTAATGCTTGTGCAGGCGCTCACCCAGGCCCTGCGCTGAAGCAGCATGCACATCAAACAAACTGATGGCTGCAACACCAGCCGCCGCCAGCGATGCTGCAATGGCGGAGCCGACGCCGCCGCTGCCAACCACCAGTGCACGGGCACCCTTGAGTACCAGACCCTTGCGCAACACGCCGCGCACAAAGCCTTCACCGTCAAACATGTCGCCCTGCAATTTTCCGTCAATGCTCAATCGCACGGCGTTGCAGGCACCCGCAATGGCGGCTGTGGGCAGCACCTCGTCGAGCAGCGCAACGGTCGTGACCTTGTGCGGCATGGTGATGAGCGCGCCGCGAATGTTGCCCAGTTTGAACATCGAGCGCAAAAAATCGGAATAGTCCTGCGCCTGGCAAGCCATGGGCACCACGATGACGTTGACCCCGGCCTTTTCGAACCAGGGGTTGTAAATCATTGGCGCCTTGAAGGCGTGTGTGGGATAGCCGATGTGGGCAATCAGCTCTGTGTTGCCGTTGATCATTTTTTGGCAGACTGTGCGGCAGAGACGCCGGCACGCAAGGCCAGCAGGTAGCTGTCCACGCCGAAGCCACAAATCTGGCCCCGCACGATTTCAGCAAAAACCGACACGTGGCGAAAAGCCTCACGCGCATGGATGTTGGACATGTGCAGCTCAATGATCGGGCAGGTCAAAATGGCCAGCGCGTCACGAATGCCGTAGCTGTAGTGTGTCCAGGCACCGGCGTTGACCAGCACCGCATCCACCTGTTCGGTGAAGCCCTGGTGAATGCGCTCGCACATCTCGCGCTCGCTGTTGGTCTGGAAGGTTTCAACTTGCGTGCCCAGTTCCTTGCCCAATGCATTCAGACTGGCGTTGATTTCATCGAGCGTGATGGTGCCGTACTGCGCCGGGTCGCGCTTGCCAAACATGTTGTGGTTGATGCCGTGAAGCATGAGAATTTTCATCGGAATCCTTAAGAACTTGTCCGTAAATAATGGGGGGTCACACGCAGCTTAAGACCGGCAATGTCGTTGACCTTGTCCAGCAGGTGCTTGGTGGTTGTTGTTTGTCATTTGGCGGTAGCCGGATTCCCGGTGTGGGGCGTTTTTTCAGACTCCTGGATCAGCATCGGATGGTCGACTAAATCGGCAGTATAGGAGACTGCCGATGCGCCGCAGGCCAGGCCAACTGTCGTGCCCAGGGCAGCCTGGCAGAGCACGCACAAAGCGCAGGTCACAGGTGACTGGCGGGCCATCGTGGGCATGGTGGTGCACGCCGCTGTTTATTTGATGGGCGGACGCGGCAGGCGGGCCTGCCCCGGCTCCATGCGAAAGGTGAAGTCCAGGCTGTACCACGGCGCAGCCATGTCGGGGCGATTTGCAGAAGCCGCGTCGTGCCGCTCGAAATGGCCCGTCAGCGCCTCGGTCACACCAAACTGTACGTCGGTGGTGAGATTGGCATCGTCACCTGCATAGACCTGTGAGATCAGTGTTTTGTAGCCCGGTTTGAAGGCCAGCGCATGCACATGGGCCGGCCGCATCGGGTGCCGGCCTTGCGCCGCCAGCAACTGGCCGACAACGCCATCAACCGGAATCGGGTAACCGATGGGTTTGACACTCCAGAAGCTGAACTCGCCCCTGGAATCGGTCGTAAACTTGCCGCGCAGGTTCATCTCGCCCTGGCCCTGGGCCCGCGCCTCCAGCTGGTTTTCATAAAAGCCTGTGGGCGCGCAATGCCAGACATCCACCTCGGCATCGGCAATCGGCAAACCCGCCATATCGTGCACCCGCGCCTGCACCCACAGCACCGGGCCTGGCGTGGGGCTGCGCACGATGGAGGCGCCATTGGCGGTGTGCGGCGAGTGCATGCGCCAGAAAGGGCCGAGCAGGTTTTGCGTGGTTTCCTCCTGCCCGGCCTGTCCGTTGTTGAGCAGACAAACCAGACTGGACACACCCAGCGAGCCAGCCATCAACACCACCTCGTTGTGCGTGTCGTTGGTCATCTGGCCCATACGCGCCACCAGCGCCGTGGCAGCGCGAAACTCGTCTTCGGTGAGCTTCACATCGCGCACAAAGCCATGCAGATGGGTCACCAGCGAGACCATGATCTCGCGCAGGCGGGCATCCGGCGTTTGCTGCATGACGGCCATCACCGCAGTAGTCAGGTCGTGCTGATTTTTAATCATGGTGTGGATTCATTTGTCGTTGGTGGATAGAGCGTTATACCAACGGATGCGTCTGGTGATCAATCACGGCGCGACACCTTGACGACGAATTTGTGGCAGGCCGCAATCGCCGCGTTGTTCGGGTTCAGGATTTCAAGCTGCGTTCAATGCCCTTGATGCAGGCCACCAGGGTTTCGTTGACGGGTGTGGGCACGCCGCATGTCGCACCGCGCGCCACGACAGCGCCGTTGACAAAATCAATCTCTGTGACCGAGCCTTTTTCAAGGCTTTGCAACATCGAGGTTTTGAATTCATAAGGCAGACCGGCACCGGCCTTGAGCCAGGGCTGGCGCGGCTCGGTGGTGCCCAGCTTGATGCCGCTGGCTTTTGCAACCGCCATCGCCTCGGCAACGGCAGCAACGCCGCACGCTTCCAGCTCGGGCACCTGGTACAGCTCGCCATAGACCAGACCCGAGATGCCGCTGACTGCGCCAGTCGCCACATTGACCAGCAGCTTGTCCCAGATGGTGCCCATGATGTTGCTGCTGGTGCTGGTGTCCAGCCCGGCAGCATTGAAGGTGTCGGCAATGCGCTGCACGCGCGCCGTGATGCGGCCGTCCAGCTCGCCAATATGCGTGTCTTTGCCGATGGTGCCGATCAGCACATGACCCGCGCCAAGCTGCGAGCCTCCGGCATAGGTTTTGCCCGCCAGCACGCGCTCGCGGCCCACGATGGCGGCCAGGATGTCTTCATGTCCCAGGCCGTTTTGCAGCGACATCACCACGGTGTCCGGCCCCAGCAGCGACAGCGCCGCCTGCATGGCTTCGGCCGTGTGAAATGACTTGACCAGCACGATGACCAGTTCCACCGCGCCACTGTCCATGCTGACGCCCTGCGCTGTGGTGGCGGCGCGCACGGCCACTGTGCGGTCCATACCCGCGCCATCGCGCAAGACCAAGCCGCGGCGGTTCATGGCCTCGACCTGCGCCGCGTTGCGGTTGATCAGCCAGACCTCGTTGCCGGCCTCCGTCAGCACGCCGCCCAGGGCGCAGCCCAAAGCGCCGGCACCCAAAACGCAAATTTTCAAAGCTTGTCTCCATCAGGGTTGATGACCGGATTTTGAATGCGGACCATCATGGCGTCCATGTGGGCCCGCAGTCGCCATGGTGTAATTCGTTTACTATTATTTTAGTAGCT
>JANXRV010000154.1:0-3253 GCA_025356665.1 Pseudomonadota bacterium
GGCGCTGTCGGCACGCGGCATCGGTGGGCGTCGCATGGCTCTTGAGCAGGTGCATCAGACACAATCCGATCAGGCACACATCTGGCACCGGATCGACGAAGCGGCTGGAACGCTGGCCCCGCTCGCCGTCGTGCCCACAAGCGATTTCCCGGCATGCCCTTCCGGTACGGTCGAGTTGCACTTGTTGTCCCCTCTGCGCGTCAAACGCGATGGACGTCTGGTTGCCGTCAACGACTTCCGCTTTGCCGATTTTTTCGGCAACCTGTTGCGGCGTATTTCGATGCTCACGTACTTTCATACCGACACGCCGTTCGAAACCGATTTTCAAGGTGTGATGGCGCTGGCACGAGGCATTCCATGCGATGCGACGTTGCAATGGATCGACCAGACACGCCACTCTTCGCGGCAAAAACAGGAAATGCAGTTCGGTGGCCTTACCGGCACCATCAGACTTTCAGGAACAGACCTTGCCCCGCTTTGGCCCATCTTATGGCTTGGCCAATACACCCATGCTGGTGCGGGAGCAACAATGGGCCTCGGGTACTACACCCTCGCAAGCTTGTCGCAACCCGCACCAACCGCAGCGCCGGTCTAAGCTACAGGCATGAGTCCTCACGTCACCCCAAACGTCACCCTTAGCGCCACCCCCGGCGTCAACCCCGACCCCACCCACCCGGCAGGCTATCCGCGCCGCGTGCTGCTGGCAGTGGCCGGCCTGTCGCCGCAAATCCTCACCGAGACCCTGTACGCGTTGGCGCAGTCCGAGAGCGAGGCATTCATCCCCACCGAGATTTATCTGATCACCACCGTCGAAGGCGCCAACCGCGCCCGGCTGATGCTGCTCTCCGAGAAACCGGGCTGGTTTCATCGCCTGCGCCGTGAATACGCATTGCCGGAAATCGATTTCTCGCTGGAGAATATCCGTCTCATCCACGATGCCGACGGCACACCGCTTGACGACATTCGCAGCGCCAGCGACAACGATGCCGCCGCCGACAGCATTACCAACCTGGTGCGCGAGCTCACTGCGGCCCCCGGCTCCGCCTTGCATGTTTCGCTGGCCGGCGGCCGCAAAACCATGGGCTTTTACCTTGGCTATGCGATGTCGCTCTATGGGCGACCCCAGGATCGTCTGTCGCACGTGCTGGTATCGAGTCCGTTCGAATCCGACCCACAATTTTTTTATCCCAGCCGCACCTCAAGAGTGCTGACGACCCGCGATGGCCGCCCGGTCGATGCGCGCGACGCCCGCGTTACGCTCGCCCAAATCCCTTTCGTTCGTCTGCGCGATGGCCTGCCAAAGCATTTGCTCACCGGAACCCAAAGCTTCACCGCCACGGTCAACGCAGCGCAGCGCGGCATGGCTGCGCCACGGCTGGTGTTGCACTCACAAGCACTGCGCGTCATTGCCGCCGGCGTTGAAGTGCCAATGCGCCCGGCGGAAATGGCGTTCTACCTCTGGCTGGCTGAGCGCCGTCAGGCCGGACTGCCCGCCTTCAACTGGACCGGCGCCAAGCCCGGCGAGTTGCTGGCGCACTACAAAAAACTGGTCGGTCCGCTCGACGGCGGCTTCGAGCGTGCTTCGGCAGCGCTGGAATCGGAAGGCATGACAAAAGCCTATTTCGAGCAGCGTAAATCGCGCATCAACCGCGTGTTGACCGACACGCTCGGCCCTTCTGCGTGCCAGGCATATTTGATTCACAGTGAAGGCACGCGCCCGAAAACCCGCTTCGGCCTCCTCGGCCTCCTGCCCGCCCAGATCGACATCACGGCGCAGCGTGCAGAGCCTGCCAAACGCTCACCAGTCAAGTCTACTCACCGCCCCTGAACCCACAAGAGACGTTCATGCCCAAGGAACTCAAATACAAAGTCAGCTTCGCGACGCCGGCCTTCCTCGGCAATGTGGACCAGCAAGCGCAGTGGCGCACGCCGCCCTTCAAGTCGCTGATCCGGCAATGGTGGCGCATGGTGAAGGCGCGTGAGATGAGTTACGACTTCGACCGGCTGCGTACCGCAGAGAACGAATTGTTCGGCACCGCATCGGACGATGGCGCAGAGAAATCACATCGCTCTCTGCTCAGATTGCGCCTGTCGGCCTGGGACGACGGAAAACTTAAGGAGTGGCCTGCCGGCGAGCCGCGCGAACGCCACCCCGAAGTCGGCAACGGCGGACAACTGGTCGGCACCGAGTTGTATCTCGGTTATGGCGCACTCGAATACGACAAGAAAAGCCGCTCGACCCAGCTTGGCACCAGCAAATCAAGCGGGGCCAAGCGCACCGCAATCGACGAAAAATCTAGTGTTGAGTTGCGCCTGATGTTCCCATCCCAGTACGAATCCGACCTGCGCGAAGCGATGCAACTGGTCACCTGGTTCGGCACCTTGGGCTCGCGCGCACGCAACGGATGGGGCGCGCTGCATCTCAGCGAAATCGGTGGCTCACAAACCGTGCAGCCATCAAGCGACGCTATCGCAGCCTATGTGCGCCCGCTCGCCACCTGTCTGAAATTGGAATGGCCGCATGCCATCGGCTCGGATAACAAAGGGCCGCTGATCTGGAAGACCCTACCCATGAGCACTTGGCGAGAAGCGATGCGCGATCTGGCGCGAGTCAAAATCGCGTTTCGCACTCAAGGTGCGCCATTCCCCGACGCTCAACCCGGATCGATCCAGGATCGGCACTTGATCGCGTATCCAGTGACCAACCACGTTGTCAATGCGTGGGAAAATAAGGCGCGACTCGCCAACCAAATTCGACTCAAGGTAGTGAAAGATGGTGCTCAATATGTTGGCGTCGTCGTTCATCTGCCCTGCAGAATGCCCGATGAACTCGTGGCGCTGTTACGTGGCGCAACCATGCCCGCCGAGCTCTCAGTCTGGCAATCCGTTCATCGTGTCCTCGACAACCCGAACAACAAACTTACGCGGCTGGGCTGAACCATGAGCGAAGACTTCTGGAAGAAAAAACTCGCTGCCTGGCTGCACGACCCGGCTGAAAAAGCGCTGGTGCTGATGCGCGACGTCGACGACAAGGGCCGCCGCATCGGCCATGAGGATGGTTCGCTCAAAACATTGCGTGCGGCACTCGGCATCACCAAAGCCGACTTCGAGCCGCGTGCCGACCATCTCGCTGCGGGCGCGGATCGCCCGAGTTGGCCCGAGGAGAAGGACGGCTTTCGCCCGGCCTGGGCGAACGTGCGTTTTGTCGAAAAGCCGGTCCTGATCCACCCGCTCTCCGGCGAGAACATCGATC
>JANXRV010000031.1:0-10800 GCA_025356665.1 Pseudomonadota bacterium
TGCGGCCGGCGCACCACCCTTATAGGGAATGTGCTGAATGTCGATACCTGTCATGGCTTTGAACATCTCACCGGACAAATGATGGGAGCCACCGGTACCCGAGGAGGCAAAGCCCATTCCCGGTTTTGTCTTTGCCAGGGCGATCAATTCCTTTACCGACTTGACCGGTGTCACAGGATTGACCATCAGCACCAGTGGCCCGCGTTCGATCAGCACCACCGGGGCGAAGTCTTTTTGCGGATTGTAAGGCAAGCTTTTCATCAGGCTTGGATTGACCGCCAACGGGGCGAAATTACCCATGCCTATGGTGTAGCCATCGGGGGCGGCTTTAGCGAGTAAATCGGTGCCGAGGACACCGCCCGCACCTGGTTTGGGCTCGACGATGACCGGTTGGCCCCACATTTCTGCGAGGCGGGCGCCGATCAGGCGCGCGCGCAGGTCGGCTGAACCGCCGGCGGCGTAGGGAACGATCCAGTGGACCGGTTTGTTTGGGAAACTGGTGGCGCCCTGGCCCAGCGCAAAACTTGGCGACAATGTCATGGTAATTCCCATGACTGTGGCGATGATGGCGGGCCATGCGCGGATCTGGCGGGATAAGTGGTTCAGGTTCAATCGGTTGACTCCTCTGGGGTTGTCCCGCCTGGGTATGCCGGCAAATTATAAAGTCAGGCGCCGCTTGCGGCGATGCGCGCGCAGGCAAGTCCACTGCGCACCGCGGTTTCCAGCGTCGCCGGGTAGGGACTTTCGGTATAGTCGCCGGCGAGCAACAGTCCGGGCTGGGAGGTACGATGCGCAGGCCGACTCGTCGACGGATGACAGGCAAAGGTGGCGCGTTTCTCGGCGATAACGCGCTGCCAGAGTGGCGAGGGCAAGGCGGCGATGTGTTGGCCTAACTCGGCATGGACAGCAGCCCCGAAGGCCTCTTGTGTCAGGGCCTGATGCGCGCCGGAAGCGCTAACGACCGCGGCGATAAGGCCCGGATAGCCCGAAAGGGCGCCTTTATCGAAGGCCCACTGGATGACGCCGCCGGTAAAGCCGAGCATGGGAAAGGGCAGCGTGACACCGGCCGGATATTGCAGGTAACAGGTGTAAATGGGCTGGTAGTCGAACGCAGCGATGGCCGCGCGCTCTGTCTCGAGTCCGGGAATGCCGTCGAGCAAAGCTGCGGCGTGATGCGGCCCGGTGGCAAGAATGACGTGGGTGAAGCGCTGTGGGCGGTCGTCCAGGCGCCACGCGTCCCCATCGGGAGCGAGCCGGACCGTACGTACCGCCTCCCCCATTTCTACCTGCCCGCCACGACTCTTGACGTAGTCTGAGGCGGGTTCCGGGAACAGGGCGCTGAGGTCGACCTTTGGGAGCAGCATGTCGCTGTTTTCGCGTCGGCCGGTCAGACTGTCGCGCAGCACACTGGTGAACACCTGTGCCGAAGCGCTGGCGATAGGCGTGTTGAGCGCGGACACGCAAAGCGGCTCCCACAAATACGCGACCAGAGCGCCGCGCTGCCCGTGTTTTTCCAGCAGTTTGGATACAGTGATGTCGGGGGCGATGCGGAAGGTGGCACGCTTGAGCGCATGCATGAAGGCGATTGCGGAAATTCGCTGTCCTAAGCTCAGTCCGCGCGCGCCAAGCAGAGCCGCGGCAAGGTGCAGCGGTGCCGGCCAGCGTGGGGCGGCCAGCGAGAAGCCGCCGGCATAACGCAGTTGCAAGGGCCTTCGCTGCAAAAGTCGATCCGGATCGGCGCCGACGCGCCGCATTTGCGCCAAGGTTTCGGCATAGGCGCCGATCAGGATGTGCTGACCGTTATCGAGCGCGATACCTTCGGCATCGACGCGTCTTGCCCGACCGCCGAGGGAGCGCGAGGCTTCGAACACCGTGACCGGAATCCCGCGCTCGGCGAGTTCGACGGCGGCGGCCATTCCGGCCCAGCCGGCACCAATGATCGCCATGTTTGGCTTGCTGCCGCTCATGACTCTGGTTTGTTAGAGGCTGATCTGGGCTTGCTCGTGTTTGCCAGCGGTGGAATGTGACAACTCAAGCGGTGACCCAGGTTTTCCAGGCGAGCCAAAGCTTGCGTATCGGGGTCAGTGATGTGCGCTGGCGCAGCACTGCGCCGCTATCAGCTTTGATTTCGTCCAGGAGCGTGCGGTAAATGGCCGCCATGACGAGGCCGGGGCGCTGGTCTCTTCTGTCTTCCTTGGGCAGGCAGGCAAGGGCCTCTTCATAACTCGATTGCGCGCGCTCGATCTGGAAGCTCATCAGGCGCAGGAAATTTTCGCTTTCCCGCCCGTTTAGCAGGTCCGAGGCCGGAACCTCAAAGCGCTTGAGTTCGTCCATCGGCAGGTAAATCCGATTTTTACGCGCGTCCTCGCCGACATCACGGACGATGTTGGTGAGTTGGAAGGCAAGCCCGAGTTTTTCGGCATATTCGAGCGTTTGCGGGTTATGGTAGCCGAATATGCCAGCGGCAAGCAGGCCCACGACTCCCGCCACCCGATGGCAGTAAAGGCGCAGGCCGGTGAAATCAAGATAGCGGCTCTGGGACAAGTCCATCTCCATGCCATCGATAATCTCGTTAAGGTGGGCCTGACTTATGTTGAACGGGCCGATTGCAGGAGCCAGGGCCTTTGAGACCGGATGCTGCGGTTTGCCCGCATACAAATTCGCCAGTTCGGCGCGCCACCAGGCGAGCGTGGTGCGGGCAACGGCCGGGTCTGCGCACTCATCGACTATGTCGTCCACTTCCCGGCAAAACGCATAGAGGGCGGTGATGGCGCGTCGCCGCTCCGGGGGCAAAAAAAGAAAAGAGTAATAAAAACTAGAACCGCTCCCGGCGGCTTTTTGCTGACAGTATTCTTCGGGGGTCATCGCATGAGCAGGGCGCGGCAGAATAAGAGGGGCCAGTCTAGGGGGCCTAGCACCGGTCGGTGGCGGAATACATCACCCTGAACAGCATCTATTTTTTCAAGTATGCGCAGGCCGCCTTGCACAACGAGGCGCAATTCCAGCCCGATGCGTCCTGGCAGCCTGAGCGCAAGTGGTGCGCCGGAGTGTATCATTTCGCGCGTCCTTTTCACCTCGAAGGCAATCATTTCCCGCCACTGTCCGCCTGTGTCTCCGCACGCAATTTGCTGTTCGGTCACGCCAAACCTTGCCAGGGTGTCCTGCGGCAGATAGATGCGGTTCTTTTGCCAATCAATGGCCACGTCCTGCCAGAAATTGATCAACTGCAGCGCCGAGCAAATCGCATCGGAGCAGGCAAGGTTCTGCACCGAGGTTTCGCGATAAAGGTGTAGTAGCAGGCGGCCCACCGGATTGGCGGAGCGCCTTGAGTAGTCAAGGAGTTCGGCAAGGTCGGCGTAGCGGGGCTTGACCACATCTTGCGAGAACGCGTCCAGCAGGTCGTAAAATAACTGCAGCGGTAACGCGTGCTGCTCCACCACGTTGCGTAAAGCGGCGAATAAAGGATGGCTACTCGCTTCACGGCGTTCCATTTTTGCCAGTTCTTGCCGATAAGCATTGAGCAGTGCAAGACGCTCGTGCGAAGGAAGATCGCCCTCATCCGCAAAATCGTCTGCGGATCGGGCAAAGCGGTATATGACGCCGATCGGATGTCTCAGGCGCGGCGGCAAGAGTACCGAGGCGACAGGGAAATTCTCATAGTGGCCAACCGACATCGTGATGTTTTTGAAGGATATTCAGTGGTTTGGGCTGACAGTATAGGGGTTGTTCGGGTAGAATCACACCCGCAGCACAGGGAAACTGTGCGTGCCGCGTTCCAAGGCTTTTTGAAAGCCCGACGCGAGGGTGGCGGCGAGGGTGGCGGAATTGGTAGACGCACTGGATTTAGGTTCCAGCGCCTAACGGCGTGGGGGTTCGAGTCCCTTCCTTCGCACCAGACGTATTTTCGGCAAACCGGGACCCGGACAAGATCGCCTCTCTTGTCCTTCCCGAATTAGGATAACGATCAATGCAACAAGCAAATATTGAAACACTGGGGCAACTTGAGCGGCGCCTTGATATGGCCGTTCCGGTGGCTGATATCGACCGCGAAGTCGAGCAGCGGCTGAAAAAACTTACCCGCACAGTGCGCATGCCGGGTTTCCGTCCCGGTAAAGTGCCATTGAAGATCGTGGCCCAGCAGTACGGTCCCCAAGTGCGCTCCGAAGTGCTCGGCGATGCCGTGCAAAGGGTTTTTTCAAACACGGTTCAGGAGCAGAAGCTTCGCGTTGCCGGTTATCCCCGTATCGAGCCCAAGCAGGGCGATACTGCCGCTGACCAGATCGAGTTCAGTGCGACCTTCGAAGTTTATCCGGAGGTGAAACTGGGGGATATCACCGCTGTAGCCATCGAGCGGCCGGTGATGCCTGTCACCGATGCCGAGGTTGACCACACCATCGGGATTTTGCGCAAGCAGCGTGTGCATCACCACGAAGTCGATCGCGCAGCAGCCAAGGATGACAAGGTCACCGTCGACTTTGTCGGAACCGTGGACGGCGTTGAATTCCCCGGTGGCAAGGCCAGCGCTATGCCATTTATCATCGGTGAGGGGCGCATGCTGCCCGAGTTCGAGGCTGGCGTGGCAGGCATGAAGGCGGGGGAGAGCAAGGCTGTGGCGGTGACTTTCCCTGCGGATTATCAGGGTAAGGACGTTGCCGGAAAGACCGCGAACTTTGCCATTACGCTTAAATCCGTCGAAGAGCCGCACTTGCCGGATGTCGATGCGGAATTTGCAAAGACACTGGGCGTTAGCGATGGCGATCTTGTGAAAATGCGCGGTGAGGTCAAAGCCAACGTAGAGCGCGAGGTGAAAAAGCGCCTGCAGACCAACGTCAAACAGAAGGTAATGCAGGCGCTGATTGATTCCAGCCAGCTTGAGATGCCTAAGTCGCTGGTTGAAATTGAAGTGGAGCGACTCATTGATCAGACGCGCCAGGATCTCGCCGGCCGCGGTATGAAAGTCGAGGATTTGCCTTTCAGCCCGGACCTGTTTCAGGAACAGGCCAAACGCCGCGTTGCGCTGGGTTTGATTCTTTCGGAGTTAATCAAGCTGCACTCCCTCGGAGCCAAACCCGAGCAGGTGAGGGCGCTGGTTGACGATCATGCGCAAAGCTATGAGGACCCAAGTGAGGTGGTAAAATGGTTCTATTCCCAGCCGCAGCGTTTGGCTGAATTCGAAGGGCTCGCTGTGGAAGAAAACGTGGTGCAATGGGCGCTGGGCAATGCCAAGGTGACAGATGCGCCGATTGCTTTTGCCGATCTGATGGGCGCGAATGCGTGAGCAGGTTTGAAGCAAGCGGGGCGTGGATGCTCGTGAAATATGAACGGATGTTTCGCCCCGTTGTCAAACTTCCTCTTCCAGAATGAATTTTCCGAGGCGCAAATTGTGAATCAGCGTTACGAAACAATGTCAGGCAATTTCCAGGAACCGCAGGGTCTTGGTATGGTTCCGATGGTTATCGAGCAGTCAGGCCGTGGAGAACGCGCCTACGATATATATTCGCGCTTACTCAAGGAGCGCGTGGTCTTTCTTGTCGGGCCCGTGAATGAGATTACGGCGAACCTGATCGTCGCTCAGCTGCTGTTTCTTGAGTCTGAGAATCCGGACAAGGATATTTCGTTCTATATCAATTCCCCGGGTGGTTCGGTAACTGCAGGCATGGCGATTTATGACACCATGCAGTTCATCAAGCCGGATGTGTCCACGCTCTGTATCGGACAGGCTGCGAGTATGGGGGCCTTGCTGCTCACCGCCGGGGCCAAGGGTAAGCGGTTTTGCCTGCCTAATTCCCGCGTGATGATTCACCAGCCCATGGGCGGGTTCCAGGGGCAGGCGTCGGATATCGAAATTCACGCCAGGGAAATCCTTTACCTCAAGGATGTGTTGAATAAAATAATGGCCAAGCATTCTGGTCAAGAGGTGGAAAAGCTGGTGAAAGATACCGACCGGGATAATTTCCTCTCGGCCGAAGAATCAGTGGCCTACGGTTTGGTGGACAAGGTTCTTGTCGCCCGCGAAAAAACTGCTGCGTAACGCTGCCAGTAAAAAAAGGATCAAGTGAGATGACTGAAAAAGCCAGCGGTGAGAAGCTTCTGTATTGCTCCTTTTGCGGCAAGAGCCAGCATGAGGTAAAGAAGCTCATCGCCGGCCCGTCGGTGTTCATCTGCGATGAATGCATAGAGTTGTGCAATGACATCATTCGCGAGGAAACGACGAGCGACAAGGGTGGGAAACCGGCCAAATCCGATCTGCCGACGCCGAAGGAAATTTGCACGAGTCTCGACGAATATGTCATCGGGCAGACTCTGGCCAAACGCATTCTTTCGGTCGCGGTGTACAACCACTACAAACGCCTCAAGCATCTGTCTAAAAATGAAGAGGTGGAGTTAGCCAAGTCGAATATCCTTTTGGTCGGGCCCACGGGCTCTGGCAAGACGCTGCTGGCACAAACGTTGGCGAGGTTGCTCAATGTGCCTTTTGTGATTGCAGATGCAACGACCCTCACTGAGGCCGGTTATGTCGGTGAGGATGTCGAGAACATCATCCAGAAGCTGTTGCAGAACTGCGATTACGATGTAGACAAGGCCAAGCGCGGCATTGTCTACATAGACGAAATCGACAAGATTTCACGCAAATCCGACAATCCCTCCATCACGCGGGACGTGTCCGGCGAGGGTGTTCAGCAGGCTTTACTCAAGCTCATTGAGGGCACGGTGGCATCGGTGCCGCCGCAGGGCGGGCGCAAGCATCCCAACCAGGATTTCGTCCAAGTCGATACGACGAACATCCTGTTCATCTGTGGTGGGGCGTTTGACGGGCTTGAAAAAATCATTCGGGGGCGCTCGGAAAAATCCGGAATAGGTTTTGGTGCCGAGGTACGCAGTCTGACCAGCGGCAAGGCAATCAGCGAGGTACTCAAAGGTGTTGAGCCCGAGGATCTCATCAAGTTCGGTCTCATTCCCGAGTTTGTCGGGCGCTTGCCGGTTGTCGCGACCCTCGAGGAGCTAGACGAAAAAGCGCTCATACAGATTCTTACCGAACCTAAAAACGCCCTTATCAAGCAGTACCAGAAGCTGTTTAACATGGAGGGAGTCGAGCTCGAGGCGAGGCCACAGGCGCTTAACGCCATTGCGAAGAAGGCACTTGCCCGCAAAACGGGTGCGCGCGGCTTGCGCTCAATACTCGAACAAACCCTGCTTGATCTCATGTTCGAATTGCCGACAATGGAGAACGTCAGCAAGGTTGTCGTTGACGAGGCCACCATCTTGGGTGAAGGCAAACCATTGCTCATCTACTCTGATGCGCCCAAAGTGGCGGGAACGTCTGCCTAGAAAGCGTTTGCCCGGCGCACTAAGCGCGCCGACAGCGCGGTGACGCAAGCCTTCAAGCCCCCCCGGGTTATGGCAGTTGGCGCCTTGCATCGCGCTATTTCAGTTTTTCGACTCAAATAGTATGAAAACGCTGAATTTCCCAGGTTTTCCCTGCATCTATACGCGTGCAGGCCTATTTTTACGTTTATTCGCAGCTTGAAATTTCGGCTTGCGGCCTCATAATTGTAATTACCCTCTCTTCTGGTAACTCGCTATGTCAAATACCCCCGAGCCATCCGCCGATCCCATTGAATATCCGCTGTTGCCTTTGCGCGATGTGGTGGTATTCCCGCATATGGTGATTCCGCTGTTTGTTGGACGCCCGAAATCGATCAGGGCAATGGAAATTGCCATGGAGGCGGGCAAAAGCATTCTGCTGGTCGCGCAGAAATCGGCGGCCAAGGACGAGCCCTCCGAGGACGACATGTACCAGATCGGGTGCATTTCAAACATCCTGCAGATGCTCAAACTGCCCGACGGGACCGTAAAGGTTCTGGTTGAGGGGGCGCAACGTGCTCGCATACACCTGGTCGCTGACCAAACCTCGCACTACACGGCCACCGCGCTGCCGATGCCAGCTGACGCCAGTGATAATAACGAGGTCGAAGCAATGCGCCGCGCCCTAATCGCGCAGTTTGACCAGTACGTCAAACTGAACAAGAAAATCCCGCCCGAGATACTGACTTCGCTTGCGGGCATAGAAGAGGCCGGTCGCCTTGCCGACACCATTGCAGCGCACCTGCCGCTCAAGCTTGAGCAAAAGCAGGAAGTGCTTGAGATGTTCGATGTTAAGCAGCGTCTCGACCATTTGCTTGGCCAACTGGAGGCGGAGATTGACATTCTTCAGGTTGAAAAGCGCATTCGTGGCCGCGTTAAGCGCCAGATGGAAAAAAGTCAGCGCGAGTACTACCTTAATGAGCAGGTCAAAGCCATCCAGAAGGAACTCGGTGAGGGTGAAGAGGGCGCTGACATCGAGGAAATGGACAAACGCATCAAGGCCGCACGCATGCCGAAGGAGGCGCGTGTAAAGGTTGACTCCGAACTTAAAAAACTGCGTCTGATGTCGCCGATGTCCGCCGAGGCTACGGTGGTGCGTAACTACATCGATACCGTGGTTAACCTGCCTTGGAAAAAACGCAGCAAAGTCTCCAAGGACATTTCCGGCGCCGAGAAAATGCTTGACCAGGACCATTACGGCCTGGAGAAGGTCAAGGAGAGGATTGTCGAGTATCTCGCCGTCCAAAGCCGTGTAGAAAAGGTTAAGGCGCCGATTCTGTGCCTGGTGGGGCCGCCCGGCGTTGGAAAGACCTCCCTCGGACAGTCCATCGCCAAGGCCACCAACCGGAAGTTCGTGCGCATGTCCCTTGGAGGGGTCAGGGACGAGGCCGAAATTCGCGGACATCGCCGCACCTATATTGGCTCCATGCCGGGAAAAATTCTACAGAACATGAGCAAGGTGGCTGTCCGGAATCCCCTGTTCTTGCTTGATGAAGTCGACAAGATGGGCATGGATTTTCGCGGCGATCCGAGTTCGGCCCTGCTAGAGGTGCTCGATCCGGAGCAGAACCACACCTTTGTGGATCATTACGTCGAGGTTGAGTACGATCTTTCCGAGGTCATGTTTGTCGCGACCTCCAATACGCTCAATATCCCGGCTGCACTTCTTGATCGCATGGAAGTCATCAGGCTCTCGGGTTACACCGAGGATGAGAAGGTTAATATCGCAACGCGCTATCTTCTTCCGAAGCAGATCAAGAATAACGGCCTAAAAAAAGAAGAAATGTCCGTCGCGGAAGGTGCAATCCGCGACATCGTTCGCTATTACACCCGTGAAGCCGGGGTGCGCAGTCTTGAGCGTGAAATTTCCAAGATTTGTCGCAAGGTGGTAAAGACGCTGGTTACGAAGCCTGGTAGTGGCAAGATCGCCGTAACGACCAAAAATCTCGACAAACTTCTTGGAGTACGCCGTTACACGTATGGCATAGCCGAGAAAGAGAATCAGGTTGGCCAGGTTACCGGACTCGCGTGGACTGAAGTCGGCGGTGAATTGCTGACCATTGAAGTGGCAACCATGCCCGGCAAGGGCAAGGTGCAGCGCACCGGCAAATTAGGTGAGGTCATGCAGGAGTCGGTTACGGCGGCCCTTTCGGTCGTGCGCAGTCGTGCAGCGCGTCTGGGAATCGCTGAAGACCTTTTCGAGAAGCGTGATATTCACATTCACCTGCCCGAGGGGGCGGTGCCCAAGGATGGACCCAGCGCAGGGGCAGCCATGACGACGGCTATTGTTTCGGCCCTGACGGGTATTCCGGTGCGGGCGAATGTCGCGATGACCGGGGAGATCACCCTGCGCGGAGAAGTGCTGATCATTGGTGGACTCAAGGAAAAACTGCTTGCCGCACATCGCGGCGGCATCAAGACGGTGCTTATCCCGGAGGAGAATGTCAAAGATCTCGTGGATATTCCGGACAACATCAAAAACAAGCTTGAAATTGTTCCAGTGAAATGGATCGACCAAGTGCTGGAGTTGGCACTCGAACGCAAGCCGGACCCGTTGACGGCCAAGCCGGTCGTTGATGCGCCCCCGCCTGTCGCCGGTGACGGTACCGCATCGGGGCTCATAAAACACTAATCTCGTACGTTGCCACGCGCACGGGGGAAAAGGGGCGTTTTGCGCTCCTCGTTCACCGTTCTTGTGTTGGATGAGTCGCCAAATTA
This sequence comes from Pseudomonadota bacterium, assembly GCA_025356665.1. GTDB lineage: Bacteria > Pseudomonadota > Gammaproteobacteria > Burkholderiales > SG8-39 > CAITSH01. The sequence goes on from JANXRV010000031.1 coordinate 10,084, forward strand.
GATCTGCATTGTTCCTTCCGAATGCCCCAGCTATTCATGCGCAGTCCGACGTTTTGCCGCAGATGAGGCTGAAACCGCATCGGCATCAGGCTGATGCTTGACACGCTTTTTTCGTGGTTGATATAAACTCGGGACAGAACATCGCTAATAAGCTCGCCGTAGTGAAACCTTTTTACTTTACATGCACGCCATCCAATTGCAATTGAGGGGGTATCAGTGAACAAATCAGAAATGATCGATCATGTCGCGAAAGTCGCAGACATATCCAAGGCCGCTGCCGAGCGTGCACTGGATGCGGCCATTGCAGGTATAAAGACATCGCTCAAGAAGGGCGGCGATGTGACTTTGGTTGGCTTTGGAACGTTCTACGTAGGTAAGCGCGCGGCCAGGAACGGCCGTAACCCGCGTACCGGGGCGACAATTAAGATCAAAGCTGCGAAAGTTCCGAAGTTCCGCGCTGGTAAAGCGCTCAAGGATGCTTTAAACTAGCGCGCTTTCCTGAAGTATGCGTCTGAGGTCAATGTCGCAGTCTCATGTGAAAGGGTGCTTAGCTCAGCTGGTAGAGCGTCGCCCTTACAAGGCGAATGTCAGCGGTTCGATCCCGTTAGCACCCACCAAGGAAAAGCCGGATTTGGAGTGGTAGTTCAGTTGGTTAGAATACCGGCCTGTCACGCCGGGGGTCGCGGGTTCGAGTCCCGTCCACTCCGCCAAAAAACG
>JANXRV010000009.1:0-5621 GCA_025356665.1 Pseudomonadota bacterium
GGGAACGGGGTAGATGCGTTATGATTCTATTGGCATGCTACGATTATAGACCTGACCCCTTTAGTCTGGGCGGCGGGGATACACGCGGATTAGAGGCGTCGCAGTAATGCGGTCTCGCGACTACATCGCCATGATGTTCAAAGTCGCAACCGAAGTCGTCGGCGGCACGCCGGAGGAATTACGGAAGCTGCAGATCGCTGAGATCGAAAAATACAAGCGCATCGAGCAGGCGGGGATATAAGACGGATAGGTCGCAGACGTATTCGATAGGACAATTGTGAAATGCTACAATACTAGACCTGACCCCTTTTACTCTCGTACTTGCGCAAGCAAACGGTGGAGCCGGTGTTCGGCATCATCAAGTCGGTGATGCGCTTTCGCCAGTTCCTGTTGCGTGGACTGGCGGGCGTGCGCGGGGAGTGGAGCTTGGTTGCCATGGAATGAAATATCAAGAGAATGGCGGTTCTGGCAGGATAAACGGGCATAAAGCCGTGCGCTCACCATCCGCTCAGACCATTTAGCGCTCAATTCACCACTCCACTCGGCTTACCATGATCAACATCGCTCAAATCTTTAAATCAAGTCCGACAGGCTGCTAGGTTAGTCCGCTTCATGTGCAGTTTTTTGTAGCTGTCGATCAGGCGCCGGTGCCTGTCGAGCCCCTCCAGTTTCATGCTCGTTGGCGTCAAGCCGAAAAAGCGCACGCTGCCGTCCACTGAGCCCATTACAGCGTCCATCCGCGGGTTGCCGAACATCCGGCGGAAATTGATCGCGTAATCGTCCAGTTCCAGGTCGTCGTCCAGCAGCGCCTCCAGCACCACATTCAAGGCCTGATAAAACAATCCGCGCTCGGCCGTGTTCTCGTTGTACTGCAGAAAAGCTCCCACCAGTTCTTGCGTCGCATCAAATTGCTTCAAGGCGAGATTAATCAGCAGCTTCAACTCCAGAATCGTCAACTGGCCCCAGGCTGTGTTCTCGTCAAATTCGATGCCGATCAATGTGATGATATCGGTGTAATCATCCAGCTCGCTGTCTTCCAGGCGCTTGAGCAATGCTTTCAGGCCGGCGTCGTCGAGACGATGCAAGTTCAGGATGTCGGCGCGAAACGCCAGCGCTTTATTGGTGTTGTCCCAGACCAGATCCTCGACCGGATATATCTCCGAATAACCCGGCACCAGAATGCGACAGGCCGTGGCGCCTAAATCCTCATAGACCGCCATATACACTTCTTTACCCATGTCTTCGAGTATGCCGAACAGGGTCGCGGCTTCTTCGGCATTGGAATTTTTACCTTGGGCGGAAAAATCCCACTCGACAAAATCGAAATCAGCTTTGGAACTGAAAAAGCGCCACGACACGATGCCGCTGGAATCAATGAAGTGCTCGACAAAGTTATTCGGCTCAGTCACCGCGTTACTTTCAAAGGTGGGCCGGGGTAAATCGTTCAGGCCTTCAAAACTGCGACCCTGCAGCAACTCCGTAAGACTGCGTTCCAGCGCCACTTCAAGGCTGGGGTGCGATCCGAACGAGACAAACACGCCGCCAGTACGCGGGTTCATCAGGGTGACGCACATCACCGGAAGCTTCCCGCCCAGCGACGCATCCTTCACCAGCACCGGAAAGCCTTGCTCCTCCAACCCCTGAATGCCGGCCACAATGCCGGGATATTTGGCCAGCACTTCTTGCGGCACATCAGGGAGCGCTATCTCACCTTCGAGAATCTCGCGTTTTACCGCTCGCTCCAGGATCTCAGACAGGCATTGCACTTGCGCTTCGGCCAGCGTATTGCCTGCACTCATGCCATTGCTGAGGAACAGATTGTCGATCAGGTTGGACGGGAAATACACCGCCTTGCCGTCCGACCGGCGCACATACGGCAGCGAACAGATGCCGCGCTGTACATTGCCGGAGTTGGTGTCGTACAGATGCGAACTACGTAATTCGCCATCGGGGTTGTAAATTTGCAGACAGTATTCATCGAGTATTTCAGCCGGCAGCGCATCCCTGGAACCAGGCTTGAACCAGCGCTCGTTCGGATAATGCACGAACGCCGCGTTGGCGATGTCTTCGCCCCAAAACTGATCGTTGTAGAAATGATTGCAACTCAGTCGTTCGATAAACTCGCCCAACGCCGACGCTAACGCGCTTTCTTTAGTCGCGCCCTTGCCATTGGTAAAACACATCGGGGAGTGAGCATCGCGGATATGCAGCGACCATACATTCGGAACAATATTGCGCCACGAAGCGATTTCAATCTTCATGCCCAGGCCCGCCAGAACGCCTGACATATTGGCGATGGTTTGCTCCAGCGGCAGGTCCTTGCCCGCAATATAAGTGCTCGCTTCTGAAGCCGCATGAAGCAGCAAGGCCTGGGCATCGGCATCCAGATTTTCCACCTCTTCAATCACAAACTCCGGCCCGGCCTGCACCACCTTTTTCACTGTGCAACGGTCGATGGAGCGCAAAATTCCCTGGCGGTCTTTGGCGGAGATATCCGCCGGCAATTCGACCTGTATCTTGAAAATCTGCTTGTAGCGATTCTCCGGGTCAACAATATTGTTCTGCGACAGCCGGATGTTATCGGTAGGAATATTGCGCGTAACGCAGTACAACTTCACAAAGTAAGCCGCACACTGCGCCGATGAAGCCAGAAAGTAATCGAACGGCCCGGGCGCCGAGCCATCGCCCTTATAGCGGATAGGTTGATCGGCCACCACTGTGAAGTCATCGAACCTGGCTTCAAGCCGAAACTTGTCGAGAAAGTTGACCTTAATTTCCATGGAAATTTGAGATGGCATCCATAATAATCAGGCCGCTATTGTCCGCTTTTTCAGTGAGGAATTCGTGCTTTTCAGGAATAGTTGTCAAGTGGCTCCGCACAATTACACCTCGGTATTCAGGGTGGACTCTCGAACAGGTCGAGCGTGACGCCTAAAGTCGGCAGGTCGAACTCGTAGCCGTCCATCACGCACCTCTGCGAAGTCCCTATTGCAAACATTATCGCTGCGCGATATTGTCGTGCCGTGATCAAGTCGTTTGCCAATCGCAATACGCAAAAGCTGTTCAATGGTGAAGCAGTGCCGCGCCTGCCGCCGAAAATTCGTGAGCGGGCGCGATTAAGGCTTGCGCAACTCAACGCGGCATCGACGCTGGACTTCATGATGATTCCACCATCGAACCGGCTGGAGGCGCTCAAGGGCGATCGCAAGAGGCAGCACAGCGTACGAATCAACCAGCAATGGCGGATTTGTTTCCGATGGAGTGATGGCAACGCATTTGATGTTGAGATCACCGACTACCACTGAAGGAATCAGAAAATGGCGAAGAGAATGGCGCCGGTGCACCCGGGATTGTTTCTGAAGGAATTGTTGGCCGAATACGGGCTGTCGCAATATGCGCTGGCAAAAGCGATTAGTGTGCAACCGATTCGCATCGGGCAGATTGTGGCCTGCAAGCGCGCGGTAACGCCGGATACCGCATTGCGGCTCGCGCGTTACTTCGGCACAGACGCGAAATCGTGGATCAACTGGCAGGCACATTACGACCTGCAGGTTGCCGAGCTGGCGCTCGACGCAAAAATAAAACGTGATGTGTTGCCGATGAAAGCTGCTGCGTGGCCGAAATCAAAAGTGTCAGTATCGAGCCCGGTAATAACAGGGAACTGAAAGTTTGTTATTTACCCGCGGCCAGCCAGTCCGCTGCCGGCTTGCGCGCCGCTGTTTCCTCGGGCGAGCACAATGCTATACCTGACCCCTTTTACTCTCGCTTGGCTGCGAACGGCCTCGTGCCTAAGCCGTTATCGGCGCCTGCATGCGCGAACTCGCGCATTTGATTTACGGCGTGATTAACTCCGGGAGGCCATTTGATCTCAATATCGCGTTGCCAGCGCTTGACCTTCAAGACGGTATCTGACCCGATGACTCTTGAGTCGACGGTGTGCCTTGGCGGCGGGATAATCGTGTAGGAGCGCCGCCCTCGAGGGAGACACCCGGACGGGTGCGGCGCGATGTTCTTTTTTGTAAAGGCCCGCACATTGCTGAACCAACAGGGTTCCGCTACGATTGGCGCCATGCCAACCATCAGCCAGTTCTTTTGAATTGCCATCCAGATGTTTTGGCGGGAACATGCGCCACCGCATTTTCATGCCCTGTATGCCGAACATGAGGCGCTGATCGACATCAGAACGCTGGAGATCATCCGAGGCAATTTGCCGCGACGCGCGCTCGCGCTGGTGCTGGAGTGGGCCACGCAACACCGCGCCGAACTCATGGAGGACTGGAACTTATGCCAAACGAAACAGTTGCCGAAGAAAATCGACCCCTTGGAGTGGTCCCGTCCGCGCCATGGAGAGTGTCAGCGGTCAGCGTTTTGCCGGGCTTCCGCCTGGCCGTGACCTTCAAGGACAGCTCCAGCGGCATCGTGGATATGTCAGCCCTCGTCGGCAGCCCTGAAGCGGGCATCTTCAGCGCACTTCAGGATCCTGATCTGTTTGGCAAGGCCGGTATCGAACTGGGCGCGGTCACGTGGCCCAATGGCGCCGATCTGGATCCGGTCTGGATGCATGAGGAAATCGCAAGACAAAGTGAGTGGTGTATCGTTTGAATCCACTTGGGCGAAAAATCAAATCGATCCCGGCCAAATTCCATGTCGATTTTTGATCTGGTAAGGTTTTTCTAGATTGGTTCTAGGACGCCATGACCTCGAATACTCTTGAGCGAAAGAATTTCGTCAAAGGCGACGTTGTTCGAAGCGGCCCCCGGATGAAAGCTACGAGGTGTTAGACGTCCTGATGGGAGGTTTTGGGGCAGTCTATATCGTGCGAGACAGAGGACAGGGGTCAGGCCTATACCTTATAGTATGGATCGGTGATGCTGAGACATGGCCCGTCCGCGCGTACGCGGGCCTTTGAAACGTTTCATTGACAGCTATAAAGTAAAGGCCTGACCCTAAGGTTTCTGTGTGCGATCGCACAGATATTGCGCACTCCTGAAATGAAGGAGCGCTTCGCCGGCATCGGCACCGAGCCGATCTCGACCACGCCGGAGCAGTTCGATGCATTCCTGCGCGCGGAAACCGTGAAGTGGACAGGCGTGATCAAGTCCGCCGGCATCAAGCTGGAGTGACCGGGGACCCCGCTACACGCGTTACGCGTAGATGAGCGACCGCATCTCGTTGTAGCGCTGCAAAGCTTCCGCGTGCACGGACCGCGCCTCGGCGTCGTAATCGGCCTTCGGTTCAGGCTCAAGATCGAAGTGCCCGTAGTTGTCCACGCCCCGCACGAGCGACGCCGTCACGCGGATCTTGCTGGTGCAATAGCAATGCGTCGGGATGTAACTCACGCCGAAGCCGATGCGCCGGTCCGCAGAATTGTTCGGGCCCGAGCGATGCAGGATGTGCGTGTGGTGCAGCGACATCTGGCCCGTCGTCAGTGGCATGAACGCCGTGCGATTCATATCGAACGGCACGGTGACGGTTTGGCCGCGCGAAAGCAGGTTGTGCTTCGACACGCGATCTTCGTGCGGAAGCTGGCCCAGCACCTGGCTGCCCGACACGACTTCCATGCAGCCTGCTTCGAGCGACGCTGCCGATACTGCAACCCATGCGGCGATCTGCTCGTCGGG
>JANXRV010000054.1:0-19128 GCA_025356665.1 Pseudomonadota bacterium
CGCGCAACCGCCTGGTTCAGGGCGCGCGCCTCAACCCCGTACAACTGGGCAAGATCCGCGTCCAGCAGCACTTTCTCTCCGCGGACATGCCGGACGAGTGGCACAAGCTTCTCAGGTTTGGGCGGGCTGGCGGGCATCGGGCAGTTTTCAGGATGACTTTTGATCAACGCCCCTGAACCTGTTTTAGATGACTGCTTGGCGCTGAGGAACCTGCGAGGCAGCCTTACCCCTTGAGTCGGGCAACCCCGAGTCGACACGCATACCGGAGCTGGCCGCGTCTTACCGGCTGACCACCCAGCAAAGCCAGGCCAGCGCCAGCGGCAGCAGCTCGACGAGGGTGCGGGCTTCGCCCGGCAGCGCGCTCATGAGGGCCGCCGCAGGCGTTTGAAGCGGTGGCCCACGGTGCGCACCTCGCCGTCGCCGCCCACCACCGCATAGGCGTCAAGGCGCCGGCCGGTGCGGTGCACGATGGTGTGCCCCTTGACCCACGCCAGCTCGGCGCGGGCGTGGCGGTCAAAGTAGAGTAGGGTCGCGCCGCCGTGCGTGTGCATCGTCCGGCCGTAGTCGAGTAGGGCTTCGAGCACTGCGGGCGGGATGCCGCGCTGTTGCATGCGCACGCGCGCATGCCGGGTGATGAGGGTTGCCAGAGTGACTGCGTTTGCCATGCTTGCCTCCGTCGGGTCGGGTCGCGCTGACAGGCAGCCCCCTCTCCCCGGCCCTCCCCCGCGAGGGAGGAGGGAGAATCGCAAGAGGGTGGCAGCCGAGCGTCTTGAGGCAGTGTTGCGGATGGCGGGCTCAGGGGATGAGCCTGCTGGAAACCCGTGTCTGTAAGGGGTTTCCGGGGGGCGGGCTTATTGTTTCCCGGCCGCCGCGCGCTGGCAGGCGAGGCGCGACCGGGCTTCGAGGTCAATGCGGCCGTCGGCGAGCTTTTTCTTGATGTATTCGCGTGTCGCCGGGGTGTCGGTGTAAAAGACCGTGAGTCTTGCGGTGATGCGCTCTTCCTCGGCCTTGACCGCCGCTTCGGTGCATTTGTCCAGGGCGCTGCTGCAGGCGCCGCTGAGCAGCAGCGCGGCCAGCAGGACCAGCAGGCTTTTCGGGGATAGGGGGTTGTGTTGCGGTTTCACGTTTACGGATCTTCTAAATTTGGAAACGCTGATTAATTTTGTCATTTTCGCGGAACCTCTCCTCGCGTGATTTTTGCTTTTATCGGCGAGAGGGAATGACCTATTTTTTGTCGGGGGTGTCCTTACGCCAATTTGCGCTGCCTCAGCGATACAGCTTGAAGGCCGCGGCAAGCGCCGCCTTCACTTTGTCGCGCAGCGCGGTCGGGGCGAGCACTTCGACTTCGGGGCCGTGGCGCAGGATGTCCATCACCAGTTCCTGGTCGTCATTGTACGGAAACGCCAGCACATAGCTGCCGTCCGCTTCGGTGTGCGATTTTTGCTTCGGGTGCCATTCTTCGCCGGCCACCCAGCGTGCGGCGGTGGCCGAGAAGCGCAGCGATGCCTGCTGCAGCTTGCGTCCGGAGATGATGCCGTAGCCCGAGGCGAGCACCTCGTCGAGTTCGGCCTCGGATATATTTTTGGCGGTGCTGGTCAGCAAGCTCGCCTTGCGCAGTCCGTCGAGGGCAAAACTGCGGATGTCCTTGCGCAGGTGGCACCATGCATCGAGGTACCAGTTGCCGCGATAGAACACCAGGCGCTGCGGCGAGAGTTCGCGCTCGGAGACCTCATCCTTGTAGCGGCTCCAGTAGCGCACGGCAAGGCGCAAGCGCTTGAGCGTGGCCGTGGCGGCCACTTCAAAATAGGCCGGTTTCATTTTACGCGCGGCCATGCGGATGATCTTGATGCGCCGCTCCACCTCGGGCACGCTGAGGTCGTCGGTGGCGAGCATGCCGCGCAGGCGCGCGAGCAGCGGATCGACGTGCGGGGCCAGCAAGCCCGGCTCCACGCCCTTCAACAGGTGCTGCATGGTCAGCAGCGCGTGCACCTCGGAGGCGTTGAACCACAGCCCCGGCAGTTCGTGCCGCGGCCCGCCCTGACCCTGGGCCGGCTTGCCAAAGCGATACCCGCCGGCGTCGCGGTCGTACTCAATGGGCGCATGCAGCCGGTCGCGCAGGTATTCGATGTCGCGTTTGAAGGTCGCGCGCGACACCTCCAATTCGTCGAGAAAATCGCGCAACGGCACCAGCTTGCGGTCTTGCAGCAGCTGCTCAATGCGATAAAAACGCTCGGTGCGGTCCATGGTTTGGTTTTATTTGAAGCGTGCGTGTCCGGATAGCGCTCAGGATAGCATTTCGTTAGCCTTAAATTTATGATATATAATTGATATCAATTTCTGTGAGTCTGACTTTGAGTCAGTGAGAAAGGATCTGCTGTTATGGCAACCCGGCCCGTTACGAAAACCGTTAAAAGTAAAAAGCCTGCGAGTGCAGTGCTGCTACGTTACCGCGATACGGACACCGCTTTTGGAGTGTCGCGAGGGACAGCCACCCAGCTGGCCGGCGTGCTCGGTATGTCCGAAACCCAGGTCATTCATGTGGCGCTGGCGCAGTTCGCGCGACAGACATTGCCTGGCTACGAAGTCGACAATGGCCCGCTCACTAGTGCACAGCAAAAAGCCATTGAGAAACTCGAGCCTCAAGGGCGTATGAAAGTCACCAAGAGTCTTTTTTAGCCCGCTCGCCATGCGCACATTCGAGCCGCCAGAGCCCGGGGATATCGTCTACTGCCGTTTTCCTCAATCGGAACTGCCGGGACCCGGGCCGAAACCTCGTCCTGCGCTGGTGTTGCAGGTCGGTGAGGTCGATAGCGGATCCTTTGTTCGCGTTGCCTACGGAACGTCGAAGAGGACAGACCGGCTGCAAGCGGGCGAGTTTCTCGTCTCGCCGCAAGACGGGGCTGCGTATGCGGTGTCAGGTCTTGCCTATTCGACCAAGTTTGATCTGGGCCGGACGGTTGAGCTGCCGTTCAATGACACTTGGTTTAACGTAGCTCCGAGGGCGCCGTTTGGTCAGACTCCAAAACTTGGCTTACTGCATCCGAGTCTGATGCGTCGCGCCAAAGCCGCGTTTGCAGCCACCAAGCGCTAAATTTCGGCTTACTTAGCCAATAGAGTATTTCGCTTGTAGTATTGCCCCTCCAGCCGGCCATCCAGAGCCGGCGGTCCTGACAGGAGGGTTGCACGTGAAGCATTCGAGCGTGGTGCGGGCGCTGGTAGCGGTGCTGTGCTGTGTTGGTTTTGCACAGACGGCCTTGGCCGACCGGCTCGATGAGCTCAAGTCACGCGGCAAGCTGCTGGTGGGGGTGAGCGATACCACGCCACCGTTTGCCTTCAAGGCCGCCGATGGCACGCTGACCGGTTACGACCTTGACCTCGTGCGCGCTGTGGCAAAACGCCTTGGTGTGGGACTGGAGATGACACCGTTGTCTAGCGCCGAGCGCGTGCCGTTGTTGCAGCAGGGCAAGCTCGATTTTGTCGCGACCTCGATGACGCGCACACCCGAGCGCCTGCGCGACATCGACTTCAGCCATATTTACTTTGTCACGCCGCACGCGGTGATCGTCAAAAAGGCCTCGGGCATTACCTCGGTGAAGCAACTCTCGGGTCGCAAGGCCAGCTCGGCCAGCACCTCGACGGCCGGTGGCAACCTGAAAGAGGCCGTGCCCGATGTGAACCTGGTTTATGTGCGCGACTATTCGATCGCCTTTGCCGCGCTCAAGGACGGCAGCGTCGATGCCTTCACCACCGATGAGACTGTGCTTGCCGCCATCGTGCGCGCCGACGGTCATTCGAACGACTATCTGTTCCTGCCCGACTTCACCAAGTCGCGCAACGTCGGCTTCGCCTTGAAAAAAGATGAGGCGCGCCTCAAGGCCGCCGTCAACCAGGCCTTGCTCGATGTCGAGTCATCGGGCGAAGCGGCGAAGATCTGGGACACCTGGTTCGGCCCGGGCACGGCGCAACCGGTGCAGCGCTCGTTCCGGATTACGGCGGAGTATTAGGATGTTGGCCGGGATGTCCGGGGAGCTGCTATGGCCGATGGTGATTTCGCACAAAAGCGGCGTGCATTTGTCGCATCTGCACTATGGGCCCGGGAGGAAGTTGCCCGAGACAGACGTGTATATCCGGCTGCCGCAGTACATCAGTGCTTGCTTGCGCGCGCTCGCGGGGAGCACGCCGCTATGCCTGCAGCCCAATTGCTTACAAAACGAGGCTAGAACTAGTTAGTCATCGGCTGGAAATGACCGTCTGGCGGGCATTTCCAGCCGGCGGCACTTCTCAGTGCGCTATTTCCCCGTCGCCGATATGCCCTTAAGCCGCAGTTTTTTGCGGGGCGCCGCGCGCCGCGCAATGGTGCTGTCGCCCCCCGACGAGGACATCCAGGCTTGTTCTTGGGTTGTTCCTTTTCAGGCGCGGTATGCTGTGCGCACAAAACTACAAGTCGCACCAATCCAAGGAGACCACCATGCACCTCTTCGCGCCCGCCGCACGCCGGCTGATGCTGTCTGCGGTATTGGCCGCCGCGCCCTTCGCCCTGCACGCGCAGTCGGCCTACCCGAACAAGCCCATACGCCTGATCGTGCCCGTCACCACAGGCGGCCCCAGCGACCTGGTGGCGCGCATCGTCGGTGACAAGCTCACCGGCGCGCTGGGTAAACCGGTGGTGATTGAGAACAAGGCGGGTGCATCGCAGACGCTGGGCGCCGATTTTGTCGCCAAGGCCGCGCCCGACGGCTACACGCTGTTGCAGGCGGCGGCCAACATGGCGATCAATCCCATCCTGATGAAGGACCTGCCCTTCGATACGATCAAGGATTTTGCGCCGGTGTCGCTGACGCACATGACGCCTTATGTGTTTGTGGTGAGCGCACAACTGCCGGTGACCACGCTCGAGGGCCTGATCAAGTACATCCGCGACAATCCGGGCAAGGTCAGCTACGGCTCCACCGGCCAGGGCAGCCCGCAGCAACTGGCGACGCTGCTGTTCGCGCAGACCGTCAGCGGCCTCACCGACATGACCGAGATCCAGTACAAGGGCAGTTCGGCGGCGCACCCGGACCTGATCTCCAACCGCATCACCTTCATGATCGATCCGCTCGCCGCCTCGGCACCGCATATCAAGTCGGGCTCATTGCGCGCGCTGGCGGTCAGCACCCCGGCACGCAACCCGCAATTCCCCAGCGTGCCCACCGCCACCGAGGGCGCGGCACCGGGCTATGACTTTGCCAGCTGGGGGGGCGTGTTCGCGCCGGCCAGGCTGCCGGCGGAGGTGATGCAAAAGCTCAACCTTGAAATCGGCAGGGTGCTCGCCAGCGCCGAGATCACCAAGCGCTTCGAGGACATGGGCCTGGTCGCCAAGGCCAGCTCGCCGGAGGAGTTCAGCCGCTTCCTGCAGGCCGAAATGCTGCGCTGGGACAAGATTTTGGGCGCGAACAAACCGAAATAAGCGCCGGGCGCGCGCAGGCCGTTTATTTTGGCTTGGGCGCCGGTGTCGGCACGCCGATGGTGAATTGCGGCCGTACGCGCTCGTTGGTGCGTTCGGGAAAGTTGAGCTCGGGCGCTTCGCCGCGGGAGCAGTTGCTGCGGCCGTCGGCGCAATTGGCGTCGGCGGGAGCGGCGGCGCCGGCCGCGCCGGCGCCTGGTGCAGCACCGGTTTCTGCGGCACCGGTGCCGGCTGCGCGCGCTGGTGCGGCGCCTGGTGTGGCACCTGGTGTGGCGCCTGGTGTGGCGCCCGAAGCGGCGGGTGCCTGCGAAGGGCCTGCGGTATAGGTTTCAACGCCGCGCAACTGGATGGGCTCGGCCTTGGCGTTGCCTGGCGGCGGCGTGCTCGAATAGGTGACGCGGCCCTTTTCGTCGGTCCATTTATAGATTTGCGCGCCTGAAGCGGCGGCAAAACCAAGGGCGATGCCGCCGGCGATCAGCGCGGCGCACAGCGACGGATTAAAACGGCGGGGGCTAAAAAGCTTCGGGTGCATGATGATTCGAACACTCCAGATGGCATGAGTTCAAATGGCTGCCCGGGGATTTATTGGACAGGCGGGCAAGTCCCCTTGCCTATTCCCCGCCTCGAAGGGAAGCTTGTCAAGACGCGCTCATTTGCCTGACGCGATTGGCACGCCGATTGACGCTCCCTTGCATGCTTAGATGATACGCTTTCTGATCTGGGTGACGGCCACCTCGGCCACCACCACCACGGCAAAAATCGCAAACAACACCATGGCAACGCGGTCCCACTGGAAAAGGTTGAGTGCGGTATCGAGGGCCATGCCTATGCCGCCGGCCCCGACCAGGCCCAGTACGGCCGATTCGCGCACGTTGATGTCCCAGCGAAACAGCACGATAGACCAGAAGGCTGGTTGCACCTGCGGCCAGTAGGCCTTGGATAGCACCGATGCCCAGGGCGCGCCGGCCGCTTCGAGGGCTTCGACCGGTCCGCGTGCGGTCTCTTCTATGGCTTCGCCAAACAGCTTGCCGACAAAGCCGATGGAGCGAAAGGCGATGGCCAGCGTGCCGGCGAGCGCGCCAGGGCCGAACACCCCCACGAAGAGCAGCGCCCAGACCAGCGAGTTGACCGAGCGGCTCGACACCAGCAGCAGCTTGGCGATGTAGTTCACGCCGTGGTGGGGCACGATGTTGTGCGCCGCGCACAGGCCTATGGGCAGCGCCATGGCGACGGCGAGTATGGTGCCCAGCGTGGCGATGTGCAGCGTGTCGACGAGCGCATCGTGCACGCCGCCGCGGTAGTGGTCGAAGGCGATCGGCCACATGCGCACAAAGAGGTCTTTCATCTGCTCGGGCGCATCGTACAAAAACTCGGGGATAACCTCGACCGAACGCACCGACATCACGATCGCGCTGACGATGATGAGGTAGACGGCAAAGCGCGCCATCTGCTCGCCGAAGCTAAAGCGCTCCCAGTGCAGCGTCGGCGAGTCTGTGACTTTGCGCTGCTCGTGCTTGCCCGGTTGCGGCCGCGGCTCAGTCATTGGCTTGCTCGCTGCCGATTTTGGGCGTCCGGGGCTGGCGCGGGTCGGGTCGGCCGGTGCGATCAAGGCGCCCGAAGATGCCCAGGCGCCGCTCAAGAAAAATACCGCGCACCACGCCGGCGAGCACTTCGCCGACCATGATCATGCCGATGATGCACAGCAGGATGGCGCAGACAAAATCGTAGTCAAAGCGCTGGAAGGCCGAGAACAGCGTGCCGCCTATGCCACCGGCGCCGACGATGCCCACCATGGTGGAGTTGCGCAGGTTGGAGTCAAGCTGGTAGGTGGCAAAGCCGATGAAGCGCGAGAACACCTGCGGCAGCACGCCGTAGCTGATCAGGCTCATGAAGGGGGCGCCGGTGGCGCGCACCGCCTCGACCTGCTTGAGCGAGATCTCCTCGATGGCCTCGGCAAAGAGCTTGCCGATAAATCCGACCGAGGCGACGACGAGGGCGAGGATGCCGGCCATGGCGCCAAAGCCCACCGCCTTGACGAACAGGATGGCGACGATCACCGGATGGAAGGAGCGGGCGAGGGCGATGATGGCGCGCGCCGGCCAGCTCGCCCATACCGGCATCAGGTTGCGCGACGCAAACAGGCCTATGGGCAGGGCGATGAGTATGCCCAGCACCGAGGCGAGGATGGCGATCTCCAGCGACTCGGTGAGGCCCTTGAGCAGCGAATCGGGCTGCGCGATGTTGGGCGGGATCATGCGGCCGATAAAGCGCGCGCCGTTGCCAAGCCCGGTGACAAAACGCGCCCAGGTGAAATCCAGGCGCGAGAAGGCGTAGACGATGTACAGCGCCAGCGTGATCCAGCCGGCGCGCGTCAGCCAGTCGGGCTTGAAGGCCTGCGGTACGGCAGCCGTTGACATCAGTGCAGCCATCCTTCGCCGCCGTAAATGGTTTTGAGCACGTCGTCGCTGAGTCCGGCCGCCGGACCGTCATAGACGACCTGCCCGCCGGACATGCCGATGATGCGGTCGGCAAAGCGCCGCGCCAGTTCCACGTCGTGCATGTTCACCACCACCGGAATGGCGTACTTGCCGCACATGTCGCGCAGCAATTCCATGATCTCGACCGAGGTCTTGGGGTCAAGCGATGAGGTCGGCTCGTCGGCAAGCAAAAGTTTCGGGGCTTGCATGATGGCGCGCGCGATGCCCACGCGCTGGCGCTGGCCGCCCGACAGGCTGTCGGCGCGCTGGTTGGCAAAGCCGGCGAGGCCTACTGTCTCGAGCAGTTCAAAAGCACGCTTGATGTCATCGGCCGGGAACTTGCGCAACCAGGCCTTGAGCGGCGAGATGTAGCCCAGTCGCCCGCACAACAGGTTTTCCATCACGGTGAGGCGCTCAACGAGGTTGTATTCCTGGAACACCATGCCGATTTGCCGGCGCGACAGGCGCAGCGCCCCGCGGTTGAGCTTGACGAGGTCGGTGCCCGCGAAAATGATTTCGCCGGCGGTTGGTTCGACCAGGCGGTTGATGCAGCGAATCAGTGTCGACTTGCCGGTGCCCGACGGCCCGATGATGGCGGTGATGCCCTCCCCGGAAATATCCAGCGAAATATCGCGCAACACCGGCTTGCCGGCGGCGTATTCCTGGCACAGGTGGCGTATCGACAGTGCGGCGCTCATGGGTGGGGGCTTATCCAAAAATTTTACGTAGTGACTGCGTAATTAGTTAGTGACTGAGTAATTAGTACGTCCCCTCTGCCTTGGCGGGAGAGGGAGCTTGATTGCATTTTAGCTTTGTCATTGCGAGCGCAGCGAAGCAATCTTGTCGCGCTGGTGACGCAAGCGCCAACGCGACGCGATTGTTTCGTCGCTTCGCTCCTCGCAATGACAGGGAGCACGGTGAGGGGAAGCATCCCATGTTTTCCCTCACTTCTTCGCTGCCGCCTCGGCTTTGGCTTTTTCTTTGTCAAACGCGGCGCGGTTGAAGGATTGGCCGGATTCCTGTGCGACCTTGCGGATGACTTCCCAGTCGCGCTTGAAGTCTATGGGCAGCCAGCGGTCGGCACCCTGGAAGCCTTTGACCATTTCGGGCGTGTACTTGAAGTTATAAGTGCAGTCGCGCAATTTTTGCTGCAGCGCCGGCGCGAGGTCGTGGGCCATTGACAGGCCACCGGGCGGAAAATCGCGCGAGCGCCAGATGATCCTGAAGTCCTCCATCCTGACCATGCCGCGTTCGGCCATGCGCACCAGGATGTCGTGGGCGATGGGCGCGGCGTCGTAGTCGCCGCTCGCCACGCCGGCGACCGAGTTCTCGTGCTTGCCCGAGTAGAGCACCTTGTAGTCCTTGTCCGGCGTCAGGCCCTCGGCCGGGAACAGTGCGCGCGGCGCGAGGTTGCCCGAGTTCGAGGACGGTGCGGTGTGCGCGACTTTCTTGCCCTTGAGGTCGGCGAGCTTTTGCAGCGCGCTGTCTTTTTTGACAATGACCCACAACTGGTAACCCTGCGGCCCCTTGGCGTCGCCCCTGATGCCAAAGGGAATCGCCCCCGCCACGTTCACGGCAAACGCGGTGTCCCCCGAAGACATGGTGCCGATGTGCATGCGGCCCGAGCGCATCGCCTCGATCGCCGCGGCGCTCGAATAGACGTCGTAAAAGCGCACTTTCTTTCCCGAGCATTGCGCCAAGTGCGCGACAAAGGGCTGCATCAGTTTGTTGAACACCGCCGGGTCGTCGAGCGGCGAGTTGGTGAAGAACAGCGTGTCCGGGTCCTTCACGCGCCGCGCGTCCCGTGGGGCGTCGGCTAGCAGGTCGCCGTTCTCGTCGCAATAGGGCGTGTCCAGTTCGCCGCGGTTCTTGCAGGCGTCCTGGGCGAAGGCCGCGGCGGAAAAAAGCCATGCAGCGAAGGTAAGCACGACCTTTACATTGCGCGGCATGCCGGCTCCCTTTGACTATGTCATTCCGAGGCCAAAGGCCAAGGAATCTGCTTTTACGTATGCCCTTGCGTAAGCGCTAAGCATCGTCATTGCGAGCGCAGCGAAGCAATCCCGTCGCGTTTGTGACTTATGTCATGGCGCTGCGAGATTGCTTCGTCGCTTTGCTCCTCGCAATGACGGAAACATCTGCCGTTTCCGTTACTTTTTCGCCGCTGCCGCCTTGGCGCGCGCTTCTTCTTCGCGCTTGGATTCTTTCTCGTAGCCGGCGCGGTTGAATTTCTCGCCGCCCGCTTCGGACACCTGGCGCACCACTTCCCAGTCCTTCTTGAACGTCACCGGGAAAAACCGGTCGGCGCCGTCAAAGGCTTTTTGCATGTCGGCGGGGAAGCGGTAGTCGTAAAAGCACTTGAGCATCTTGTCGCGGAACACGGGCTCGAGGTCGTGCGCATAGGCGAAGGACGAGGTCGGGAATTTCTGGCTGCGATAGATCACGCGGAAGTTGTCTTCCTTGATCTGGCCGCGTTCGCCCATGCGGTGATAAACGTCCGAGGCCACGGCCGCGCCGTCGTAGTCACCCGAGTTCACGCCGAGGATGGACTGGTCGTGCTTGCCCGAGAACAGGATGCTGTAGTCCTTGCCCGGAGCGAGGCCTTCTTTCGGGAACAGCGCCATCGGCGCCATGTGGCCGGAGTTGGACGAGGGTGAGGTGTGGGCGAATTTCTTGCCCTTGAGGTCGGCGAGCTTCTGGTAGGGGCTGTCTTTTTTGACGATTACCAGCAGGTTGTAGCCCTGGAATTCTTTTTCCGTGCCCTTGACAGCGAACGGGACGGCGCCGGCGATGTTCACCGCGAAGGCGGTCGGGCCGGTGGAGAAGCCGCCCACGTGCAGGCGGCCCGAGCGCATGGCCTCGATTTCGGCGGCGTTGGACTGCACCTGGTAGAACACCACGCGCTTGCCGGTGCAGGTGCCCAGGTGCTCGGTGAAGGGCTTGAACACCTTTTCGTACACCGCCGGGTCTTCGACCGGGGTGTAGGTGAACACCAGCGTGCCCGGGGTTTTGAATTTTTTCGCGTCTTTGGGGGCGTCGGCGACGAGGTCGTTGTTCTCGTCGCAATACAGGGCGTCGAGGTCGCCGCGGTTCTTGCAGGCGTCCTGGGCGGCGGCGTTGCCGGCCAGGCCTGCCAGGGTGAAAACGGCGGCTAATAGCGTGGATAGCGCGGCGGCGCGCTTGAGATGTTTGAGCATGGTATTCCTCCTTGAAATAGGGGATGCGGCGCTAAACGGTTCTGGAACGCCGGTGAGCCTACCTGATAACCATTGCGGGTGAAGGCGCGGGCTGTCTGTTGCAGGTATTAGCAGGTATTAGCCGGTATTTGCCGGTATTTATTTTCGCCGCTGTTGCACAGCCGCCCACGGGCGCTTCGGCTGTGCGTAATATAGCCCCCGCGGGCGGCGGCCGCAACGGCGGAGCGGGGGTATTTCCCCTCTGCCGTGCTAACATTTGCACCCCTTCCGAGATTCACGCGAACGCACAAATCATGAATGTCGTCATCCTCGCCGCCGGCCAGGGCAAGCGCATGCACTCCGACCTTCCCAAGGTGCTGCACCAGCTTGCCGGCATGCCGCTGCTGGCGCATGTCATCACCGCGGCGCGTGCGCTCAAGCCGACGCGCATTGTTGTCGTCTACGGCCATGGCGGGGAGCGCGTGCGCGAGGCCTTTGCCGCCGATGCTGATGTGGCCTGGGTCAGGCAGGAGCCGCAGCTTGGCACCGGCCACGCGGTGATGCAGGCGGTGCCGCTGCTCGATGACACGGCGCCGACGCTGGTGCTCTATGGCGATGTGCCGCTGATCCGGCCGGTGACCTTGCAACGGCTGATCGGGGCGGCCGGCGAGGGCGTCGGGCTGCTCACCGTGGAGCTTGATGACCCCGATGGCTACGGCCGCATCGTCAGGAGCCGCGGCAAGGTGACGCGCATCGTCGAGCACAAAGACGCCACCGACAAGCAACTGGAAATTCGCGAGATCAACACCGGCATCATGGTGCTGCCCACGGCGCGGCTCAAGGCCTGGCTGACCGCGCTCAAGAACAACAACGCGCAAAAAGAGTATTACCTCACCGATGTGATTGCCGCGGCGGTGAAGTCCAGGGTCGCGGTCGGGACGGCCGGCTCGGACATCGACTGGGAGACCACCGGCGTCAACAGCAAGGCGCAACTGGCGGAGCTCGAGCGCATCTATCAGTTCGAAGTGGCCGACATGCTGATGGAGAAGGGGGTCACGCTGTCCGACCCCTCGCGCATTGACGTGCGCGGCAGGCTCACCTTCGGCCGCGATGTGGCCATAGACATCAACTGCGTGTTCGAGGGCGATGTCACTCTGGGCGATGGCGTCACCATCGGGCCCCAGTGCGTGCTGAAAAACGTCCGCGTTGCCGCCGGTACGCGCATCGAGGCCTTCTGCCATTTCGAGGACGCGGTCATCGGCGCCAATTGCCGGCTCGGGCCGTATGCGCGTATCCGCCCGGGCAGCAAGCTGGCCGAGGGCGTGCACATCGGCAACTTCACCGAGGTCAAGAACAGCGACATCGGCGCCGGCTCCAAGGCCAATCATCTGTCCTATATCGGCGACAGCACGGTCGGGCGCAATGTCAATGTCGGCGCCGGTACCATCACCTGCAATTACGACGGCGCCAACAAGCACCGCACCGTCATCGAGGACGATGTGTTCATCGGCTCGGACACCCAGCTCGTCGCACCGGTGCGCGTCGGGCGCGGCGCGACGCTCGGGGCCGGCACCACGCTGACCCGCGACGCGCCGCCGGACCAGCTCACTATCTCGCGCGCCAGACAGGTGAGCATCCCCGGCTGGAAGCGGCCGGTCAAAGCCCCAAAGGAGTGACGTGCCCATGGAAAAGACCCGGCACGACATCCTGCACCCGCTGAGAGGCTTGTTGTTCCTGTCTGGCGATCAGCCAGGAGCGCCAACCTAAAGTCCACCCCAAGCCAACCCCAAGCCAAGCCAAAGCGCAGCATTAAAAAAGCCGGACCAACGGCAGAACAGATTTCCGCGTAATCCCTTCGTTCCTTTCCCCGAAAGATCCTTGTCATGTGCGGCATTGTCGGCGCCATCGCCAAACGCAACGTAGTACCCGTCTTGCTCGAGGGCTTGAAGCGGCTCGAATACCGCGGCTATGACTCGGCCGGCGTGGTGGTGGTCAATGACGGCGCGCTGCGACGATTGCGCTCGACCGGCCGTGTGGCCGAACTTGAAAAACTCGCGCAGGGAGAGGGCCTTTCGGGCGTACTTGGCATTGCCCACACGCGCTGGGCCACGCACGGCGTGCCCTCCGAGGAGAACGCCCATCCGCATGTGTCGGGCGGCATTTCGGTGGTGCACAACGGCATTATCGAAAACCACGACACTATGCGCGACATGCTGCGCGCCAAGGGCTATGTGTTTACCTCCGACACCGACACCGAGGTCATCGCACACCTGGTGCATGCCAAGATAAGCGGCGGGGCGGACCTGCTCGAGGCGGTGCGCCTGGCGGTGGCCGAACTCACCGGCGCCTACGCCATTGCCGTGGTCGACGCCGCCGATCCGTCGCGACTGGTGGTGGCGCGAAACGGTGCGCCGCTGCTGCTGGGCCTTGGCGAGGACGGCAATTTCGCCGCCTCCGATACCTCGGCGCTGATCCAGGTGACCAAGCGCGTGATTTATCTGGAGGATGGCGATGTGGCCGAGATCAGGCTCAAGGGTGTTCGCATCATCGACGGCGGGGGCGCGAGCATCGAGCGCGCGGTGCATGTCTCCAAGCTGACCGCCGATGCCGTTGATTTGGGTCAGTACAAGCATTACATGCAAAAGGAAATATTCGAGCAGCCTATGGCCATCGCCAACACGCTGGAGATCGTGACCGGGGCGCATTCGATTTCGCCGCAGATCTTCGGCGCCGACGCGGAAAAGATTTTCACCGAGATTGATTCGGTGCTGATTCTCGCCTGCGGCACCAGCTACCACTCGGGTATGGTGGCGCGCTACTGGCTTGAGGGCGTCGCCGGCATCCCCTGCAACGTCGAGATCGCCAGCGAATACCGCTATCGCGATTCGGTGCCCAACCCACGCGCGCTGGTGATCGCCATTTCGCAGTCGGGCGAGACCGCCGACACGCTGGCGGCGCTGCAGCACGCGCGCGCGCTGGGCCACCAATACTGCCTGTCGATTTGCAACGTGCCCGAGTCGGCGCTGATCCGCGCCGCGGACCTGCGCTTCCTGACGCGCGCCGGCCCGGAGATCGGCGTCGCCTCGACCAAGGCCTTCACCACGCAACTCGCCGCGCTGGTGCTCTTGACCATGACGCTGGCCAAGATGCGCAAGCGCCTGTCCCCGGAAAAAGAGGTGGAATTGCTGGTGTCGCTGCGACACCTGCCCCAGGCACTGGAAAAAGTCTTGCGTGTCGAGCCGCAGGTCAAGGCGTGGGCGGAGAGATTCGCCGGCCGCCATCACGCGCTGTTTCTCGGGCGCGGCATCCATTATCCGATCGCCATGGAGGGCGCGCTCAAGCTCAAGGAGATTTCCTACATCCATGCCGAGGCCTATGCGGCCGGCGAGTTAAAGCACGGCCCGCTCGCGCTTGTCGACAAGTACATGCCGGTGGTCGCGGTCGCGCCCAACAACGCGCTGCTGGGCAAGCTCAAGTCTAATCTGCAAGAGGTCAAGGCGCGCGGTGGCGAGCTGTTCGTGTTTGCCGACGAGGACACCGAGCGCAGCGGCGAGCAGGGCGTGGAGATCATCCTGCTGCCCGAGCACGCCGGCATCCTGTCGCCCATATTGCACACCATTCCATTGCAACTGCTGGCCTACCATGTCGCGCTGTCGCGCGGCAACGACGTCGACAAGCCGCGCAACCTCGCCAAGAGCGTCACGGTTGAATAGCGCGGTGGTGGTGGAGGGCGCGCCCTCGGCGCTGTCCGTGCTGAAGGAGGTCTTCGGCTATCCGGCGTTTCGCGGCGCCCAGGGCGAGATCGTCAATCACGTGCTGGGCGGCGGCGACTGCCTGGTGCTGATGCCAACGGGCGGCGGAAAATCCTTGTGCTATCAAATCCCGGCGCTGCTGCGCCACGGTCCGGGCATCGTCATTTCGCCGCTGATCGCGCTGATGCAAGACCAGGTCGCGGCACTGCTCGAGGCCGGTGTCAAGGCGGCTTTTCTCAACTCAACGCAGTCGGCGGAAGAGGCCCGCGGCGTCGAGGATGCGCTGCTCGCCGGGGAGTGCGACATTGTCTATGTCGCGCCCGAGCGCCTGCTGACCGGGCGCTTTCTCAACCTGCTCGAGCGCTTGAACTCTTCGGTCGGCGTGGCGCTCTTTGCCATCGACGAGGCGCATTGCGTGTCGCAGTGGGGGCACGATTTCCGGCCCGAGTACATGCAGCTGTCGATGTTGCACGAGCGCTTCCCCGATGTGCCGCGCATCGCGCTCACCGCCACCGCCGATGAGATCACCCGCGCCGAGATCATCGAGCGCCTCAACCTCACCGGATCGCGCCTGTTTGTTTCCAGCTTCGACCGCCCCAACATCCGTTACCGCATCGTCGAAAAGGGCAATGCCCGCGCGCAGTTGCTGAATTTTTTGCAGACCGAGCACCCGGGTGATGCCGGCATCATTTACTGCCTGTCGCGGCGCAAGGTCGAGGAGACCGCTGCGTGGCTGGAGGAGGAGGGCATCAGCGCGCTGCCCTATCACGCCGGTATGGATACGCAGACACGTGCGATGAACCAATCACGCTTTCTGCGTGAGGATGGCATTGTGATGACCGCGACCATCGCCTTTGGCATGGGCATAGACAAACCCGATGTGCGCTTTGTCGCGCACCTGGATCTGCCCAAGAGCATAGAGGGCTATTACCAGGAAACCGGCCGCGCCGGCCGCGACGGCATGCCCGCCGATGCCTGGATGGCCTACGGCCTGGGTGATGTGGTCAACCAGCGGCGCATGATAGACACCTCGGAAGCACCCGACCAGATCAAGCGCATCGCCGGCGCCAAGCTCGATGCCCTGCTGGGCCTTGCCGAGAGCACCAGTTGCCGTCGTGTGCGCCTGCTTGATTATTTTGGCGAGCCGTCCGCGCCCTGTGGCAACTGTGATGTGTGCCTTGAGCCGCCGCAGGTGTGGGACGGCACCGAGGCCGCGCGCAAGGCCTTGTCCTGTGCGTTTCGCACCGGCCAGCGTTTTGGCGCCGGGCATCTGGTGGACGTGCTGCTCGGGCACGACAATGACAAGGTGCAACAGTGGGAACACGACAAGCTCAGTGTGTTTGGCATCGGCAAGGAGCTCGATGAAAAAGCCTGGCGTGCGGTGTTCCGTCAGCTCATTGCGCTTGGTTTTTTGATGACCGACCATGACAGCTATGGTTCGCTCAAGCTGACCGAGGCGAGCCGCGCGGTGCTGAAGGGTGAGCGGCAGGTGATGCTGCGTAAAGCCACCGAGGGCAAACGCGCCTCGGGCTCGCGCAAGACCGCTGCCAAGCCTGCCGCCGCCGGCGGGCTCGAGGGTCGCGCCAACACGCGCTTCGAGCGGCTGCGCACCTGGCGCGCGGCGGTGGCCAAGGAGCACGGCATTCCCGCCTATGTGGTGTTCCACGACGCCACGCTGGCCGAGATTGCGCGTGTGCAACCGGCCAACGAGGAAGAACTCGGTTTCATCTCCGGTGTCGGTGTGCGCAAGCTCAAGCGTTACGGCGACGAGTTGCTGGAGATATTGCGGCAGGAGTGATGTGTCTTGGCTTGGGGTGAAGCCGGCGTAAGCGCGCCGGTTTTATAATTGTGGCTGTTGTGTTTAGGCGTACTTTTTAGGCGTGCTTAAAGGCGCCGACGGAGGAAATCGTGAATCCATTGCGCATCGTCACGCTGGCACTGTCCTGCCTTTCGTTCTGCCTGCTGCTGCCACAAGCGGCGCTGGCTCAAGCCTGGCCGGCCAAGCCTATTCGTTTCATCGTGTCTTTTCCGCCCGGGGGCAGCGCCGATATCATCGCGCGCGCCCTGGCGCAAAAGCTCAGTGAGCCGGGCAGCCTCGGGCAGCAGGTGCTGGTGGACAACCGCGCCGGCGCCGGTGGCAACATCGGCGTCGATCTTGCGGCCAAGTCAGCACCAGACGGTTACACCATCGTGCTCGGCGCGGCTGGCGCCATCGCCATCAACCAGAGCCTGATGGGCGGCCTGCCCTACGATCCGCAAAAAGACCTCGCGCCGATTTCGCTGCTGGCGACCATCCCCATCGTGCTGGCGGTGCACCCTTCCACGCCGGCAAATTCGGTGCGCGAGCTGATCGCGCTGGCCAGGTCAAAGCCCCTCGCCTTCGCCTCGGCCGGCAACGGCACGGCCATGCACTTGTCGGGCGAACTGTTCAAGCTCAAGGCGGGCCTGGATTTGCAGCACGTGCCCTACAAGGGCAGCGGGCCGGCGGTGACCGACCTTATGGGCGGGCAGGTGCCGGTGGCCTTTGTCGATTTGTCTTCGGCGTTGCCGCATATCCGCTCGGGCAAGCTGCGCGCACTTGCGGTGGCCGGCGGCAAGCGCACCATCACCGCGCCCGAGATCCCGACCATCGCCGAATCCGGTGTGCCCGGCTATGACGCCGTGGGCTGGTTCGGCCTGTTCGCGCCGGCCGGCACGCCGCGCGACATCATCAACCGGCTCAACGCCGAGGTGCGCCGCATCATGCAGCTGCCCGATGTGCGCGAACGCGCGCTCGCCTCGGGCGCGGAGCCGGCCGCCGACACGCCGGAAGAATTTGCCACCTACATCCGCACCGAAATCCCCAAATGGGCCGAGGTGGTGAAGGTGTCGGGGGCAAAGGCGAATTAGCAGAATGCGTGAGGAACTGGCAGCCATGACGCACCGAAGATCGCGACCAATCCACCCCCTCCCCCTCTCCCGCCGGGGGAGAGGGGACGTACTTCCAGGTATTTAGTCATCACCTTTACTGCCAAGGAACAGCATGAGCTCCGTCATCGACGTCCACACCCATACCCTCACCACCGAATGGTTTGACCTGCTGAAGCAGCACGGCGGACCGCGCTACACCACCAAGGAGGTGCAGCCGGGTCTGCACGCGATTCACCTCGATGGCGCGCCCTTCATGACGCCGGTGCCGCCGATGTTCGACTACGACCTGCGCATCAAGAAAATGAACCAGGCCGGCATCGACATCGCGGTCATTTCGCTCACCTGCCCGAACGTGTTTTGGGGCGGTGAGGCGATCAGCCTCAAGGCGGCCAAGATCATGAACGACAGCATGGCCTCGGCGCAGACGGCCTACCCGGACCGCATTCGCTGGATGGCCTCGCTGCCCTGGGAGTATCCCGAAGCGGCGCTGGCCGAGCTCGAGCGCGCCACCAGCAAGGGTTCGGGCGCGGTGGGGGTGATGGTGCTCGCCAACATCAACGGCAAGCCGCTGACCGATCCGCTGTTCGAGCCGATCTGGCAACGCATAGACGAAAAAGGGTTGCCGGTGCTGGTCCACCCGACCGCGCCCCCCGGCGTGGCCGAGATGGGCATGCACGAGTTCCAGCTCACCGCTTCGATCGGCTTCACCTTTGACACCACGCTGGCCATCTCGCGCATGATGCTCGACGGTTTTTTCGAGCGCTTCCAGAAACTCAAGATCATCGCCTCGCACGGCGGCGGCGCGCTGCCCTTTCTTATCGGCAGGCTCGACCAGTGCTGGTACGAAATCCCGGCGACACGCGCCAAGACCGACAACCGCCCCAGCTATTTCATGCGGCCTTCGGATGCGCTGCGCATGATTTACTGCGACGCCGTGGTGTTCAGGCAGGACGCGCTGGAGATGGCGGTGAGCGCCTTTGGCAGTGACCGCGTGATGTACGGCTCGGACTATCCGCACACCATTGGCGACATGTTCGGCTGCCTCGCCCGCGTCGACCGCCTGTCCGGCGGTTCCCGTCCCAAGGTGCGCGGCCAGAACGCCCAGCGGCTGTTCGGCATCTGACGGGCGATGGCCGGAGATCCTTGTCTGGCGGGGATTTCCAGCCGATGATGGTTCGCGGCTAGGAACTTTTCAGGATTCGGACTATCCTAGTAGATGAATATCTAAAACCAGTAGTGTCCGGTTAAATATCAAACAAGTTCAATTGGTTGGCGATATTTGATTGATTTTCTGGGTATTCGTGGGGCTGGAAGGCGGAAGAGATCTGTATTTTCTCGAACACCGAGACCGAAAGAATCTGCAGCAATGT
>JANXRV010000055.1:0-29589 GCA_025356665.1 Pseudomonadota bacterium
AAAACGCGGGGGGCCGGCGCGGCCCCGCCGCTTCAATGGTCGATCAAGCGAACAGCCAGGGCTGCTCGAGCTTACGTTTCTCTTCGAAGGCGCGGATCTTGTCCGAATGCAGCAAGGTGAGACCAATATCATCCCAACCATTGATCAAGCATTCCTTACGGTGAGAGTCGACCTCAAACTCAAACACCTGGCTTCCATCGGGATACCGCACCAGTTGCGCCGGAAGATCGATCACCAACCTGAACCCGGGGAACGCCGCAACATCATTAAATATGCGGTCAATCTGCGCCTCGGGCAGAACGATAGGTAAAAAACCGTTCTTGAAAGAGTTGTTGTAAAAAATATCACCAAAAGACGGCGCGAGCACAACACGGAAGCCGTACTCCTGCAATGCCCAGGGAGCATGCTCACGAGAGGATCCACAACCAAAGTTTTTGCGCGCAACAAGAACGCTGGCGCCCTTGAAGCGGACCTGATTGAGCACAAAATCCGGATTAAGCGGGCGCCCCTCGTTTGGCTTGTCCGGCTGGCCTTCATCCAGATAACGCCATGCATCGAACAGGTTGGGACCGAATCCGGTCCGCTTGATCGATTTCAGGAATTGCTTAGGGATGATCGCATCCGTATCCACATTGGCGCGATCCATCGGCGCGACCAATCCAGTTACTACGGTAAATTTATCCATGTTCACTTTGCCGATTTTTCGATGGCTTCGCCACCTTTTTTAAGGTCTTTGCCTATGCCCTGAACTGTATTGCAGCCGGTGAGCAGCGCCGCGCAAGCGATAAAAGCGATGAGTATTTTCGGCATGAATGGCCCCTCTTATTTCCAGGAACGAACATCAACAAAATGCCCGGCCACAGCCGCAGCCGCAGCCATCGCGGGGCTCACCAGGTGCGTCCTGCCACCGGTACCTTGGCGGCCTTCAAAATTGCGGTTCGACGTTGATGCCGAGCGCTCGCCAGGTTCCAGGCGGTCGGCGTTCATCGCAAGACACATCGAGCAACCCGGTTCGCGCCACTCAAAACCCGCATCAACGAAAATTTTGTCCAGGCCTTCTTTCTCCGCCTGGGCCTTGACCAAGCCCGACCCCGGCACTATCAGTGCGAGCTTGACGTTTTTCGCCACGTGCTTGCCCCGAACGACCATGGCCGCATCGCGCAGATCCTCAATGCGTGAGTTGGTGCACGACCCGATGAACACCTTGTCGACAAGGATGTCCGTTATCGGGGTGTTCGGCTTTAGCCCCATGTAAACTAGCGCCCGTTCCATGCCCTCTCGCCGGGTCGGATCTTTTTCCTTGTCAGGATCAGGCACCCGGTCCTCAACGCTGACGACCATCTCGGGCGAAGTTCCCCAGGTTACGAGCGGCTTGATGCTGCTGCCATCTATCTGGATTGCAAAGTCGAATTTCGCACCTGGGTCGCTCTTCAGCGTACGCCAGTAGCTAACGGCGTGATCCCATGCGCCCCCCTGCGGCGCAAACGTGCGTCCCTTGAGGTAATTGATCGTCACATCGTCAACGGCGACCATACCGGCACGCGCGCCGGCTTCAATCGCCATATTACAAAGAGTCATCCGCGCTTCCATGGACAACGCGCGGATGGTACTGCCGGCAAACTCGACTGCACACCCGGTCCCACCGGCCGTGCCAATCTGCCGGATCAAGGCCAGCGCGACATCTTTCGAAGTGACCCCGCGCGGCAACGGCCCGTTGACCTCGACCAGCATGTTTTTCATTTTCTTTTGCACCAGACACTGCGTCGCCATCACGTGCTCGACCTCGGAAGTACCGATGCCGTGCGCGAGACAGGCAAACGCGCCGTGCGTGCTGGTATGCGAATCGCCGCACACGACCGTCATACCCGGCAGCGTTGCGCCCTGCTCCGGTCCGATGACATGAACAATACCCTGACGCTTGTCCAAAAATGGAAAGTACACCTTGGCGCCGAACTCCTTGATATTCGCGTCCAGTGTTTCAACCTGCAGCCTGGAAACCGGCTCCTTGATGCCTTCGTCCCAATGATCGGTCGGCGTGTTGTGGTCTGCCGTCGCGACCACCGAGTCGGTGCGCCACAATTTCCGTCCCGCAAGGCGCAAGCCCTCAAACGCCTGCGCGCTAGTCACCTCGTGTACAAGATGACGGTCAATGTAGAGTAGCGCCGTGCCACCGTCGTCGGTGTGCACAACGTGGCTATTCCAAAGCTTGTCGTAAAGGGTCTGCGGTGCCATATGACTGGTTTATATCAGGACGGCAAAAAGGGACTCAAATTATAACCGAAGGCGTGGAACGTCGACCCCTCTCGAGACACAATACGCGCTACTTGCGACGCGCCTGCTCGTAAAGGGGCAGCACACGCTGCGCGTAATCCTGCAGATCCTGCTGCCTCGTCTCATTAGACGGGTGTGTGGAGAGGAATTGCGGCGGCTGCCCGCCGCTTATCTGGCCCATTTTCTGCCACAGCATGACCGAGGCGCGCGGATCAAAACCGGCGCGCGCAGCCAGTTCCACGCCGATGCGATCTGCCTCTGTCTCGTGCAGGCGGGAGTTCGGCAGTCCAAACGTGATGTTGAGCACCGTACTGCTCAGATCCGTTCCGAGGCTGCCGATGCCAAGAGCGGCGCCGATCACGCTTGCCGCCACCGACTGGCCCGCCGCCTGAGATGCGCGCTCGCGACCGTGCTCGCGTAATGCGTGTGCGATTTCGTGTCCCATCACAGCTGCGAGCTCATCGTCGCTCGGGCTGATTCGTTCGATCAGACCGGTGTAAACCGCTATTTTTCCGCCAGGCATGCACCATGCGTTGACGTCCTTGGATGAAATGACGTTGACCTCCCATTTCCAGCCCGGGGCATCGGCTCGAAAAGTGCCGGTCGCAGCGATCAGACGTGTGGCCACCGCACGCACGCGCTTGACCAGCTCCGGATCGTGATTCACCGCACCTTTTTTCCCCTCATCCTGCAGCACCTTCCGATACGCTTGGCCCGCACTCTGATTGATCTGATCAGAAGAAACCATCATCGACTGCTTTCGATCAACACCTACCGAACCCGATTGCGTGGTTTGAACAGTCTGGCATGCGCAAAGCCACGCTGCGGCCATCAACGCTAACGTGAGCCTGCTATGTTTCCAGCAATTCTTTTTCATATCCCGGCTCTCCACACATTTTTCCGAAAAATCATAATTAAAAGCTCTCATCATCAGCGGCGTAATCAAACCGCATCGCGCGGCAAATTCGCACCCTGCCAAGCAATGAGCAGAAATCCGGCAAACGCACATGCCGCAGCGAGACTAAACGTTGCGGACGGCCCCGCATGTTCCCATAAAAGACCGGATGCAAGCCCGCCGACCATGCCCCCGGCACCAAAGGAAAGTGACAAATAAAGCGCCTGCCCGCCCACCTGCCGCCCATCCCGGAACCATGCGTTGATCAAGCCAACGGAAGCGGCGTGATGCGCGCCAAAGGTCGCCGCGTGAAGAATCTGCGCCACCGCCATGGCCACCACCGAATCGACCGCCCATCCGATCATCAGGAAACGCACCACCGCACAGATGTAGCTCGCCGCAAGAATTCCGGAAAATGCCCAGCGCCTGACCAATCGCGGCATCACCAAGAACACGATAATTTCCGCCATAACCCCCAAGGACCACAACGCGCCGATGGCGCCCTTGCCGTAGCCGTTGCCAGAAAGATAAATCGAAAAAAATGTATACAGCGGCCCATGCGCCACCGCCATCAGGAAACACGACAGGAGCAAGGCCCATACCTCGGTCCGGCGCAACACCGGCCACAGGGACTCGCGCGCAACCGCCTTCGCCACCCGTGCCGGCTGTGGCAATGCGAACGTGAATATGAGGACCATTCCAACAAGCGGCAAAGCCAGCCAAAGCAGCCGGTCAATGTCCACAACATCGAGAATCCCGCCCAACGCGAGCACCGCAATAATGAATCCAACCGAGCCCCACAATCGGATCGGCCCATAGCGGTCCGGTTCGTCCTTCAGCCACATGAAGGTCATCGACTCTTGCAGAGGCATTGCAGCACTGCCGAAGAAACTCATTATCGCCATCATCGCAAACAGACCGAAAAAGCTCTCGGCAAAAAACAAACAACAGAAACTTGCCGCCATCAAGAGCATGGAAAGCCGAAGCAGGCTAAGCCGCGCACCACGGGTATCGGCAATACGGCCCCACAAGTTAGGCCCCAGCATCCGCATCATCTGCTGCAACGCGAGCAATACACTTATCGCCAGCGCCCCCAGTCCCAGGTGCTGGAGATACAAGCTAAAATAAGGCGACAACGCCCCTACGTAAGCGAAATACGCGAAGTAAAAGCCGGATAGTCGCCAATATGGGACAGTCTGCGCCATGGTCTATCTTCCATCGCCAAATCAAAGCGAAAAGCACGTCAAATACACATCAACAAGCTCGCCATTCTAACGGCTCCGCTTCCCTCCTCCAGGCACAATCTTGAAGTCCTCCGACACCCACGCGGTAACGCACGCCGCCCGACTCTCCAGCCTGCAGCGCAGCGTCCTCTTTGGCCTGTTCATGCTGTCGGGCTTTGCCGGACTGATTTACGAGTCAATCTGGACCCATTACCTGAAACTTTTCCTCGGACACGCAGCGTACGCACAGACGCTGGTACTGGGCCTTTTCATGGGCGGCATGGGTGCGGGCGCCTGGCTTGCCAGCCGTTATTCGGCCGGTTGGAAAAATCTGCTGCGCAGTTACGCACTTGCCGAAGCGCTGATCGGCCTTGCCGCGCTGGTCTTTCATCCGCTATTTGTCGCCGTCACCGACACCGCTTATGCCTCCATCCTGCCTGCGGCCGGAGGAGAACTCTGGGCCGGGTTGATCAAGTGGACACTCGCCACGCTGCTAATCCTGCCCCAGACCATCCTGCTGGGGATGACCTTTCCCCTGATGAGCGCCGGCCTCATCCGGCGTTCACCCGAAGAGCCAGGCGGCACGCTGGCAATGCTTTATTTCACCAACAGTTTCGGCGCCGCTCTAGGCGTGCTCGCCGCGGGATTTTTTCTGATCGAACGCGTTGGCTTGCCCGGCACAATCCAGACGGCGGCCGCACTAAACCTGCTGATAGCGACAATCGTCTGGATTGTCTTCCCTCGCCCGGAAAAACCCATGGGCGTCGAACAGCAACCGTCTGCCGCCAGCGGCAGTCTTAAGTTGTTTCTTTGCATCGCGGCACTGACGGGTACCGCCTCGTTCATTTATGAGGTGGGCTGGATCCGCATGCTGTCTGTCGTGCTGGGTAGTTCAACCCACTCATTTGAACTCATGCTCTCGGCCTTCATTCTGGGCATCGCCTCTGGCAGCGTTTGGATCAAGCGCCGCATCGACCGGATCGGCAATGTTCAGCGTTACCTTGGCATTGTTCAGGTGGCGATGGGCCTGCTTGCTCTCGCAACATTACCGCTCTACGGCGAAATGTTCGGACTCATGGGCAAGGTGGTAAAGACCCTGGGGAAAACCGACACCGGCTACAGCCTGTTTCTACTTGCAAGCGACAGCATTGCTCTGGCGGTCATGTTCCCCGCAGCCTTTTGTGCCGGCATGACACTGCCGCTGATCAGCGCGGCACTGCTCAAAACAGGACATGGCGAAAAATCAATAGGTATGGTCTACGCCGCCAACACCATTGGCTCCATCGTCGGCATCATTCTGGCGGCCCACATCGCCATGCCCTTGCTTGGGCTTAAGGGCATGATCACCGCCGGCGCCGCTCTGGACATGTGCCTCGGTATCGCACTGCTGGCGAAAGCCCGTGCAAAACGCTACACCTGGGTCGCCGCCTGCTCCGCCACTATGGGTATTTGCCTATCCCTCACCCTGTTCAATCTGGATCTTTACAAAATGGCCTCCGGAGTTTTTCGTCGCGGCGACGTGTACGGACCCGAAAGTGCGCAAGTGGTGTTTTACAAAGATGGGAAAACAACTTCAGTAAGCCTGATGCAGTTTCAGGAAGGTCTGTCGCTTCGCACCAACGGCAAATCCGACGGCGCAATAAACCTCAACCCGGGCGAGCGCATTTCAGACGAAATCACCATGGTGATGACCGGCGCCATACCCCTGGCCTACAAACCCGATGCAAAACGCGCCGCGGTCATTGGCGTGGGTACCGGACTCACCAGTCACACACTTTTATCAAACCTCAAACTCGAGGCGCTCGATACGGTCGAGATCGAACCGGCCATGGCCGAGGCCTCGCGGTATTTCTCCGCCCGCAACGGCTCGGTATGGGCAGACCCGCGCAGCCGCCTGATTTTCGACGACGCCAAAACAGCGTTTTCCTTGCGCAACGTCCGCTACGACATCATCGTTTCGGAACCGTCCAATCCCTGGGTCAGCGGCGTCGCCAGCTTATTCACCACGGAGTTTTACCGACTTTCAAAACGCTACCTCAATCAGGATGGCGTGCTGGTGCAATGGCTGCAAATGTACGAGACCGACTTATCTTTGCTGGCATCGGTGATGAAGGCGCTGGGGGAAAACTTCGAGGACTACGTCATCTATGCCGCCAACGATTCGGATCTGCTGATCGTCGCGGGCGACAAAACCACACTGTCCCGTCCCCTCACCGATGTCACAAAAATTCCCGGTCTGTCGCAGGAACTGGCACGCGTGCACGTGCGTAATCTCGGCGACGTGGAACTGCGCCGCATTGGCGGGCGTGCCGTGCTGGAGCCGTATTTTCATACCTTCAGTTCTCCGGCCAATTCCGACTACTATCCTTACCTTGACACCCACGCAGCGAAATTCCGTTTCCTGCAATCAGACGCGCGTCAGTTTGTGAACTTCGGCAACGGCGGCGTGCCGGCGCTGCCAATGCTTGAGGACCGTCCAGAGCGCAGCGCGCCCTCGCACCAAGGCGAAGAGTTCATGAATCGCATAGAACTGTCCCGGCGCGCCCATTACGCCCACGACTTCTATACCGGAGCCAAGACGCCGGAACCCGTCGGGCTGCCCCGCATCCTGCAAAAAGACCTCGAACTGACCCGGCTTCGCGGCTTCGAATGCCACGATCCGCAAAGCTTTGATATCTGGTTCCACAGTCTTTACGAAGTAGCGCGCCTTGTGAACCCGTGGCTCACGCGCGCATACACGCAGGAGATATGGCAAAAACTGAAAGCGACACCGTGTTACGGCAAATTACCCGCTGAGTATCGGCGCTGGATTGAATTGTTTGCTGCGATCGGCGCCCGCGATGCCAAAAAGATGGCAGCAATCGGGGAGGCCTTGCTGGAGCAGACCTTCACGCTACCGCGCGGCCACCGACACTACCTGCTGACCAGCGCCATGACCGGCCACCTCAGCCTCGGCGACCGGGCCAAGGCGCTGGCGCTATGGCAGCGCTACGGAAAAAGCGTGCAAGACGAATACGATACAGACCCGACCTTACAGCTTCTGAAAGCCCACGCTGAACAATCAGGCACCCCGAGGAAATAGCCCCGCGAAAAACTGCTTGCCTCCAACAGACCGCCAGAAATGCCCGCCTGCGTTTTAGTGAGGAAGCGCCGGGAAAACAGGTCAGGCGACCGCGCCGGGGATCGGTTTGGTCAACGAATGCACATCGGCGCATTGCGCGCGATGACGCAAGGCGTGATCCATCAACACAATGGCAAGCATCGCCTCGGCAATAGGTGTCGCGCGTATACCCACGCAAGGATCGTGGCGCCCCGTGGTCTCGACCGTGACCGGTTCGCCAAGCTTGTTGATTGAACGGCGCGGCAACCGGATGGACGATGTGGGCTTGAGCGCAACGTGAACCACAACGTCCTGCCCTGTCGAGATACCCCCGAGCACACCACCAGCGTGATTGGAAAGAAACCCGTCCGGTGTCATTTCATCGCCATGCTCACTGCCGCGTTGCTCGATGGCGGAAAATCCAGCGCCTATTTCCACGCCTTTTACCGCGTTGATACCCATCATCGCGTAGGCCAGATCGGCGTCAAGGCGGTCGTATACCGGTTCGCCCCAGCCGACGGGCACGCCCTCGGCCACAACCGTAACTTTGGCACCGCAGGAATCACCGGCCCGACGAAGTTCGTCCATGTAATCCTCAAGTTTTGGCACTATATCCGGGTCGGCGGAAAAAAACGGGTTTTGCCCAACGGCATCCCAGGACTTTAGCGCAAGCTCGTGCGGACCAATTTGCGACAAACGCCCCCTGATAACGACGCCGTAGCGCTCAAACAGCCACTTTCTTGCAATGGCACCGGCCGCAACGCGCACTGCCGTTTCGCGCGCCGAGGACCGGCCGCCACCGCGATAATCACGCAAACCGTATTTTTGCCAGTAGGTGTAATCCGCGTGCCCCGGGCGAAATGTCTCGGCGATCGCACTATAGTCCTTGGAACGCTGGTCTTCATTGCGAATGATAAAACCGATCGACGTGCCTGTCGTCCGGCCCTCAAATACGCCTGACAGCAGTTCAATACGATCCGATTCCTGACGCTGGGTCACGTGTCGCGACGTTCCCGGCTTGCGCCTGTCAAGTTCCTTCTGGATATCGGCCTCAGTCAGGGCCATTCCGGGTGGGCAACCGTCAACCACCCCGCCCAACGCAGGCCCATGGGACTCGCCAAACGAGGTCACGCAAAACAATTTACCCAGCGTATTGCCTGACATGATTGTGTCGTCTTTATGCCAAAAAAAGTCCAAGAAGTGTAGCATGAGGGGCTGATTTACCTCTAAAACACCCCCATGCCAGAGAACGATCCAGACAAGCTCAAGGGCCCCGGCGGACTGAGCCTGCGTCACATCCACAAGCAAGTCCGCAAAAGCGTGGAACGCGATGCCATGGCCAAGAAACTGCGGGACAGCCATCACCAACCCGCATCACGCTGGCAGCGCCTTGTAAGATATGTTTGGGACAAACAAGGCTGAACAACCGCCTCTGCTCAGCGCAGGCGCAACCAGGTAGCGAACCGTGTCAGAAACTGGGGCGCCCGGCTGAACAGATATAAGCCGGACACCACATTGAGCATTGCCGTGAGCAGGAAAAGCTGTTGCAGCGATGAACCAGCGGCAAGCAGCGCCGCGGCCATCAGCGATGCCACCACCATATAAAAAGCGTTGAGTATGTTGTTCGCAGCAACCATACGCGCGCGATGATGCGGCTCACAACGACTCTGTATCAAGGCGTACAAGGGCACGCTGTAAAAGCCCCCGAACATCGCCAGCAGGAACAAATCACCCAGTACCCGCCAGTGATACGCGACGGCGATGAATGTCCAGACATTGACCAACTCCGCGCCTGTGCTCCATCCGTCCAGGGTGAAGTAGAGGTCGACCGCGAACACGGTCATGCCGATCGCACCAAAGGGGACCAACCCCGTCTCCACCTTGTGTCCCGACAGACGCTCGCAAAGCAGCGAACCCACGCCGATTCCGACAGAAAATACCGCGAGCAGCAAGGTTACGACGCCATGGTCGCCCCCAAGCACGCTCTTGGCGAGCCCGCTGAACGAGGTGAGAAAAACAGATCCAAAAAACCAAAGCCAGGAAATACCAAGCATGGCGAGAAAAACCTCGCGTTTGGATCGCGCCAGGCGCAGGTTATCGCGCGTCTCCGTAAGCGGATTCCAGTTAATTCTAAGGCCCGGATCCGACGGTGGCGATTCGGGCACATACGCGGCCGCGATGCGCCCCAGCACCGCAAGCGCGACCGATACGACTGCGACGTAACCGGGCCCCACCCCGGGCAATGCCGCCATCAGGCCCCCCAGCATGGTGCCTAGCAGTATTGCCACAAAGGTACCCGATTCGACCAAGCCATTGCCACCGGTCAGCTCTTCCTCGCTCAGATGCTGCGGCAAATACGCGTACTTCACCGGCCCGAACAGGGTCGAGTGCAGCCCCATAAGGAACACACCGACAAAAGGTAGCCAGACGATTTTCCAAACGAAACCCGCAGCGACTGCGGCCATAACGACGATTTCGAGGTTTTTAACGAAGCGCATTAGCGCCGATTTTTCGTATTTGTCGGCGAACTGGCCCGCAGTGGCCGAGAACAACACAAAGGGCAGGATGAAAATTCCGCCAATCACCGCACCGGCTGAGCGCGGATCGAGTTCACCCCACTCGGTCGCGCTATAGGTAGCCAATACCGTCAGCGCAAATTTAAATAAACTGTCGTTGCCGGCGCCCAGGAACTGGGTCAGAAAAAACGGTGCGAAGCGTCGCTGCGCCAACAAACTGAACTGACCACCTTGTGCCATAGGTCTGATCGCCTCGCCTGAATTCACCCGCCTTTGAAAACGCGGATAAGAGCCGGCTATTTTGCCAGCAAGCCCAGACGCTCGATAAGTTTTCGCTCTTCCCGAAAAGTCTCGGCGGCCCATTTGGCATAGTCCTCCGATCCCATATAAAAGATTTCTTGATCGTATTTTTCGATCGCGCGCAGATGAAGCGGATCTTCAAGCCCTTTCTTGAAGGCGTCGTGCAAGATTCTCACAACACGGGGATCCATGCCCTTGGGGCCCACCAGACCGTAAGGGGAGTTCGCCACAATGCCAAGTCCCATTTCGCTGGCGGTGGGCGCGGCCGGCCAGCGCTTGGTACGGTTGGCGCCAAAAGTCACGAGCAAGCGAAAACGCCCTGCATCAACATGCGGGCCCCAGCCGGTGGCGTCCGACATGCCCATAATGTGACCACCCATCAGAGCAGATGTGCCATCGGCGTTACCCTTGAAAGGCACATGCGTCCACTCAATCCCCTCCTTTGCCCCTATCATTTCCATGACCAGATGAGGCGAGGTGCCGGTACCGGTGGAGCCGTAATTGACTTTGCCCGGATTAGCCTTGGCGTAGTCAAGAAACTCGCGAAACGTCTTCCATGGTGCATCAGCCCGCACGACAAAGCCAAAGGTATAACCAGTCAGGTTGATGATGTAGGTAAAGTCCTTTTGCGGATCAAATGACACTTTTTGCATATGTGGAATGCGATACAAGCCAAGAGGTGCCTGTGACACGGTGTAGCCATCGGGTCGCGCAGATTGCGCCATGATGCCAGGCCCGAGCGTACCTCCTCCGCCAGGCTTGTTCTCTATGACGATATTCTGGCCCAGATATTTTTGTGTCGCCTCGGCCAGCGCACGCATGGCGAGATCCGTCGAACCGCCAGCCGGCCACGGAACGATCAGCGTCACCGCTTTGCCCGGGAAATCCTGCCCCATCGCGGCCATTGGAAAAATAAGGGCTGAGATCGACAGGGCGAACAGCCTGCACAAACGCAAACAGACCATGCTGCCGCGCGGCGAACTCAAGCCCATTACGAGCATGCCGCAGACCGTGCTCAGGCTTTCTCCGGCTCAGGCCAATCTTTGATGTAGGCCTTGAGCATCTTGTTTTCGAAATTCTTTTCTTCCAGCACGGCTTTCGCGACATCGTGAAAGGAAATCACGCCGAGCAAGACTTCGCCATCGAGAACGGGAACATAACGGGCGTGATGCTTGAGCATCACGCTGCGCAATTCATCGACATCCATCGACGGATCAGTCGTCACAGGCTCGCTTTGCATCGCCTCGCTCACCTTGAACTCGGCAATGGGCGGCGTCGGTCCGACGCGCCTTTCCTTTTGCCGCTTAGCGAGCATCCCGATGACCTCTCTAAACGTCAGCATGCCGACAAGTTTTCCGCTTTGCATCACCACCACCGAGCCGATATCGTGGTCGGACATGCTGATGACAGCGTCCGACAACTGCGTATCGGGCGTGACGGTATAGAGCGTGTTGCCCTTGACCTTGAGAACTTCCTTGACCAGCATGGTTCCCTCCCTTTTCAGCGCCGAGCAATGCACAAAATCATACTCTCGCACCGGGACTCACACCACAGCGCCCCGTGCTGCGACGCAGCATCAAAAAGGATAGATCAGGCGGCGGGCTTCCAGCCCAGATCCTCGGCATAAGGACGCGCGGGAAAGTTGAAACTGATGGGCCCGTCGGGAAGCGCGTGGAAGAACTGTTTCAGAAAAGGATCTTCCGAACTCATCATCTCTTCCGGAGCACCCTGCCCCACAGTCACCCCACCCGATATGACATAAACATAGTCAGCCAGCTTGAGGGAGGCGCTGATGTCATAGCTGACCAGGATAGACGTCGTACCCAGCGCATCGTTTAACTCGCGAATTAGCACAGCAACCTGGTTAAGCGATATCGGGTCTAGGCCGGCGAACGGCTCATCGTACATGGCGAGCATTGGATCAAGTGCGATTGCGCGGGCCAGAGCGACACGACGCTGCATCCCCCCGGACAGTTCGCTTGGCATGAGATTGCGCGCATTGCGCAAGCCGACGGCCTCGAGCTTCATCAGCACCAGCGAACGAATCATGCCCTCTGAGAGCTGGGTGTGCTCGCGCATCGGGAAGGCGATATTTTCATAAACGGACAGGTCTGAAAACAATCCGCTTACCTGAAACATCACACCCATCTTGCGGCGCATGGCATACAAGGCATCGTTATCCAACTCGCTCACGATCTTGCCATCAACGGAAACCGTGCCGCCCTCGGGCTCAATCTGGCCTCCAATCAATTGCAACAGGGTGCTCTTGCCGCATCCGCTGGGGCCCAGTATGGCCGTCACCTTGCCGCGCGGCACCTTGAGCGAGAGTCCGCCCAGCACCTTGTGGCTGCCAAAAGAAAAGCGTAAATCCGACACATCGACCAGCGTATCTGAAGCCATAGTCACGAATGCATCACGGTTAGATGTAGGGCGCGATTTTACCTTGAATCCCTCCTACCGATGGGTGCCGGCAGTCGGATAGAATATGCCTTAAATCATCGCGCCTGCGCTGATACCGTGAACGCAGGCAGGGTTTTTCGCGACAGCCTTCCCGCTTCCTACTTCATTTTCAAACCACCCCATCTTCCAAGGAAACTGCAGATGAAACTTTACTACTCACCGGGCGCCTGCTCGCTCTCGCCCCATATCGCATTGCGTGAAGCCGGTATTCCCTTCGAACTGGTAAAGGCTGATTTGCAGAGCAAGAATCTTGCGACTGGCGGCAGCCTCAACGACGTCAATCCGAAGGGCTACGTCCCCGCGTTGGTCCTCGATGACGGCCAACTCCTCACCGAGGGCCCGGCGATCGTGCAATACATTGCCGATCAGAAACCCGACTCCGGCCTGGCTCCCAAGGCCGGCACGCTGGAGCGTTACCGCCTGCAGGAGATGCTCAATTTCATCACCTCGGAAATTCACAAAAGCTTTTCACCCCTGTTCCGTAAAGCCGTACCCGAATGGCAGCAAAGCGCCAAGGACAACCTCACCAAGCGCTTTGATTTTCTTGCCGCACATCTCGATGGAAAAGATTACTTGTTCGGCCCGCAATTTACCGTAGCCGACGGATATCTCTTCACCACCCTCAACTGGACCAATTTCGTCGGCTTTGACATGGGCAAGTGGCCGGTACTCCAGGCCTACATGACACGTGTGGCAGCCCGACCCAAAGTTCAGGAAGCATTAAAAGCAGAGGGCTTGATCAAGTAATCGAGTCGTTGCAAGGTTCTTACGAACCGATGGCACCGCGAGCAAAAAGAGAGCGGCGATGCTCTCTTTCTCAACCGACTCAGTCGCTACGAATGCGAAAGCAGAGTGACGCAGCGCAACAAATCGGGGCTTTCCTGCGTATTACAGATACCTTTCATTTCAAGCTGCACCCTGTGTTGTAATCCAGCATGTTGTTGTAATATGTTGTTGTAATAAAGCATAAAAAAATCCGTGACATTCAGGATCAAATTCTAAAGGGGAGTATCCATGTCAACACGCATCATTTTGTTCGCGGCGCTGCTATCAGCAGTCGTCACCGCTCCGGCGTATGCTCAGCAGGCTCCGGCAGCTCCGGCTGCGGCCGCGCCCGCGCCGTCCTGGCAGCAGGGTCGTTCCAACGAGCAGGCAAGCTCCACACTGCATCCGTTCGCGCCGCACATGACGGGACGCCCCGCAAAAGACCTGCCCATCGACAAACTCAAGGTTCCGGCCGGATTCAAGGTAGAGGTGTGGGCCGATGACGTTCCAGAGGCCCGCTCGCTCGCATTGGGCAGCAAGGGAACGGTGTTCGTCAGCAACCGCAATGCCAAGAGTGTTTATGCCATCGTAGACAAAAACGGTAAACGTGAAGTTAAAACCCTGCTGAAGGGTCTCAACACGCCAAACGGGATTGTTTTCGACAAAGGTACGCTTTATGTCGCCGAGCGCCATCAGATCACGCGCTACGATGACATCGAGAATAACCTCGATAACGCACCAGCTCCAAAGCTCGTTGTCGGCAACCTCGACCCGCAAAACCAGCCCGGCCACTTCTGGAAGTTTCTTGCCATGGGTCCGGACGGCAAGCTGTACTACAACGTAGGTGCCCCGGGCAATATCGTCATGCCAAGCTACTTCCAGGCGACTATCAGCCGCGTTGATATAAAGACCGGCGTTGTCGAGGAGTATGCACATGGCGTGCGCAATTCAGTCGGATTCACCTGGCACCCGGTCACCAAAGCACTTTGGTTCACCGAGCATGGCCGTGACTGGATTAGCGATGATCTGCCCAACGATGAGCTCAACACCGCCCCCCGCAAGGGCATGAACTTCGGCTACCCCTATTGCCACCAGGGCGACCTGCTCGATCCGGAGTTCGGCAAAAACAAATCCTGCGCCGAGTTCACCGGGCCGGTACAAAAGCTCGGGCCGCACATTGCGCCGTTGGGACTTCGCTTTTACACCGGCAAGATGTTCCCGTCCGAGTACAAGAATAACCTGTTCATTGCCATGCACGGATCCTGGAACCGCACGACCAAGCATGGCTACAACATCATGCGGGTCGTTCTGGACAAAAATGGCAAGGTCGCAAAGTACGAACCCTTCCTTGAGGGCTTTCTGACCGACAACAAAGGCGATCCGCCGATGTGGGGCCGTCCTGTCGATGTGATGCAGATGCCTGATGGCGCCATGCTCTTTACAGACGACTACAACGGCATCGTCTACCGGATAAGCTACAAGCAAAAGTGACAGACTTTCGTCCCACCACCTTAAAAACCGCGGCGATGTTCGCCGCGGTTTTTATTTGGACCACCCCCGCAGTGCTTGCCGCAGACATCGAAGCGGGCAAGCGCAAAGCCGAGACTTGCGCAGCCTGTCACGGCCTTTCGGGCAACTCCACCGATCCCGCCATCCCATCTATTGCCGCGCAGCCGGCGCAATTCATTTCGACCCAGCTGTATTTCTTCCGAGAAGGCAGTCGCAAAAATGCGCAGATGTCGGCAATAGCATCGAACCTTAAAAATGCCGACCTGAACGACCTCGCCGCGTATTTTTCTGTGCAAAAAGCCGCGTCAGCCAAAACGCTCACCCCTGAAAAAATTGAGACCGGCAAAAGACTTTCGCAACAATTCAATTGCGTCGCCTGCCACGGCGCAACACTGCTCGGGCAGCAGCATATCCCCCGTCTCGCCGGCCAGCACGCCGAGTATCTACGCACCCAGTTGCGCGGATTTCAGGCGGGAACGCGCTTTGACATGGACGGGAACATGACTTCGGCCGCCCGCGCGCTTCCTGCCGCAGAAATCGATGTCCTTGCCGATTACCTCGCAAGTCTGGGCACGCCCTGAACAATCCATGCGGCACAAATCACATGCTGCTTTTCAGGTGGCAATCTTCGCACTAGTCATCGCGCTAGACCCCGCCAATTCGCTTGCGGCCGACGATGACAACGGCGTTGTTGTCTCAGCCACTCGGAGTGAGCGCAAAAACCTCGACATCCCCGGCTCCATTGATGTTATCGGCGCGGAAACACTTCGCGATGGTCAGCCCAAAGTCAACCTGTCCGAGTCACTCAGCCGTGTTCCCGGACTCAACATCCAGAACCGCCAGAACTATGCGCAAGACCTGCAACTTTCCATTCGCGGTTTTGGTTTCCGCTCCAACTTCGGAACACGTGGCGTAAAGCTTTACACCGACGGTATTCCAGCCACTATGCCTGACGGCCAGGGCCAGACCTCAAGCTTCAATCTTTCGTCCGCACAACGCATCGAAGTGATGCGCGGCCCGCTTGCCAGCCTCTATGGCAACTCGCCGGGCGGCGTCATCCAGCTATTCACAGAGGATGGTCCCGCACGCCCCACCGTTAATGCAGAACTGATGTCCGGAACCTATGGAACATGGCGCCTTGGTGGCGGCTTCGGTGGGCAATCCGGCCCGATCAACTATATCGCAGACTGGTCACAATTCCATACTGATGGCTGGCGCGACCACTCCAGCGCCAATCGCGAGCAGTTCAACACCAAGATAAAATGGCAGGCCAGCGCAGATACGCGCATCAGCCTCATTCTCGGCTCTATCAACCAGCCTGATGCGCAGGATCCACTCGGTCTTACGCGAGTGCAGGCAGCCGACAACCCGCGCCAGGTCGATGCGGTGGCAATCCGCTTCAACACACGCAAAACAAACCGTCAGGAACAGGTCGGCACCACAATCGACAAACGCATTGATTCAGGCAACACCCTGCGCTTCAGCGCTTATGGCGGAGACCGCCAGGTGCTGCAATACCAGGCCATCCCCGTCGCCACCGGAGCCAGTCTCAACACCTACTCGGGCGGCGTGGTTGACCTGCAGCGTTATTTTGGCGGTGGATCCGTCAACTGGATTCACGACAGCAATCTGTTCGGCAAGCCATTTTCTACGACGGTCGGAGTCGAACAGGAAATGATGCAGGACCGGCGCCGCGGCTTTGACAACAACAGCGGTACGATCGGCACCCTGCGTCGCGACGAGGACAATCGCATCGAAGGCATCAACACGTTTATCCAGGCCGACTGGCGCTTTGCCGAACGTATGAGCGCCAGCCTCGGCCTGCGCAACACGCGGGTCAACGTCCGGCTGAAGGATTACTTCATCAAAGGCACCAACGGCGATGACAGTGGTCAACTTGTCTTCGCCAACACCAGTCCGGTCGCCGGCCTCGCCTACCGGCTTGCCCCGGAGCTCAGCCTGTACGGAAGCGTCGGCCGCGGATTCGAGACGCCGACCTTTACCGAACTGGCCTATCGCAATGGCAACACGGGCATGAACACGGAACTGAAACCCGGCCGAAATACCAACTACGAAATCGGCTTAAAGGGACGCATCGGGACCGACCATCGCGTCACACTCGCGCGTTTTGAAACGCAGACACGCGATGAAATCGTCACCGATACGTCTGTCGGCGGCCGCTCCATATTCAAAAATGCCAGTAAGACGCAACGCTCAGGCTGGGAAGCCGGTTGGCAGGCGGGTTTTCCGGCCGGATTCGACAGCCATTTTGCATACACCGTGATCGACGCCAAATACACCGAGGCCTTCGTCAGCGGGACGAGCCCGGCAGTGGCTGCGGGCAATCGCATTCCGGGAGTACCACGCACCTCGGTTTTTGGTGAGCTGCGCTGGCAACATCTGCCCAGCGGGTTCTCCACCTCGGTCGAAGCACGCCACGCGAGCCAAGTGATTGTAGATGACCAGAATAGCGATGCAGCCGCAGCCTATACCGTAAGCAATCTGCGCTTTGGCCTGGAGCAGAAGGCCAAAGACTGGCGCATCACCGAGACGCTGCGCATCGACAACATGGCAAACGTCAATTACATCGGCTCGGTCATCGTGGCTGACAGCAACAGCCGTTTTTTCGAGACCGCACCGCGACGTGGTGTTTCCGTCCTCATCAACGGCAAACTGAATTTTTAGCCGGCTGCAGCGGCTGCCCCGGCAAGCCGCTCCACCGCTTCAATCACCGCCGCCGGACTGGCCAGGTTCTTCCCGGCAATATCCAGTGCACTGCCATGCGCCACAGAAGAAAAAAGCACCGGTGTGCCTATCGTCAACCCGGCCGTGCGATTGCGTGCCTGCAGCTTGGCGGCGATATGCCCCTGATCGTGAATCATCACAATAAATGCGTCATAGCCGGCGTGATGGAACATCGTATCAGCGCCGAATGGGCCCGCAACATCCACCCCGGCCGATTTTGCCGCGATGATTGCCGGACTGATAATTTCCGTTTCCTCGCTGCCGAACATCCCGTCCTCGCCGGCATGCGGATTAAGCCCGGACACCGCCAGACGCGGCTTGGCGATGCCTATGCGCTTTAACGCGGCGTCGGCCGACCGTATGACTGCGCCGACACGCTCCTTGGTAATCAGGCTGATCGCCTGCCTGAGGCTCACGTGCAGTGTGGTGTGGACGATGCGGGTGCTATCGAAACAAATCATTAAAAACGCATCCTCTGCCGCCACACCGGTGCAGCGGGCGACAAAAGACGGATAGCCGTCAAACTCAATGCCGGCAAGTTTGATCGCCGTTTCAGTCTGCGGTGCGGCAACGACCGCATCGACCTGCCCGTCCAGAGCGGCCTGGATCGCCGCGCGCGCTGCATCGCATGCCGCCCTCCCATGAGCGGCGCGAATTTCGCCAAGCGCCAATGTTCCGGCGGGGAACTGCTCCAGTTCAAGCATCGCGAGACCTTCGCCCTCCCAATCGATCTGCGCCGCCTCCCTGAATCCCCGGATTCGCGGGGCAAGGCCGCACAACTGTGCGTGCGTGTCCACCACACTACGATCGCCGACCAGCAAAGGTCGGCAGACGCTGCGCACCCGCTCATCCAGTGCGGCCTTGAGGGCGATCTCGGGTCCTATGCCAGCCGGATCACCGAGCGCTATGGCTATACGCGGAAGAGTCATTGCCACCTCAGACTGTCACCGGATCGGTGCCGAGGTCCCGGAACAGCCCGCCCATCGCGCCGTCCTTGAAATGCACCGCATGCGGCAACT
This sequence comes from Pseudomonadota bacterium, assembly GCA_025356665.1. Classification (GTDB taxonomy): domain Bacteria; phylum Pseudomonadota; class Gammaproteobacteria; order Burkholderiales; family SG8-39; genus CAITSH01. Next base: position 18,804 of record JANXRV010000055.1, read on the forward strand.
CGATTGCACAGGAACGCACATGCTGCGATTTTTCATCCAGCGCGGGAACTGACTTGCCATCCCGATTGAGCCTGGCCGCCTTGAGCAGGCGGGCGCGCGTTGCAACAATGCCCTTGTCGGTCAGCACCAAGTGTTCCTTGATACGATTCTGCAACGGCCCCATCGACTCCTGCAAGGAGGCGTCTTGCATGGCAATGCCCTCTACCCCGCTATAGGTCTCGCCGCGCTTTTGCCCGGCCCGGTCCATCAGATAGTCGTTCGACTTGTTAGCCAGAGGCACAAAGCTACCTGGAACGTAATTCACATGGATGCCGGCGCCGTTTTTCATTGCGGCCACTTCTTTTTCGCTGAGCGCGCGAGCAGGATGGTAATTGATACTCCACGCCCAGCACCGTTCATCGTCGATGGGCACCCACACATGCGCACCGAGCGGATGACCAGCCCGCGGCGGGATAATGGTGTGCCAGGGCATGATCCATGGCGTGATACGCCAATAGTAGCGGCCTTCGTCGGCGTTGCGACGGGCCCCTATCAATAGGCCGCCGTCAAAATCCACCACATCAAAAAACGGCATACGATCGCGCAGGTTGTACTCGTTGCCGCGGCTACCCACGAAAAGCGGATCCTTGTGCAGTACCCCGGCGTGCAAGAAAGAAACATGACTGGAGTCGATCCCGCCTTCCAGTGCCTGCAGGAAATTGCTCTCCTGCAGGCGCTTTGACACAAAGCGCTGCTCCGGCGCGACCAGCGTCCACTCCAGGCCTGGTGGCTCGGGCTGCAGTTCCGGTGGCCCCATATAAATCCATATCACCCCGCCTTGCTCCAGCGCGGGATAAGCGGTGAGTTTCATATCACGGCGTATTCCGGTCTCTTCCGGTTCTGAGGGAAGGTCAGTGCACTGTCCTGTGACGTCGTACTTCCAGCCATGGTACGGGCAGCGCAATCCACCCTCTTCGTTGCGCCCGAACCAGAGCGAAACACCCCTATGCGCGCAAAACTCGTCGAGCACGCCTACTTTTCCGCTGCTGTCACGAAATGCAATCAGCTTTTCCCCCAGGAGTTGCACACGCACCGGCGCCCCATCAGGCTCGGCAATCTCCTCAGTCATCAGTGCCGGGACCCAGTAACGACGAAGTAAATCGCCCATCAGTGTGCCGGCGCCGGTTTTGGTCAGTTGCTCGTTTTGTTCCAACGTAATCATCGGGACTACCCTTTCTCAGCTCAGCCTCACCGAATTAATGGCGTGTTCAGTCTGCACGCGCTCCGGCGGCGCGAACCACCGGAGCCCACCTTTTCAACTCAGCCGCCACATAGGCGCTGAATACCTGCGGATCGAGATCACCGATCTCCACCCCCTCCGGTCGAAGCCGTTCGCGCACATCCGCTTGCTGCAAAATACGACGCACCTCGCTGTTAAGCCGGTTGACGATATCGCGCGGCACGCCCGCAGGCCCGGAAAGAGAGAACCAGATCGTTGCCGTCAGTTCCGGGTAACCCAATTCGGCATAGGTCGGCACATCCGGAAAATCGACCAAGCGGCGGCTGGAACTGACCGCCAATGCGCGCAATTTACCGGCGCGGATTTGCGTGGCTGCGGTCGACAGCGTCGTCGATCCAGCCGAAACATGCCCGGCAATCATGTCCGCAACAGCCGGTCCGGCGCCTTTGTAGGGAACATGTGTCATCTCGATGCCCGCAACTTGCTTCAACTGCTCACCCAGCAGATGCCCCTGCGTGCCGTTACCGGGCGAACCGTAACTGATTTTTCCGGGCTGCGCTTTTACTAGCGCGACAAATTCCTTGAGGTCTTTCGCCGCGATCCCAGGATGAACCACCAAAACACCGGGCGGCCCCCCGAACAAGGCGATATGGGTGAAATCGCGCAAGGGATCAAACGGAAACTCTTTCGACAAAGCCGGCGCAATGCAATGCGAAGCCACACCGGACACCAACAGCGTGTAACCGTCCGCCGGCGCTTTCGCCGCCAACTCGGAACCAATCACGCCGCCCGCGCCGCTCCGGTTCTCGACGACAAACGTCTGCTTGAAACTCTCACTGAGTTTTTGCGCCACCAACCGACCTAAGGTATCGGCTGAACCTCCCGGCGCAAACGGCACGATCAGCCGCACTGGTTTGGACGGCCACACCTGCGCTGCCGCCGGCGAAGCCCAGACGGCACAACACAGCAGTATCGCGATTGGAATGGCAGAAAACACGCTCTGCGCCGAACAATCCCTCATCTCTCCGCCTTTTTATCCATCTTGCTCTTATGCACCGATATTTTACGCCATCACGTCGATTTGATAGCAGCCAAAAACCCATGACAAACATCGTGGCGGGCCACGGTGCGCACCATTGCGCAAGGGAAAGCCATAGCCACCCAAGTACAATACACGCATGGAAAACGAGACCCTAACGCCGTATGCCGGCCTGACGCCCGATACCGTGCTCGACGCACTCGAGAGCGTCGGCCTGCATGGCGACGGGCGGCTACTCGCCCTCAATAGCTACGAAAACCGTGTCTATCAGATCTACCTCGAAGAAGGCAGCTCACCTGCGGATTCGGTGGTCGCAAAATTCTACCGGCCAGGTCGCTGGAGCGATGCACAAATCGCCGAGGAACATACGTTTGTACAGGAGCTTGCCGAACGTGAGCTACCGGTTGTCGCGGCAACCAAAATAAATGGCCTTACACTCAATACCTTCGGTGGCTTTCGCTTTGCCGTCTATCCGCGCCGCGGCGGGCGCGCCCCAGAACTCGAAGACCGTGAAACTCTGGAATGGATGGGGCGCTTTATCGGTCGTATCCATGCAGTGGGCGCACTGACCTCCTTTGAGGAACGTCCGGATCTGGATATCGAGTCATTTGGCGACGAACCACGTGACTGGCTGCTCGACCAGCATTTCATTCCTGAGGACCTCGAAGAGGCCTGGACCAGCGCAGTCGACCTTGCGCTGGCGGGCGTGGAGAACTGCTACGAGCGCGCCGGAGACCTGCGTTACCTTCGTCTGCACGGCGACTGCCACGCCGGCAACGTGCTCTGGACCGCTGACGGACCGCATTTTGTCGACTTTGACGACGCGCGCATGGGGCCTTCGGTGCAAGACCTTTGGATGCTGCTCTCAGGTAACCGCTCCAGCATGACCGCACAGTTAAGCGATGTGCTGGCCGGGTATGAAGCGTTCCACGAATTTGACCCGCGCGAACTGCACCTCGTCGAAGCACTGCGCACCCTGCGTCTCATCCACTACTCAGCCTGGCTGGCACGGCGCTGGCACGACCCGGCCTTCCCTGCCGCCTTTCCCTGGTTCAACACCCACCGCTACTGGCAGGACCGTATTCTGGAACTGCGGGAACAGATTGCATTAATGGATGAAGCGCCGTTACAAGCAAGTTGATTGAAACCAATACGAGGAATACGCAACAGGGCCAGCCCCCTGCATCCCGGTTGCAGGACAAGAACTATTTCTAATGCGGGTCGAACACCGGTACCTTTCTGACCTTAACCGGCAGGGCAGCCGCAATATCAGGTGTGCCGTAATTGACGAAACTCTCCGGCAATGCGCCTCCCCAGAAAACGCCGGTACCGCGTTCCTCTTCGTTCCATGTGACCGGCTCGAAATCGGGGGCGAACACAAGAAAACTGCCCGAATAAATCTCGACGCGGTTCCCGCCCGGCTCATAGGAATAGAGATAAAACCCCTGCGAGTTGTTGTGCATCGCCGGACCGGCCTCGATAAAAATTCCATGCTCGGAAAGAATACTGGCGGCGCGCAGAACCTCTTCGCGGCTATCCACCCAGAGTGAAAAATGATGCAGACGGCCGTTGCCGCCCTTCACATCCTTGACGTAGGCGACCTCGTGATGCACCTGCGACGAGCCCAACCAAGAGCCGATTTCCACCTTGCCGTTGCCGTAGCGCACTTGCTCGCGCAAGGTCAGCCCGAGTTGTTGCTGCACAAAGCGTCGGTTGGCCGCGACATCTTTTGCCAGCAAGGCCAGATGATCCGGCCGCCTTACACCGACACCTCGGCCGGTGTATTTCATCGGCATGTTTTTGAGCGTGGAACGCAGGTGCGTCGGCGCGAAATAGCGACCCTCCTCGAAATAAACCTCCATCAGGTGCCCGTCGGGGTCGCGAAAACGGTAAGCCGGTCCGCGGCCAAAATCACTCTCGCTCCAGCCCAAGCCCAATCCACTCGCCTCTATCACAGCAGCGCGGCGTTGCAGCGCCTGCGGACTTGCCGCGCGCCACGAAATGCAGCCCACGCCGGCACCGGGTGACTCGGTGAGTTTTAGCGTGCTGGCGGCGTAATCACCATAGCCACGCAGGTAGACCGACTGGCCCTGCACGTGGGCAATCTCCATACCCAATACATCGCGAAAATACCAAAGGCTTTTGTCTGCCTTGGGCGTGAGCAATTCGACCCGGCCAAGGTGGGCGATATCGCGTATCGGTTCATTCTGGACTGCCTTGATGACTATGAGCGTTCTCCTGTCCGGTACCGGCGAATCGGAGCGCTACTATAGAAATTCCGTCGAAACACCGTCGAAAGACTATCGAAACAGCGTCGAAACAGCGTCGTGCCCCCGCCATGAACAAACCTTAGCGCGCGGTGGATACGGCGTTTTGATTCAGGTCAAATCTGGCTGCTTTGGAAAAAACACAAAAAAAAGCCCGGTTTCCCGGGCTTTTTTAACGCACATGCAAAACGCTCAGTCGAGCGCCTTGATGGCCACGGCCTGGTCACCCTTGGGGCCGGCGGTTACTTCGAAGGAGACCTTCTGGCCTTCTTTGAGAGATTTGAACCCGTCGCCGCTGATGGACGAGAAGTGGGCAAAAAGGTCTTTGCTGCCATCTTCGGGGGTGATAAAGCCAAAACCTTTGGCATCATTGAACCACTTAACTGTACCGGTAGCCATGTATCTGTTCTTCCTGAAAAATGAAATTGGGCAAAACGCCCGATGTAACAACGCGAGAGATTCAAGAGAAGAGAAACGACGACCTGGAAGGCACCGACAAAGCGGTTACAACGGACCAGCGATCACGACTTGAGAAAATCCTGCTCCTCCCTTGTACGCAGGTAAGGTCAAGCGGTCAAGCACTTTCGCAACTATTTACGCGGGCATCCGATCGGCATCGCGATGCTATTTCCAGAAAAATGCTGGAAAGCCGCGTCTATAGGGCGTTCCCAAGCAATTTCCCGCAATAATTTCACACCCAAACCGGCGCCCGGTAATCACGCCAATCAGCTGCAGGATGCGGCGAAATAAAGCCCTCCGGTGCTATGCTCTCGGCCACAAAAAAACACTTCCCCGGAGGAACCCATGCACCGCCATCTAAACCACCTGACCCTGACCGCATTTGCCATTCTTTTTTGCGCTGCCAGCCTGGTGCATGCACAGGGCTATCCGAACAAACCCATTCGCATCATCGTACCCTTTGGCCCCGGCGGTTCCGGCGACCTGACAGCGCGCACTTTCGGCCAATATCTTGAAGCGCAGACAAAACAAGCCGTGATCATAGAAAACAAGCCCGGTGCCAACGGCATCATTGGCACCGAGGCCGCCAAAAACGCCGCAGCAGACGGCCACACCTTGATTCTCACCACCAACACCACCCACGCCGCAAATCTGAGCCTGTACAAAAAAGTACCCTACGACCCGGTCAAAGACTTCGACAACATCGCGCTGTTCGGAACCTTTGGCTCCGTCGCCGTGGTGCCGCCCGGTAGCGGCATCAACTCCATCGCCGACCTGGTGAACGCCTCCAAGGCCAACCCCGGCAAGTTTTTTTTCGGCCATTACAATTCAGCCTCGCAAATGTCGGCAGAATTGTTTCGTGCCAAGACCGGCGCGCAACTTACGGGCGTGTCCTACAAGACCATAGGCAACGCCGTCACCGACCTGCTCGGCAGACAGATCCAGGTTCTGTTTCTCGAATACGTCTCGGGCTCCAGCCACATCGAAGGCGGCAAGGTCATTCCACTTGGCGTCACCGGCGCAACACGCCACAAGGCCTGGCCAAACGTTCCGGCGATAAATGAAAGCCACCCCGGCTACGAACTTCAGGCCTATCTCGGCCTCGCCGCACCGGCGCGCCCCCCCCCCCCCGGAGGTTGTGGAGGCCTTGCACGCCTGGGTCACGAAAGCCCTCGCCGATCCGGGCGTAAAACAAAAACTCGACCAACTTGGCATGGAAACCCGCGCAATGCCGCGCGACGAATACCGCAAATTTGTCGCCCAGGAAATCGAACGCTGGAGCCAGTACGTCAAGACCGCAGGCATAGAGCCGCAATAAACTGCCACGCAAACCGATACCTAAAACTGCAATCAAGGACAGCACCATGCGACTTGGCTATTTCACCATGCCCCTGCACCCGTTCAACCGCGATCCGCTGGTGACGCTGCAGGAAGACCGCGAGGCCATCATCCTTGCTGACAAGCTGGGTTTTCATGACGCCTTTGTCGGCGAGCACCTCACGGACAGCGCCGAGAATGTCACCAACAGCTTTATTTTCCTGGCCACACTGATCAGCGAAACTAAAACCATTTTACTTGGCACCGGCACCTCCAACCTGTCGCATACCCACCCCACTCTGGTCGCCTCGCACGCAGCCATGTTCGACCATCTCGCCAAAGGCCGCTTCATTTTCGGCATCAGCCCCGGCGCCCTATCCTCGGACGCCGAAGCGCTGGGTCTGGGACTGGGACAGGAAGAGCGCAACAAGCTGTTTGCTGAATCCATCGACGTCATCCTCGCCATCTGGGAGCGCGATCCGCCTTACGACATCGACTTCCCGGATAACCGTTTCAAGGTTTCGACAGCGAAAACACAAAAACTCGAAATCGGTCGCGGCGTGATGTACAAGCCATACCAGAAGCCGCGCCCGGAAATAGTCGGCACCGTGGTCGCACCGCATTCCAAGGGCGTCATCGCCATGGGCGAGCGCGACTTCCACCCAATGTCGGCCAACTTCCTGCTGCCGCACTGGCTGCCCTCGCACTGGAACAACTATGCCCAGGGCAAGGCCAAAGCCGGCAAGGTCGCCGCCCCCGCCGACTGGCGCGTGGCGCGTACTATTTTTGTCGCCGATAACGACAAGCTTGCCGCCGCCTACGGTAATAAAACCCCGAACAACCCCTACCGCTATTACTACCAGCAGTTACGCACCAAGATGATGATGGCCAAGCGCCATGTTATTTTCAAAAAACATGCCGATGAGGCCGATGAAGCCGTCACGGTCGACCGGTTGTGCGACGAACTGGTCATCTGCGGCAGCGTCAACAAAGTGGTCGAGGGCATTCTCGCGCTGCGCGAACAGGCCGGCGATTTCGGCGAGATCGTCTATGCCGGCATGGACTGGGTCGACCCTGCGCTTGCCCGCCGTTCAATGGAATTGATGGCGACCGAGGTCATGCCGCGCGTCAACGAAGCCATCAAGAATCGGGACAAGGCGGCCTAAGGCAGCGGCAGCCTTAGACGGCTTTCAATATGGGATGGTTTGCCAACTGGCGACGCCGGAAAATACTGCGTGAACGCCCGCTCAGCGAAGCCTTGTGGGCGCGCGCAGTCTCACCCTATGCTTTTATAGCTGCGCTCGACAAAGATGAAACGCGGCGCCTGCGCGATCTGGTCGTGCTGTTCCTCGATGAAAAACAATTGCACGGCGCGGCCAATTTCGGCATCTCGGATGAGGCACGCATCGCCATCGCCGCGCAGGCCTGCCTGCCGGTACTCAACCTCGGGCTCGAATGGTATGCGGGCTGGGTCGGCGTAATCGTCTACCCGGGTGAGTTCAAGGTGGCGCGCACCATCGTGGATGATGACGGGGTGGTGCATGAATTCGACGATGCACTTTCCGGCGAAGCCTGGCCGGACGGGCCGGTGGTGCTGTCATGGCAGGACGCCAGCCTGAGCGAACCCGGTTACAACGTCGTCATCCACGAGTTCGCGCACAAAATTCATATGCTGCGCGGTGACGATGACGCGGGCTTTCCGCGACCACATGCCGACATGGACAGTGCACGCTGGGACATGAGCTTTGAAGCGGCCTATGCGCGATTTTGCGGCGCGGTCGATCGCGAACTACCGACGCGCATGGACCCCTATGGCGCCGAGCGCCCGGCCGAATTTTTTGCCGTCGCCAGTGAAACATTCTTCACCGACGCGGCGGGCCTTCGGGATGAGTTTCCCGCCGTCTATCGGGAACTGTCGGCTTTTTACCGCCAGGACCCGCTGGCGCGATGCAATTCAGACAAAGCAGCTTGCTAAACCGGACAAAAATACGCAAAGTTCCCCAATGCCAAAAATCGTCCAGTCATTTCTCTCACGCGACTTCTGGAGCACGATCCTTCCCGTGCTCGCCATCCTGCTTGGAACCGCATGGCTTGCCTACCAGTTTATCCAGCCGGCGCCACCGCGCAAGGTGGTCATGACCAGCGGCGCAGAGGGCGGCGCCTACGAAAGCTTCGCCACCGAGTTTCGCGACATCCTGGCACGCGATGACATCGAAGTCGAATTACGTCCTTCCGCCGGATCGGTGGACAACCTCAATCGCCTCAAGGACGAGGCCTCCGGTGTCTCCATCGGCTTTGTCCAGGGCGGCATCGCCAAGAGCGAAGACAGCACCAACCTCATGAGCCTGGCCAGTCTGTACTACGAACCGCTGTGGGTGTTCTACCGCACCAGGCCGGAGGTTGATCGCATTCACTCGTTTCGCGGAAAACGCCTTGCCATCGGTTCCGAGGGCAGCGGCACGCGTGCGCTGTCGCTGCAGGTGCTCAAACTCGCCGGCCTGGACGAGGCCAACACGACATTCCTGGCGCTTGGCGCAACGGCGGCAGCGGACGCGCTGATAAAAGGCGATATTGACGCCGCTATTGTCATCGGCTCACCTGAATCCCCCGTCGTCCACAAGTTGATGCATTCGCGCAGTGTGCAGTTGATGAATTTCAGCCATGCAGAGGCCTATACGCGCCACCTGCCCTTCCTGTCGCACGTGGTGTTACCCAAGGGCGGCATCGACCTCGTCGACGATATTCCGGCCCGCGATATCCACCTTGTCGCCCCCACGGCGAACCTGGTGGTTCGAGACGACATCCACCCGGCGCTGGTTTCACTGCTGATGCAAGCCGCCACCGAGGTCCACGGCGACGCCGGCATGCTGCATAAAGCCGGGGAGTTTCCTTCATCGAAGTACCTCGACATCCCGCAAAGCCTGGATGCACAGCGTTATATCAAGGATGGGCCGCCCTTCCTGCAACGGCACCTGCCCTTTTGGATGGCGGTGCTGTTCGACCGCTTGGTGGTGATGCTAATCCCTATCCTTGCTGTGCTGATTCCGATGTTCAAGCTGGCGCCCGCCGCCTATGCCTGGCGCATCAAGTCCAGGATCTACCGCTGGTACGGCAAGCTCAAGGTGCTGGAGGTCGACATGGAAACGGCTGAAAAGGCCACCGATATCAGAGCGCTGCAGGAGCGGCTGAATGTCATCGAGCAGAGCGTGACCCGCATCCCGACGCCGCTCGCGTACAGTGACTACCTCTACAACCTGCGCTCGCACATCGACCTGGTGCGTGCCAAACTGCTCAAGCGGGAAGAAAGCGCCACTTAGTTTTCACCGACAAGTTTTCACCGGCACCCCAGGCTTTTAACCCTCACCTCAGGCGGCGAGCAGGAACGCCCTCAACAGTGCGATCTGGTCCGACTGCATCAACGTCGGCGCATGGCCGATCCCGGCCAATTCCACGGTTTTCGCCCGCGGACCGCGGGCCGCCATCTGCGCCAGCGTTTCGCGCGTCAGCAGATCGGAATGTTCACCGCGAATGGCCATGGTCGGGCACCGCATGGCATCCCAGAATGACCACAGCGCCATGTCCTTATGCGGTGCGCCGGCGTTAAAGGGCACGGCGATGGCCGGGTCGTAATGCATGCGATAAGCGCCATCCGCATCGCGCCGCACCACATGCTCGGTAAGAAAACGCCACTGCGCATCGGTATGCGGCCCGAATGGCGCACTGACCAGGCGCACCAGTTGTTCGGCCGCCTCGATGGAAGGCAGGCGCGGCGCCTTGCCTACATAAGCGCCGATGCGCTCGAGCGAAACCGCCGTGACCACCGGCCCGACATCATTGAGCACCAGGCGCGAAATGGGCGTGTCGGGTAGCGCCGCGAGCATCATGCCGATCAGCCCGCCCATTGAAGTGCCGACCCAGTGCACGGACTCGACATCGAGCCTTGCAATCAGCGTCACCATATCGGCGGCATAGGTGGGGATGGCGTATTCCATCGGGTTTTTCAGCCAGTCGCTATCCCCTCTGCCCACCACGTCCGGACAAATCACGCGATAGTCACGCGACAACTCGATCGCCAGAAAATCAAAGTCACGCGCGCAACGCGTCAGGCCGTGCACGCACACCACGACACGCGGGTTGTCCGTATCGCCCCACTCAAGGTAAGCCATACGGTGCAAGCCGGAGGGCGTCACACACTGCACTTTTCCCCGTCTAAAAGCCTCGGTCATGTGTTATCCGTCATGTTTCAACCCGGCCCATCGGAATACGCTGAAACCTCATGCGCACTACCGGTCGGTTTCCATGCGCATCTACCATTTCCCACTTCCCACTTCCCATTTACTATTTACCAGTAGTGTCCGGTTAAATATCAAACAAGTTCAATTGGTTGGCGATATTTGATTGATTTTCTGGGTATTCGTGGGGCTGGAAGGCGGAAGAGATCTGTATTTTCTCGAACACCGAGACCGAAAGAATCTGCAGCAATGT
>JANXRV010000137.1:0-49209 GCA_025356665.1 Pseudomonadota bacterium
TACGCGTTCAACCGCCATCAGGCGGATCGCCTCCAGTGTCTGATGATCGAATGTGCGGCCGTCTCGCTTCATGACACGTTTGACAAATACGCCATCAACAAGTTCGACAATTGTCGCTTTATTTATCGACTGCTGAGTAAGTACGCGCAGCCGAATGGCGATTTCCGCGGCAACATGTTTAAGCGGCGCGTCCGGCGGGTCGCCGCCGGACCATGCCGAAAACATGCGCCCAAGCAAACTAGGCTTCCCGCGGAAAATACTGCGTAACAAACATCACAGGGATGCGCCGGCTGTCCCGGATGGCAACCGGCGCCCTCCCCGTTCTCACCAATGCAGCCTCGACAAACCGGCTGCAGCGACGCCCAAACCTAGTCCGCCTGCTTGCGCAGGAAGGCCGGAATGTCCAGAGTCGGCATGCCGCTTTGCTGCAAGGCCTCAATGGTTGACGCACGGTCACGCTTGCGCATGACGGCGGGCATCGCCTCAAGCGAAGCGTAGTCGATGTTGCTTATGCCCATGTTGTCAGTGCCGGTTTTTTGCGACACCACCAGTTGCGGTTTTGGCATGCGCGAGGTGTTCAACTGCCCCAGACCCGTTGCCACCACCGTCACACGCAATTCGTCACCCATGTTTTCATCGTAGACGGTGCCAAAAATAATCGTCGCGTCCTCGGCGGCAAAACTGCGGATGGTGTTGAGCACCTCCTTGGTTTCGCGCATTTTCAGGCTGGACTTGTTGGCGGTGATGTTAACCACCACTCCGCGCGCGCCCGACAGGTTCACTCCCTCGAGCAAGGGGCTGGCGACAGCCTGCTCCGCCGCGATGCGGGCGCGGTCGACACCACCGGCCGTGCCCGAACCCATCATTGCCATGCCCTGTTCAGCCATGACCGTGCGCACGTCCTGGAAGTCGACGTTGATCATGCCTTTGACGTTGATGATCTCGGAAATGCCGCCGACCGCGTTTTTAAGCACATTGTCCGCGGCGGAGAAGGCGTCTTCCATCGAGATATCGTCGCCCAGTTCCTGTTCGAGTTTTTCGTTAAGAATAACGATGGCCGAATCGACGAATTGCGACAACTCGGCGATGCCCGCCTCGGCCGACTGCATGCGCCTCACACCCTCGAATGAGAAGGGCTTGGTAACGACTGCAACCGTGAGGATGCCCATTTCCTTGGCCACTTCGGCCACCACAGGCGCGGCGCCCGTTCCGGTTCCCCCGCCCATCCCTGCGGTGATGAACACCATATGCGCACCGGCAAGCATCTCTGCGATCTGGTCGCGTTGCTCCAGCGCGGCGGCGCGACCCGCCTCGGGCTTGGCACCCGCGCCAAGCCCCGTGGCACCGAGTTGTATCTGGTTTTTTGCCAGACCGTGGATCAGTGCCTGCGCATCGGTGTTGGCGGCAATGAACTCCACCCCCTGCACGCCGCTGCGAATCATGTGATCGACGCAATTGCCGCCCGCGCCGCCCACGCCCACTACCTTGATGATGGTGCCACCTTGTTGTGCTTCGACGATTTCAAACATGCCTGCCTCCTTCTTCCGGGAAAATACAAAAAAAGAACATCAAGAAAAAAACATTTACCTTTGATTTAAAAGCTCAAAAATTTTTCTGAAACCATTCCCTCATCCTTGACATGACTTGCTTCATCGAGCTGCCCTGGCGCGACACGATGCCGCGCTGCGTCTGCGTGACCCCCTCGAGCAGCAGGCCGACGACCGTCGCGTAACGAGGGTTGCGCACCACGTGCGCGAGCCCGCCCTGGTAGCGCGGCACCCCCATGCGCACCGGCATGTGAAAAATTTCCTCCCCGAGTTCGACCATGCCCAGCATGGTCGATGAACCGCCGGTGAGGACGATGCCCGATGACAGCAGTTCGAGATAACCCGAGCGCTGCAACTCCTCGCGCACCAGCGAGTAAAGTTCCTCGACGCGCGGCTCTATCACCTCGGCCAGGGTCTGGCGCGAAAGCTGGCGCGGACCGCGATCGCCAAGACCGGGCACCTCGACCATCTCATTCGGGTCGGCGAGCTGGCGTAGCGCGCAGCCGTAACGAATTTTAATTTCCTCGGCCTCGGGCGTCGGGGTGCGCAGGGCCATGGCGATATCGCTGGTGATCTGGTCGCCGGCGATGGGCAGCACCGCAGTGTGGCGGATCGCGCCCTCGCGGAATATCGCCAGATCGGTGGTTCCGCCGCCGATGTCCACGAGGCAAACGCCAAGCTCCTTTTCGTCCTCGGACAGTACCGCCAGGCTCGACGCCAGCGGTTGCAGGATGAGGTCACTCACCTCTAGGCCGCAACGACGCACGCACTTGACGATGTTCTGCGCGGCGCTCACCGCGCCGGTGACGATATGCACCTTGACCTCGAGGCGCACGCCGGACATGCCCAGCGGCTCCTTGATGCCATCCTGACCGTCAACGATAAACTCCTGTGTCAGGATGTGCAACACCTGCTGGTCGGTGGGGATGGGCATGGCGCGCGCGGTTTCGATCACGCGATTGACGTCGATGGAGGACACTTCCTTGTCCTTGATGGGCACCATGCCGTTGCCGTTAAAGCTCTTGATGTGGCTGCCGGCGATGCCGGTGTAGACGCGCTGGATACGCACGCCGGCCATCAGCTCGGCCTCTTCAAGCGCGCGCTGGATGGCGCTGACCGTCGATTCGATATTGACCACCACGCCTTTTTTCAGGCCGCGTGATTCATGATTGCCCATGCCTATCACCTCGAGGCGTCCGTCGGGCAGAAGTTCGGCAACGACGGCGACCACCTTGGAGGTGCCGATGTCGAGGCCGACGATCAGATTGCGATTGTCTTTGGTCATGGTCTCGTCACTTGGAGGGTCGCGTCATCGACTCCGATGCCCCCCCTCGCCCCTGGCGGGAGGGGGGCCTGGGGTGAGGGAGGGAGTACGAGCGGGCATTCATGCATGGCGTTGTGCGTTTGCATTCTTTGTCTTCCCCTATGCGCGTTTGCGCGCGGTTTTCCGGTCGGAGTCGGGATTGAGAATTTCGGGCACGCGCAAGGCGAAGCCGTTGGGGTATCGCAAGTCAACGTAATCGAGCCGGCGGCGGAGCTTGCCCAGCGTTTGCGGATAGATGGCGGCAAAGCGCGCGAGGCGCTCGGTAACCGGCAATGGCGCCGGCGCCTGCGCGCCCTGCGATGGCACCGGTTCCTGGCTCACCTCGCGCCCGAGTTCGACCACCAGGCCGTTGGCAAGGCGCAAGCGCCAGGCGTAGCGGCCCGACAGCAACACCTGGCGCGGCTCCAGTGCCGAGCCGAGCGGTGCGAGAATGGTTTTGAAGGCGCGGTAACGCTCGGTCACCTGGCGCTCGCTCGCCGCCGGACCGAACAGCAGCGGCAACGCCTGCCGCTCCGGCATATCTGCGCCACCACCGTCGAACACCTCGCCCTGCACATTGACCAAGCGGTCATCGCCCCAGCGCGCCAGCGCGACGTGCTCCTCGATCGCCACATCCAGCCGATCGGGCCAGGAGCGGCGCACAGCCACCTTGCGCACCCAGGGCAGCGCGGCCAGCTTGATGCGCACACCGTCAAGATCGATGCCAAAAAAATTGCCGCTGACGCGCCCGGACAGCGCCTCATCGACTTGCATCTCGGTGACTCGTGTCAGTTCACCCTGCACCGCCTGCACGCGCAGCACGCGCAGCGGAAAGAGCTGCGAGGTCACCACCGAGTAATACGCCCCCCACGAAACCAGCAGACCGGCCACCACGAGCAAGCCGGCGCTGATGCCGTTGAGAAGGCGCGGGTTATCCCACATGTGCGCTCTCCAGTATCGCTATCACCAGATCCTCGAAAGACAGGCCGGCCTCGCGCGCGGCCATCGGCACCAGGCTGTGCGCGGTCATACCCGGCGAGGTGTTCATCTCAAGCAGCCAGGGCTTGCCAGCGGCATCGATCATCAGGTCGGCTCGCCCCCAGCCACGGCAGTCGAGCAGGCGGAACGCCTCGAGCGAAATAGATTGGATGCCTTTTTCCAGCTCGGAGGGCAGTCCCGACGGACAGAAATAGCGCGTGTCGTCGGAGAAATACTTGTTGTGGTAATCGTAGTTACCGCCAGGCGCCTCGATGCGAATCACCGGCAGCGCCCGGTCGCCAAGGATAGAGACGGTGACTTCGCGGCCTTCGATGAATTGCTCGGCCAGCACCAGCGGATCGTGGCGCGCCGCGTCGGCGTAGGCCTTGGGCATATCCTCAATGCGCGTGACCTTGCTGATCCCGATGGTCGAACCCTCGCGCGCCGGCTTGACGATCAGCGGCAGACCGATTTCGCGCACCACCTGTTTCCAGTCCGCCTCCGCCGTCAGGACCAGATAACGCGGCGTGGGTAGCCCCACCTGCAACCAGATCATCTTGGTCCGCCACTTGTCCATCGCCAGAGCCGAGGCCATCACGCCACTGCCGGTGTAGGGAATCGCCATCGTCTCCAGCGCGCCCTGCACCGTGCCATCTTCGCCATAGCGCCCGTGCAGCGCAATGAACACGCGTTTGAAGCCTTCGGCAGAGAGCGCTGTCAACGGGCGCTCCGCCGGGTCGAAGACGTGGGCGTCGACGCCACGCGCCTGCAGCGCCGCCAGAACGGCCTTGCCCGACAGCAGCGATATCTCGCGCTCGGAAGACGGTCCGCCCATCAACACGGCAACCTTGCCGAATCCGCTCATGCTTTTTCTCCGACAATGCGCACTTCGGGCGTCAGTGCGATGCCATGTTTGGCAAGCACCGCGGCGCGCGCATGCTCAATCAGGTTCTCGATGTCCGCGGCGCTGGCCCGGCCGCCCGGTGTGACAATGAAATTGGCGTGCTTTTCCGAAATACGCGCACCGCCGATGGCAAAGCCCTTGAGACCGCAGGCCTCGATCAGGCGCGCCGCATGGTCGCCCTGCGGATTGCGGAACACCGAGCCGGCGTTGGGCAGATTAAGCGGCTGCGATTCGATTCGCTTGGCCAGCAATTGCTTGATGCGCTGGCGCGCACGCACGCCGTCACCGGGCGTGAAGCGAAACCATGCGGCGCTGAACCACTCATCGGCGCCCTCCCTTACCGCCGTGACAGCGGACGGGCTAAGCGCAACGTGGCGATAGCCCACTTCATAATCAGACGGTGCGCGGTCATGCAGCTCGCCGCGCCTTGTCATCACCTGCACGCGCTCGACAAACTGCCAGGTTTCCGATCCGTGGCAACCTGCGTTCATGGCTAGTGCTCCGCCGACGGTGCCCGGCACGCCGGCGAGAAATTCAGC
Source organism: Pseudomonadota bacterium (assembly GCA_025356665.1). Taxonomy (GTDB): domain Bacteria; phylum Pseudomonadota; class Gammaproteobacteria; order Burkholderiales; family SG8-39; genus CAITSH01. Next base: position 5,272 of record JANXRV010000137.1, read on the forward strand.
CCCCTCGAAGCCGTGTGTCGCGGCAAAACGCGCCACCTTGGGTGAGGCCACGCCCGCTTCCGCGTAGAGCAGCGCGTCTTCCATCCGGATCTCGCCATGCGAGGTGTGCATCAGCACCGCCGTGCCGCGAAAGCCGCCGTCACGCACCAGCAGGTTGCTACCGAGGCCCGCGAACAACACCGGTTCGTCAGCCGGCAATAAGCGCAGGAACACAAGCAGATCCTCGGTGTCCGCCGGAACATAGGCGCGCGCAGCTTTACCACCAACGCGCCAACTAACGTGCCCGGACATCGGCTCGTTGGCGCGCAGGCTGCCCCGCAGGGCCGCGTTCACAATAGGCAGACTGGAAAAATTGGACAGATTGAACGGTTCGGCCATGTTCATTGCCTCCGTTCCTGCCGGCCCGCCAGGCCCTGCGCGGCGAGGTTTGCAGCGATGCTGCCGATCGAGCCCGCGCCCATGGTCACCACCACGTCTCCTGGCTTGGCGAGGGTGCGTATGGCCTCGGCCATGTCGGCGATCTGCTTGACGAACAAGGGCTCGACTTTGCCGGCGACGCGCACCGCGCGCACCAACGCCCTGCCATCAGCGGCGACGATGGGCGATTCGCCCGCCGCGTACACTTCGGCCAGCAGCAACGCATCGACCGATGAGAGTACCGAAACAAAATCCTCAAACAGGTCGCGCGTGCGCGTGTAGCGATGCGGCTGGAAGGCGAGCACCAAGCGGTGGCCAGGAAAGGCGCCGCGGGCCGCGTCCAGCGTGGCGCGCATCTCGGCCGGGTGATGGCCGTAATCATCGACCAGGGTAAAACTGCCGCCGGGGATGGCAATATCGCCATAGCGCTGGAAGCGCCGGCCTACGCCGCGAAACTCGCCAAGCGCGGTGACGATGGCCTTGTCGGACACGCCCAGTTCGGTGGCCACGGCAATCGCCGCCAGCGCGTTCAACACGTTGTGCCGGCCGGGCAGGTTGAGCGTCACATCCAGCGCACCGTCCGTGCCCTCGCGCAGCGCGCGAAAGCGCATGCGGCCGCCCTCATGCACCACATCCTCGGCCCGCACCATGGCGTCCTTGTTGAAGCCGTAGGTGACGATAGGCTTGGACACGAAGGGCATGATCTCCCGCACCGCCGCATCATCGCCGCACAAGATGGCACTGCCGTAAAACGGCAGGTTCTGCAAAAAATCGACGAAGGCCTGCTTCAGCTTGGCGAAATCGTGCTGGTAGGTCTCCATGTGGTCGGCGTCAATGTTGGTCACCACCGCCAGCACCGGCTGCAAATGCAGGAAGGAGGCGTCCGACTCATCCGCCTCGACGACGATGAACTCTCCGGTGCCAAGGCGCGCATTGGATGCGGCGCTGGTGAGCCTTCCGCCGATGACAAACGTCGGATCGAGCCCACCCTCGGCCAGCACGCTCGCAACAAGGCTGGTCGTCGTGGTCTTGCCGTGCGTGCCGGCTACAGCGATGCCCTGTTTCAGGCGCATCAGTTCAGCCAGCATCAGCGCGCGCGGCACCACCGGCATGCGCCGTGTGCGCGCCGCGATGACCTCGGGGTTGTCGCTCTTGACCGCGGTCGAGATCACCACCGCATCGGCGTCTTCGACGTTCTTGGCCGCGTGGCCTATGGTTATCTGCGCGCCAAGCACGGCCAGGCGTTCTGTCGCGCCGTTTGCGGCAAGATCGGAGCCGCTGACCTGGTAGCCCAAGTTGAGCAGCACCTCGGCGATACCGCTCATGCCGCTGCCGCCGATGCCGACAAAGTGCAAGCGTTTGACCTTATGCTTCATCGCGCCTCCGAAAGAAAGGGCCGGCGGGGCTGGCGCGTAAAACCGATCTGCCCTTGGCGGCGGAGTGCGGGCGTTGCAGTTTATTTTCCGTCACAAATTTCATCGCGCAAGGTCCATGCATATCTGCGCCACATCACGCGTAGCGTCTGGTCGCGCCAACGCGCGCGCTTTTTGCGCCATCGCGAGAAGCTTGTCGCGCGTAAGGTTGCGCAGCAGTCCGGCCAGATGTTCCGGCGTGAACCGGTCCTGCGCAACCAGCCAGGCGGCACCGGCATCGGCGAGGTGTTTCGCATTTGCGCTCTGGTGGTCATCAACCGCAAAGGGATAAGGCACCAGCACGCTCGCCGCGCCCACCGCCGCGAGCTCGGAAACGGTAAGGGCACCGGCGCGGCAAATCACCAGGTCGGCCCGCGCGTAAGCGCCGGCCATATCATCGATAAAGGCCACGGTATTAGCACTGACCCCCGCGGCGGCATAAGCGGCGCGCAGCGCGCCGATGTTTTTCTCGCCTGCCTGGTGTGTGACCTGCGTCACCGGCACACCATGCACATGCTGCGTACCCTGCGTAGCGTGCGTGCGCGCATCCGCCTCGATCAGCGCCAGAGCGCGCGGCACGGTTTCGTTGAGCGCCTGTGCACCAAGGCTGCCGCCGACAACAAGCAATTGCAAGGGCCCGCTGCGACCGGCAAAGCGCGCACCCGGTTCGGCCAAGGCGGTGATCTCGGCGCGCACCGGGTTGCCGGTCAGGCAAGCCTTGGCCAGCGCTCCGGGGAAAGCCGCCAGCACACGGTCGGCGACGCGGGCGAGCACCTTGTTGGCGAGTCCGGCCACAGAGTTCTGTTCATGCACCACCAGCGGACGGTTCAGCAACGAGGCCATCATGCCACCGGGAAAACTGATATAGCCGCCCATGCCCAGCACCACATCGGGTCGTTCGCGCCGTATTGCCGCCGCGCTTTGCCAGAACGCCTGCAACAGGCGCAGCGGCAACAGCAGTTTGGTGACAAGCCCCTTGCCGCGCAATCCGGCGAAGTTCACCCAGGCCATGGCGTAACCGCGCGCCGGGACGAGCCTGGCCTCCATGCTGCCGGGGACGCCCATCCAAACCACGCGCCAGCCCAGCGCACGCAGGTGATCGGCCACGGCGAGCGCCGGGAAAATGTGCCCGCCCGTTCCGCCGGCCATGATCATGATGGTCTTTTGCATGGTTTTATTTCCGTCACCGCACGTCCCCCGGACAAGGCCGCGGACTGCGTCGTGACTGACAACATCAGCCGGAAACCCTTGCCAGGCGCGGGTTTCCAGCCATTGATAAATTTAAAACGCACGAAACTCATGCCGGCTGGCCGCGCATCATGGCGCGGTTCTCATAGTCGATGCGCATCAGGATGGCGAGCGCGAGGCAGTTGGCGAGAATGCCGCTGCCGCCAAAGCTCATCAGCGGCAGCGTCAGGCCCTTGGTCGGTAGCACGCCCATGTTCACGCCCATGTTGATCAGCGTCTGCACACCCAACCACAGCGCGATGCCCTGCGCCACCAGGGCCGAGAACGGCCGTTCCAGCGCCACCGCCTGGCGACCGATGGCAAAGGCGCGCAGCAGCAGCCAGGAGAAGAGCATCAGAACAACGAGCACGCCGGCGAGCCCCAGTTCCTCGGCGATCACTGCGAGCAAAAAGTCGGTGTGCGCCTCGGGCAGGTAAAACAGTTTTTCCACGCTCGCGCCAAGGCCCACGCCGAACCATTCGCCTCGCCCGAAGGCGATCAACGCGTGCGACAACTGGTAGCCCTTGCCGTAGGCATCGGCCCACGGGTCCATGAATCCGAAAATACGCTGCATGCGGTATGGCGAGGTCAGCACCAGCAGGGAAAAACCGGCCCCCAGCAGCACGATGAGGCCGGCAAACCAGCGCGCGTTCATGCCGCCCAGGAACAGGATGCCCATGGCGATGCAGGTGATCACCACAAACGCGCCAAAGTCCGGCTCGCGCAGCAGCAACCAGCCCACCACGAGCATCACCGACAGCATGGGCAGCAGGCCCTTCTTGAAGCTGTGCATCAGAGCCGACTTCCTGACGGTGTAATCGGCGGCATAAATCACCGCGGCCAGTTTCATGAACTCCGAGGGCTGCAGCGTGATGACAAACAGCGATATCCAGCGCTTGGCGCCGTTGACCTCCCGCCCGACGTGCGGAATAAGCACCAGCAAGAGCGACACGCCGCCGGCGACGAATAGCCAGGGCGCCATTTGTTGCCATACGCGCATCGGCACTTGAAACGCGAGCATGGCGGCGGTCAGGCTGAAGGCGAGGAACAGCGCGTGGCGCACCAGATAGTAAGTGGGCTGAAAGCCGGTAAATCGGGTCGCCTCGGCGGTGGCGATGGAGGCCGAGTACACCATCACCAGCCCCATGATCAGCAGGCTCATGCTCGTCCATACCGTGGCCGCGTCGTATTCGGCGACCGTGGCGCGACCGCCGCCGTGACTGCTGTGGGTGCCAAGAATGCCGCCATGCCAGGCGCGCGGCGTGTCCATGGGGCGGGTGTTGGCGTTACTGCGGCTGAACATGGGCCATCCTGCGCGCCGCCGCGGCAAACACTTCGCCGCGGTGCTTGTAATTGTCGAACATGTCAAAACTGGCGCAGGCCGGCGACAGCAGCACGGCATCGCCTTTCCGCGCAATACGCAAGGCGGTTTCCACCGCTTCGTCCATGCCTGCTGCGTGCAGCACCGGCACACCGCTGGCGGCGACGGCCTTTTCAATCAGGGCGGCGTCGCGACCGATCAGCACCACTGCGCGTGCGCTTTGCGCCACGGCGGCGCGCAGCGGCAAGAAATCCTGGCCCTTGCCCACGCCACCGGCAATGAGCACCAGCTTGGCGTGCTGGCCGGAGCCCGTTCCGCTCAGTCCGGCCAATGCGGCCACCGTCGAACCGACGTTGGTCCCCTTGGAGTCGTCGTAGAACACCACGCCTTCGTGCTCGGCGACGCGCTCGACGCGATGCGGCAGCCCCTTGAACGCCTCGATCGCCGCGAGCAGCGGCGTATAAGGCAGATCAATGGCGCGGCACAGCGCCAGCGCGGCCAGCGCGTTGGCGGCGTTGTGCAGCCCTGGCAGCGTCATGTCAGAGAGCGGAATGAGCGCTGTCGTGCCCTGCGCGAGGCAGGGCTGGCCGCCTTGCTCGAGCAGACCGAAGTCATCGAGGCCGCGCGGCGCGTCGAGGCCAAAGGTGAACTGACGGCGACCCTGGCGCGCCATCGCCATCACCCGCGCATCGCCGCGATTGAGCACCTGCACACCCTCGCCATCAAATATGCGTGCCTTGGCGGCGGCGTAGCCACCCATGCCCTCGTGGCGGTCTAGGTGGTCTTCAGACAGATTTAGCACCGTCGCCGCAGCGGCGGCGAGACTGGCTGTGGTTTCAAGCTGGAAGCTCGACAACTCGAGCACCCACAATTCGGGCATGCGTTTGGCGTCAAGGCAGGCCATCAGGGCATCGAGCGCCGCCGGGCCGATGTTGCCGGCCACTTCGCAAGCGGTGCCGGCACGTTGGCACATCGCGCCTGCCAGCGCGGTAACCGTCGTCTTGCCGTTGGTTCCTGTCACCGCCAGCACCTTGGGTGGCTTGAATACGGACGGACGACGCGACCACAGCGCGGCATCGCCAATGGCATGGGCGAACAACTCGATGTCGCCCACCACCGGCACGCCGCGCGCGGCGGCCCGTCGCACCAGGGGCTCCGAAGGGGCGATGCCCGGGCTGATGGCAATCATATCGACGCCGCTGAAGCTCGACTCTTGCCAGTCGCCCGCGTGCAAGACCGCGCCGGGCAGCTCGCGCGCCAGCGCCGCGGCGTTGGGCGGCGCGGCACGGCTGTCGGCGACGCGAACGCTGGCGCCGCAGCGGGACAGCCATTTGGCCATTGAAAAACCGGACTCCCCGAGCCCGAGCACGAGCGCGTTTTTGCCGGCAAGCTGCAGGTGTCCCGTGGCGCTCATCTGAGTTCCAAGGTCGACAAACCAAACAACACCAGCATCATGGTGATGATCCAGAACCGGATGGAAGAGATTGGTGTCGCCATAACATTCGCGCCCAAAGCGCGAATGTAAGTCTCCCCCATCCCATCCATCATCCGGTTCTTTCGCATAGCGCTCATCTGAGTTTCAGCGTCGACAAACCAAACAACACGAGCATCATGGTGATGATCCAGAACCGGATGACCACCTGGGATTCTTTCCACCCGCCCAGCTCGTAGTGATGGTGCAAGGGCGCCATCCTGAAAATGCGCTTGCCGCCGGTAGCCTTGAAATATATGACCTGCAACATCACCGACAGCGTTTCGGCGACAAACACGCCACCCATAATGGACAGCACGATTTCCTGGCGCGTGATGATGGCCACGGTGCCCAGCGCGGCGCCTATGGACAGTGCGCCCACGTCGCCCATGAACACCTCGGCCGGGTAGGCGTTAAACCAAAGAAAGCCCAGCCCAGCCCCGGCCAGCGCGGCGCAGAACACCGTCAACTCGCCGGCGCCGGGAATATACGGAAACAGCAGATACTTGGCGTACACGCTGTTACCCACGACGTAGGCAAAAATTCCCAGCGCGCTGCCGACCATGACAGTGGGCATGATGGCAAGACCGTCGAGGCCGTCGGTCAGATTGACCGCATTGGACGTACCGACGATGACAAAAAAGCTCAGCGTGATGAACCCGAACACACCCAGCGGATAGGCAATATTCTTGAAGAAAGGCACGATCAGGTCGGCCTTGTTCGGCAGGTCCATCTGCAAGCCGCTTTGCACCCACTGCATGAACAGTTCGATCAGCTTGGCGTTCGAGGGCGCCGGCACGGCGAAAGCGAGATAGACCGCGGCGGCGAGGCCGATCAGCGATTGCCAGAAAAATTTCGAGCGCGCCGACAAGCCTTTCGGGTTGCGGTGCACCACCTTGCGATAGTCATCGACCCAGCCGATGGCGCCAAAACCGAAGGTCACCACCAGCACCGCCCAGACAAAGCGATTACCAAGGTCGGACCACAGCAGCGTTGCGATCAGCATCGAGATCAGCACCAACGCGCCGCCCATGGTCGGCGTGCCGGCCTTGGTGAGGTGCGATTTTGGACCGTCATCGCGCACCGACTGGCCTATCTTGTAGGCGGTGAGCTGGCGGATGACCAGCGGACCGGTCAGCAAAGATATCGCCAGCGCCGTGAGGCAGGCGAGCACCGCGCGCAAGGTGATGTAGTTAAACACGCTGAACGCGCGGTAATCCTGTGACAGCCACTGCGCCAGATCAAGCAACATGTCAGCGACCCTCTTTCATCTTGGCGTCATCCATGAGCGCCGCAACCACGCGCTCCATTTTCATGAAACGCGAACCCTTGACCAGAAACGCCGGCCTGGCCGCGCGCTCGGTTTCCACCGCGCCAAGCAGCGCGCCAATATCCGCAAAGTGCGCGGCGTCCTTGCCGAAAGCGACCGCTGTGGCGGCCGTCATTTCACCCAAGAGCAGCAGGCGGTCTATGCCGCGCTCCCTGGCGTAGCTCCCGGCCTCGGCGTGATATTCCCCGCCCTTGTCGCCGACCTCGCCCATATCGCCCAGCACCAGCACACGGCGTCCGGCAATGCGTGCCAGCACATCGATGGCGGCACGAACAGAATCAGGGTTGGCGTTGTAGCTGTCGTCGATGACCACAATGCCATCGCATCCGGTTTTTTTCTGCATACGCCCCTTGACCGCGGCGAAAGCCGACAGGCCGCGCGCCACCGCCTCAAGGCTCGCGCCCGCGGCCGTCGCGGCCGCCGCCGCAGCCACGGCGTTGCGCACGTTGTGTAGACCCGCCACCTGCAGGCTGAAACGCACCGTACCCTCGGGGGACGAAAGATCGATCTCGCTGCCAAAGTCGCTGAGTTCGTAGCGCCCGCTCACCGCCGCAGGCTTGTCGATACCAAAATCGCGCACCGGGCGCGCCGCGCCGTCCGCCACGGCCAGCTTGCGCCAGAATGCCGCGTAGTCGTCGTCGGCATTGATCACCGCCGTGCCCGCCTGCGGCAGCGCCTTGAAAAGATCGCCATGCTCGGCGGCAACCTCGGCCACCGACTTCATGAATTCCTGATGCTCGCGCTGGGCGTTGTTCACCAGGCCCACTGTCGGCTGCGCAATGGCGGCGAGCGCGGCGGTTTCGCCCGGGTGGTTCATACCGATCTCTATCGCCGCCACATGATGATTGGCGCGCAGGCGCAGCAAGGTCAGCGGCAGCCCGATGTCGTTGTTGAGATTGCCCTCGGTGGCGAGCGTGTGCTCGGCACCCCAATGCTCGCGCAAAATCGCGGCGATCATCTCCTTCACCGTAGTCTTGCCGTTTGAACCGGCGATAGCGACAAGCGGTATGTCGAAGCGGCCACGCCAGTGGGCGGCAAGACGGCCTAGCCCCTCCCTGGTGTCATCGACAACAATGCAGGGCAGGCCGGCGCTTTGCGCCGCATCGGCCGCGCGCCCGTCCACCATCGCGGCGACGGCACCGCGCGATTTGGCCGCGCCGAGAAATTCGTGGCCGTCAAAATTGTCGCCGCGCAAAGCGACGAACAGCGCCCCGGCCGGCACCGTGCGCGTATCGGTCGAGACCGCGGAAAAACGAACATCAGCGCCGCTGCGCCGGGCGCCAAGCGCCAGGGCTGCTTCGCTTGCGCGCATCATGCCGCCCCCCGCGGCGGCATCGCCGCCTTGCCCGCCTGCAGGCATTCCTGCGCAGCGCCCAAATCGGAGAAAGCCAATCGCCTGCCGCCAATCTCCTGATAGTCCTCGTGCCCCTTGCCGGCAAGCAGCACCACGTCGCCGACGCCGGCCTCACCGATTGCCAGCGCAATGGCGCGGGCGCGATCAGGCTCGGTGACAATAGAGTGGGCGGAGTCCGCGTGCATACCGGCGAGCACATCGGCGATGATCGCCGCAGGCTCTTCGCCGCGCGGGTTGTCGCTGGTGACAACAACGCGATCGGCGCTGCGCGAGGCGACCGCGCCCATCATGGCGCGCTTGCCACGGTCGCGCCCACCGCCGCAACCGAACACACACCACAACCTGCCCCCGCCGCCATGCGCGACATCCGCAAGGGTGACGAGCGCCTGCTCCAGCGCATCGGGGCTGTGGGCGTAGTCGACCACCACCAGAGGCAGCGCGCCGCCGCCGATGCGCTGCATGCGCCCGGGAGGAGGGCCGATATGCCCGAGCGCCGCGAGCGCGCGATCAAATGGCACGCCGGAGACCAGCATGGTGCCCAGCACGCCGAGCAGGTTCGACACATTGAAGCGCCCGAGCAGCGCATGGTTGCGCACTTCGCCCGGCCCCCAACTGCTCCTGACGTCAAAGGCCAAACCCCGCGGCGTCAGCACGATATCGTGCGCTTCAATCCAGCATTCGAGGCCGGCGCGCGAGGCACCGCCGGGGTGGATGCTGTAACCGGCGCGATTGACACTGCCGCCCGACAGCTGGCGCGCGATGCCCACGCCCTGCACGTCGTCCATATTGAGCACGGCGTGGCGCAGGCCGGGCATGGTGAAGAGCTTTTGTTTTGCCGCGGCATAGCGTTCCATGTCGCCGTGATAGTCGAGGTGGTCTCGCGACAGGTTGGTAAAAAGCGCAACGCCAAAATGCACGCCATTGACGCGGCCCTGATCAAGACCGATAGAGGAGACCTCCATCGCCACGCCCTGCGCGCCCTTGGCGTGCAGCCTGGCGAGCGTCTTGTGCAGCAGCACCGGGTCGGGCGTGGTGTTGACGGTGGCATCCAGCGTTTCTCCGGGAAAGCCCAAGCCGAGCGTGCCGATCACCGCGGTGCGCGCACCGCAATCGGAGCTGGCGTGCGCCAGCCACTGCGTGCACGAGGTCTTGCCGTTGGTTCCGGTCACACCCATGGTCCATAGTTTTTCGGATGGACGGCCGTACACTTCGTGCGCCAGCGGACCGGCAAGATCACGCAGGCCCTCGACCGCAAGATTGGGTGAACGCCGGTCGGCGTTCCACTCAAAGCCGTCGCGCTCCCACAACACCGCCGCCGCACCGCGCGAAACCGCCTCGGCGACATGTGCGCGGCCGTCCAGCGTCGCCCCCGGCCAGGCGAGGAACACTTCGCCCGCGGCGATGTGGCGGCTGTCGGTGGCAAGACCGCTCACCTGCACCCCTTGTGCGCGCAGGCTGCCGAGAATGGTCTGGATACGCTTATCCACACTAAATACTTTCCGGCACTTCCTGCCCATCGGCAGGAAGTTCGATCGGCTTGAGCGGTGCATCGGGCGGCACTTCGAGGCGCCGCAACGCCCCGGCCATCACGCTTGCGAACACCGGCGCGGCCACCTGGCCGCCGTAGTACTGCCCGTTGGAGGGCTCATCAATCATCACCGCGATCACCAGGCGCGGATCGGACGCCGGCGCAAAGCCGACAAACGAAGATACGTATTTTTTTGCGGCGTAACCGCCGTTTTCCTGCTTGTGCGCTGTGCCGGTCTTGCCGCCGACGCGGTAACCCATGATTTGTGCACGAGGCGCCGTACCGCCCGGGCTTACCGCCATCTCCAGCATATGGCGCACCTGGCGCGCGGTCTGCGCTGAGATCACCGACTTGCCGATCACCGGCCCCTCGACGCGGGTCAATGACAGCGGCAGCAGTTCGCCATCGCGCGTAAACAGCGAGTAAGAACGCACCAGTTGCAGCAGGCTTACCGCAATGCCATGCCCATATGACATGGTCGCCTGCTCGATTGGCCGCCAGGTCTTGTAAGGGCGCACCTTGCCGCCGACTTCCCCCGGGAAACCGGTACGCGGCGACGTGCCGAAACCGGCATTGGCGAACAGGCCGGCCATCGATTCGGCGCTCATCGACAGGGCGATTTTTGCCGCACCGACGTTGGACGATTTCTGGATCACCTGCTCCACCGTCAGCGCGCCCTCTGCGTGCGCGTCGTGGATGGTGGCGGTGCCAATGGTCAGCGTGCCCGGCGCGGTCTGGATCATGGTGTCGGGCTGCACCTTGCCGGTGTCAAGGGCGAGCGCGATGGTAAAGGGCTTGAGCGTGGAGCCCGGCTCGAAGCTGTCGGTCACGGCGCGATTGCGCAATTGCGCGCCGCTCAGGCGCGTGCGGTTGTTCGGGTTATAAGTGGGCAGGTTGGCCAGCGCCAGTATCTCGCCAGTCTTGGCGTCCATCACGACAATGCCGCCGGCCCTGGCCTTGTGCTGATCGATCGCCGCCTTGAGTTGCGTGAAAGCGATGCTCTGGATCTTCGCATCCAGCGCGAGGGTGACGTTCTGCCCCTCCTGCGCCGCCTTGATCGACTCCATGTCCTCGACGATCTGGCCGCGCCTGTCCTTGATGACGCGGCGGCTGCCGGCCTTGCCGGCGAGCTGCTGTTGGAAGGCGAGTTCGATCCCCTCCTTCCCGGTCTCATCGACGTCGGTGAACCCGAGCATATGCGCCATGGCCTCGCCACCCGGGTAGTAACGGCGGTACTCGCGACTCTGGAAAAAACCCGGCAACTGCATCTCGGCCACCTTGTCGGCGGTCTCAGGCGGCAGCTGGCGTTTCACATAGACAAAGTCACGATCGGTCACACCGAGTTTTTTGCGAATTTCCTGCGCCGGCATTTCCAGCAGCGCGGCAAGTCGCGTGACCTGCGCGCTCGAGGGTTGCGCATCCTCTGGAATAGCCCAGACCGATTTCACCGGTGTCGAAATGGCGAGGATTTCGCCGTTACGGTCGGTGATCTTGCCGCGGTTGGCGCTGATCTCGATGACGCGACTGTAGCGCGACTCGCCTTTTTGCTGCAGGAAGTCCTTGTTCATGCCCTGCAGCCACACGGCGCGCACGCCAAGGCCGATGAAGCAAAATACAAACACGCCCAGCAACAAGCGCGCGCGCCACGTCGGCAGTCGCAGCTCGAGCACCGGGCTGGTGGCAAATTTCACGGCTTCACCCCGGCACCCTTGGTGTTGGGGGTGTTGGGGGTCTTGGCATCCTGCTCATCCATGGCCGCAGCTTCGTCCGGCTTGAGTGGCGCGGTCGAGCCATCCGGCTGGACGATTTGCGTGCGGCGCGGGTCGGGCACGCCCATGTGCAGAACCTGGCGCGCCACACGCTCGACACGTCCGTGCATCGCCCAGGTGCTTTGCTCCAGTTGCAGCTGACCCCACTCGACATCGAGCTGGCGCGAACGCTCCTGCTCTTTTTCAAGCTGGGTGAACAATTTGCGCGCCTTATGCTGGGAGGTAACGAGGCCTGTCGCGCAAAGCGCGAGTATTGCGAGCAACATGAAGTTGATGCGCGTCATGGCCCCGGTCGAAGCCAGTCAAGCGACAAGGTGATGGGATGCGACAGCGCCGGGGAAAACCCGTCCGCTTCCTGCGGCGTCACGCCGATCCGCTCGCAGATCATGCCGCGCTCCCGTTCATGCCAGCTTCTCGGCAACACGCATTACCGCGCTGCGCGCACGCGGATTGGCGCGCACCTCGCCCACGCCCGCGCGCACCGGTTTGCCGATGACACGAATGCGTCCGCGCGGCAGCTCTGCGGCACGTATGGGCAGGCGCGAGGGAATATCGGCCTCCGGATGCGCCTCGCCGCGCAGGGTGCGCTTGACGATGCGGTCCTCGAGCGAATGAAAGCTGATCACCGCCAGCCTGCCCCCTGGCGCGAGTGCCGCGATCGCCTGCGGCAGCGCTAGCGACAATTCTTCAAGCTCCTGATTGACGAAAATCCGAAGAGCCTGGAAGGTACGCGTCGCCGGATCTTGCCCGCCCTCACGCGTCCAGACGGCCGTACCCACGATAGCGGCAAGTTGACCGGTGGTGAGGAGAGGGCCGCCGGCCCGAGCAGCAACAATCGCCTTTGCAACCTGTTTAGCAAACCGTTCTTCGCCATATTCCCTGATAACCTCCCCGATCTCAGCTTCACCCGCTACTGCCAGCCATTCGGCCGCGCTCTGCCCCCTGCCCCTATCCATGCGCATGTCCAGCGGCGCATCGAAGCGAAAACTGAACCCGCGCTGCGGGTCGTCCAGCTGCGGGGACGACACGCCAAGATCGAACAGCACCCCGTCCACCGCCGCGACACCCATGCCCTCGAGCACCACGGCCAGATCCGAAAACTTCGCCCGCGCGATGCTGAAACGCGTGTCGCTTATCTGCCCGGCCGCCGCCACCGCCTCACCGTCGCGATCCAGCGCCACCAAGCGCCCGCGCGGACCCAACCGCTGCAAAATCAGGCGGCTGTGCCCTCCGCGACCAAAGGTGGCATCGACAAAAATTCCGTTTGTTCTTTCGCCCTCCGGTGTGTCCGGGATAGCGAGCGCGTCGACTGCCTCTTCAAGCAGGACGGTGCGATGAATGAACTCGGACACGTGCTCATCACAGAGAAAAATTCTCGGTGCCCGGAGGCGGCGAGGCGCTGGCGAGTTTCATCGCGTCGGCGAGTTTGGCTTCCCAGGACTCGACATCCCAGATTTCAAAGTGGCTGCCCTGCCCGACGACCATGACCTGCTTGCCAAGGCCGGCAAACTTGCGCAATGCGGGCGAAATCAAAATGCGGCCGGCGCCATCGAGCGCCTGCTCTTCGGCATGGCCGACCAGCAGGCGCTGCCAAGCGCGCGCCTCGACGCTGAAACTGGGCAGCGCCTGGATGCGGGCACGCCGCGGCTCCCACTCGATGAAGGGATAGAGCAAGAGGCAGCCATCCGGGTGGGCGGTCATCACGACCGCAGCCCCTCCTGAGGCGAGCGCGTCACGATGCTTGGTCGGCACGGTAAGCCGCCCTTTGGCATCAAGACTGAGTTCGGTTGCCCCTTGAAACACGCTTACATCTCCCCCGAGACTGAGTTCTTGGCGGGGCAGGCTTCGAACAGCGTTCGAAATACCCATTAATTCCCACTAAAACTCACGATTTCCCACTTTAGAGCAAAGAAAACCCTCGGTCAAGCGGGGATTTAGTAATTTTTCTAGTCAGGACAAAGACTTAAGCCTGCTTTTATACAAATACTCTATAAATAATATTCTTTTAAAACAATGAGCATAGAACGTACATCGAAAGTGATTTCTTAGGAATATTGCCAATTTTTGCCCTGCCTGGAGCATTTACCACCTAAAACTCAGATTTTCAGCCTCGATTGCACCATCCGCGCTCCGCCGATGGGTAAATATCCGACGATACGAACACTTGTTCGTTCTACGAACATAAACCATAATTTGCAGCCGTCCGTCCCGGAGAACGCGCCTTGAAGGAATCCATGCAAAAACCCTCGGGCGAATTCCTGCAGTCATTCGCGCGCGGCCTGTCGGTAATTCGCGTGTTTGGACCGCAATCACCGGTCATGACGCTCTCGGCGGTGGCAGAAAAAACCGGGCTCACGCGTGCCGGGGCGCGGCGCATTTTACTGACGCTGCAGTCACTGGCTTATGTGACGAGCGAGGGCCGTGACTTTCGCCTGACGCCGCGCATACTCGACCTGGGCTATTCGTATTTGTCATCGATGCCGCTATGGGAGATCGCGCAGCCGATCATGGAGGATCTGGTCGCCGAGGTGCACGAATCCTGCTCCGCCTCGGTGCTGGAGGGCGAGGACGTGGTCTACGTGCTGCGCGTGCCGACCCACCGCATCATGACCATCGGCCTCTCCATCGGCAGCCGCCTGCCCGCCTACGCCACCTCGATGGGGCGGGTGCTGCTGGGCGGCCTGACCGAAGCTGAGCTCGACGCCTATTTTTCCAAGGCGAAATTGACGTCCCATACCAAACGCACCGTCACCGATGCGAAGCTGCTGCGCAAAACGATTCTTGCCGACGCGGGCAAAGGCTGGTCACTGGTGGACCAGGAACTGGAGGACGGACTGCGCTCGATCTCGGTGCCCATCGTCGACGGACGCGGCCGCATTCTCGCCGCCATGAACATCAGCGGCCAGGCTGCGCGTACCAGCGAGGCGCAGATCGTGAAAACCTTTTTACCAAAACTAAAAAGGGCGGCCGACCGCATAAGTGCGGCATTGCGCATGCGGCGCGCTTGACACTGCTCACACAAATCGAAAAAGAAACGAAAAACTCTGCCCCCGCCAGTCTGGGCGAAACGCAGGATCTGCCGTTCTGCAAGAGCGTCGCAGCTTCGCCCCCCACAGAATGACAAAGCAAACTTCGCCCGCAGGGCGCTACGCCATCAGCACCGGCGGTGTGCGCATCAAGCGCAAGCGCAAATTTTCGCCGCCAGAACCGTCGGGCAGCGTCACCACGCGCAGTTCTATTTTCTCCCCACCCGCCTGCTGAAAATCAATGCGGCTGATCTGCACAATGCGCCGCCTGGCATCACTGAGTCCGCACATCATCTTGACCTGCGACAACAAGGCCTCGCGCAGGTGTGCCGGAATCTGCATGTAATCGAGCATCACCCCGTCCATGCCAAACCATACGTGTGCGCCCGCCCCCTTTTCATCCGCCTCGACCTGGATGTTCGTCGCGCCCAGCAGATAAGCCTCGACAACAATGGTGTTGAGCAACTGCGCCGGTGTGTCCTGCGCCTCACCGACGCTGAACAGCGCCCCCGGAACCGTCGCGCCATCGATGACAAACATCGGGTAGGCATGGGGCAAATCCTGTTCCACGGTTTCCATGGCAAGACTCCCTTTTCAGCGGCGTTGCCGCGATGTTAGTACCCGGACCCGCCCCTTGCGGGTCCGGGGGGAGCTTGCGACTCCCATGCACTGTATATCGGCACCACCGCGCCCAAACTTGAGCCCGCCCGAGGGCAAAATCCGCCCCCCGCCGGGAATGCCATAATGGCGTCAGTTTCTACCCCACCCTCCCCCATCCGGAGCCCGCATTGAGTGCACAAAACGAAACAAAAACAATGGCTTTGTTCTGCGACTTCGAAAACGTCGCGCTGGGGGTACGCGACGCCAAATTCGACAAATTCGACATTAGCAAGGTGCTCGAACGCCTGCTCCTCAAAGGCAGCATCGTGTCGAAAAAAGCCTACTGTGACTGGGAGCGCTACAAGGCCTTCAAGCAGGACATGCACGCCGCGGCCTTCGAACTCATCGAAATTCCCCACCGCAGCATGTCGGGCAAGAACTCGGCCGACATCCGCATGGTTGTCGACGCGCTCGACCTCTGCTACACCAAAAGCCACCTCGACACCTTTGTCATCATCAGCGGCGACTCGGACTTCTCGCCGCTGGTTTCCAAACTGCGCGAGAACAACAAGACGGTGATCGGCGTGGGCGTAAAAAACTCCAGCTCCGACCTGCTGATCAGCAACTGCGACGAGTTCATTTTTTACGACGACCTGGTGCGTGAAACCCAGGGCCGTGTCATCGCCATCAAAAAATCAAAACCCATACGCAAGCGTGCCGCCTCCAAGGGCGATGCACACGCCATTGGCGCCGCCGCGCCGGCCGAGGTCGAGGCCACGCCCGTCTCGGCTAAGCCCGAGCAGGGAAAAAAAGAAGAAGCCATAGGCTACGTCATCGAAACCATAGAAGCCCTGCTGGCAGAGCGCGGCGCCGAGGAAAAAATCTGGGGCTCGATGGTGAAGCAGACCCTGAAGCGCAGGAAACCCAGCTTCAATGAACGCTATTACGGCTTCAAGGCCTTCGGCGACCTGCTGGAAGAAGCCAAAATGAGAAAACTGCTGGATATCGACAAAGACGAGAAATCCGGCGCCTACATCATCAAAGGCGTGATTCACGAGTAGCGCAAGCGGCAGGAACCTGCCCCGACGCCGCATCTGCGCAAGTTTTCCAAGGTCCGCCGTCTTCCATCCGCCTCCAAGGGCGCAGGATGCCCCCCTGTCATTCCACTAAACGGTTCCGCATCCCCATGGGTCTTGAAAATTTTTCCATCACCAGCTTCATCCTGTCGACGCTGGCCTTTTTCATCGCACAGCATTTTGCCAATGGCTATATGGATGGCAGCGACTTTCCCAAGGGTATGACGCGCACGCTCACGGTACTGAGTTTGGCCTTGGCCGTCAGCTATGGCGTTGGTGCGGCGGTGGACTGGGCCATCGCTTAAAAAACAGCTAATAGGCTGAAAAACCGCGCCAGTCTTGGCTTTTCAGCCTGTTACCCGACGGCCCATCGGTTCCAGATGCGCCGTCAACTCCATCACATCCCTGCCCACGACCGTCAAAACCCGACGTTGTTGCCGCCCTTGAGTTGCAGGATCTCGCGCGCCTCGTCGGGCGTGGCGATCTCAAGTGACAGGGCTTCGATGATGGAGCGAATGCGCGTGACCTGCTGCGCGTTGGTTTTGGCCAGCGTGCCGGGGCCGTCCCAGAGCGAATCTTCCAGGCCGACGCGCACGTTGCCGCCCATCACCGCCGACATGGCCGCGATGGGCATCTGGTTGCGGCCCGCGCCGAGCACCGACCACACATAGTCATCGCCGAACAAGCGGTCTGCGGTGCGCTTCATTTGCATCACGTCCTCGGGGTGCGGGCCAATGCCGCCGAGCAGGCCAAACACCGACTGTATGAACAGGGGCGGCTCGACAATCTGGCGCTCGAGAAAATGCGCCGCCGTGTACAGGTGGCCGATGTCGTAGCACTCGATTTCAAAGCGCGTGTTGTTGGCACGGCACGATTCGAGAATGTGCTGGATGTCCTTGAAGGTATTTTTGAAAATGCGCCCGTCCGACTCGGCGAGGTAGGGCACTTCCCAGGGCTGCTTCCACTCCTTGTAGCGGCTTAACATCGGATAAAGGCCGAAGTTCATCGAGCCCATGTTGAGCGAGGCCACCTCGGGCTTCAGTTGCAGCGCCGGTTGCAGGCGCTCCTCGATGTCCATGGTCGGCGCGCCACCGGTGGTGAAGTTGATCACCACATTGGAACGCTCCCGGATGGCCGGGGCGAACTGGCGAAAATATTTCGGATCCTGGGTCGGGCGGCCGTCGACCGGATCGCGCGCATGCAGGTGGACGATGGCGGCGCCCGCCTCGGCCGCGCCCACCGCCGCGTCGGTGATCTCCTGCGGCGTGATCGGCAGGTAGGGGGACATGGTCGGGGTGTGGATGGCGCCGGTCACGGCACAGGTGATGATGACTTTCTTTTTCGGGCGTGTCGCCATGGCGGCTTCCTTTTGAATTGACTCAGGCGGCAATTGTGGCAAGTGTCGCGAGGTATTCCCCGCGCCTTGCCCTGAGCTCGTCCTTGATTTTCGTGCCGTGTGTGTTCATGTTGGCGGCGTCCGCCTCACTGGTCTGCTCGATTATGGCGGCCTTGAAACTGGGCACGGCCTGCACGCGCTGCCACCATGCCACCACCTGCGGGCGCTCTGCGGTCCACAGGTCCAGGAGGTTGAGGTAGTTGAGCCGCGCAACGAAAGGCATCAGGTTGATGTCGGCCAGCGTCATGTCCGCGCCCAGAATCCACGGACCACCACCCTCGAGCGCCTTTTCCATGTTCTTGAACAGCTTTTCGTAGGACGCGACCGCCTGGAACACATAGGGCGAGGCGACGCCGTGGGCGTAGGTGGACCTGAAGCGCTCGCCTTTTTGCGGGTCACCGGTGTTGCGAAAGCGCATCTCGCGCTGCGCATCGGTCATGGCGCGCATTTTTTCGCGGAACATGGCCGAAAAACTGATTTCGCGCGTCGCCTCGAATATGCCCTCGTCTATGGCCTTGCTCCAAAGGCGCATTTGCGACTTCAGCCAGGGGTCGGCGGGTACCAGGCGCGGCGCCGGGTAGGCGTCGTCGAGATATTCACATATCAGCGTCGACTCGACGATGATGCGGCCCGCGTCAACCAGGGTCGGCACCACGCCCTTGGGATTGATCTTGAGGTAGGCCGGATCGTACTGCTCGTTGGCGAACAGATTGATATTTTGCGTTTCGGGCTCGAGGCCTTTTTCGCGCAGCGTGATCATCACCTTTTGCGTGCAGATGGAATTGCCGGATTTGTAGAGTTTGAGCATGTCCATCCGATCAGGCGAGCAGTTGGGGGGTGTGCGACAGCAGGCCGCTTTCTTTCTCATAGGCCGCACCGACGCGATACAAGAGCGCTTCGGCGAAGGGCCGGCCTATGATCTGAAAGCCGCAAGGCAGGCCGTTGGGCGTAAAGCCGCCCGGAACCGACAACGCCGGCAGGCCGAGGAAGTTCACCGGCCGCATCAGGCGGGTGATTTCGTTGAGTATGCGCATGGTGTTGGGGCCGCCAGAGACATCGACGTCCGACAACTTGGGCACCGCATAAGACAGCACCGGCGCCACCACCACATCGCATTTGCTGAACACCGTTTGCGCAAATTCGAGCAGCGCCGGGCCGCGAAAACGCAGCGCATCGCCGTAGTCCTGCGCCGACACACCCAGCGTCACCTCGATGCGCCCGCGCGTCTGCGGCGTGTAGTCGGCGGCGCGGTTTTTCATCCACTCGCCGTGAATGGCGATCACATCACCCCAGGTCACCAACATGCCCGCGGCATTGACCGCATCCAGGTCGGGCATGTTCACGTCTATGACTTCGCAACCGAGCTTGCGGTAGGCGGCATACACCGCGTCCATCACCGCGATGACATCGGGCTCGAGCTTCTCATCGAAGTAACCGATGGGCCGGCCGATACGCAGGCCCTTCACCGGCTGGCCGATGGCGGCGGTGTAGTCGGGCACGGCGTCGGCGGTGGTGTGCGGGTCGCGCATATCCTGGCCGGCCAAAATATTGAGCAACAGTGCGTTATCGGCGACGGTACGCGTCAGCGGCCCCACGGTGTCGAGCGTACCCGACAGCGGCATCGCGCCGTAGCGCGACACGCGGCCCAGGGTGGTTTTCATGCCGGCGAGGCCGCAAATGGCCGCGGGCAGGCGCACCGAGCCGGCGGTGTCCGAACCGAGCGCGCCAAAGACCGTGGCCGAAGCCACAGAAACAGCCGAACCGGCCGACGAACCGCCGGTGATGTAGTCGGGGTTCCAGGGGTTGCGCGCATCGCCCAGGAAGGCGTTCTGGCCGGTCGGGCCGTAGGCGAACTCGGTCATATTGAGCGTCCCTATCTGCACCTGGCCGGCGGCATCCAGGCGCTCGAGCGCGGCGGCGGTGACCGGCGCAACCCAGTCGGCGCGAATTTTCGAACCGCAGGTGGAGACCTCACCCTTGCGGTAATACATGTCCTTGTGCGCCAGCGGCAGGCCGTGCAGGGGACCGCGCAGCCTGCCCTTGGCGAGTTCGTCGTCGCAGGCGCGCGCGTTGGCCAGCGCCTTGGCCTCATCGATTCGCACAAAAGCGTTGTAACGCGGGTTGAGGCGCCCGGCCTTGGCGATGGCCGCCGTGGTGAGCTCGACCGAAGAAACCTTTTTGTCGCGTATGGCCTTGGCGGCATCGGTGAGTGAAAGCTTCAGCATGTCATCCATGTCAGCGCCCTTTGCCGTCTGGCTGAACTTTGGTCATTTCCCGCGCCGCCTGCAGCGTCAGCGTGTCGTGATCGAAATTGAGGTGCTTGCGCGCCTCGGCGAATTTCTCCACGGCCGGCGCGGCGGTGGCGGCGATCTGCTGCGCGCGTTCGGCGCTGATGTCCCAGCCGACGCGGCGCGCCGTGGACAGAATGTCTTCGGGGGTGAGCTTGCTCATGATGACTCCGGGGCTTGTGTCTTGGAAAACAGCGGATGCGATGAACGCATAGGAATGCGGCAGGGTGGAATATGCCAGATCGGGGCGGCTTGAGCACGCCCCCTGTGCACGCCCCCTGTGCGGCCGAACGCGCTGAGGCGATTTCCCGCCTATCCGTATGACGGGACAAAACGGCTATGCCCTTGGCGGCGCGAAGCAAAATCCACGGCGCACACCAAGCTAGACGAGGCTGGCCCTGCCCTCTTTTCGCACCGCCTTGGCCACTGGCACGTCGGCGGGCAGGCGCAGGCCGCGCGGCCTGTCCGAATGCAGCGCCAGGCCGCGCGCAAGATCGCGCAAGGCCTGCGCGGCGGCGCAATCAGGGGCATGGAGAAGCACCGGCCTGCGCGCACGCACCGAACGCTCGACCGCGCTGTCGGTGGGGATGGTGCCGGCGCACTCTAGCCTGACCGAATGCCCCAGTTGCTCGGGCAGGAAGCGGTCGGCGATCTGCTGCAATTGCCGCACCAGGATATCGCCGCTGCGCCCCGGCGTATTCTGGTTGATGGCCAGGCTGAAATGCTCGCGCGCCTGGTGGATCGCCAGCACCTTGATGGTGGCATAGGCGTCCGAAAGACTGGTCGGCTCGGGCGTGACGACCATCAGCACCTCCTGCGCCAACGAGGCCGTGTACAAGACCACATCGGAAATACCGGCGCCGGTGTCGATCAGCAAAAAATCGAAATCCGTAACCAGTTTTTGCAACACCTCGCGCAAGCGAACACGCATTTCACCGGTCAGGTGCGCCGATTCGATAAGCCCCGAACCGGCCGGCAGCACGCGAATGCCCTCCGGGCCCTCCAGCATCGCCTCATCCACCTTGTGCGTGCCCTTGAGCACGTCCTGCAGGGTCACCTCCGGCTGCAGGTTGAGAACAATGTCCAGATTGGCAAGGCCGAGGTCCGCGTCGAGCACCAGCACGCGCTTGCCGTCGCGGGCCAGGGCGCAGGCCAGATTGGCGGCGACGCAGGTCTTACCGACGCCGCCCTTGCCACTGGTTATGGCGATGGTGCGCGCCGCCATGCTTGTCATGCTCATGCTCCGGCCCCCGTCATTCAGACATCTCAAGCAGCAAACTGCGCTCGCCGCCGGTGAGGGCGCTGTCAGGCTGCTGGTCCCAGACAATGCAATTGCGCCCCTGCCGTTTGGCGCGATAGAGGTTTTGGTCGACCGCCTCAACCAGTGCATCGGCCTCGTGACTGAGCCACGCGCGCGCGCAGGTTACGCCTATGCTGGCGGTGACCGATATGGCCAGTCCGGGTGAAACAGCAACCCGTTTGCGCGCGATGCGCGCATTCACGCGTTCGGCAATCTGGCGCGAATAAAGCAGGGAACTGTTGGGCATGATCGCGGCGAATTCCTCGCCGCCGAACCGGGCAACGGTATCCATCGGACGAAAACTGCCCTCGAGCAGTTTCGCCACCGCACACAGGACGCGGTCTCCGGCAACATGCCCATGTGCGTCGTTGACGCGCTTAAAATGGTCGATGTCGATCAGCAGCAAGCCAAAATCACCACCAGTTCGCGCACTACGCTCGATCTCGCGTTCAAGTTCACTGCGAAAGCTGCGCCGGTTTGACAGTCCGGTCAGTCCGTCCCGCGACGACAGCGCACACAAGCCGTCTATCACCCGCTGCAGCACCACGCTGTCGGGCGCATCACCGAGCTGTGGCGCGCCCCTGTCGCCCTGGCGCAACAGCCGCAGTGCTTCGGCAAGCTCAACGCCGCCGACACGCACCGCGGACCCACCGCCCATGCCGGAGACGACATCGGCGTGCCTGCCCGGCGCCTCAGCGACAGCATGATGGGCATGCGGAGTACGCAGGCGGTGCGGCAGGCTCATGGCCGGCGGAAAAAATCCCTCAGCCGCGCTGCGCGGCAAGGCCGGGCGCCCTGCCGCAGCGGCGACAGCCGGGACGGGTCCACGTGCAAATACGCATTCATATCGCCTGCAACTCCTGGCTTGCTGTTGAAATCCGGGGCGACCCGGGCACCACTTGGAACCGGCACAAGGGACCGGCACAAGCGCCCCCGATGACACCCGCCTCATCGCCCGCGCCTATTCCCGGACCATGCTGTGTCATCGGCAAAAACGCGCAAAACCTTAGGTAAACTTCAGGAAAACTTCGGAAAAACTTCAGGACACCTCAATGGCTGGCGCGCGATGGCCGCGCCGCGTCGGAATATGCCAAAATATCGCCGCCCTGCCACGGATCGCATACTGATATGCGGTCACAGCGCAGCTCCGCCAACGCACAATTCTCACACCGGGTCAGTATGAAAAAATTACGCTCACTTAGTCTTTCCAAGCTAGTCACGCTAGTCACGCTAAGCATACTAACCACACTCTGGGCAGCGCTTGCTGCCGCCCAGGGCGTGCCGGGCGTGATCCTTGATGCCGCCGGCGTGTCCGCCGCGATGGGGCGCAATGCGCTGATATGGGACGTGCGCCCGGCCGAGGCCTTCGCCAAGGGCCATCTTCCCGGCGCCGTGAATATCGGCGATGCACCGGCGGTGCTGCGTGACGCCAATAGCGAAGACTTTATCGCCATCGCACAAATCGAAAAGCTGCTCGGCGCAGCCGGCATAGACCCGGCGCGTGAAGTGGTGGTCTACGGCAGTCGCGGCGGCTGGCAGCCCTACTTCGGGCTCTATACGCTGCAGTATTTTGGCGGCAAACGCGTCGGCGTTTACCACGAGGGCATTGAAGACTGGACCGGCGGCGGGCGCGCGCTGGCGCAAGGACAAGCGGCCCCCGGCGCACAGGCTTCCGCCGCGGGCAGGGCGGTCGCGCTCAAACTCTCAAACGACGCATCCGGCAAGGTCAGCGTCAGCACGCGCGAGATGATCGCGCTGCAAGGCAAATCGCATGTGCAAATCCTTGACGTTCGCACGACAAGGGAATTCTCCGGTGAGGACATCCGCGCCATCCGTGGCGGCCACATTCCCGGCGCGATGAACATTCCCTACGAACACAACTGGGTCGATCCGGAAACGGCCGACAAGCTGTCACGCAAGCAGGTGTCGAGCAACGCCGGCATGTCCCTGAAACCGGTGGCGGCACTCAAGGCCTTGTACGCAAAACTGGATCCGGAAAAAGAAACCATCGTCTATTGCCAGAGCGGCGCACGCGCCTCGGAGACGGCCGGCGTACTACAGCAACTGGGCTTCAAAAACGTCAAGGTCTATGACTCGTCCTGGCTTGGCTACGGCAACACGCCCGATGCCCCGGCCGAGAGCGTCACCTACTTCAATGTCGGCCTGCTCAACAGCCGCCTCGCCGGCATGCAAAACCGCATCGACCAGCTGGAGAAAGAACTGGCCAGCGCCAAAGGCGGAAAATAAGCCCGCGCGCAAACGGCGCCATAACGGAGCAAGGGGACAACCCGGAAACGCCCGCCAGTATTGGCTTCCGGGCATATGATCAGAGCATGATGGCGACCAGAACGTACATCATCACCCTTGCGTTGCTGACGCTTTGCGCCTGCGCGCCGGCGCCATTGCGCACCCATCTGCCGCTCGACTGGGTGCCTTCGCCGAACTTCAGCGAGCGCCGGCCCGACTTTGTCATCCTGCACCACACCACCAATGACACCGCCGCGCGCGCCCTTGCCACACTGACCAGCCCCGCCACCGAGGTCAGCGCACACTATCTCATCGGCCGCGAAGGCCGCATCTACCAACTGGTCGACGAGCGCCTGCGTGCCTGGCACGCCGGCACTTCTTACTGGGGCGGCCACAGCGACATGAACTCGGCCTCCATCGGCATCGAACTCGACAACAACGGCGACGAGCCCTTCGCCGAAGCCCAGATCAACACCTTGCTCGCCTTG
Source organism: Pseudomonadota bacterium (assembly GCA_025356665.1). Taxonomy (GTDB): domain Bacteria; phylum Pseudomonadota; class Gammaproteobacteria; order Burkholderiales; family SG8-39; genus CAITSH01. The sequence continues at coordinate 29,522 of JANXRV010000137.1, forward strand.
CTCGCGGATTTGCGCGAGCGCTACAAAATTCCGCCGGCCAATTTCCTCGGCCACGGCGACATAGCGCCGCGACGCAAGGTCGACCCGAGCGTCCTTTTTCCCTGGAAGCGCCTCGCCGAACACGGCTTTGGCCTGTGGTGCGAGCCGGAAGCGCAGGCGGCCACGCCCGCCACCGAGGGTGCCGCCAGCAGCGCCATGCTGTTGCAAGCCATCGGTTACGACGTCACAGACCTGCCCGCCGCCATCGGCGCTTTTCGCCGGCACTTTATGGCAGGCAAGCTGTCCAATGTCGGCACCAAGCCCGCCGACACCGCGCTGAGCGCCGCCGAGAGCAGCGTCGCGCACTGCCTCGCAACACAAAAGCGCGCTTGAGTCGCATCGCCGCAAGCTGCCACGGTGGCGAGGTAGAATAACCAACCAGCGCACGACCTACGCGCTCTACGTACGCGACCTACGATAACCTCAAGGAGATGCCCCGTATGTACATCATCAAAACCGGCATTTTATTCAGTCTTGCGATGAGCACCGGCGCCGCGCTCGCGCAGGGCGCCGACAAGGCTGCCAAGGCCGCGCCCGCCGCCGCAATCAACCCTGCGCAATTTGATTCGTCCGGCAATCCGATGGACTCGGTCATCGGCGGCGTATCCGCGCTGGATCGCACCCGCCCGTTCAAGCCCGGTGAAAAACTCGTCTACTTTGTCAATATCAAGGACGGTGACAAAGTGCGCTCGCCGTTTCGCGTCGCCTTCGTGGTGTCGGGCATGGGCATCTCGCCGGTCAAGGCCGGCGCACAGGAGGGCACCGGCCACCACCACATCCTGATCGACACGCCGATGCCGGTCGATATCAAGAAGCCGCTGCCCTTTGACGCCCCCGGAGAATACAAAAACCAGCGCTACAAGCACTTTGGCGGCGGCGAAACCGAGGCCGTGCTCGACCTGCCGGTGGGCAAGCACACGCTGCGCCTCTTGTTTGCCGACCACACCCACGTGCCCTACTACGTCGCCAGCAACCAGATCACCATCGAGGTGATCAGCGCCGCGCCGCGCGACGACGACAAAAAGGCCGACGCCAGCAAGGCCCCGGCGGCAAAAGCGCCGGCCGCCGCGGCGAAGAAATAACCGCCGGAGGGCAGAGGGTGCGAACCGCAGCCCAAGGCCGAATGCGCCGGTTTGCCCTGCTACTCGCCCTGTGCTGCTGCGCCGGCGCGGCGCAGGCGCAGTTTTTCGGGCTCAATCTGTTCGGCGGCGGCCTGCCCGATGCGGCGCGCTTCGGCGCACGCATGGAACTGGGCGACATCGACAGCGTGCGCGCCTGGCTCGATGCCGGGCTTGATCCGGACTTCATGGCAGACCGCACGGGCACCGGACTGATGATCGCCGCTGCCGCGGGCAATATCGCGCTGATGGAGTTGCTGGCCGGGCGCGGCGCCAAACTCGACAAAACCAACGCCGCCGACGAGCAGGCCTTGATGCATGCGGCCTGGCAGGGCAGACTCGCCGCGGTGAAATGGCTGGTCGAGCGCGGCGCACGCGTCAACCGCGAACCGATGAAATGGACGGCGCTGCACTACGCCGTGTTCGCCGGGCATGAGGACGTCGCCGCCTACCTCATCGAACAGGGCGCCAATATCAACGCGCGCAGCACCAACGGCTCTTCGGTGCTGATGATGGCGGTGTTCGAGGGCCGCGCGGAACTGGCCAAACGCCTCATCGCCGGCGGCGCCGATACCGGCGTCAAGAACGACAAGGGCGATGGCGCGCTGGAGTGGGCGTTCAAGTACAAGCATGCCGAAATCGCACGCATCGTCAGCGACCAGAAAACCCACGCCGAGGCGGCCCAGATGCCGCAAGCCTACTGGGGCGAGGCGATGCGCTCGATCAGCGCCGCGCAAAGCCAGGCCATGCAGACCCTCGCCGCGCAGGCGGTCGCGGCCGGCAGCACGCCAGCGCAGCAACGCCAGCCGCTCGCCTCACAGATCGACGACCTGATCAACGTGCGCGCCACGCTCGCCGCCAGGGGCCTTACCGCCTCGGTCGAAAAAGTAGACCGGCGCATCGTCGAATTGCGCGCCGCGCAGGAGCGCGCGCGCCTGCAGGCGCAACGCCCGCCGGCGGCCGCCACTTCCCCGACACCCGCACCGCAAACTGCCGCAGGCCCGGGCGCCGAACAAATTGACGCGCTGATGAGCCTGCGCAACACCCTCGCCGCCAAAGGCATGCGCGAGGCGGTGGACAAGCTCGACCTGCGCATCGCCGCCTTGCGCGCCAAACGCGCCAAGCCCGACCTCGACGCGCCCGACGGCGCGGTACTGCTGATCACAGCCACGCGGCCCAAGCCGGCCCGGCCCTAGCGGCAGCGCGGCGGCGCTACCTCGCGCTTGGCGTAGAATACGCGCGCAGCATCCCTTCCCACTTTTACAGACCTGCGGGTCCGGCGCGCCAGAGCGGCGCAGATCGGCTTTCATCAAAACTCCCAAGCGCCTGCTCGCCCTCGTTGAAGAAGGCCTCGTCGATGAGGTCGTGCGCCAGTTGATGAGCGGCAAGGAAGCCATCGTCTATGTGGTGCGCTGCGGCGACGATGTGCGCTGCGCCAAGGTCTACAAAGAGGCCGACAAGCGCGCCTTTCGCCAGGCCGTCAGCTACACCGAGGGCCGCAAGGTCAAGAACAGCCGCCGCGCCCGCGCCATGGAAAAAGGCACGCGTTACGGCCGCCAGGAGCAGGAGGCCGCGTGGCAGAGCGCCGAGGTCGATGCGCTGCACCAGCTCGCCCGCGCCGGCGTGCGCGTGCCCCAGCCCTACAATTTCCTCGAAGGCGTGCTGCTGATGGAGCTGGTCACCGACGCCGAGGGCAACGCCGCGCCGCGGCTCAACGATGTCGCCCTGGAACCGGCGCTGGCGCTCGCATACCACGGCTTTCTCATCGGCCAGGTGGTGCGCATGCTGTGCGCCGGCATCGTGCACGGCGACCTGTCGGAGTTCAACATACTGGTTGCCGGCGACGGGCCGGTCATCATCGACCTGCCACAGGCGGTGAGCGCCGCGGGCAACAATAACGCCAAGGCCATGCTCGAGCGCGACGTCGGCAACCTCGCCACTTATTTCGGCCAGTTCGCGCCCGAACTGCTAACCACCGAATACGGCCTGGAGATCTGGTCGCTGTTTGAGGCGGGCAAACTCACCCCCGAGGTCGTGCTGAGCGGCCAATTCAAGCGCGATGACAGGCCGGTAGATGTCGGCGGGGTGATGCGCGAGATCGAGGACGTGAAAAAAGACGAAGAGCGGCGGCAACTCTACCGCGCGCTGGAGCAGTAAGCGCAAACCCTTGCCAGGCGCGGGTTTCCAGTCGATTTACCCTTTGCGCCCCCGGCGACCGCGCTGCCCCGGACCGACTCAGGCCGGCTGCGGCATCGCGCTGCGCACCCTCACGACAGGCCGCCCGTCTATGGGCAGGTTCACCAGGCCGGCGAACACGCCAAGGCCGATGGACAGCCACCACACCACGCTGTAGGAGCCGGTGCGATCGTACAAGATGCCGCCCAACCAGACCCCAAGAAAGCTGCCCAACTGGTGGCTCAGTAGCGCAAACCCCGTCAGCGTGGACAGCCACGCGACGCCGAACATCTGCGCGATAAGGCCGCTGGTGAGCGGCACCGTGGCCAGCCACAGCAGGCCCACCGCCGCGCCATAAAGATAGATCAGCGCCGGACTGGGCGGCAGCGTAATGAGCAGCACCGTGATCAGCGCGCGTGCGAAATAAATGGCCGACAGCAGCAGGTGCTTGGGCAGGCGCTGCCCCAACATGCCCGCGGTGAAGGAGCCCAGGATATTGAACAGCCCCACCAGCGCGAGCGCCGTCACCGCGACATTGGCATTAAAGCCAAGGTCGGCGACATAGGACGGAAAGTGGATGGTGATGAAAGACAGCTGGAAGCCGCAGACAAAATAACCGGTGATGAGCAGCAGGAAACCCTTGTGCGCGAAGGCCTCGCGCAGCGCCTGCATGCCCGACTGTTTCACCTGACCGGTGGCGGCCGGCGCGGTGCGGCGTTCGGCCAGCGCGAACGCGAGCGGCGCGATCAGCGCGGCGGTGAGGCCGATGATCAGCAGCGCCTGATGCCAGCCAAAAAACGAAATCAGCGTCTGTGCGTAGGGCAGGATGGCGAACTGGCCGAGGGAGCCGGCGGCGCTGGCAATGCCAAGAATCATGCTGCGCTTCTCCGGCGGGTAAGCGCGCCCGAGCACGCCAAAGACCACCGCAAACGCGGTGCACGATTGCGCCAGTCCCACCATCACGCCGCCGCTGAGGCCCAACTCCCAGCCGGTGGAGGACATCGACATCAGTATCACGCCCGTGGCATAGAGCAGCGCGCCGCCGAACAACACGCGCCCGGCGCCCCAGCGGTCGGCGATCATGCCGGCGATGGGCGTGCCCAGGCCCCAAGCCAGATTTTGCACCGCCATCGCGAACGAATAGGTTTCGCGCCCCCAGCCCAGCTCCATGCTCATGGGCTTGAGAAACAAACCGAAACCGGCTCGGGTGCCGGTGGAGAGCGTCAGAATTATGCCGGCGCAAACCAGTACGATAAGGGGCGTGCGCCATTGTTTGGCGGTCATGGCGTGGGCTCTTTGAGACGGTGAAGAACGGACGGCGGACTATGGCATGCGCGCGGCCGCCGGCGACGGCATGGCACACAGTATATATACCCGCAGCCCGCGGGCTGGGGGCTAAAAAATCCGGTTAAACCAGAGCAATGACAACAAGGCGCCGGTCATGGCGAACAACGCGCCCAGCGCGACAAACAACGCCGTCACCTCGGTCGAGATGTGCTTGTCGAAGGCCAGCCTGGCGCTGAGCGTCTTGTAGATTTTTTTCAGGTCGGGCGCGGTGCCGGCGCGAAAATATTCGCCGCCGGTGGTGGTGGCGATTTTCTTCAGCGTGTCCTCATCCAGGCGCACGCGCATCGACCAGCCGTTGGCGGTGAGAGTAGTGCCCTCGGGGGTGCCGATGCCCACGGTGAACACGCGCACGCCGTGATCGGCGGCCACCTGCGCCATCTTCAGCGGATCGGGGCCGATGTTACTGACGCCGTCCGACAGCAGCACGATCGCGGCCGCGGTGTTGGAACCGGGCGTGACAGGCTTAGTGTCGCTGCCGGGCTTGGCCACCGCGCCAAGCTCGCGCCCCGCAGGTGGCGGCGGGCCCTGCGGGTTGATCAGCTTCTCGACGTCAATGGCGCCCTGCGGCAGCAGCGTGGCGAGCGAGATCACCAGGCCGCTGCCCAGCGCGGTGCCGCGCTGCAACTGGAAGCGGTCTATGGCCTGCACCAGGTCCTCGCGGCTTTCGGTGGGCGGCTGCACCACCGCCGCGGCACCCGCCACGGCAACCACGCCGATGCGCACATGGCCGGGCTGATCATCGATGAAGGTCTTGGCCGCGCTTTGCGCCGCGCTGATGCGGTCGGGCTTGACGTCGGTGGCGCGCATGCTGCCCGAAGCGTCTATGGCCAGCATCACCGTCTCGACGCGCGAAGGCAGCATCACCACGGCGCTTGGCCGCGTGATGGCGAACAGCAACGAAGCCAGCGCCAGCAGCAGCAGCACCGGCGGGGTGTGGCGCCGCCACCGCGATGCGGCCGCGACGGCCGGCACAAGATTGGCATAGCGCAAGCCATTGCGCCGCCGCCGCGCCAGCCCATGCCAGTACAGCGCCGCAATCAGCGGCAACAACAGCAGCAGCCACAGCATCAGCGGCCAGGCGAGCGTGATGGAACGCGGATCGGGCATGCCTAACGCTCCCCCGCCACCGCAGCTGCGCGAGCGCGCATCCGCGCCGGTCGCGCGCGCTGCGCCGGGTGATGCGTTGCGCTCATCGGGTCTTCGCCTTGATCATGCCGCCGCCGGCGGCGAGCTGGCTGCGGCGCTTGCGCAGGCGCGTGAAGCGCAGCAGCGCCTCGGCTACACCGTCGTCGGTCGCCAGTTCAAGGCAGTCGACACCGGCTTGGGCCAGCGCAGCGCGCAGTTTTTCTTCGCGCTCGGCGGCGAGTTTGGCAAAGCGCCGACGAAAACCACCGTCGTCGGTGTCAACAAACAACTGCTCGCCGGTCTCGGCGTCCTGCATCACGATCATCCCGAGCTCGGGCAGTGCCTGCTCCAACGGGTCGTATAGGCGCACCGCCACCACCTCGTGCTGGCGCGCGAGTAGCGCGAGGCCGCGCTCCCAGCCCGGCGCGCTAATGAAATCGGAGACGACAAAAATCACCGAACGGCGCTTAACGACCTGCTGCGCTTTTTTAAACAGTTCGGACAAATCGGTCTGCTTGCCCGGCCGCGCGGGCGCCGGCGACAGCATGCTGTCGAGCAGGTGCAGCACATGGCGGCGGCCGCTTTTGGCCGGGATGACCGCATCCGTGCCGTTGGAATAGAGCACCGCACCGACACGGTTGCCGTAGCGGGTAAGCAGGCGCGCGAGCACGGTGACAAATTCGGACGACAGCGTGCGCTTGGCCACATCGCCGGAGCCGAAGTCCACGGATCCGGAAAGGTCGAGCAAAAACCACGCGGCGACTTCGCGGTCTTCCTGGAATTCGCGCACATGCGGCACCTGCAGGCGCGCGGTGACATTCCAGTCGATGTAGCGCACATCGTCGTGCGCCTGGTATTCGCGCAAATCGGCAAGATCGATGCCAAAGCCGCGGAACAAGGTACGGTAGTCGCCCTGCAGCAAGCCGTCGAGGCGGCGGATGACTGTCCATTCGAGGCGGCGCAGGATGCGCTCGGCATCCAAACGTCTTGGCGGCGCACCGGATCCGGCGACCGCCTCGGACCCCACCTCATTCGCCGCGGTCTGGCCGCGGCGCAGGCGGTGCCGGCGCAGCCGGTCGACAATGCCGGCGAATGGATTACGCACCGGCCGCCGCTTGCACGTGCGTGGCGAGCGGCTTGTCCGGCACCGGCACCGCCTGCATGATGCGCGCAATCAGCGCGTCGGCGCTCTGCCCGTCGGACAAGGCCTCGTAGGACAGCACCAGGCGGTGGCGCAACACGTCGGGCACCAGGTCGGCCACGTCCTCGGGCAGCACATAGCCGCGGCCGCGCAGGAAGGCGAGCGCACGTCCGCCCTCGATGAGGTTGATGGTGGCGCGCGGGCTGGCGCCAAACTGGATGTAGCGCGACAACTCCGGCAGGTCGCAGCGCTCGGGATTGCGCGTGGCGGACACCAGCTTGACGGCGTACTGGATGAGGCTCGGATCGACATAGGTCTTGCGGCATTCGCGCTGCAAGGCGGCGAGCTGGTCGGTCGTCGCAACCGACGCCACCTGCGTCGCCACACCGGTGACGCGCTCGACGATGACAAACTCCTCTTCTTCGCTCGGGTAGCCGATCAGCACCTTCATCATGAAACGGTCGATCTGCGCCTCGGGCAGCGGGTAGGTGCCCTCGGTCTCGATCGGGTTTTGCGTCGCCATCACCAGAAAGGGCTCGGGCACCTTGTGCGTCTCGCCGGCGATGGTGACCTGGCGCTCCTGCATCACCTCGAGTAGCGCGCTTTGCACCTTGGCCGGCGCGCGGTTGATCTCATCGGCGAGCAAGAGGTTGCAGAACACCGGCCCGAGCACGGTGCTGAATTCGCCCGACTTCTGGTTGTACATGCGCGTGCCCACCAGGTCGGCGGGCAAGAGGTCGGGGGTGAACTGGATGCGCTTGAACACGCCGCGCACGGTGCGCGCGAGGGTGTTGACGGTGAGTGTCTTGGCCAGGCCGGGCACGCCCTCAACGAGCAGGTGGCCCTGCGCCAGGATGGCAACCAGCACGCGCTCGAGAAAATGATCCTGCCCCACCACCACGCGCTTCACCTCGTATAGCACCTGCTCCATCAGCGTGGCGACTTCGGCGCGTCCTGTCGGGGTTTGGCTCATGTCTGTTTTCCTTGAGTGAAGGAGTGAAGAAGTGAAGGAGTGAAAAGTGAAGGTTCAGAACGGCGGCAGGCCGACGGCCATGCCCGCGCTCTCTATGGTCGCGGCAAAGCCGATGCCGATGAAGGTGCGCGACTTGGTCGGGTTGAGGATGGCGGTGACAATGCCCACCACCTCGCCCTCCATGGTGACCAGCGGCCCGCCCGAATTGCCCGGGTTGGCCGCGGCATCAAACTGTATGAGCCCGGAGAGCGTGCGCTTGCCCTCGGGCGACTCGAAGCCGCGGTTGAGCCCGGACACCACGCCGGCCGATACCGAGGGACCGATGCCAAACGGAAACCCCACCGCCACCACTTCGTCGCCGGGACGCAGCTTGGCGGTCGAGCCCATGGTGGCGGGCGGCAGGTCATCGGGAATATTCTTCGCCTTGATGAGGGCGAGGTCGTTCTCCGGCTGCGCGGCGACGAACACCGCCTCCGATTCCATGCCGTCGGAGAAGGTCAGCATGATGCGCTTCATGCCGTAGACCACGTGCAGGTTGGTGAGGATGGTGCCGTTCTCGAGTATCACCACGCCAGAACCCACGCCCACTTCCTTCTCCTCGGTCTCGCCCTTGGGCTTTTTCGGATCCTTGAGCACGTCGGCAAAGCCGCGCACGCGCACCACCGACTGACGCACCAGCTCCGCCGCCTTGGCGGCGCGCGAGGGCAGGGTCTTGTTCTCCATGGTGTGCAACACCGCGGCGTCGATGTCTTGCTGTTCGATTTCACGCGGCGGCGTCTGCATGGCTTCACGCCCGAGCACCACCGCCAGCGCCAGTGCGATGCCCCCAAAAAACAGCAGCGCGCGTTCGTGGCCTTGTGCGAAGCGGCGCAAACGGCCCGGCGGCGCTGCGGCGCCCGCCGCCGCGTCCTGCCGCGCTGAACCGGGCGCAGGCGCGGCGTCCGGCACAACGGATTTGGCCGAACGGTCGGTGCGACTGTAAAGAGCTGCGCGTTTCATCTTCTGGGATTGCGACGAAAAGTGGCCATGGGGGCCGGTTTAAGAATACGTTGCGCAAGCCTGCTGTTCAGGCATGACGGTATCACGATACGCTAACCGGTACATCACGCGGTACATCTCTTGCACCAATGCTAAAGTAATGCATCCTGGCCCGCCCCGTTTGCAGGCGAGACGACAAACAGTCCCGAGCACAAGCGGGCATGACGACGGAGACGCAATGCGGTTTTTGTGGCCGGAACTGTTGTGGCTGCTGCTGTTCATCCCGGCCTTGGTCGGCGCTTATGTCTGGGCGCTGCGCCGGAAAAAGAAAACGGCGGTGCGTTACGCCAGCCTCATCCTGGTGCGCGACGCACTCGGACCGGGCCAGGGTTTGCGCCGCCACCTGCCCCCGGCGCTGTTTCTCAGCGCCATGATCGCCGCCATCCTCGCCATCGCCCGCCCCAGCGCCGTGGTGACGCTGCCGGCCGACTACCTCACGCTGGTCATGGCAATGGACGTGTCGCGCAGCATGCAGGCGGCCGACGTCGCCCCCAACCGCATCACCGCCATGCAGGCGGCGGCCAAGTCCTTCATCCAGGAGCTGCCGGACAATGTACGCATGGGCATCGTGTCCTTCGCCGGTACCGCCGCCGTGGTGCAGCCGGTCACCGAAAAACACGATGACATGCTCGCCGCCATCGACCGCTTCCAATTGCAGCGCGGCACCGCCACCGGCAGCGGCCTCATCGTGTCGCTGGCCATGCTCTTTCCCGATGACGGCCTTGACGTGGAGACGGCGGTCTATGGCAGCGCCTTCTCGCGCTACGGCGACAGCCCCGCGCCGCTGGCCAAAAGAGGCGACGCGGCAAAAGCGAAAAAACGCGAATTCAAACCGGTGCCGCCCGGCTCCTACACCTCGGGCGCCATTGTGCTGCTCTCGGACGGGCGGCGCACCACCGGCCCCGACCCGGTGGAGGCGGCCAAACTCGCCGCCGAGCGCGGCGTGCGCGTCTTCACCGTGGGCTTTGGCACCAAGGAAGGCGCCAACATCGGCTACGAGGGCTGGTCCTTTTTTGCCCAACTCGACGAGGAGGCCTTGAAGGCCGTGGCCAAGGCCACCGGCGGCGAATACTTCCAGGCCGGCACCGCCGCCGACCTGCAAAAAGTCTACAAGGCACTGAACTCCAAATTCGCGCTCGAGCGGCGCGAAACCGAGGTGAGCGCCCTGTTCAGCGCGCTTGCCGCTGTGCTGGTGTTTGCCGCCGCGCTGCTGTCTTTCTTATGGTTTCACCGCCGCACCTGAAAGAAGAGCCCGGCTGAAGATCCGCGCCAGTCGGACGTTTCCAGCGCATGACTGGGAAAAACAGGCACTTGCCACGACAATAAAACAGCGCTTATTATGCACCTGCAGCAACCTCAAACACACCGGGAGAACTAGCCATGCACTTGAGCACACGCGCAGTGACCGCAGCCGTACTTGTACTGTTGGCCATGGGCTTCACAACCGGCGCCTATGCCGCTGATGGTACAAAAGCGGCAAAGGCTGACAAGGCCGGCAGCGCGCCGAAAATGGGCTTTTTTGTCAGCAGCGCCGGATCGGGCAAAGGCGCCGACCTGGGCGGCCTCGCCGGTGCCGACAAGCTGTGCCAGTCGCTGGCCGCCGCCGCCGGCGCGGGCAGCCGCACCTGGCACGCCTACCTGAGCACCACCGCCAGCGGCAGCGACAAAGCCCTCAACGCACGCGATCGCATCGGCAAAGGTCCCTGGCACAACGCCAAGGGCGAGTTGATTGCCAAGAACGTCGATGAACTGCACAACAACGGTAATCTCACCAAGCAGACCATACTCACGGAAAAAGGCGCGGTGCTCAACGGCCGTGGCGACACGCCGAACATGCACGACGTGCTCACCGGCTCGGATTCGCAGGGCCGCGCCTTTACCGGCGGCAATGACACCACCTGCAAGAACTGGACAAGCAGCGGCGCCGGCGCGGCACAAGTCGGTCACTCCGACCGCCAGGGCCTGCGTGAGGACGCGGCGGCCAAATCGTGGAACCACACGCACCCGTCGCGCGGCTGCAGCCAGGACAACCTGAAGAGCTCGGGCGGCGACGGCAGGGTTTATTGCTTCGCCGCGAAGTAAGCGACAACGGGACGACAACGGGACTCCGGTGCGCCTGCCGGAGGACAAAAAAAGGGGAGCATGTTGCTCCCCTTTTTTGTCCTGCCCTTGTACGAACCCCGCCTGCACGCCGGCCCCGTTCCCAATCCCGCCCTTGTCCTCAGCCTTGTCCTCAGCTAAGGCGGGCGAGGCGAAGCGCCCTTCCTGGCACGCTACGCCCCCCCCCTCAGGGCACAGTGTCAATCTACGGGCGGAAAATAGCGCACGCGTGTACGCACCCCGCCGCCCAGTCCCAGCCCCTTGACAGGGCGTCCCTGGCTCATGCAAATTATTAATATATGTTAAGGTTGAAGCGAAATAGTTTGGGGAAGGGGCAGCCAACATGGATCTCGACAAACCACCCGATCAACCTGCCGAGCGGCGAGTTTCGTCGCGACCGCCTACGGGTTCGCGCTACAAGCGGCTGCGGCGGGAAATAAATACCCCGGAAGAATTCAAAAAAATACTGTTCCACGGACTGAGGCCCGGAGTATTGCTTGTGCTCGCAGTCCTATTGGGCGCAGCCACATACCTGGTCAAGTGAGCGGCTCAACTGAGCGTTAATCGCTAAGCGCAGCAACCGGTGGCATCGCCGGTAAAAAAGGGGGAGTCGATCGGCTCCCTTTTTTAATTTCGTCTGCCATTGCGATCATGAAACTCCCTCCCCCGCGAGGGGGGAGGGTACCTGCTAACCACTGCGTCCCGGTTATAGTTTTTTCTCGCCCAAGCCGACCTTGCTGTAAATCGCGTTGATCTCGTCCTTCACTTCCTGCGGACATGTCACCGTTGGCCTTGAACTCCCTCCCCCTTGACGGGGGAGGGTTGGGGAGAGGGTGACACGTCGCAAGCATGACCCGCTACGAAACAGCTGGCCTCCCCCTCTCCCTGTCCCTCCCCCGCGAGGGGGGAGGGAAGCTGCTGGCAACTGCGTCCCGGTTATAGTTTTTTCTCGCCCAAGCCGACCTTGTTGTAGATGGCGTTGATTTCGTCCTTCACGTCCTGCGGCGTGTCATCGTTGGCCTTGGCGTGGGCCCAACCGATTTTTGTGCGCGCGTACTGGCCCATGATTTCATCCTGCCCCGAGGTGCCGCCGCTGATGCCATAAGCGCCCACCAGCGTATCGCCCTTGAAAATCGGCGCGCAGCCGCCCGACACCACCACACGCCCGCCGGTGAAGATGGACGCGTTCATCAGCATTTGCGGGTTGCGTTCCTTGAACCACTGCTGGATGGTGAGGCCGTCGGGAAAGCGCGGACTCATCGAACGGAACGCCGCAACGGTAAAGGCCTTGCCCCAGGCAATCTCCGGCGTGATGAAGCCCGCCTCGTCCATGCGCTCGAGCGCCAGCAGGTGGCCCTCGGCGTTGACCACGGCCATCGCGACAGGCACGCCCATCTCCCCGGCTTTTTCCGTCACCGCCTTGAAGAAGCGCCTGCACTCGACCACCTTTAGTTTTGCCATGTTTCAATTCCTTGCTGGTGTAGGATTGCGTGGCATTGTGAATGGGGAACGGGAAATAGGGAATAGTAATTTCACCTCTGGAGAACACATGAAAAAAAGCATCGCCCTGTTGTTTGCCGTTGGTCTTGCCTCCCTGTTCGCGCTGGCTGCCAGCGCGAGCGCCCAGGCCCAATCCTGGCCGTCCAAGCCGCTGCGCATCGTCGTCGGTTTCCCGCCCGGCGCCTCGGCCGATGTGGCGGCGCGCCTCGTCGCCGCAAAAATGAGCGAGTCGCTAGGCCAGACCGTGCTCATCGAAAACAAACCCGGCGCCGGCAGCAACATCGCCACCGAATCGGTGGTGCGTGCGCCGGCCGACGGCTACACGCTGCTGCTCGGGACCATCGCCAACACCATCAACGCCAGCCTCAGCAAAAACCTGCCCTTCGACTTCGGCCGCGACCTCGCGCCGGTGGCCTCGCTCGCCTCGCTGCCCAACCTGCTGGTGGTAACCCCGTCGCTGGGCGTCGCCACGGTGCAGGAACTGGTCGCCGCAGCCAAGCGCAAGCCGGGCGAGATTCTCTACGGCTCATCGGGCAATGGCACCGGGCCGCATTTGTCCGGCGAACTTTTTAACCTGATGGCCGGCGTCAAGCTCACGCACGTGCCCTACAAGGGCAGCCCTCCGGCCATGACCGACTTGCTCGGCGGGCGCGTGCAGGCGATGTTCGCCCCCGCATCGACGGCGCTGCCGCACATCAAGGCGGGTACGCTCAAAGTGCTGGCCGTATCAAGCGCCCAGCGCACGGGTTCGTCTCCGGAGCTGCCGACCATCGCCGAGTCGGGCCTGCCCGGCTTCGAGACCTCGGTCTGGTTCGGCCTGCTCGCCCCGGCCGGCACACCGCGCGACATCATCGAACGCCTCAACCGCGAAGCCAACCGCGCCCTCGCCGACCCGGCGGTCAAAACACAGTTCGCCGCACAAGGCATAGACGGCATGGGCGGCACGGCCGAGCAGTTCGCCGCCTACATCAAGGACGAGACCGCCAAGTGGGCGCGCGTGGTGCAGGCCTCGGGCGCAAAAATAGACTGAGGCGCGCACGGGAAGCACAACGCAAGCTTGGGCCTGATCGCTGCGGCACCAGCTTGATCTCGATTTTGCAACCCACAGCCTCTGCATATTTCTTGAGCGAGGTCAGTGAAGGCGCATGTTTGCCCGCCGACTCAAGGCCGGTTAATACGCGCCAAAGATCGGCATTCAGCTGCAGGCACTGCGCGGCCCCAAGCGGGGAAGCAGGCTGGAGACACCCGTCTGGCGCGGCTTTTCAGGCGGCGGTGCCGATCAGGCCGGGCTTGCGACCTCGTCGCGGTACCACAGACTGCTCATGGCACCGAACTCGATGATGTCGGGTTTCTTTTTCGTCGCCAGGAATTTTTGCATGATCTTGTAGATGTCGAGATCGAACACCGGCGCGGCACGCAACTCGAGTTTTTCGTAGATCTCGGCCTCGTTGCGCGCGGTGCCAAAAAAGCACCAGCGGTCGAAAATGTGCACCTCGCTTTTGTCGCCGCGCTTTTCACGCACACCGATGGCGCCCTGCCACGGCCATTGCGCCAGGCGCAGCGACTGCAGCGCCTCGAACAGGCGCAGGTTGTGCGCGGCGAGCGTCTCCTTGCCGCAGCAGGCGCCGCGGCAGCGCTGAAGCTGGTGAGAGAAGCAGGCGCTGCCTGTGGTGAGCGCTGCGGCCGTAGTGGCCGCGGTGGCCATCGCGCTCTCGGCGGCCTTGGAGGCCTTGGTGCCCTGAGCGCACTGAGCGCCCTTAGTCCCCGCAGCAGCCGTAGTGCCTGTGGTGCCTTTGGTGCCTTTGGTGCCTTTGGTGCCCTTGCTCCGCGATGCTTCCAAACCGATCAGCGCGGGGCACAGGCCTTGGGCCTCGGCGATGCGCGCCAGCGCTTCTTGCGCCAGGCGCTTGGTGCGAAAGGTTCCGAACAGGCGTTCCAGGCGCAGCGGTTCTTCGCGCCCCGAGGCCACCAGTTGCAGCGGCTGTTTGCTGTTCATGTCGCCCGCCCACTCAAAGCCGAAAAAGCCGCTGGCGCGCCGCTCGGTGCGGTTGAGCGCGGGCAGCAGTTCCTTGATCAGGCGCGCCTCATTGAGCAGCGCGCCCAGCTCACCGGCGGTCTCTATCCAATCAACCCGTTTGACTTCCTGGCTGATGCGCATTTCCTTTGCGGCACGCAGGTCGCCGGAAAAATGCGACAGCACCCGCGCGCGCATGTCCACGCTTTTGCCGACATACAGCGGCATGTCGCGTGCGGCTTTGCCGGCGGCTGGACTGTCGGCATAAAAAAGATAGACGCCCGGCACTTCAGGGATGGCGGCGATGTCTTGTTCGGTCAGCCCCGGCGGCAGGCTGGGCCGCGCGAACTGTTTTTTCACCGCGGCGGCGATCCTTGCGGCCGGCAAGGCGGCGTGGATTTTTTGCACGAACTGCCACATCACCTCGGTATCGCCGAGGGCGCGGTGACGCGCGTTGCAGGTTAGCGCGTTGCAGGTTAGCTCGTGGCGCGCGATCAGGCTGTCGAGGGTGTGCTGGCGGTGCTCGGGGTAGAGCGCGCGCGACAGCTTGACGGTGCACAGCACGCGCGCGCGGTAGTCGATGCCGGCGCGGGCGAACTCGTTTTTCAGGAAGCTGTAGTCAAAGCGCGCGTTATGCGCCACCAGCACCCTGCCCTCCAGGCGCGCATAGAGGCGCTTGGCGATGTCGGCAAAGCGCGGCGCGTCGGCCACCATGGCGTTGCTGATGCCGGTGAGCGATTCGATAAAGCCCGAAATGCGCGTCTGCGGGTTGACCAGGCTGCTCCACACGTCCGTTTGCACGCCCTGGTCGACCTCGATCAGCCCGACCTCGGTGATGCGGTCAAACGTGGCGGTGCCACCGGTGGTTTCAAGGTCAAGAAATACGAGCGGCAGGTCGAGCATTGCGGGAGGGGTGCCTGGCAGGGTTGCCGGAGGGCCGGCGAACGGGAACGCCATTTTGCCAGCCTTTGCCACGACCGGCCTCGCCCTGATCGCGCCGGCCAGCGCGCAAACACCGCAGCCGCCGGCCGGGTCGAATACAATCAGCATCCAGCCAAACCTGAAAATTCGCCCTTGCAGAACATCATCTCGGTCACCAAGCTGACCAAAACCTACGCCTCGGGCTTTTGCGCGCTCAAAGACCTCAGCCTGGACATCCGCCGCGGCGAGATCTTCGCGCTGCTCGGGCCCAATGGCGCGGGCAAGACGACGCTGATCAACATCATTTGCGGCATCGTCACACCCAGCTCGGGCACGGTGCTGGCCGATGGCCACGACATCCTCAGCGACTACCGCGGCGCGCGCTCGAAAATCGGCCTGGTGCCGCAGGAACTGTCCACCGACGCCTTCGAGAGCGTCTGGGGAACGGTCAGGTTTAGCCGCGGCCTGTTCGGAAAACCGCGCAACGATGCCCTGTGCGAAAAGCTGCTGCGCGCG
This sequence comes from Pseudomonadota bacterium, assembly GCA_025356665.1. Lineage (GTDB taxonomy): Bacteria > Pseudomonadota > Gammaproteobacteria > Burkholderiales > SG8-39 > CAITSH01. Next base: position 45,529 of record JANXRV010000137.1, read on the forward strand.
CTCTCGCTGTGGGACAAACGCAACAACAAGATCATGACGCTCTCAGGCGGCATGAAGCGGCGCGTAATGATCGCCAAGGCCTTGTCGCACGAACCGCAGATCCTGTTCCTTGACGAGCCGAGCGCCGGCGTGGACGTGGAACTCAGGCGCGACATGTGGGAGATGGTGCGCGGCCTGCGCGACAGCGGCGTCACCATCATCCTCACCACGCACTACATCGAAGAGGCCGAGCAGATGGCCGACCGTATCGGCGTGATCAGCAAAGGCGCCTTGATCCTGGTCGAGGAGAAGGCCGCGCTGATGCAAAAGCTTGGCAAAAAGCAGCTCAAGCTGCAGCTCAAGCAGCCGCTGGCGGGCCTGCCCGCCGAGCTCGCCGGCCACGGGCTGGAGCTGGCGGCCGGGGGGCGCGAACTGACCTACACCTTTCGCACCCACGGCGCGCAGTCTGGCATCGCCGACATCCTGCGCCAGCTCGATGAGCACGGCATCGACTTCACCGACCTGCAGTCGTCCGAGAGCTCTCTCGAGGACATTTTTGTCAACCTGGTGAGCCAGAGGCCAGCGGCCGACAAGACGGGGGCGCGCCAATGAACCTGCACGCCATCCGCGCCATCTACCAATTCGAGATGTCGCGCACCCGTCGCACACTGATGCAAAGCATCGCCTCGCCGGTGCTCTCGACCTCCTTGTATTTCGTCGTGTTCGGCGCGGCCATAGGCTCGCGCATGGGCGATGTGGACGGCGTCAGTTACGGCGCCTTCATCATCCCCGGGCTGGTCATGTTGACCATCCTCAACGAAAGCATTTCCAACGCCTCCTTCGGCATTTACATGCCCAAGTGGTCGGGCACGATTTACGAGCTGCTGTCGGCGCCGGTGTCCTGGGTCGAGGTGGTCATCGGCTACGTCGGTGCGGCGGCCAGCAAGTCGGTGGTGCTGGGCGCGCTGATGCTCGTCACCGCGCGCCTGTTCGTCGATTACCGCATCGAGCATCCGCTGTGGATGGCCGGCTTCCTCGTACTCACCGCCATCACCTTCAGCCTGTTCGGTTTCATCATCGGCGTGTGGGCGGACGATTTCCAGAAGCTGCAGATCGTCCCGCTGATGGTCGTCACGCCGCTGACCTTTCTTGGCGGCAGCTTTTATTCGATCAGCATGCTGCCGCCGGTGTGGCAGAAGATCACCCTCTTCAACCCGGTGGTCTACCTGATCAGCGGCTTTCGCTGGAGCTTTTACGGCGTGGCCGACATCAGCGTGGCCGTCAGCCTGGGCATGACGGTCTTGTTCATGCTGCTATGCCTTGGCGGCATAGCCTGGATTTTTAAGACCGGGTACAAACTCAAACGCTGAATCAGCGTGGAATCAACGCGGAATCAACGCGGAATCAACGCTAAATCAGCGTTGAATAAAAACTGAATGACAGGAATCACCAACATGCTTTTACCGCACCGTCGCACCACGCTGTCAGCGATTTTTGCCTTGTGCTGGCTCGCGCTGCCCCACGCCCAGGCACTGGCCCAGTCCTATCCGTCACAGGCGGTGCGCATTGTGGTCGGTGATGCGGCCGGCGGCGTCACCGACCTCGCGGCGCGCATCATCGCACCGCGCCTCGCCGAGGCGCTGGGACAGCCGGTGGTGGTGGACAACCGCCCCGGCGGCACCGGCGCGATCGCCGCGGTCTTTGTCGCCAAATCGGCGCCCGACGGCCACACGCTGTTCCTGGGCAACAACGGCAGCCTGGTGATGAACCCGGTGCTGCAGCCCGGCCTGCTTTACGAGCCGGTGCGCGATTTCGCGCCGGTCGCCGCCATCAGCAGCATTCCGTATGCGCTGGTGGTGCACCCGTCCTCGCCGGCGCGCGACCTGAACGGCCTGCTCGCGCTGGCGCGCGCGCAACCGGGCAAGATCGCCTATGCCACGCCGGGCAACGGCACCATCGGCCAGTTGCTCGGCGACTGGATCAAGCACCAGAGCGGCGCCGACTTGTCGCACGTGCCCTTCAAGGGCGGCGCCGCCGCCGCCACCGCGGTGCTGGGCGGCCATGTACCGGCGGGCCTGCTCGCCGTGTCTTCGGTGACGCAGCACGTGCGCACCGGGCGCCTGCGCATGCTCGGGGTGAGCAGCGCGCAGCGACTGCCCTTTGAACCGGACTGGCCCACGCTGGCCGAGGCCGGCGCCGCCGGCGTGAACGCCTCGGTATGGCTGGCGCTGCTCGCGCCGGCGGCCACACCGCAGGCGGTGGTGTCGCGACTCAATACCGAGGTGAACAAGCTGTTGCGCACGCCAGAGGTGCGCGAGGCGCTTAACGCTCAGGGTGCCGCGGTGCTGGGCGGCACGCCCGATGCGTTGTCGGCCATGGTAAAGAGCGAGACCGCGTCGTTCACGCGCATGGCGCGCGAATTCAATATCCGGCTGGACTAGCGCACGGCGTCAGGCAGCTTGGGTGGCCGAGTCACGCACGCCCTTGCGCAATGCAAGGCCAGTCTTGAAGTGCGGCACATACCTGCCCGGCAATGTCACCTGCTCGCCCGATTTAGGGTTTCTCGCCAGTCGCGGCGCGCGAAAAGTGAGGCCGAAACTGCCGAACTGCCGGATCTTGATCTGACGCCCTTGGCGCAATCTGAGCGCCATCGCATTCAGGATAATCCTGACGCAATATTTGACATTGCGCGGATGGACAGCGGTGTGGCGGCGCACGATACGCTCGATCAATTCGGACTTGGTCATGAGTGCCTTATTGCCTGATTAGCTGATTACCTGATTACCCTGCAATTTAAAAAACAGGGTATTAAAGTCGGGCCTGCGGCCACGGCCACGGCCATTGGCATGCACTGCGCCCGAGCTTTGCGCTTGCGGCACCGGTGCGGGACACGCGCACGCGTGGCAGGAAGGCCTAAGTCGTCAGTACCCTGACAAGTTTCGCGAATGATCCGACGCCGAGCTTGGACATGATGCGGCGCCGGTAGCCCTCAACCGTCCTGGAACTGAGAGAAACCCTGTCCGCAATCTGCTTGCTTGAATAACCATCGCAAAGCAATTGCCCGATCATCTTCTCCTTGGTGGAAAGCATCGCCACGCCGGGGGCCTTCCCGGAAACGCCGCGCGCAGCGGCACCATCGCCGCTGCCGCGCTGCAAGGCGGCGAGTACCCGTTCGGCAATCAGGGCATCCTCCGAGTCGATCTCCAAAAAATCGAACGCCCCCGCCTGGATCGCATGCACGGCCAGGGGAATGGTTCCCTGGTCGGAAACAATAATCAGCGGCAACAACACACCGCGCTGGCGCAGCGCCTGCAGCACCGCGATGCCGCTCATTTCCGGCAGATGCAGGCCGGTCATGACACAACCGGCAGAGGCGTGGAATTCAGCGACGAATTTCGCCGGGCTGCAACGGAACGGAACCGTTGACACGCCAAACGGCTTGAGAAGCGCGGCGATACGCTCAAATGAACTTTCATTGCCGTGCAGGTACCAGACCGTTTTTGACCCTGGCGAATTCAAATCGGCGTCTGAGGATCGCCTGTGCGCAAAAGGCCCCCTCCTCCTAGGGGCTGTTGACATTCAATATTTTATGGGTGGGGGCTGTTAACGTAGCCGGAAATCTGTTTACATCCTGATATTTGCGGGAGGTCAGGATGGTTCGTCGATGGTTGCGTGATGATCAGTGGCGGCGTTTGGAGTCGA
>JANXRV010000139.1:0-18266 GCA_025356665.1 Pseudomonadota bacterium
TACGCGTTCAACCGCCATCAGGCGGATCGCCTCCAGTGTCTGATGATCGAATGTGCGGCCGTCTCGCTTCATGACACGTTTGACAAATACGCCATCAACAAGTTCGACAATTGTCGCTTTATTTATCGACTGCTGAGTAAGCCATTAAGGGAATCGAATTCAACAGACATTAAACCAGCGTGCGTTGCCTTGCGCGTCGACGGGATTCGAGACGGCGACGCCAACAAGGGTGAGGCGCGGCGGATCATCGATACGATCAAAGCGATGATTCAGCATCCCAGATACGCTAATAAGACCATCGGGATTATCTCGATGTTGGGAGAGCAGCAAGCGTTGTTGATTCAGTCCATGTTGCACAAAGAGATTCCTGGGGCGGAGATCGCTAAACGTCGTATTCAGGCAGGTATATCCGGCGAATTCCAAGGTGATGAGCGCGACATCATGTTCCTGTCGATGGTGGATAGCGCTTCCAGCGAGGGGCCCCTTCGAGCGACAGGTGAAGGCGCCTTCGAACTAATCAAAAAGCGCTACAACGTCGCCGCCAGCCGTGCCCGAGACCAAATGTGGGTAATGCATTCGTTTGATCCCGATTTACATCTTAAGAGCACCGATCTGCGTCTCAAGTTGCTGCAGCATGTCCGCGATCCACTGGCTTCCCTCCGTGCTTTCAATCAGGAGGTTGGTAAGACTGAGTCTCCTTTCGAACGCGAAGTCCTCAAGCGCCTGACCGATGCCGGATACCGCGTGAAATCACAATGGCAGGTGGGGTACTACCGGATCGACATGGTCGTAGAAGGTGCTGGCAAGCGGCTGGCGGTGGAATGCGATGGCGATCGTTACCATCCTATGGAGAAGCTGGCTGACGACATGGCTCGCCAGTCCATTCTGGAGCGACTTGGATGGAAGTTTGTCCGGATCCGCGGCAGCACGTTTTTCCGCAATCCTGAATTGGCTATGCGCCCGGTGTTCGACCAACTTGGTGAACTCCAGATTCCCCCTGAGGCGAATATCGATCAGGAGCCGGTGTCCGATATGACATTGATTCACGAACTCGATGATCTGATTCGTAACGGATTCGAGTCCAATGAGATGAGTAGCACGACCTTACCTGACATAACAATCGGATTGACAGCTCAGGTAGTCGATCAACAGATAAGTGGTGACGCACGAGCGCCGACGGGCGATCCTCGCGATGGCGTCAAGGTTCAACGTATCAATCTGTCGAGTGACCCGGAGGACCCCAATTCTTTTCGTCTGACGTCCACGAACATGGAGCCGTTACGCACCCCTCAAAGGGCGTCGAACACACGATTACTCGTTAGATTTCAAAATGGCGCAGTCATTAGCGAGGCAAAAGCGGCAATTACCTTTGCGCTAGCGCTCAAAGAGATTGGCCTCGATCGTGTACGGGAGTTGGGCAAGGTAGTGAACGGTGTCCCGCTAGTTTCTAGGCAGAAGCATGTGACGTACACGCAATACCAAGTGGGGCAAGACTACGTAATGACGCACAGTAATACGAAAATAAAAAAGGAAATGCTTGAATTGGTCGCGAAAGAGCTTGGCGTGCAGATCTCGGTTGAGATTATCAATTGAGAAATCACAAATCTAGCTGATCGAGGCAACCAGCTTAAGCGGTACGAGCTTCACGCCTCTTTCAATTGCTCTGATTTTACCGCTCCAGAGGGTCAAGGCTTTACGCCGTTCCGTCATATAGTCGTGCTTGTCATAGACGGCAACCAATCCGCCGAGCGAATGATTGAGACACCGCTCGGCGATGAGCACATCAACGCCAAGCATGGAAAGGTGGCTTCGCGCGGTTGATCTTAAATCGTGAGGTGTGAATCGTCGGCACTTATCTCCTAACGGTTCGCACATGCGGTTGATTGCAGCATTCAGGCTTGTCGGTTCCATCGGGGCATCGTCTTCCCGCCCGTTTTGCCGTATGCGAATCGGCAGCACGTACTTGGAGTTGAATGCGAGCCGCTTGAGCTCGATGAACCACTCGGTCGTCTGATTGGTGAGAGGGATTACAAATTGTTTTCCGTTCTTGGCGTGCTCTGGCGGGATTGTCCATTCCTTGCGTTCGAAGTCAACGTGCGACCATTCGGCGCGCGTTAGCTCTCCGATGCGGGTGCAGGTGGCGAGAAGAACTTTGACAGTCAACTCGTTGCTACGCCCGATGCCAGGCAAGGCAGATAGCATCGCGCCAAGTTCGTCGTCCGAGAGCATGATCCGTGCGCGTCTGCTCGGTGGTGCGCCGATGATGGCCTTGGCCTGGATATGCGCGCAGGGATTTGCTTCGACAACGTGCCGAGCCACGCCGTGCGAGAAAATCTCGCGGATAGCGATCAGCACCAGCCGCGCGACGTGCAGTGATTTGTTTCCGGACCGTTCGACAATGTCCACAATATCGGCCGGCGTCACTTCCTTTGCCGGCAGGTGACCGATGCGGCCATATACGTAGTCGCGTAACTGCTGGCGGCGTCCGCTGACCGTGAGCGGTGATAACTTGCTCGCGGATCGGGTTAGGTAATCGTCAGCTAGAGTCCGGAACGTCCATGCACGTGCCGCGTCCTGGATTGTTTTCTGCTTCTCGCGGGCAACGTCGGTGCCCTGTTGCACTGCTACGCGTTTCGCGGACGCGAGCTTGCGGGCTGCGCTTAACGTCGTATCGGGATAGCGTCCGAGCGTGAGTTCTTTTCGCTTCGCGCCGAGATAGTAGCGCAGCGTCCATGCTGCTGTGCCTTTCGCGGAAAGCGTAAAGGTCAGGCCGTCGCCGTCAGATTTTGCGACGGGTGCACCCGCTTTGATCCAGTGCCGAATCTGTACTTCAGTGAGCGTGCTCATGTTCCTCCCCTTGAGAGGGCGCCCCATGGATAACTCTGTTCTAGCTACCCATTAGACTCTAGCTACCCGTTTAGCAACCCATTAACCCTTGGCTGTAAGGGTATGCCAATGGATTGCATAAAACAAGTTTACAGAGGAGAAATAGAGCTTTAGGTGAAACATCCGGACGTTGCCGGACGTTATTAAACGAGCCTAGAGGTTGCAGAAGGTGAGTTCGAACTCGACATCCGTGTCGCAGCCGCGCGCACGGTCCGCACCGAGCACCGTGAAACGGATATTCAGTGCGTATTTGTTGGCGCTGATCTCGGGGATGACCGGTGTGGTGCGCGGAAGCCTGATGCGAACAAGTTGCGCGACACGACCGCCGAGCATTTGCGAGAATGTGCCGTTCTGGGCGACATGCTTGGCCGGCTTGCCTCCTTCGCGCAACAGTTTCAGCACGATTGCGCCGGCGTCGCGTATGGCAAACAGCGGGCCGATCCAGGCCTGCAGATCGGCGCTGCGTTCTGCGGCATCGTGGTGCAGCCAGTGGTGGTAGGAGGGCAGGTCAAATTCATTGGTGCCGCCAGGAATGTTGCTGCGCTGCTTGATGCTCATCAGCCATTCGTTCTCACGCACGTGCTGGCCGATTTTTCCGGCCACCGCGAACAGCGCCGTGCTTGCGCGCTCCATGTCGCCGAGTACTTGCAGCAGGATGTCTTCGGCGATGTCAGGGTTGTTGCGAAACGCCGTTAGGACCTGGCGCTGCCGTTCGAGTTCCTGCAACAAATCGGATTTGAGGTCGGCGCGGCTGGCCACTTCGAGAATTTCAAACAGCGTGAGCAGGGCGAAATGATGGTCGATTGCATCATCGCGGGACAACAATACCCCGAGGCGTTCAAATAAGTCCTCTAGTCGCAGCAGGGTACGGATGCGCTCGTTAAGCGGGTATTCGTAGATTATCACTGTCGCGCCCGTCGACCGTGGAGAAAAATTTGCTGAATTCTGAACGAATTAGCCACGATTTACAACCTTCCTGCTGAATTAGATTTCTTCCCGCAGGGGCAAGCTTGATTGCAGTCGGGCGTGAATCGTGTCCGGCCCGACCGCATGCGGCTGCGCAGGAGAAGGAAATCAGGAATGTGCGGCCCCGGCCAGTGCGAGATATTGCCGGTGCAAGCGTTCAACCTGGGGGCGCAATGCCTGCGGCAGTCCGGCGTTGTCTATGATGTCGTCGGCTGCGGCGAGGCGTTGTTCGCGGCTTGCTTGCGCTGCCATGATCGCCCGCACCTGCGGCTCGGACAGCCCGCTGCGCGCCATCACGCGCGCGGCCTGAATCTCCGGAGGACAGTCGACAACGGCGATGCGCCGGTAGCGGTCGCGTCCCGGGGGTTTTGCGCCGCCGGATTCGACCAGCAGAGGGATCATCAAGATTACGTAGGGTCCGCTGGCGGTGGCGCTAAGCCGGTCGGATTCGGCGCGTATCAGCGGGTGCAGTATTGTTTCCAGATTTTTCTTCGCGGCTGGATCGGCGAACGCGAGATTGCGCATCTTCGCGCGGTCCAGGGCGCCCTCGGCATTGATGAAGTCGTCTCCAAAGGCAGCGCGTATCGCCTGCATGGCGGTGCCTCCGGGGGCCGTTAGCGCGTGCGCTATGGCATCGGAGTCGATCACCGTTGCACCCAGCGTGCCGAACAGCTCTGCCACGGTGGACTTGCCACTGCCGATGCCGCCGGTCAGCCCGATGGCGTAGGGCATTGGCATTAGTAGAGGACGTTGAGCCAGGAGCGGGTCAGTTGTGGTCCCCAGAACATGGCGACCACGCCGCCGGCGGCAAGATAAGGTCCGAACGGTATGGGTACGTTGCGGCCATGGCGGGTGAACACGATCAGGCCGATGCCGACCACCGCGCCGACGATGGAAGAGAGCAGGATCACCAGTGGCAGCATAGTCCAGCCGAGCCAGGCGCCAATCGCCGCCAATAGCTTGAAATCACCATAACCCATGCCCTCTTTGCCGGTGACCAGCTTGAACATCCAATAGACGCTCCAAAGCGAAAGATATCCCGCAACCGCACCGATGACGGCCGTCTTGATGTCAACGAAGCCTCCGCCGAGATTGAACAGCAGGCCCGCCCATAACAGCGGCAGCGTGATGGAGTCGGGCAGAAGCTGTGTGTCAAAATCGATGAAGGTGGCGGCTATCATGCACCAGAGGAAGAGTATCGCCCCGGCAGCGGCAGGCGTGAAGCCAAAATGCAGTGCGGCACCGGCGGTGGCCGCGCCGGTCAGTATCTCGACCAGGGGATAGCGCGGACTGATACGGGTCTTGCACCCGGAGCAGCGCCCCCGCAGCACGACCCAGGACAGAACCGGAACATTTTCCAGTGCGCCGATGCTGTGCTTGCACTTTGGGCAGTGCGAACGCGGCCGCAGCAGGTTGTAGCCGCCCTGCCCGCTCTCAGGCACCGCCGGTTCCTCCCCGCGCAGTTCGGCGCACTGCTCCTGCCACTCCCGTTCCATCATGCGCGGCAGGCGGTGGATAACGACATTGAGAAAGGAGCCGACGCAAAGGCCTGTCACCAGGCAGAGCGCGGCAAACACGGTGGGTTGTGCTAGTTCGGTCATCATTTTTCGGGCAAGCAAAAGTGGTTACAGGGTCTGCCCGTAACCCCGCGGGTTGTGGCGTGAGGGCTTATACGGCCTGGCCGAGTTTGAAGATCGGCAGGTACATGGCGACGACCATGCCGCCGATGAGCCCACCCAGGACGACCATGATCACCGGCTCCATCAGCGATGAGAGCGATGCGACGGCATCGTCCACCTCCGCTTCAAAGAAGTCGGCCACCTTGGACAGCATGCCGTCGAGCGCGCCGGACTCCTCGCCGATGGACACCATCTGGATCACCATGTTGGGGAAGAGGTTGGAGTTCTGCATTGCCACGGTGAGGGCGGTGCCGGTGCTCACCTCCTGCTGGATGATCTTGGTGGCGGCCTGATAAACGTAGTTCCCGGAGGCGCCTCCCACCGAGTCGAGGGCTTCAACCAGAGGCACGCCGGCGGCAAACATGGTCGAGAGCGTCCTGGTCCAGCGCGCGATGGTGGAAATGCGCACCAGGTGGCCGAACACCGGGGCTTTTAGCATCAGCTTGTCCATGAAAATCTGCACCGCAAGTGAGCGCTTCCATGACTCGAGGAAGAAGTACGTGCCGCCGCCGACGCCGCCGAAAATCAAATACCAGTATTTGACGAAGTTGTCCGAAATTGCCATGACGATCAGGGTCGGCGTGGGCAGGTCTGCGCCGAAGCTCGTGAACACCTGCTTGAAGGCCGGGATTACGAAAATCATGATGACGGCGGTGATGATGAAGGCGACGACGATAATCGCGACCGGATAAAACAGCGCGGCCTTGATTTTTGACTTGATCGCCTCGGTCTTTTCCTTGTAGGTCGCGAGCCGGTCGAGCAGGCTCTCCAGAATACCGGCTTGTTCGCCGGCGCCCACGAGGTTGCAAAACAGCGCATCGAAATACAGCGGATATTTCTTGAAGGCGTTGGTGAGCGAGGAGCCGGTTTCCACCTCGGTCTTTATCGACATCAGCAGGCGCGCGACCGCGGGGTTGGAGTGGCCTTTGCCGACGATGTCAAAGGACTGTAGCAGCGGCACGCCGGCCTTCATCATCGTCGCCAGCTGGCGCGTGAATAGCGTGATGTCCTTGGTGCTGACACTGCCGCCGGAGCCGGCGCGCTGCTTCTTGATCTTGGAAACCAGAACGCCCTGGCGGCGCAGCGTGGCGTTGACCACGGCTTCGCCCTGGGCGCGCATCTCGCCCTTGACCTGCTTGCCGGTCTTGTCCTTACCTTCCCAGGTAAAGTTGAATTCCTTGATCGCGTCGCGCTTCTTTGTTGTCGCCATTGCTCCCCCTCTGACCGGTTTAATTCACCCGCAGCTTAATCGCCAACCGGCGCATTTCGTTCGTTCGTCACCGCCATGACCTCCTCGAGGGAGGTCAGGCCCTGCCGGACTTTGTTCAGGCCGGACCGGCGCAGGTCTGCTATGCCTTCGCGCTCGGCCTGGTCGGCGATGTCGATCGCGTTGCCCCCGCGCATTATGATACGGCTGATTTGGTCGGTAACGGGCATTACCTGGTAAATGCCGACCCGCCCCTTGTAGCCGCTGCCTTTGCAATGCTCGCAACCTTGCGGACTTTGCGGCAGCCAGGAGCCGTCCAGTTCCGCCGCTTTGAACCCGGCCTGGAGCAGCGCCTCGCGCGGTATGTCGGCCGGAGCCTTGCATCCGCACAGGCGCCGCGCAAGGCGTTGCGCGCTGATGAGGGTGACGCTGGTGGCTATGTTGAACGGTGCGATGCCCATGCTCATCAGGCGCGTGAGCGTGGTCGGCGCATCGTTGGTGTGCAGCGTCGACAGCACAAGGTGGCCGGTCTGCGCCGCCTTTACGGCCATTTCCGCAGTCTCGATATCGCGAATTTCGCCCACCATGATGATGTCCGGATCCTGGCGCATGAAGGCCTTGAGCGCGGAGGCGAAGCTCAGCCCGGCGCGTTCATTGATGTTGACCTGGTTGATGCCGGGCAGCGTGATCTCCGACGGGTCTTCGGCCGCCGAGATGTTGATGCCCGGTTTGTTGAGCACGTTCAGGCAGGTGTAGAGCGACACCGTTTTGCCGCTGCCGGTGGGGCCTGTCACGAGGATCATGCCGTAGGGGCGATGCAAGGCGTCCATCAGGTGCTGCTTTTGCTGCGCATCGTAGCCAAGGGCGTCCACGCCAAGCGTTACGGACGAGGGGTCGAGTACGCGCAGGACTATTTTTTCGCCGTAAAGAGTCGGCAGAGTGCTGACGCGAAAATCGATGGTGCGCGTTTTTGAAAGGGCGAGCTTGAGCCGGCCGTCCTGAGGTGCGCGTTTTTCCGAAATGTCCAGCCTGGAGATCACCTTGATGCGCGAGGCGATTTTTTCCTTCAGCAGCAGCGGCGGCTGGGCCATTTCACGCAGTTCCCCGTCGACGCGAAAGCGCACGCGGTAGTATTTTTCGTAAGGTTCGAAGTGAATGTCGGAGGCGCCATCTGCGATCGCATCGACGAGCATTTTTTGGATGAACCGCACCACCGGAGCGTCATCCGTTTCGCTGGGCGCGTTGGCATGTTCTTCGTCGGGCTGGGTGTCGTCCCCGGCGGCGAATGCCAGGTCGAGGTCGTCGTCGACGAGCTGTTTTAGCGAGGTATCCGAACTCTCGATGATTTTCTTTATGGCCGCACGCAGCTTGTCATCTTCCACGACCACCGGATCGATCGCGAGGCTTGACTGGAACTTCACATCGTTCAGCGCCTGTGTGTCTGATGGGTCGGCGATGGCGATGGCAAGTCGTCCGCCGCGCTTGTGCAGTGGCACAACGCGGCGCGACTGCATCAGTTTGCGGTCGATCAATCCGCTGGCCAGGCCCTGCGGATCGGCCGCGTCGAGGTCGAACAAGGGCAAGCCGAACGTGGTCGAGGCAAACTCGGCGACCTCGAGGGCGGTGAATTTTTTCCCCGCCAGCAGCTGCTCAATGAAGCCGGTGCCGCCTGCCCTGGCTTGCGCGACCAGACTCTCGGCATCGGACACGCGGATGCGGCCGTGCTGTACCAGGGCGCGGGCAAGACCCGGCAGCGCCGTCAGTTGTGGTGTGGCCGCAGCGCTCATTGCGTATCCGCTCCGACGCATATGGGGCGTGCTGTCTTGAAAGTACCGATCGCTGACCCCTGACTTGGCAAATCGCTCGTGGCGCCGGGTGTGGCGCAGCGGGAAAGGTATCGAGTTTTACGCGGTGGTGCTGCGGGTAAATCATTGATTCAAAGCCGATTGCGAAGATAATGCCTTTTCCGGAGTCTTTTGTAAAGTCTAAGATTCATGGCTTAAGTCGCTGAGAATAATTGATATTCACGCATGAAATTTGCAAAAAATACGTGTGTTACGCGGCTGTTTTTGCGCTTATTGCAGGTCTGTAACCGCAGGGCGAAATAGCCTCACGGTCTTGACCACACGATCCAGGGTTTGCACGATTTCCATTCGCACCCCGGCGATTCTCAGGCTGACACCGGCTTCGGGGATATCTTGCAAGTGCTCGAGGACGAGACCATTGAGTGTTTTGGGGCCGTCCATCGGCAGCGCCAGGTCAAGTTTGCGATTGAGTTCGCGCACCGGGCTGGAGCCCTCGACCAGACAGGCGCCGTCCTTGTCCCAGGCCAGCCGGTTGGCGCGCGCCGGCGCTGTTGAAGTGAATTCGCCGATCAGCTCCTCAATGATGTCCTCTACGGTGACCAAGCCGAGCAGCTCGCCGTATTCGTCCACAACCAGGGCGAAACGCTGATGGTTCTCCTGAAAGTATTGCAGTTGGGCAAACAAGGGTGTGCTGGCCGGTATGTAGTAGGGCGCGATCAGCAACCCGGCCAGGCGCTCCGCATCCAGTTCGTCGGCCTGGACCAGCCTCAGCACGCGGCGCAGGTGCAGAATTCCGGCGATGTTGCCCAGTTCGCCCCGATAGACCAGCAGGCGCGTGTGATAGCTGGTGGCAAGCTGCCGCACGATGTCTTCGATCGGGGCCTCGAGATCGATGGTTTCGATCTGCGAGCGCGGCGTCATCACGTCCTCCACGGTGATCCGTTCCAGGTCGAACAGGTTCACCAGTATGGATTGGTGCTTTTTCGGCATGAAGTTGGCCGACTCGAGCACCACCGAGCGCAATTCTTCCATCGACATGCGTTGCGGCTGGTCGCCGGCCCGGGTTTTGAGCCTGGTCATGAAAAGCAGCGCACCGACGAAGAGGTTGACGAACCACACAACCGGATAGAGCGCCTTGAGCAGGGGCTTGAGCACGTAGGCGATGGGTAGCGCGATGCGCTCGGCGTACGCCGCACCGATGACCTTTGGCGTGATCTCGGAAAAAACAAGAATGAGAAAGGTCACTGCGAGCGTGCCGATGCCGAGCGCAAATTCGTTTTCGCCGAAAACCCGCACCGTGATCACGCCGGCCAGCACCGCCGAGGCCGCGTTGACGAGGTTGTTGCCGAGCAGGATCACACCCAGCAAGCGGTCGGTGTGCGCCAGCAGTTCTGCTGCGATCAGCGCGCCGCGGTTACCCAGTCGCACCAGCGCCTTGAGCCGGTAGCGGTTGACCGACATCATGCTGGTCTCGGCCATGGAAAAAAAGCCCGATAAAACGAGCAGCACGGCCAGCGTGCCTAGCTGTGCCGATAAGGGAATGTCATCCATGGCGTGTACGCGGGTTCATTGCAGATATGGGCGCGGTCGGCCCCGGCCGGTTCAACCGAGGGGGCGGCGCAGTAGCACTTCGAGCACGAAGCGGCTGCCGACATAAGCGAGCAGGAGCGCTGAGAATCCGGACAAGGTCCAGCGCAGCGCTTTGCGGCCGCGCCAGCCATAAAGCGTCCGCCCTGCCAGCAGCGCGGCGAAGATCAGCCAGGAAATCAGCGCAAACAGCGTCTTGTGATTGAACTTCATCGCCTGCTGGAAAATGGTCTCTGAAAACACCGCCCCGGTGATGAGCGTGAGTGTCAGCAGCACGAAGCCCACGGCGATGAGCTTGAACAGCACCGATTCCATGGTTAGAAGCGGCGAAAGGGAGGCAAGGGGGCCGACCACGGGGTGGCCGCGCAGCCTGCGCTCGAGCAGTGTCATCAACAGCGCCTGCAAGGCGGCGATGGTGAACAGGCTGTAGGCGAGCATGCCCAGCGAAAGGTGAATTCGAAACTCGACCGTGTGCGTGTACGCGGGGCTGACAAGTCCGGGGAAGGGGAGCGGCAGCAGTGAGCACACCGCCGCCGCGGTCAGCAGCACCGGCTGCATGCCCTCCAGATTGAGGAAGTGCCGCTCCAGCCAGTAAATTGACACGGCGAGCCACAGAATGATGGACAGGGCCAGGCCGAAGCCAAAACGCAACTCCGCTGCGCCGAACAAGACCTCGTAGAGCAGCAGCGCGTGCAGCAGCAGGGGCGCGAGAATGGCCGGGCGCTCCCAGTTTGCGGGCGTTGCGGCCGCCACCGTACCGGCGTCGCTGCTACGCGCCCTGTTACCCGCCCCCCAGCGGGTGTGCCAGAAATAAAAGGCCAGCAAGCCGTAGAGAGCGGCTGTTATCGAGTGCAGTAGAATAGGCATGCAGGACAGTTTACACTGCCCGTCCTGATTGCAGCGTTATTGCAGTTATAGCAGCGTATTGGCCGGCTTTGTGTCGATGTCGGCGTCGGTGTCGGTGCCGGGTGAAGCGGGCCTGATATTGACTGCTTGTGTTTTGCTGCCCGGAATTTTGAACCGGTTTCGAAACACCCGCTAATTCGCTAATTCACCAAGTCGCGCAACGGGCCGCGCGTGTCGCCCCTTACTCACTCCATTTATTTCATTCGACCCATTCCGCCACCATGCTTGAAAACCTGACCCAACGCCTGTCGCGCGTCATCAAGACCATTCGCGGCGAGGCGCGCCTGACTGAGGCGAACATTTCCGAGGCCTTGCGCGAAGTGCGCATGGCCTTGCTTGAGGCCGATGTCGCGCTGCCGGTGGTGCGCGATTTCATCGCCGCGGTCAAGGAGAAGGCGCTAGGCGAAGAAGTCATAGGCAGTCTCACGCCGGGGCAGGCGCTCGTGTCGGTGGTGCATCGCGAGCTGACCGCGCTGATGGGCGGAGAAAACGCCGCGCTCGACCTCGCCGCGCAGCCGCCGGCGGTGATCTTGATGGCCGGCCTGCAGGGCTCGGGCAAGACCACCACCTCGGGTAAGCTGGCAAAGCTGCTGTTGGAGCAAAAGAAAAAAGTCCTGCTGGTCTCGTGCGACGTCTATCGACCGGCGGCCATCGAGCAGCTCAAGCTGCTTGCGGCGCAGGTTGGTGTCGATTTTTTCCCCTCCGATGGCACGCAAAAGCCGGTCGATATTGCCAACGCCGCGTTGCAGTACGCCAAGTCGCATTACCAAGATGTACTGATAGTCGATACCGCCGGACGGCTGGCGATCGACGAGGCGATGATGCAGGAGATCGGGCAGATCCACGCCGCGGTCCACCCGGTGGAAACGCTGTTTGTGGTTGATGCGATGCAGGGGCAGGACGCAATCAATGTGGCCAAGGCGTTTAGCGAGACGCTGCCCCTTACCGGTGTGGTGCTGACCAAGCTCGACGGCGATTCGCGCGGTGGCGCCGCCTTGTCGGTGCGCCATGTCATCGGCAAACCGATCAAGTTTGCCGGCACCAGCGAGAAAATCGGCGGGCTCGAGCCCTTTCATCCCGAGCGCATGGCCGGCCGTATTCTGGGCATGGGAGACATACTTTCACTGGTTGAAGAGGCGCGCAAGGGCGTCGACCAGGAAGAGGCGATCAAGCTCGCCGAGAAACTCAGGAAGGGCAAGGGTTTCGACCTGGAGGACTTCAAGGCGCAGATCGCGCAGATGCGCAAAATGGGCGGTTTGTCATCGCTGATCGACAAGCTGCCGGCGCAACTGGCGCAGGCCGCCCAAGCGCAGTCAGCGGATGTCGGAGAAACGCAGATGCGACGCACCGAGGGCATTATCAACTCGATGACGCGCCTGGAGCGGGCGCGGCCGGAACTCATCAAGGCTTCGCGCAAACGCCGCATCGCCGCCGGCGCCGGGGCGTCGGTACAGGAGGTCAATCGCCTGCTCGCCCAGTTCGAGCAAATGCAAAAAATGATGAAACAGATGCAAAAAGGCGGCATGCAAAAAATGATGCGTAGTATGAAGGGCATGCTCCCGGGCATGCGCTAGCCGCGGCTGCGTTTGCGCCCGGGGCGTGTTCTCGGCTTGCTTGTGAAGTGGGCTGTTTAAGCCTTGATTTAAATGAGAAAAATTCTATTTTCTCGGGCTGGCGGCGGTGTTTGCCTGTTGGCTAAGCGCAATCTTGCCAAAGCGATATAAATACGCGTAAAATAACGGGCTTTTCCCTATTTCGGTCACGTGGCCGGGATTAAACCTCCGCATCGGAGCAATTGAAATGGTTGTCATTCGTTTAGCTCGTGGTGGTGCCAAGCACCGTCCTTTTTACAATATCGTTGCCGCCGATTCGAAGTTTCGCACGCAAGGCCGCTTCCTCGAGCGCGTCGGGTTTTACGATCCGAAAGCACCGGAAGGCCGCGAGTCGCTGCGTATCTCGATGGAACGCCTGACTTTTTGGCAGGGCAAGGGTGCCCAGTTGTCGCCCACCGTGGCGCGCCTGGCCAAGACCTTTAGCAAGGCCGCCGGAGCTGCGGCAGCCAAGTAATTCTCACGGCGCCTCGGATGTTAAAGGTGCCAGGGGGAGCGGGGTGGCGTTGGTGAAAAACGCAATGGCGCCGCCACCAAAGCTCATAGCGATGGGCCGGGTAGTCGGGCCCTGGGGAGTGAAAGGCTGGATCAAACTGGTCCCGCATACCGCAGAGATTGACATGCTGTGCGCCCACCCCGGCTGGTGGGTGGGACGCAACGGTGAATGGCGCGAGTGCCGGATACTGGCCTGCGAGCAAAAAGGCAAGCATCTGGTGGCGCAAATCGACGGGATTGTGGTTCCCGAAGAAGCGGTGAAGTTCAAGGGAATGGATGTCGCGCTGCCCCGTGCCGTGCTTCCGGCGAGCGGCGACAACGAATTTTACAAGGTCGATCTGGTCGGCCTGGATGTGGTGAATGAAGAGGGCGGCGCGCTGGGTCGCGTTGTCGAGCTGTACACCAACGGTGCGCACGACGTATTGCGCATCGAGTCGGCGGAGCGCGAGCGTCTGATTCCTTTCGTGCCCTCCGTGGTGCGGCAGGTCGACATGGACGGTGGTGCGATACATGTGACCTGGGGCCTGGACTGGTGAGCCCCGGCTGGAGCGGCGATGCAGTTTGATTGTGTCACCTTGTTCCCGGAGATGTTCGCCGCGGTGTCCGATTGGGGCATAACGCGGCGTGCACGCGAGCAGGGGCGGTTTGCATTGAGGACGTGGAATCCGCGCGATTTCACAACGGATAATCACCGTACGGTCGATGACAGGCCTTACGGGGGCGGGCCGGGCATGGTGATGCTGGCCGACCCGCTGGAAAAAGCAGTGAACGCGGCGCAGGCTGCCGGCGGGGCGAGGGTGTTGTACCTTTCGCCACAGGGTCCGGTACTCGATCACAAGAAGGTGATCGCGTTATCGGGTGAGGCCAGGCTGATATTGCTGTGCGGGCGTTACGAGGGGATAGACGAGAGGTTGTTTTCGCGGGTGGTCGATGAGGAGGTGTCCATCGGCGACTACGTGCTCTCGGGCGGCGAACTGGCCGCGATGGTATTGATCGACGCCTGTGTGCGGCAGTTGCCCGGGGTGTTGAACGATGAAGGTTCGGCGGCGCAGGATTCGTTTTCCGCCGGACTGCTGGAAGGGCCGCAGTACACGCGGCCCGAGCTGTACCAGGGCGAGGCCGTTCCATCGGTGCTGTTGTCGGGCAATCATGCGGACATCGCGCGCTGGCGCTTGAAGCAAGCTGTAGGTAGAACATGGCTGCGACGCCCCGAACTTCTTGAAAGCCGGGGCCTATCACAGACCGAAAAGAGCCTGCTGGAGGAATTCCGGCGGGACCAAAACGAGCAGGGCAAGTCCTGATAGGTCTGCGGGGCGGGTTCCTGGGTCGAAACGATGAAGGGAAATGAACATGAATCTGATTGAACAACTCGAACAGGAAGAAATCGTCCGTCTGGGCAAGATCATCCCGGTGTTCGCCCCTGGCGACACGGTGATCGTCAACGTCAACGTAAAGGAAGGCGAGCGCAAGCGCGTCCAGGCCTACGAGGGCGTCGTTATCGCCAAGCGCAACCGCGGCCTCAACTCCGCCTTTACCGTTCGCAAGATCTCATCGGGCGAGGGCGTTGAGCGCACTTTCCAAACCTACTCGCCGCTGATCGCCTCGATCGAAGTCAAGCGCAAGGGTGATGTGCGCCGTGCCAAGCTTTACTACCTGCGCGACCGTTCGGGCAAGTCGGCGCGTATTCGCGAAAAACTCACCGCGCGCATACCCGGCGCCAAGGCCGCAGCAGCCGCAGCCGCAGCTGCAACGGTGGCAGCCGTGGAACCGGCAGACAAGGCCTGAGCCTTTAAGCAGTGCCTCGCGCGCGCGCGGGGTGCGCACAAAAAAGGGACGTTTCGGCGTCCCTTTTTCATTGCGTCCGGGCTGATCGCGGCCAAAACGTCGCTTGTCGCTGGTTGCCTGCCGGTGCAATGTTGCAAGCTTGCAGTGGTGCGGTGGTGCAATGATGTTATGCCGCGAAGTGTGGTTTTTTTCTTGTAGACTGGCTGCACCCCGCCACCACCCGGAGTCTCGCATGTGCATTTTCCGCCGTTTGCTGGTTTGCATCCTTGCCGCCGCAGCGCTTGCGCTGCCGGCCGTGGCCGGGGCGCGTGATCTCTCGGTTGCGCTTGGCGCGGCCATCACCTCGCTTGACCCGCATTATCACAACTACAGCCCGAACACCTCGATGTCGAAACACATCTTCGACGCCCTCATACGTAGCGATGCCAGGCAAAGGCTCACGCCGGGGCTGGCCACCGCATGGAAGGCGCTAAACGACACGACCTGGGAGATCCAGTTGCGCAAGGGCGTGAAGTGGCACGATGGTTCTGACTTCACCGCCGAGGACGTGGTGTTCAGCTTCAAGCGCGCGCCGAATGTCCCCAACAGCCCCTCGTCCTTCGGCACCTACGTGCCCAGGGATCTGAGCATAGAAGTGAAGAGCCCCCACCTCATCCTGGTCAAGACCGCGAAGCCCGCACCGACCTTTCCCAATGACATCAGCGCTGTTGCGATGGTGTCAAAAAAATACGGCGAGAAGGCCGGCACGGAAGACTACAACTCGGGCAAGGTGGCCATCGGCACAGGCCCCTACAAATTCCTTGAGTATGTGCCCGGTGAGCGCATCGTTGTCGTCGCCAACGACAAGTACTGGGGCGGCCGCGAACCTTGGGACAAGGTGATTTTCAAGGTCATCGTCAACCCGGCGGCACGCGTGGCGGCGCTGTTGTCCGGGGGCGCGGACTTCATCGAGGCGGTGCCCACCGCCGATGCGGCGCTGCTGGAAAAAGACAAGAACCTCAATGTCGTTTCTGCCATATCCAACCGGCTGATCTTCCTGCATATCGACACCGGGCGTGAAAAGAACTCGCCCTTTGTCGCCGACAACGCCGGCCAGCCCATGCTCGAGACCAACCCCTTGCGTGATTTCAGGGTGCGCAAGGCGATGTCGCTCGCAATGAGCCGCGAGGCCATCGTGGCGCGCGTGATGGAGGGCAAAGCGGTGCCCGCCGGGCAGCTGCTGCCCGAGTTTTTCTTTGGCACCAGCAAGAAGCTCAAGCCTGAGAAATACGACCCCGATGCCGGACGCAAGCTGATGGCCGAGGCGGGCTATCCGAACGGCTTCAGGCTCACCGTACACGGGACTAACAACCGCTACATCAACGACGACAAGATTGTGCAGACCGTGGCGCAGCTGCTGCGGCGCGTGAACATCGACGCCAGGGTGGAGACCATGCCCTCGAGCGTCTATTTCACACGCGCGTCCAAGCTCGATTTCAGCTTGATGCTGGTTGGCTGGGGCGCCGACTCGGGTGAAACCTCCTCGCCGCTGCGCGCCTTCATCCACAGTTACAACACGCAGCTCGGATTTGGCACTGCCAACCGCGGCCGTTACTCGAACGCGAAAGTCGATGCGCTGACGCAGCAGGCGCTCGCCACCATAGATGACAAAAAGCGCGAGGCCTTGCTGGCGGAGGCGGCGGAAATAGCCATTGGCGAACTGGCGGTCATTCCGCTGCACTACGAGGTGAGCACCTGGGGCATGAAGAAGAGCATCGCCTACAAGGCGCGCTCCGACCAGTACACCCTCGCCTCGGATATCCGTCCGGCCAATTGATGTCACACCGATCTTAGGGCGAACGCGATGACAAGCATGGAACTCCTGGCGCGGCTGGTCGCGTTCGATACCACCAGCCGCAATTCCAACCTCGCGCTCATCGACTTCGTGCGCGACTACCTGGACCGCCTTGGTGTGTCCTCGCACCTGGTGACGGACGAGACGGGCGGCAAGGCCAACCTGTACGCCACCATCGGTCGCGGCGACAGCGGCGGCCTCATGCTCTCGGGCCACACCGATTGCGTGCCGGTGGACGGCCAGAACTGGAGCGCTGATCCGTTCACGCTGATCGAGCGCGACGGCCGCTGCTTTGGCCGCGGCACCGCCGACATGAAGGCTTTTATTGCCTGTGCGCTGGCGCTGGTGCCTGAATTTCTCGCCCGTCCGGCGGATGCGGTGCCGGTGCACCTCGCCTTTTCCTATGACGAAGAGATCGGCATGATCGGGGCCAAGCGGCTCATTGCGCAAATGCGCGACATGCCGGTGCAGCCGCGGCGCTGTATTGTCGGCGAACCGACCAATATGCAGGTGGTGGTCGCGCACAAGGGCAAGTTGTCGGTGCGCTGCGAGGTAAGGGGCCTGGAGTGCCATTCGGCGCTGACCCAAAACGGCGTCAACGCCATCGAGGGTGCGGCCGAAGTCATCGTCTATCTCAAGGCCATGGCGCGACGTTTGCGCGAGCAAGGGCCGTTTGACAGCGATTTCACGCCGCCCTATGGCACTGTGCACACCGGCGTCATCAAAGGCGGTATCGCGCTTAATGTGGTGCCCAAGGAGTGCAGTTTCTCGTTCGAGTTCCGCCATTTGCCGCAACAGGATCCGGTTGCGTTGCTCGACGAGGTGAAGCGCCATGCCGAAACCGTACTGCTGCCCGAAATGCGCGCGGTATTCCCCGGTGCGGCTTTTATCTGGCACCCCCTGTCTGACTATCCGGCGCTGATCGAGGCCGAGGACAAAAGTTTTGCGCACGCGGCGCGGACGTTTTGCGGCTGCCTCGGCTTGGCGCCGGGCAAGGTGAGTTTTGGCACCGAGGGCGGGCTGTACCAGCAACTGGGCATCGCCGCGATTGTGTGCGGGCCCGGTTCCATCGAGCAGGCACATAAACCGGACGAATACGTTGAGGTGGGCCAGATCATCGCCTGCGAGGACTTTTTGCGACGACTGGTGCTGTCACCGGCTGCAGTGGCGTGAGCATGCGCGACCCCGAGACTGAATCTTCATGCCGTGACGGACGACTATGCGCTGGAGAGGCCCGTCTGGCGCGGGTTTGCAGCGTATGGCCTGCGTGATCTGGCGCGCTTGTTTGCAACCAAGTCATCGGCCATTTAAAATATAGGCTCATTTAGCGAATAATGTTGTTGAACTCATGCTCTGACCGCGAGAACGAGCAACCGTGCGGGATCGGGGCTGAAGCGGGGCGACCGGTCGAGAACTCTAAACCATCCGAGGTAGTTGGTGAGGTATTTCGTGGCAACACCCTTGAAGCGGACCATCCATGCGCGCAGGCGCGAACAAAAGGCATTG
>JANXRV010000026.1:0-37746 GCA_025356665.1 Pseudomonadota bacterium
GTCGGTCACCCGCTTGATCGAACCGACGATCTCCTCCATCGTCTTGCCCGCCTGGTCCACCAGCTTGGTGCCCGAATCGACCTGCTCCACGGAGTTTCCGATCAGCGTCTTGATTTCCTTGGCCGCAGCCGCACTCCTTTGTGCCAGATTGCGCACCTCGGAGGCCACCACCGCAAAGCCGCGTCCCTGCTCGCCGGCCCGTGCCGCCTCGACCGCGGCGTTGAGCGCCAGGAGGTTGGTCTGGAAGGCAATGCCGTCGATGACGCTGATGATGTCAACGATCTTCTTCGAGGCCTCGTTGATCGAGCCCATGGTATCGACCACCTGGCCCACCACCTGCCCGCCCTTGACCGCCACCTCGGATGCCGATGCCGCAAGCTGGTTCGCCTGCTTGGCGTTCTCGGCGTTTTGCTTGACCGTGCTGGTCAGCTCTTCCATGCTCGAGGCCGTCTCCTCCAGGCTGGAGGCCTGCTCTTCGGTGCGCTGCGACAGGTCGGTGTTGCCCTGCGCGATCTCCTTGGAGGCGGTGGTGATCGACTCGGTCGCCTCCTTGATCTGCGTGATGATGGTGGTCAACTGCTCCACCGTCTGGTTCGAATCGTCCTTTAACTGCCCGAAGGTGCCCTTGTATTCGTTGGTGATCTTCTCGGTCAGGTCACCCTTGGCCAGGGCACCGAGCACCCGTACCACTTCATTGAGGCCGACCGAGCTCGTTTGCATCAACTCGTTGATGCCATCGCCAAGCGCCTTGAAGAAACCGCTCTTGCCGTTCACGTCCATGCGCTGGGTGAAGTCCCCGTCCACCGCCGCCCTCACCAGCCCGGCCACCTCCACCTCCACCGCCACCTCGGCGGTGCGGTCGGCCCACTCCACCACGGTGCCCACGCGCACGCCCTTGGCATCCACAATCGGGTTGGCCACCAGACCGAAGGTCAGCCCGCCGACCACGATCTCGGTCTTGTAGGTGCTGCGCAGATTGGCCAGCATGTTCCTCTGGTGCGAGGGGTTCTTGTGGAAGATGTCGATGTTCGCCCCGATCAGCTTGCGTGCATCGAACTGCGGCAGCACCTTGCGCAGGTCCGACTCGTTCCTCACCATCATCTCGGCGACCGATTCGTTCATGTAGGCGATTTCGCAGTCGGCGTTGGCGATCATCACGTTGGTGGTGCACTTATCGAGCGCGTTCTTGATCCTCAGGTTCTCCGCGGCCAGTTTGTCTTCGCGTTCCTTGGCCGCCAGCATCGCGGTCTGGTCCTGCCACTCCACCACCGTGCCCAGGCGCTCGCCGGCCTCTCCGATCACCGGGTTGACGATCAGGGAGAACTTGCGCCCACCGATCTCCAGATTGGTCTTGTGCGTGCCGCGCAGATTGGCCAGCATCCCGCGCTGGTGCGCCGGGTTCTTGTGGAATACGTCGATGTTGGTGCCGAGCACCCCGGCAGCGTTGAACTGCGGCAACTGCTTCTTAATGTCCGACTCGGCGGTCTTCAGCATCTCGCGGATCGACTGGTTGGTGTACACAATGTTCAGACCCGCATCGGCGATCATCACGTTGGTCGCCGCCACATCGAGCGCGATCTTCGAGCGCATGCTCTCGGCCAAGACCTTCGCGTCGCTCTCACCGCGCGCGAGCAGGTTCGCCTGCATCTGCGCAAGCGCACCGAGCAACTGACCGGTCTCGTCGGTGGACTTCACATTCACCACGCTGGAAAAATCACCGGCGGCCACTTTCTGCGCCACGCCGACGGCTTCGTTCAGCGGCCGCGTAATCGAACGCGCAATCAACCAGGCAAGCAGCACGCCCAGCAGCAACGCAGCGCCACTCAAGGCCAGCAACAGGGTCTGCGCGCCCTTCGCGTCCTCGTCCGCCGCCTTGACCCCGTCGGAGACGAGCTTGCTTTGCTGCGCGCTCATCTTCACGATGCCTTCGTTCAGTTTGGTGTAAGCCGGCTCGGTGCTCGCATAGAGGTGTTTGAGGGCATCTTTCCTCTGGCCCGCCTCCACCAGCTTGATGACCTCCTGAAACGAGACGCGGTAGGCCGCGCGCGCTTCCTTGAGGCTCGCCATCAGGGCCTTGCCCTCGGGCGTATAAAGGAGGGCGTCGAGCTTGTCCAGGGCATCGCTGACCAGCTTGCTGTTGGCATCGATTCTCGTCTTAATAAAGGTCAGTTTGGCCGGATCGTCGCTGACCAGCATCTCGACCACACGCGCATAGTTGGCGCGCGAGTAGAAGGCGATCTGTTGGCTCAGATCCGCCTTGACGAAATCCTTCGTGCCGACGCGGTTTGTGATGGTGCTCAGGCCGTCGATACGCACATAGCCCAGCGTGGCGACGATAGACAACAGCAGCAATACCGCCGCGAACGCCAGGCCGAGCCTGGCCCCTACCTTCATATTGCCGATTGAAAACATGATGATTGCTCCCTAGGGAAAATATTGAAAAAATGTTGTGAAAGGTGGACCTATTGCAGCGTGGCCTGATCCATCAACGCCATGTCGCTGCCCGACATCAGCTTCTCGATGTCGACCAGAATCAGCATGCGTTCTTCGAGCGTGCCCAGCCCGGTGATGTACTTGGTGTCGAAGGTCGAGGACGCAAAGTCCGGCGCCGGGCGGATCTGCTCGGCGGCGAGCTGCATCACGTCGGACACCGCATCGACCACCATGCCCACCACACGCCCCGCCACGTTGAGGATGATGACCACCGTGAACTGGTCATAGTCGGACTTGCCGAGATTGAATTTGATGCGCATGTCGACGATCGGCACGATCACGCCGCGCAGGTTGACGACACCCTTGATGAATTCGGGCGCGTTGGCGATCGCGGTCACCGCCTCGTAACTGCGGATTTCCTGCACTTTCAGAATCTCGATACCATATTCTTCGCTACCCAGTTTGAAGGTGAGAAACTCGTTGGCCATTCGGCCGGCGTCGGTGCTCGCCTTTTCGGCTGCGGCTGCGGCTGCGGCTGCGGCTGCGGTTTGAACTTGTGACATTTTTCGCACTCCTTTTGGTTGGCTATTTCTGTGTAGAATCCGGCACGCGCTTCAGGCAGCCTGCGCGTATTCAGGCTGTGCGGCGGTGACCAGCCCGGCTACATCGAGAATCAACGCGACCCGCCCGTCGCCCATGATGGTGGCACCGGACACGCCTGAGACCCGGCGGTAATTGGTTTCCAGGCTCTTGATCACCACCTGGTGCTGCCCGAGCAATTCGTCGACGAAAAGTGCGGTCTTGGCGCCTTCTGATTCCAGGATCACCATGATGCCTTTGTCAAAGTCATTGACTTTTGGTCGCAGGTTAAACACCTCGTGCAACGCCAGCACCGGCAGGTAGTCGTTCCTCACCTGCAACACCGAGCCGCGTCCGGCAATCGAGTTAATATGTTCTTTTACCGGTTGCAGCGACTCGGTGATATTGGTCAGCGGAATGATGAACACCTCCTGCCCGACCCCGACCGACATGCCGTCGAGAATCGCCAGGGTCAGCGGCAGCTTGATCGAGATGCGCGTGCCGCCACCGTGGTTTGAGCCGATTTCCACGCTGCCGCCGATCTCGCGGATATTGCGGCGCACCACATCCATGCCGACCCCGCGCCCGGACACGTCCGTCACCTGTGCGGCGGTGGAGAAGCCGGCCTCGAAAATAAGCCCGAACACCTCCTGGTCGGTCATCGCGTCGGACACAGTCATACCGCGTTCGCGCGCCTTGGCCAGCAGTTTTTCGCGATCCAGACCGGCGCCGTCATCGAGCACTTCAACCATGATGTTGCCGCCGCGGTGAAAGGCGCGCAGGGTGATGGTGCCCTTGGCCGGTTTGCCGGCCGCTTCGCGAACCTCCGGCGATTCGATGCCGTGATCAAGACTGTTGCGCACCAGGTGGGTCAGCGGGTCGGAGAGCTTTTCGATCACGCCCTTGTCCAGTTCGGTTCCCTCGCCCTCGGTCTTGAGTTCAACCTGCTTGCCTAGTTTGGTGGCCAGATCCCGCACCACACGCGGAAAGCGGCTGAATACGAAGGAAATGGGCATCATGCGGATGGACATCACCGATTCCTGAAGTTCGCGCGTGTTGCGGTCGAACTGGGCCATACCGCTCAGTAGTTTTTCATTCACCACCGGGTCGAGCTGCGAGGCGTTTTGCGACAGCATCGCCTGCGTAATGACCAGTTCGCCCACGAGGTTGATCAGGGTGTCGACTTTTTCTACACTGACGCGGATGGACGAAGTCTCGCCCTGCGGGGCCACCACCACCTTGTCGGTTTCGCGCCGGCCGGCGATACCGGAGACCACCTCGGGCTGGTCGGTCGCACGACGTCCGGGACTTTTCTCGGCCGGTTCCGCAATGGGTGCGACCATATCCGTAAAAAAGCCGTAGCCGTTTGCGCGTTCGGACAAAATCGGTTGGGGGACGCCCACGGCTTCATCAAAGAAGCCAAAGCCCGCATCGGCTGCGGCGCTTGCCGGCACAGCACCGGACGCGGGCGCGGCTGCTTCTGCCGCCCCTATCGCGCGCACATCGATCTCGCCCTCTGTCTTGACAAAATCGAATAGCTCGCGCAGCGCCGACTCCCCCTTTGCCGTCACCAGCTGCAGCTCCCAGCGTTGCGCCGACTTGCTGCGCTTGGCTGACTTGGACTGGGCAAGGATCTCCAGCGTCCCCAGCGCGCGAAGGTTTTCCAGCAGGGGCTCGAATACTTTTGCCGCTTCCTTGCTGGAAAACGCGATGCGGTATCCGGTCGCCACATCGGCGCTTGCCGCAAACGCAGCGCCCAGAGCGCCTGCAGCGTGCCCCTCGATCAGACCCTGGAGCCTGGCACACACCGCTTCTGCAGGGCTGGTGTCGGCAAGGCCGTCCTGCCCGGCGCGATGCCCGGCAAGCTGGGCTTTCACCACATCGCCGGCCTGCAAAAATGCGTCGACCATCTCTGTGGTGAGCGCGATTTCACTTTTACGCACCCGGTCGAGCAGGGTTTCCAGCACATGGGTCACATCGGTCATGTCGGTGAAGCCAAACGTTCCGGCGCCGCCCTTCATCGAATGGGCGGCGCGGAAAATGGCATTCAGGTCATCTGATGAGGCTGTCGCCGGGTCGATGGCCAGCAGCAGGCTTTCCATTGTCGCCAGGTGCTCCGCACATTCGTCAAAGAACACCTGGAAGAACTGGCTCATGTCGATGCCGCCGCCTTGCGATGCGCTATTGCTCATTGGTCTGCTCCGCTTGCTTGTCTTTTTTGCCGGCTAGCCGGGAATCAGCCGATGACCTTCTTGACCACCTCGAGCAGCTTGGCCGGGTCAAAGGGCTTGACCAGCCATCCGGTCGCCCCCGCCGCCTTGCCCTGCGCTTTCATCGCGTCGCTCGACTCGGTGGTAAGCATGAGAATGGGCGTAGTCGCGTACTGCGGCAGGACGCGCAGGCTTTTCACCAGCGTGAGTCCATCCATCTTTGGCATGTTCTGGTCGGTCAGGACGAGGTTCACCGCAGAGGACTTGGCTTTATCCAGACCGGCCTGGCCGTCTTCCGCCTCGAGCACGTTATAACCGGCGCCCTTGAGGGTAAAAGCGACCATCTGCCTTATCGATGGCGAGTCGTCCACCGCGAGAATTGTCTTGCTCATTGCACTCTCCTGTTGCCTATTGATCTGTCAGAACAACTCGATACCGCCCTTATCCATCTGGCCTTCCCGAACCGGGTTGCGTGACGTACGCTCGCGCGCCGCCAGCACGCGTTCGCGCATCTTTTGCAACACGGCCTGTCCGTTGGCATCCCCGCCGGCGGACAGCTCGAGCGCATCGGGCAGCGTTGCAAGGCCCGCCATCATCGATTCGAGTTCGGTCATGCGCGCACGCGTGTGCCCGACGAGCTGTGTCGTCACATCCTGAAATTGCAGTGCGGTCACCGCGATGCGCACGTTGTCCTCGACCTGGCGGGCGATGCGCCCGAGCTCGTCCACGCCGACTGCGATTCCCTCGTTAACCTTGCGCACACCGCTTTGCATTTCGACGGCGCGCTGCTTTGACTGCAACGCAAAATTCATGTCCTTTGAGGCCATCTCATTGATCGCCGATTCGGCGCCGGATATGGACCCATGCAACGCCTCGATCTCGCTGCGAATCTGCTGGCTGAATTGGTTGGTACGATCGGACAACACGCGCACCTCCTCGGCAACGACGGCAAAGCCGCGGCCGGCCTCGCCCGCTCGCGCCGCCTCGATGGCGGCGTTGAGCGCGAGCATGTTGGTCTGCTTGGAAATACCCTCGACCTCGCGCAACAGGCGCAACACCACTTGCACCTGCTCCTTCGCCTGGTCTATACGCTCAACCAGCCCCATCGCGGTCTTGCTGTTCTGCACGGTTGATTCGACGAAGGACGCCAGCGTCGCCGACGTCTCCTGGATGAATTGCTCCACACTGACCTGCTCATCCCCGGGTTTCGCCTCACCGCGCGTGATGGAAACAGCCAGGCGCTGCTGCGTCGCGCTACAGTCATTAAGGGCGTTAAAACTCGACAACAGGGTCGAAATCGCATCACCAAGAATCTGCTGCAACTGAACCAGTTCGTTACCGCAGGCGTGAAACTGCGCACCGAGCTCGGCACGGTATTCGCCGACGATCTCCTGCGCCTGCTGGCGTGTCGAGGCCAGTCGCTGCGTCAGCAACGCCACCTCATATTCAACCGCCTTGCGCGCGGCCGCCGCCGAGGCGGTCACAATCACCGCCCAGGCCGCAGCCAACACCAGCACACTCACCATCGCACCCATCCAGGATGAAAGTGCGAATATCACCCCGGTCGAGAGCGCGCCTTGAATCAGTGCTTTTTTAGGCATATTCAGATCCGCCAATTTGTACGTAGATGCAGTGGTACGTTCCTAAGCCGCAAACAAATCGTCCGCGTTACGACAAGACGGCGACGACATGTAATTATTAATTCGGGTGTGGCAAACGAATGCGGCGGTCAGCGGGGCTTTTGGGCATCAACTCTCGGCTTTGCCTCTGCCAATATCCAATATCCGCGAACACAAGCATTCCCCCTGCTGCGCAAACCTTATATCGGCCGCCCCGGCAAAAAATTAATAGTCAGTGACGGAATTGCGTGCCATCCCGGGGCCGATTTGTGTTTGCAAAAACAGGCTCCTGTTTGCTCGCCTGGATCGGCAAGATCTCGTCAACCGAGATAGGGGGACAACTGGGGCGCCAACGCGATTGCCGAACCTTCCGGCATCGCTCAGTGCGTTAAACCGGTGCGTTAAATCAGGTAATACAGCTCGTCATGGAACGACAGGAACAGCAGCAAACCCGTGACCACTCCGACATAAAACTCCTCGATCATGTCGACGGTGAGATCAAGATGCTCGAAGTCCCAAAGCCACGTTGTCAGTGTCATGGATTACCCCTCGTCCCCAACGACGGCGCGCGGCAATAAGGGCAGGCAATATCGCATGAGGCAAAGTCTGCCCCGCGACGCCGGACGGTGATGCCCGGAAATGAAGGGAAATAGGGTCGCAGTTCAGGCGATTTCACAAGGCGGCAAGAGACGCAAGCCCCTGTCGCGAAACGCCGAAGGGAAGAATATTTCGCTCTTGCGACTGGCGGCGACGTGCCAATTGGCCGTCCCAAAACCCGGCCTTTTCAGTTCTTGCCCGAAAACATCCGACTACAGACGGGCGGGGATACGCAAGAAGCCGCGAAACCGTGCGCGTCCGCCACGCAGCGGTTCGCCGGCAAGGCCATAGCGAGGGAAGCGCGCGAGGAAGCGGCCGATCGCCGTCTCGCCCTCCAGGCGCGCGAGATGGTTGCCGACGCATTGGTGCGGTCCGCTGGCAAAGGCGAGGTGGCGGTTGGGTGCGCGTGTGATATCAAAACGGTCGGGCTCCGGAAACTGTTCCGGATCACGGTTGGCGCCGCCAATACACACGTGAATCCGTGTACCCGCCGCCATCGCCACGCCGCCCACCACGGTGTCGCAGGTAGTCCTGCGGTTACCCAGTTGGTTGGAGCTCTCGTAGCGCAGCACCTCCTCCACCGCGCCCTTGATCAGCGCGGGCTTGGCGATCAAGCGCGCTTTTTCATCCGGCCACTGCGCCAGCGCCACCAAGCCGTTGCCGATCAGGTTGGTAGTGGTCTCATGCCCCGCATTAAGAATGAAAATGCAATTTTGCAATAACTCAGTGTGGCTAAGCTTCTCGCCATCCGACTCGCCCTGGATCAGGCGTGTCAGCACGTCGCGCTCAGGATCGAGCGGATGACGTGCCCGATCGGCAACCAGACCCTCAAGGTAGGCAAGAAAATCGCGCACGGAATCGTTGCCGCGCTGCAATTGCGCGTCGCTCAGCACCGGCTCCAGCGCCCCGAGAATGGCCATCGACCACGCGCGCAGCGGTCCGCGCTCGGTATGGGGCACACCGAGCAGATTGCCGATGATTTCAATCGGAATGGCTGAGGCAAAATCCTCCACCAGGTCGATCTCCCCGCCGGCCGCCTGTTTGCGCGCCATGGCGTCCAGCAGGCCGTCTACCAGGGTCACCAAACCCGGTGCCATATCGGACACCGCGCGCGGCGTGATGGCCCCCATGATCAGGCGGCGCACCCTGGTGTGCAAGGGCGGGTCATTGAACACCAGGCTGGTGGTGTGATGCTCGTATAGCGGCGAGTCCCCGTACTTTGGTTTGAACTCCACCCTTTTATCCGAACTGAAGGTCTTGATGTCTCTGTAGACGGCGGCGACATCGACATAGCGTGTAAGAAAATACGAGCCGTCCGGCAGGCGCTTGACCGGTGCATGCTCGCGCAAGGCCCGGTAGTGGCGAAACGGATCAATATAAAAATCCGGCGTCAGCTGCTGAATATCAAAGGCGGCAGCCAGTTCGCGTGCGTTCTCCATGCTGGCCATTTCAAATACAGACAGGCTGGAAAACCGCCATGGGCGCGGGTTTCCAGCTATTTATCCGGCCTTTTTTCATCATTTTTTTCTCACTTCGCAATGCGGATCATCGGTGCCGCTGTTGCCACGCCAGGGCGAGGTAAAGGTCGACACGCTCTCAAGAAACACCAGAAGGTCGTTGCTTTCATCCGGCGTGAGTCGCAAGGGCTTGAGGATTTTCTGGCCGTCGGCGTGAAGCCTCTCTTCGTTGAGCTCGGAGTAATGGCGGATCACCTCGCGCAAGGTGGCGAAGCTGCCATCGTGCATGTAGGGCGCATTGAGCACGGCGTTGCGCAGCGTCGGCACCTTGAACTCGCCGAAATTGCGCTGCTCGGGCTCGACATGGCGGGTGCTGGTGGCGGTGCTGCGCGCCGGGTCGTCGTTCCAGCGCGACAACAGATTGTACGGGCTGGCGTTGACCTTCTGGATGCCGCCATGGCGGCCGGCGTCGACACGACCCGGTTCGATGAAATACGAAATACCGGTGTCGGCGAACTCATTGTTGGTGAAATTGGGACCGAAATGGCAGGTGTTGCAGGCGCCTTTGCCGATGAATATTTTCAGGCCGCGTTGCGCCGGCTGCGAATATTGCGCCGCTTCCTGCCGATCGCCCCGCGCCAGCGCATCACGAAACCGGTCAAACGGGGTGCGCCCGCTGATGATGGTTTCCTGGAACGCGGCGAGCGCCTTGCCCACACCGACCAGCACCGCGTCGTCGTCAGCCGGCGGGGCTTCGCCGAAAATGTTCTCGTAGCGGCAGGCAAGCCTGGCATCGCCGCGCACCAGCTTTGCCACATGCGCCGCGCTGGCACCCATCTCGCGCGCCTCCACAATGGGGCGCATGCTTTGCGACCAGAGGCTATCGGCAGCGCCGTCGTGGCCGAACCAACGATGCAGGCGCACATCGAGCAGGCTTGGCGTGTTGCGATCGACCCGCGCCAGGCCCAGGCCGCGCTTTTCGCCATCGATCCAGTTGCGCTCGGGCTCATGACAGGTGCCGCAAGACAGCTTGCCGTTGACCGACAGCCGCGGATCAAAAAACAGCCGCTCACCAAGGAATATCGCCTCGGCATTGCCCGAGGCGCGGTTGCTCGGGTCGCCCGACCAGGGCTGGGGCCAGGGCCCGTGGCGAAGGATCGCGGTCGTCTCCTCTTCTGTAAAGGGCAGCAGGCTGTCGCCGCCCGCCTCAATGGCGATGCCAAGCCCGGTCGTCACCGTCAGGGCCGCGGCAATTCTTGCCAGCAAACGCCGTCTCATTTGAGTATCACCTCCGCCACAAGCCGATCGATTGCATCGCCACGCAGTTCAAACATCAGTTCCCAGCGCCCGGGCATGTGAAACATCAGCCCGTCGGCGCGGTAGCGCCCGTCGCCCTCGCTTTTGACCGGGGTCACCACGGCCTTGTAATTCATGCCGTGACCGTGTTCGGGCATTTGGGCGTCAATACGCAACTCTTTCGGGGCGGCCGCGCCCGCCTTTGGGCAAACAACGAAATCCACCGCGAAATGCTGGCCCACTGCAATGCCCGCCGGCTGCGTGCGCCATGCGACGGTATAGCGCGGTGACTGAACCGCCGTGGCCCCTTTGAATGCAGGCGTGCAGGCGGTGGCGGCACCGCTCCCCGCGACGCCCATTGCAAAACCGAGCACAGAGCAAAGCACGACACCGGTAGCGGCCCAGCGCAACGTCATGGCTTCAAACTGCCCAGCAAGGCGTCGCCATTCTTGAAGGCAATGCGTTCGGCGATCTCAGGCGGCAGATCAGCCAGCCAGGTGCGCGACCACGCCGCGTGCTCGCCGATGTAGTGCCAGCGCTCGGGCACGTAGGTGTCGGTGCCAAGCAGGAAGCGGTCTGGAAATTCGGTGAAGGCCGCGCGCCAGTCCGGACTGACCTTGCCGCCAGGAGCCTGGTCGCTGCGAAACGCCAGATCGCTCCACAGGTTTTTGTGCTTGCGCAGCATCTCGCGCACCTGCTCGGGCCGCGCGAATCCCGAGTGTGCCCAGAGTATGCGCGCCTCCGGCCACTGCCCGAACAGCCGCGCGATTGCGTCGGCATCCGAGTGCGCGTGCAGCAGTAGATTGTGTTGCCTTGCCAGTTCAACCATGCGCCGCGGCACCGGCAGGTCGGCGTCGGCGCCATAGAGATGGAACTCGCCCATCGCCACATACTTGTAGCGCTTTAATCGGTCTTCGATGTAGGTGATGATGGCCGGCTCGCGCGTCCAGCCGGCGGTGTCGGCGCGGGTACGGTAAGGACGCAGCGACGAGAGCACGATCTCCGGCACCTCGGCGATGAGCTTCTGGTTGCCCTCGTCGTTGGAGCTCGAGACGAGGGCGCGCTTGACCCCGGACTTGCGCAGGATGGCCGCGGCCTCCTTGGCCGGCAGAACGTCCACCGCGTCATGGCTGTAGTGGATATGCGCGTCAAAAATCGGCAGATCCGCTGCCAAGCTGGCGAAAGAACAGGCGCACCCCGCACCGACCAGGCAAAACCCGGCAAGCCGTGCGGGTCGCGTGGCACCGAGGCCGCGAACAGTGATGGCGTGAACCCTGTCACGCAAAAGTGTAAGCATTTGTTTCACCCGTGTATCCAAGCGTAAGGCGCGCAAGACTTGGTAAGTCTTCTGGGAAAGCATGCGTCGCCGGGGTCCAATGCAACACGGACACCGAACTTTACGCTTTCACCAGGAGAATACCATGCACATGCTACTCGTTTTAGCCATCGCCTTGCTCACTGCGGCCGTCGTGGCGCTGGCCTTTTTCTGGCTTTTCCGCTCGGACAAACTGCGCCGCGCCGCGTACACGGAAAAGCAGGCGAAATTTTACCGCTGGGATGATTAGGCGCAACATCCCGGGGTCAACGGCCGGCGCGACGGAACGTTAATCACACAGCGACACCCTTAAACAGCAGACCCCTTAAACAACGGAACCCAAGGAGACAACCATGAAACGCATGCTGATCGCACTCAACACCATCGCCCTCACCTTCGCCTTCGGCAGCGCCTTCGCGCAGGCACCGGCTCCTGCGGCCAAGGCACCCAACGCGGCGGTGCAGGCAGACCGCAAGGAACTGCAGGCCGATCGTGAAAAACTCAAAGCCGACAAGGCGACCACGGCGGCGGACAGGCAAAAGCTGCTTGCCGACAAGGCGGCCGGCAACAAGGACGCGATGAAAGCCGACCATACCAAGCTCAAGGCGGACCACGCCGCAATGAAAGCGGACAGGAAGGAAATTCACGAAGACAAAATGAAACTGCACGCGGACAAAAAGGCGGCCAAGGCGGCAAAGTAAGGCCGCAGCAATCGGAGTAAAGCGGGACGGCACGCCGTCCCGCTTTGCTTTGTGTCTCGCACAGGCCTGCCGCCACGGTGCTGTAAAATCGGCCGCATGACTGATACCCAAATCATTGCGATCCGCCACGGCGAAACTGAATGGAACCTGAAGGGGCGCTTCCAGGGACACCAGGACAGCCCTCTTTCACCGCTAGGGCGCAGACAGGCCGCCGCGCTGGGCCAGCGCCTCTCGCGCGAGCCCTTTGATGTCATCTACTCGAGCGACCTTGGTCGCGCACTCGACACGGCGGGCGCCATTGCCAGCCTGAGCGGCCACACCGTGCGGGCCGACGCGCAGCTGCGCGAGCGCAACTTTGGCGTACTGGAGGGCCTCACCGAAGCGCAGATCATCGCCGCGCACGGCGAGACGCTGGAACGCCTGCGCCGCCCCGAGCCCGAATTTCGTATCCCCGGCGGCGAGAGCCTGCGCGAGGCCTACGACCGCTGTGTCAGCGCCTTTACCCGCCTCGCCGGCCTGCACCCGGGCCGGACCGTCGTGGTGGTCTGCCATGGCGGCGTGCTGGCGCATCTTTATCAGCATGCCACCGCCGCGCCCATCGACACCCCGCGCAAGTTTTCAGTCCACAACGCCAGCATCAACCGCTTTCGTTACGCCGCAGGGCTCTGGGAACTGGTGCATTGGGGCGACGTATCCCACCTCGAGGACCTGTTTGATGAAGACCAAACGCGCTCCGGCGCATGATTGCTGCGCTGATTCGTGCGCTCGGTGCGCTGTGTCGCGCCAGGCCTGGCGGCGTGCGCGCCCCTTGTGCTAGCCTCACCTGATTTCCCCGACAACACTCCCCCACCACACCCCAAACCCATGAAAATCGACATCTACAACCACGTCATGCCCGCCGCCTACCTGGAGCTGATGAAGCAGCACTCCAAGGATCAGGGCATTGTCAAACGCATGTCCAGCCTGCGCATGCTCTGGGACATAGAGGCGAGGGTGGCCATGCTGGACGAAAAATTCCCCGACGTGCAACAGGTGCTGACGCTGTCCCTGCCCTCGCCCGATGCGCTAGGCGGCCCCGAACTTTCGCCGGAATTTGCGCGCGTTGCCAACGATGGCATGGCCGAGATGGTGCGCAAGTGGCCGAAAAAATTCCCCGCATTCATCGCGTCCCTGCCCATGAACAACGTGCCGGCTGCGCTGGAGGAAATGGACCGCGCCATAGAAAAACTCGGCGCGCGCGGCATCCAGATCTGCACCAGCGTCAATGGCCGGCCAATGGACGAGCCGGAGTTCTTCCCGGTGTTCGAACGCGTCACGCGGCATCACAAATTGCCCGTATTCATGCATCCGGTACGCCCGGGCTCTCGCCCCGACTACCCGACCGAGCAGGTTTCCAAGTACGAAATATGGCAGGTGCTCGGCTGGCCCTACGAGACCAGTGTCGCCATGGCGCGCTTTGTTTTTTCGGGCCTGCTGGAAAAACTGCCGGACCTGCGACTTGTCACCCACCACTGCGGCGCGATGATCCCTTTCCTGTCAGGCCGCGCCGAAACACTGTGGGCACAACTTGGCACGCGCAGTGCGGACGGCAGCGATGCCGAGATCCTCAAGCGCATGAGCAAGAAGCCTATCGACTATTTCAAGATGTTTTATGCCGATACGGTGCTGGGTGGATCTGCGCCAGCATTGCGCTGCGGCCTGGATTTTTTCGGCATCGACAAAATTGTGTTTGCCAGCGACTGTCCCTTCGATCCGGAAAACGGCCCGATGTTCATACGCGAGGGCATTCGCTCGATCGAAGACCTTGCTTTGTCTGAAGATGACAAACGCAAGATTTATTTTGGCAACGCCCTCAAACTGCTGAACCTGAAGGCCTGACTCACAACCTGCTAACCGACGACGGAATTTTTTCGGGGGCGTTTGCAGCAACAACGCCGGCAGCGCAAGGGTCGCCGAAGGCCTCCACCCGGTTCCGCCCTTTTCGTTTGGCGCAATACAGGCTCCTGTCGGCCTGCTCTACCAGCTCAGTGCCATCACCGTCATGAAGCGGATAGGCAAAGCTGACACCGGCGCTGATGCTAAGCTGCCGATTTTCGCCACGATTAGCGCCAAGATTGCCGCCGAACGTGAACGCAAGCTTCAAAACGGCCTCGCGGATGCGATTGGCGAGGATCACCGCCTCCGCCAAGGGCGTATTGGCGAGCACCAGTACGAACTCCTCGCCACCGTAACGCGCAGCGAGATCTGTCGGGCGTTTGCTGAACTGCCTCAGAATGCCGGCGATCTGGCATAGGCAGGCATCCCCTGCGGCATGCCCGAGTGCGTCATTGAGCATCTTGAAATGATCAACGTCCAGCATGATAACGCTCATCGGCAGGTGCTGGCGCTGCGCACGTCGCCATTCATCGCTTAAAAATACGCACAGCCGGCGGCGATTGGCCAGACCGGTAAGCGGGTCGGTGACGCTCAACGCCTCGAGCGCTTCTTCGGCTATTTTGCGGCTGGTGATGTCGGTGTGTGAGATCAAGTAACATCGCGGCCCTTCGTAGTTCATGGTTGCAACGCGCATCATGAACCAGCGCCTTATGCTCGGGCTGTGACATGGATACTCCGCCTCGAATTCGTCACTGCCACCTGAGAGGACTCGCCTGATGCCTTCGGCAACCTTGATTATTTTCTCATCCCTCTCGTTGCTCCCAACCTTGCACACCTGCAGGTAATTTATTCCCCGCCAATCATAGCTGCTCGGCATGCCGTTGCTGACACCAAAAGCGATCCAGGCCGCGTTGACGTGAATGATCTCGCCCGCCGAGTCGATCACGGCGATCTGATGATCCAGGGAATCCAGGACGGATTCGAAAAAGGACGGGCTTTCCATCTGAGGAGAGCGAAGCATGCGATCAAATCCATCAATCACCGTAAGCTGTTATGCACGGCCCATCCCAAAACAAGCCCCAGCCCCCTACCCCGCCACGTCGGGAGCCGCCCTGCGCACGCGTCCAGGCTGCTCGCAGAACGAGAGCAAGCTGCGCTAGCGCATCAATAGATGTCATCGGTAGCTTTGGAAAAAACTTGAGGCCGGCAAACAAGAAAACCGCAGGGAGCCTAGGTTTTTTTGCGCTTCGCGATGAGCTTGCCGGACACCCGCCTGGGCACCGGCACAGTGGCTTCACCGGAGAACTGCACCATCATGAATCCGGGTGGACTGCGCGCAACCAATAGCCGCGCGGGCATGCGGCCGATATTATGGATGGCGTGCGGGATTGTGCCGTCCCAGTGGAAACTGTCGCCCTCCTCAGCGTCGAAGCTGCGATCAGCCTGCTCGGCGCGGACGCGACCG
This sequence comes from Pseudomonadota bacterium, assembly GCA_025356665.1. Taxonomy (GTDB): domain Bacteria; phylum Pseudomonadota; class Gammaproteobacteria; order Burkholderiales; family SG8-39; genus CAITSH01. The sequence goes on from JANXRV010000026.1 coordinate 15,548, forward strand.
GCGAGCACGAGAAAACATTCTTCGCCCTCATGGCCCTGATCCTGCTTTGCCGCGTTGTAACCCTTGGGAATTTCCAGGATGACCATCTCGATTTTGCGATTGGGCGCGGACAGCATGGTGAGGCTCATCGGCTGTCCGGTGACCGGGTCGGGAGGACCGAAGGTAATCACCGGCCGCTCATTCTTGCGAATGATGTGCGCCGAAACGCCGTCGTCGGCAAAGAAATAGGTGACCGGCACTTGCAGTGCCGCAGCCAGCTTGTGCACAGTCTGGAGCGAGGGCGAGGCCTTGCCGGTCTCGATCTGACTCAGGTAGGGCCGCGACAGACCGGTCCTGCCAACCAGTTCGTCAAGTACAAGGCTGCGCGACAGGCGCAGTTTGCGCAGGCGTTTGCCAAAGCTCAGCATCCGCCGACCTCAGCTCAGCAACCGCGGCACCCACAGCGACAACTGCGGGATGTAGGTCACAACCATCAGCGCGCCTATGCTTGCGATGATGAAGGGCACCAGGCCGCGATACATGCTGGCAAGCGGGGTCTTGAACACCGCCTGCCCGACGAAGATATCGATGCCAAAGGGCGGCGTGAAAGTGCCTATGCTCAGGTTCATCACCACGATGACGCCAAAGTGAATGGGATCGATCCCCGCCGCCTTGGCTATGGGCATCAGCAGTGGGGTCAGCACCAGAATGGCCGAGGCGGTGTCGAGTACGCACCCGACAAACAGCAGCAGCAAGTTGATGGTGAGCAGCACCGCCCAGGGCGAGAGCCCCAGTCCGTTGATATAGTCGGTCGCCGCGAGTGCGTAGCCGCTCACAGTCAGCAACCACGAGTACACGCCGGCAACGGCCACGATGGCGAAAATCTGCGCCGTCAGGTACATCGAACGTGCGGCAGCGTCAAACACGCCGGCCAGCGTTACCTCGCCATAAACGACCATTGCCACGAATATCGCGTAAATGCCAGCAACGCCTGCCGCCTCCGTGGGGGAGAACAAGCCGGTGTAAATACCACCGAGAATCAGCACCGGCGCACCTATTGCCCACAGGCCCTGACGCACCGATGAAAGCAGTTCGGACAGACGGAAGGGCGTGCCGCCTTTCTCGCCCTTGCGCAGCACGTAGCCGTAGATATAGACGCCGAAAAACGCCGCCATCACCAGCCCCGGGATGATGCCGGCGGCAAACAGGCGGACGATGGACGTGTCGGAGGCGATACCGAACAGGATGAAACCTATTGAAGGCGGAATGAGGTTGGCGATGGCCCCGGCCGAGACAAAAATACTGCTGGAAAATTTCTCATCGTAGCCGGCCTGGCGCAGCCGGCCGTACATCACCGAACCGACCGCCGCCGTGGTCGCCGCAGTCGAGCCTGAAATGGCGCCGAACAGTGTGGCGGCGCCGAGCGATGACAGCGGCAGGCTGCCGCGTGCGCCACCGATCAGCGCGGTGACGATGCGCACCAGGCTTTTCGAGACACTGCCCTTACCCATCAGGTCGCCGGCAAATATGAAAAAGGGCACCGCCAGCAGCGCGTACTTGTCTATGCTGCTGAACATGACCTGATGGATCGCCGTGGTCGGGATATCACCCGACAGCAGCAAGGCCGTTGCGGAAGTCGCAAACAGAATGAGAAAAAACGGGACACCGAGCACCAGAAGGGTGATCGGCATCAATACCAGCAACCAGCCCATGGATGGATTCCTAGAATTTTCCGGTCAAATACGACCGGATGCGGACAAGCACAGCGAACAGCATCAACACAAAGCCGATCAGCAGTGCCGCATGCGGAACAGCCTTGGGAATGCCGGCGGCCACGCTCACCTGGCCGGCCTGATAAAACAGCGTGACGACCTTCCAGGACTGGCTGATGGCAAAGCCGCAGCACAACAGCAGCACCACCAGCATGCAAGCGTTGATGATGCTCTTCCACGGATCGTTCATTCCCGACGAGAACAAATCCATATTGAGATGCTCGCCGTTAAAGGCAACCGCCGCAACGCCGATAAACACGCCCCATATCATCAGGTAGACCAGCACCTCCTCCGCCCAGTACAGCGAATAGCCAAAGGCGTAGCGCCCGATGACATTGGCAAGGTTGATCGCCAGGCCGATGAGCAGCGCGCTGCCCATGATCCAGCGCGGCAGCGCGACAAACAACAGCTTGGACGCCTTGCCCGGGGCGCGGAGCGGCGCGCCGGCGCTCACGCGCCGGCCCCTTCATGCCGGTAGCAGGACATCAGTATTTGGCGGCGACCGCGCGCATTTGCTTGTAAAAAGCGCTGGCTGCGGCGTTATCCTTGGTCGCCTCTTCACCGACACCACCGAGCAGCTGGCCAAGGCGCGCCAGGTCGGCCGGGGGAAGGCCGACAAACTCGCCTCCCGCCTCGGTCCAGCGTTTGCGCATCGCCTCGTCGAGTGTGCGCGACTGCGCCATCATCTTGGGCTGCATTTTCGCTGCCTCGTCGATGACCATTTCACGCAAATCGGCCGGCAGCTTGTTGAGCCAGGCACGGCTCAAGGCGGCGACAGACACGATCATGGTGTCGTTGACCTGGGTCAGCGTCTTGCTGATCTCGTTGAACTTGAGGTTCACGTAGACCGGCGTGACACTCATGGTGCCGTCAATGACCCCCTGCTGCAGGCCCGGGATGACCTCGGCAAGGTCCATCGGCACTGCCGAGGCGCCAAGCTGGCGCATTTTTGCGCGTTCGGCGGCGGTCGCGTTGACGCGCAGTTTCTTGCCCTTGAAATCGTCAATTTTGCGGATCGGCGTCTTGCCGAAATAGTGCGAGAAACCGAAGGTGAACACCGATGCAATCTGGATCCCCTTGTCCGAGCCCATGGCAAGAATTTCCTTGTTCAGAACGGGGTCAAGCATGACCTTCTCGGCCTGCTGCGCGTCCTTGAACAGCAAGGGGATGCTATACACGCCAAAACGCGGATCGACGCCGGAGAAAAAATCGGTGGGAGTGACGAAGGCCTCGATCGTGCCCAACTGCAGGCCCTCAATCTGGCTGGCAATGGTGCCAAGCTGTCCGCGCGGGAAAACCTTGACCTCGATGCGCCCCTTGCTGCGCGCCTCGATCGCCTCCTTGAACGACGTGCCCCAGAAATGCTGGATGTCGTTCATGGTGGCCATGCCAACCTTCATGGTGAACTGTGGCGCGGGCGCCTGTGCATGCACCGGAAACACGGCGACAGATGCAAAAGCGATGGCTGCCAGCGTGCGCGAAATCGCCTTGATGATTTGTTTCATGTGTGGCTCCTCCTCAGGATTAATTCGTCTTTCGGGGCCCGGACACTCGCCGACCCCTCGTTTTTAATGCGTACAAACCTACCAGACCAGATCGCCCTCACGAATCAGCATCAGCGCGTTCTGTTGTTCGGTGAAAGGCGCATGTGGCACGCCGATCGGGAAACGGAACCATGTTCCGGCGCTGTAGCTGCCGTACTCATCTTTCAGGCAGCCTTCGATAACGAAAGTCTCCTCTCCCATGGCATGGTCGTGCGACGGAATCTTGCGGTCCGGATAGACATCGCCGATACGCGAAACCTCAACGCCGTGCATGTCGCGGTAAAGATGCAGCACGCGCGCGCCACGGGCCGGAAACGGCGTCCACTCGGCGTTCTTGCCGTCTACGACCATCCGCTCGACATCGGTCTTGCGGATGGGAACGCGACGCTTGACGTAGAGCACGCAGCCCTCAGCGCTGGACAGCGCGAGGCGAAACCCGGGCTGGTTGCGCACAAAGGTGTGCAGACCGTAAGTGCCGGTGCCGTCGGTACAACCGCCCTCGAGAACGAACATCTCGACACGCTCGGAAAGTAATTCGGCCGGCAGCGATGCGCCCGCCTCCAGTCGCAGCAACGCAGTTTCACGGCCCTTGCGTGGGTCATTAACGCACTCAAGCACCTTGCGCGACACGCCTTTGTGCTCGGTCGGCTCCCAGTTCATTTCATTGGTGTCCATCACCACGACCTTGTTGGGGTCGGCGTTGACTTCCTGTCTGGTGGTCATATCAGTCTCCTGTCTTTAGCGCGATTACGGGATTGACTTGTGGCTGCCGTCACAGCGCGGGCCCTTGCCTGTCTGCTTGCAACCGCAAAGAAAAACCGTCTCATCCTTGTCCTGGGTAAAAATGACCGGCTTATGCCCGCCCTTGGACATGGTGTGCGAACCGTCACAAAACGGCTGATAATTGGACAGGCCGCAGGAACACCAGGCGTAACGGTAGGTGGCCATCAACTCGACCTTGAACGGCGTCTTGCTCGCAACCACGGGGGCGCGATCGTCGGAATCAGACATGGGTGACTCTCCTTGTGTTGGGTTTGATGCCCCACCCCGTCTTGAACGGGGCTTTGTGCCAGGCGCCCTCTGGATGGCGGCGCTCACAACATGAGTACTTACTTTATTTGATAAGGGCTAACTTGGCAATAGCCAGATAAGGCAATGCCGGGATCGGGCAGCACAGCCTGTGCGCATGACCGGGACATATACAGTGAAGCGGGCAAGCTGCATTACTCAGCGGCAGGGGCGACCGAAACACCGTTGACTTGGTGTCTTGCGATGGCGTTGGCGACAAAACCCGACGCTTTGAGCGCCTCAACCAGCCCCCGGACATAAGCCGCGCCGGCTTCGTCGCGCGACCTGGGCGCGCCAACTGACTGCTGAATGCTCGTAAAGCGCCCGTCCAGCATGCGCGAGCCCGGAAGCCGCTTTGCGTCACTGATCAAGCGCGGCTTGAGTCCGGCCAGCACCTCAAGCTTGTCGGCAACAAACACGTCGTAAGACGCATCGATATCCTTGGCACGCACGATAGTGGCGTGTCGCAGGTGACGCTCAAGGAAAAGATCGTAGGCGCTCCGGCCCATGAGCGCGACCCGCACGCCCTCGCAATCGACATCGGACATGGTTTGTATCGGCGAACCGGCGGGCACCAGGTAGCCCGCCTCGATTTCAAGATAAGCGGCACTGAAGGCGATCTGCTTTGCGCGTGCCGGCTCATTACCCATGAAGGCCACGTCCCAGGCGTCGCGCGCCACCGCCTCGGCCATGGGACCGGGCGCGTCAAAGCCGACCACCTCGAGCGACACGCCGAGGCGTTTGGCCAGTTCTGCGGCGATGTCGATGGCAACCCCGCTATAGCGGCCGGCGGCATCGTGACTGGATAGCAGGAAATTGCTGTGATTAATGCCGACGCGCAGCTTGCCGGTCGGGGTGAGCGCCGCGATGGCGGCAGAGGAGAGAGGCGTTGTCATGGCGCAGGACAATATCACGGGTGTGTCTGGCATGGTGCGTCGCCCGTCACCTTGCCCGCATTCGGGTGCCAAGCTGCGCTTCGAACTTGAATTCGAAAACAGGCTGAAAACCCGCGCCAGACGGGCGTTTCCAGCCTTCCCCTCGGGGGGGGCTAGCGCGCCGTCCAGCCGCCATCCACCGGCAACGCAGCACCGGTGATCGATGCAGCGGCATCAGCGCACAGAAAGACGGCGAGCCCGGCCAACTCCGCGATCTCAACAAAGCGCCCGGTCGGTTGCGGCGCGAGCATGATGTCGGAAATGACTTTTTCGCGCGAGATGCCGTGCGCCCTGGCCTGGTCATCTATCTGCCTCTCAACAAGGGGCGTCTTCACATAACCCGGACAAATGGCATTGCAGGTGATGCCGTACTCGGCGTTCTCCAGCGCGATGGTCTTGGACAATCCGAGCACACCGTGCTTGGCGGCGACATAAGCCGACTTGAAGGGTGAGGCGATCAGGGCGTGGATGGAGGCGATGTTGATAATACGGCCCCATTTTTTTGCCCGCATATGCGGCAGCGCCGCCTTGGAGGCGTGAAACGCGGAGGACATATTGATGGCGATGATCGCATCCCATTTATCTTCCGGGAACTCATGCACCGGCGCGACATGCTGGATGCCGGCGTTATTGACAAGGACATCGACACCGCCCAATTCCTTCACCGCCTGCGCGACCATGGCGCGGATCTCCGACGGCTTGCTCATGTCGGCGCCCGAGTAGGCGATTTTTACGCCGGTTTCCTGTGCCAGGTCGGCGCGGAGTTTTTCAATCGCGGCGGCCTCGCCAAAACCGTTGAGCATGACGTTGGCACCGGCGCGGGCGAAGGTCTGGGCAATGCCAAGGCCGATGCCGCTGGTGGACCCGGTGACGATGGCGTTGCGGCCTTTGAGCATGAAAATCTCCTGTGCGGACGGATCGAAGCTTGCGGATAGAATGAACCTGTCATTTTACCGTGAACAAGCATGAACCAACCCGCAGAACAAGACCCGCCACCCGAGCAAAAGGAGTCACCGGTCGCCTTCGCCCGCCGCAGCCTGCCGGCCAACCTGCTGGCCGCGGCCGTATGCGGCGTGCTGACGCTGTGGCTGGGCGAGAGCATGCCCGCCTGGCCGCGCAGCAACACCTTCTCCCTGGTCTATATCCTGATGCTGCCTTTTTTGGCGTTTTTCCCGCTCGCCGGGCTTGCCAGCCTGGGCTGGGCGGGCAAGGCCCTGCTCGGCCGTGTTGTTCCCGCGGGCGCCGCGCTGTGGTTTTTTTTCGTTGCAGCGCTCACGATCAACCTGCTGGCCATGCCGGCATTTGCGCTGGGCCTCAGAGCACTGCTTTCCGTGTAGAAAAACCGCGGTAATAAAAAAGCCGCCCGGAGGCGGCTTTTTTATTACCAATTTTCTGTGCGAAACCGTTTCACTTGATGAGCGCGACCCCCGCCTTTGCCGCAACCTCATCCTGCGAACCGGTGCCGCCGGAACAACCGATGGAACCGATCATCTTGCCCGCCTCAACCAGCGGAATGCCGCCACGTGAGGCAATGACATCATCCAGACTGAGCAGGTAGTTCACGCCGTTCTGCACGCCGCTCTCGAACAGCTTGGTCTCGCGACGGAATTTCACCGCGGCACGCGCCTTGTGCAGGGCGATATCGATCGACGCAATTTGCGCATTATCCATGCGTTTGAACGACACCAGATTGCCGCCCGAATCATTCACGGCGCAGATAATTTTCCAGCCACGCTTGCTCGACTCGGCCAGGGCCGCGGTCAGCACCGCCTCCGCTTTTTCAAGCGAGATTGGCGCGCCATAGGGAACGTCAAAGGGCATCTTGTCGGGAATGACATCGAACGGGTTGGGTGCTTGCGCGAATGCCGTGCCTGCAGCGAGCAAAGCGGCTGTCGCTATGGTTGCTTTTAACATATCCCCTCCTTTGGTTGGACTACGAAAAATATTCCAAGGCGTCGTGCACGCCCCTCTATATATTCATGCGATTACGACAGGCCTAGCGCCGCGATGCCGGCATTGGCGATTTGCTCATCCTCTTGCGACTGCACACCCGATACCCCCACAGCACCAACGCAGTCGCCCTTGACCATGATCGGCATGCCACCTTGCACCGGCAACACCGGCATTTTCAGGATGGCATGGCGACCGGCGGTGATGCGGTCTTCCCAGCTTTTGGTGGAGCGGCGCGAAATGGCCGCAGTGCGGCCTTTTTCAATGGCGATCTGGGCGTTGGCCGGTGTGGCGCCGTCACCTCGCTGCAGATAAAGCAGATGTCCACCGTCGTCCAGTATGGCAATGACCACATTCCAGTTGTTCTTGCCGGCTTCCGCCTCGGCGGCAGCGGCGATCTTCTTGCAGTCATCCAGGGTCAGGCAGGGCTTGGTTTTCAAGTCGGTCATCCGTAAAGGGAAATGGCGAAAAGCGGATTGTAACCGCCTTGTATTCATTTCAGCGATCAACGCCCCACCCGCCCGTAATCGGCCCGCCATCGGCCTGCCATCAGCCTGCCATCAGCCCTTCAGAGCCTTGCGCACCTGTTCCAGCGCACCCGGATCCTCGATGGTGGTGAGATCGCCCGCATCACGCCCCTCGGCCAGCGCCTGTATGGCACGGCGCAGCGTCTTGCCCGAACGGGTCTTGGGCAGCAGCGTGACGAAATGCACCGCGCTGGGCCGCGCAATCGCCCCGAGTTGCTTGTCCACGGTTGCCATGACTTCCTTTGCGAAGGCCTTGCGCTCCTCGGCGCTGCCCACCCGCGACGCGTCCTTGGGCACGGCGAATGCGAGGGGCATCTGGCCCTTTAGCGCATCGGCCACACCCACCACCGCGCATTCGGCGATGTTCGGATGCATGCTGATCGCCTCCTCGATTTCGCGTGTGCCAAGGCGGTGGCCGGCGACGTTGATCACATCGTCGGTACGGCCAAGGATGAAGTAATAGCCGTCCTTGTCGCGGATACCCCAGTCGAAGGTGCTGTAGACCTGTTTTTTCGAAAAGGTCGAAAAATAAGTGCGCACGAAACGCTCGTCATCGCCCCAGATGGTGCTCATGCAACCCGGGGGCAGCGGTGGCACTATCGCGACCACGGCCTTTTCATCGCTGCCCGCCTCGCTGGCATCCGATTCGCGCAGCAGCCTGAGGTCGTAGCCGTAGGCCGGGAAACTCGGACTGCCGAATTTTAACGGCGTTTTTTCGACGCCGGGCTGCGCGGTGAGGATCGGCCAACCGGTCTCGGTCTGCCAGTAATTGTCGATAACCGGCTTGCCGAGGGCCTCGGAGATCCAGGCATGCGTCGGCTCATCCAGCGGTTCACCGGCGAGGTACAGCGCCCGCAGGGAGGAGAGGTCGTACTTGGTGAGGTAGGCCGCATCGTGCTTTTTCAGCACCCTGATCGCGGTGGGCGAGGTGAACATCACATTGACCTTGTTCTCCTCGACGATCTTCCACCAAATGCCGGCGTCCGGCCGCATCGGCACACCCTCGTAAAGGATGCTGGTCATGCCGGCGATGAGCGGCGCGTAGATGATGTAGGAGTGGCCGACCACCCAACCGATGTCGGAGGCGGTGAACATGGTGTCGCCGGGCGCGCCGCAATAGATGTACCTCATCGAGGCGGCCAGCGCCACGGCGTAGCCGCCGACGTCGCGCTGCACGCCCTTGGGCTTGCCGGTGGTGCCCGAGGTGTAGAGGATGTAGGAAGGCTCGTTGGATTCGAGCCAGGTGCAGGGAACCTGCGCGCCCTGGTGCTTCGCGGCGAGCGCATCCCACTCGACGTCCCTGCCTGCGACGATGGGCATATCTGGTTCAAGTCCGCGGCGAAGAATCAGCACTTTTTCAGGCGGGTTCTGCGCCAACCGGATCGATTCGTCGACCAATGCCTTGTACAAAATCGCCTTGCCCATGCGACTGCCGCCGTCCGCGGTGATCAGCAAGCGCGGCGTGGCATCGTCGATCCGCGCCGCAAGACTGGCCGCGGCAAAACCGCCAAACACCACCGAGTGGATCGCACCGATACGCGCGCACGCGAGCATGGCGAAACTCGCCTCCGGGATCATCGGCATATAAATGATGACGCGGTCGCCGCGCTTGACCCCAAGCTCGAGCAACATCGCGGCAACACGCTGCACCTCGGCGTGCAACTCCCGATAGGTGTAACTGGCCTGCTTGTCCACCTCGGTGGAAATCCACACCAGCGCCTTCTGCTCGGCGCGATCGGCAAGGTGGCGGTCGAGGGCGTTATGACAAAGATTGGTCTGGCCGCCGACAAACCATTTGGCGAAAGGCGGCCGGCTGAAATCAAGCGCCCGCTGAAATGGCTTGTGCCAGTCGATCAAGCCGGCCTGCTCCGACCAGAAACCTTCCCTGTCCTCTAGCGAACGGCGATGGAATTGCGCGTAGGTGCTCATGCCCGTCTTCCCCTTCACGATATGGTCTTGCCAACTATACGGACTGCGTAGAACAAATCTAAGCCATTGTGCTGACTCGGGGCTTACGCCGCATCAATGCTTGGCTGTCATCAAGCCGACAAATCGACAACAATGCGTCCACGCACTTTTGCGCTAAGAAAATCGTCGAATACCGTGGGAAGATCATCAAAGGGAATGGTTCTCACCATTGTTTGCAGGTGCGCCGGCTTCATGTCGGTCGCGAGCCGCCGCCACACCTCCCGCCTTAAGGGCATCGGTGTATAGCCAGAATCGATGCCAAGCAGCGACGCGCCGCGCAGGATGAACGGCGCCACCGTAGTATTGAGGCTCATGCTCGCGGCCAGACCGATTGAGGCGATGGCACCACCCTGCAGCATGGTGCTGGCCATCCATGCCAGCACTTCACCACCAAGATTGTCGACGGCACCCGCCCAGGTGGCAATGTCGAGCGGCTTTATTTTTGTCAAATCCAGGCTCTGGCGCAGCTTTACTTCCTTCGCGCCTATTGTCTTGAGGTAATCCGTCTCGGCCTCTTTGCCCGTCAGCGCGACGACGTGATAGCCCAGCCGGGACAGGATATCGATGGAAATCGACCCCACTCCGCCGGTTGCGCCAGAAACAACGACCGGGCCGTTGGCCGGCCGCAGCCCCACTTGTTCCATGCGCACAATGCCCAGCGCCGCCGTATAACCTGCCGTCCCAAGGGCCATCGCTTCAGCCAGCGTAAGGCCGCGCGGGATTGGCACCACCCAGTCTGCGGGGATACGCGCGTACTCGGCATAGCCGCCGTCATGCGCCACGCCTATCTCATAACTGGTTGCGATGACGGCGTCGCCCTTGTTAAAGCGCGCATCAGAGGACTCGATCACGGTTCCGGATAAATCGATGCCGCCGATGCAGGGGAAGCGGCGGATGATGCGGCCCTTGCCTGTCGCGGCAAGGGCGTCCTTGTAATTGACGCCAGAATAAGCGACGCGAATGACCACTTCGCCCTTGTCCAGTTCGTCTATGTTGATCGACTCGAATGCGCCGCTGACTTGTTTTCCATCCTCGCGCAGTCGGTAGGCTTTGAAATTTTGCATGACCCCTCCGGGCATAAGCTTAATGGCGGTGTTCAGCCGCCGCTCGCCAGCCGCACCGGCGGCGCGTCGACGGCAAGACCTTCTCCGGCGCGGCGACTCAGCCGCAGGTAATCGCGTGTCTGCATTTCGATGAGCCGGCTCGCCGTGCGGTCAAACTCGAACACCATGGCGCGCAAGCGCGCGTCTTTTTTTACCGCGTCGGCGTCGAGCAGTTTTTCCGGCGAGGCCGCGGCAGACAACACCAGTTTGACGCGGCTATCGTAAAACACATCAACCATCAGCGTGAAGCGCCGCGCCTCATCGGCGAGTTCCAGCCCCATGCAAGGAACGCCAGAAACAATGATGGTGTGAAAACGCAGCGCCAGGTCAAGGTAGTCGTGTTGCGAACGCCCCCAACCGCACAGCACATAAAAATCAAACCACACGACACCGCCGGCGCGATGCTCATAGGGAATGACGCGCCCCTCGACATCGAGTTCGTGAAATTCCTCATCCACCTCGGCGATCTGGTGGAATGTGTCGAGCAGCGCCTTGTCCGATGCCTCGCCAAGCGGGCTGTGGTACACACTGACCTGCTCCAGCGCGCGCAGGCGGTAATCGACGCCGCTGTCGACATTTACCACGCCGAGCTTGGACTTGATCAACTCGATGGTGGCGACAAAATCGTCATGCCTGAGACCGTGCTTGTACAACTCATCGGGGTGGTAATTGGAGGTCATGCAATAGACCACACCCAGCTCGATGGTTCTTTTCAGCAGCCGGCCGAGGATCATTGCGTCGGCCACATCGTTGACGTGAAATTCGTCAAAACAGATCAACCGGTAACGCCTGGCGATGCGCCGCGCCAGAATACCCAGCGGGTCTTCCTGGCCTTTTATTTCATCAAGCTCGCGGTGAACATCGCGCATGAAATGATGAAAGTGAACCCGGCGCTTGCGCACCAGTGGCACGCAAAGATAGAAGCTGTCCATCAGAAAACTCTTGCCGCGACCGACACCGCCCCAAAGGTAAACGCCTTGCGGCAGCGGCGGACGCACTACCAGGCGCCTCAGCGCCGAACTGCGCCGCGTCTTGTAAGCGGACCATTCCTCGTAAAGACGCTGCAAGCGCTCGACCGCGCGCATTTGCGCCGCGTCGGATACGTAGCCGCGCCGTTCCAGCGTTCGCCGGTAATAATCGAGAACGGTAAGGTGCTCGCCTTCGGCGAGACCCAGATCCTCTTCAGGCTCGAATGCGCTGTCTCTCACTGCCGAGAAAGGAGGGGAAAGGGAATTAGAAAGAACAGCATGGCGGGCATTCTACCCTTCCCGCCTGCCCGCTTCACATGTTCAGGGCGCGCTTGTCCACGGCCAGTGCGGCTTCGTGCATGACCTCTGACAGCGACGGATGAGCGTGCACGATCCGGGCAATGTCCTCGGAGGATGCGCGGAACTCCATGGCGACGACCGCCTCTGCAATCAACTCCGAAGCATGGGTGTTGACGATGTGCACGCCCAGTATCTCGTCGGTCTTTTCGTGCGCGATCATTTTCACGAAACCCTCGGTCTCGTCCTGACCAAGCGCGCGACCGTTGATGGTGAACGGGAACTGACCGACGCGATAGGGAATGTCGGCTGCCTTGAGCTGCTGCTCGGTTTTTCCGACCCAGGCCATCTCCGGCGAGGTGTAAATGACCCAAGGGATGGTGTCAAAATTAACGTGGGCCTTCTGGCCGGCAAGAAGTTCCGCCACCATGACCCCCTCCTCCTCGCCTTTATGCGCGAGCATCGGACCGCGCACCACGTCGCCTATCGCATAAACTCCCGGCAGTGCGGTACGACAATGGTCGTCCACCTCGATGAAACCACGCTGATCGATTTTTAAACCGACAAGGTCCGCGCCTAGACCCTCTGTGTTGGGAGTTCGTCCTACTGAGAGGATCAGGCGGTCGCATTCGAGCTTGTTATCTTTGCCATCAGCCGAAACATAATCGACGGTGATGCCCTTTTTGCCGGTCACAACCTTGCCGATTTTCACCCCAAGCTGGATATCCATCCCCTGATCTTTGGTGAAAATCTTCCAGGCTGCCTTGGACACGGCCTCATCGGCGGCGCCCAGAAATGTCGGCAGAGCCTCCAGCACGCTGACCTTGGCGCCGAGGCGGCGCCATACACTGCCCAACTCCAAACCGATGACACCGGCGCCGATGATGCCCAGACGCTGCGGCACATCCTTGAAATTAAGCGCCCCTTCGTTGTCGCAAATCATCTGATTGTCGACGGGAACACCGGGCAGGTGCCGCGCCTTGGAACCGGTGGCGACGATGATGTTCCTGGCGGTAACCGTTTCCGATTTACCTCCGGATGAAACCTCAATCTGCCAGCCATCGGCCTTGCCCGCAAATTTGCCCTGCCCCTTTAGCCAGGTGATCTTGTTTTTCTTGAACAGGTATTCGATGCCGCCGGTCATCTTGGAGACGATGGCGTCCTTGCGCGCGAGCATTTTTTCGACATCCATCCTGGCGCCGGTGACGCTGATCCCGTGCGTCGCGAATTTGTGGCTGACTGCCTCGAAATTTTCCGAAGATTGCAGCAGCGCCTTGGAAGGAATGCAACCAACGTTCAGGCAGGTTCCGCCCAGCACCATCTTGCCGGCTGCGTTGGTCCAGCCCTCGACGCAGGCGGTGTTCATGCCAAGTTGTGCGCAGCGCACTGCGGCGATATAACCTGCTGGGCCGGCGCCGATGACGACAACGTCGAATGTCTGTGACATGTTGAGTCCTTAGTGAAAGAGTGAAAAGTGAATGAGTGAAGGAGTGACAAAATCAAACCCGGCTGGCTTACTTCGTCACTCCTTCACTCCTTCACTCCTTCACGCTTCTTAAATGTCGAGCAGCAGTCGCGCCGGGTCTTCCAGCGCTTCCTTCATTGCCACCAGTGCCAGCACGGCCTCGCGCCCGTCTATGATGCGATGATCATAGGACATGGCGAGGTAATTGATGGGCCTGATGACAATCTGGCCGTTCTCGACCACCGCGCGATCCTTGGTCGCATGCACACCGAGGATGGCCGATTGCGGCGGGTTGATGATTGGTGTCGACAGCATCGAGCCGAAGGTACCGCCGTTGGAAATGGAGAAGGTTCCGCCGGTAAGATCTTCGATGGTCAGCTTGCCGTCCTGCGCTTTCTTGCCAAATTCGGCGATTTTCTTTTCGATGTCGGCGAGGGACATCTGCTCACAATCGCGCAGCACGGGAACGACGAGGCCGCGCGGCGACCCGACGGCAATGCCGATATCAAAGTAGCCGTGGTAGACGATGTCATTGCCATCGACACTGGCGTTGACCACCGGAAATTTTTTCAGCGCATGCACCGCCGCCTTGACAAAGAAGGACATGAAACCGAGTTTCACGCCGTGTTCTTTCTCGAAGCGATCCTTGTACTTTGCGCGCATCTCCATAACCGGGGCCATGTTGACCTCGTTGAAGGTGGTCAGGATGGCCGCGGTCGACTGCGACTGCACCAGGCGCTCGGCGATACGCGCACGCAGACGCGACATCGGCACGCGCTGCTCGGGGCGGCCGGCGAGAATGGCATCGATACTCACAGGTGCCGGGGGTTGCGCCAGCGCGGCTCTGGGCGCGAGGGGCGCTGCAGCAGGCGCGCTGCCTGCGCCGAGCACGTCTGCCTTGGTAACGCGGCCGTCTCGGCCGGTGCCCGCTATGGCGGACGTATCGATACCCTGTTCGTCGGCAATTTTCCTTGCCGCAGGCATGACCGCGGGGGTCGTCACCGCCGCCGCGGGGGCCGGGGCAGCGGCGGGCTTTGCCGCTGCGGCCGGAGCGACCGGAGCGACTATCGTGGCCTTGCCCTCGGTATCGATGGTGGCGATGAGCTCACCCGACACCACAATGCTGCCGTCGCCTTTCACAATTTTGCTTAGGACCCCGTCCACTGGCGAGGGCAGTTCGAGCACGACCTTGTCGGTCTCGATATCAATCAGGTTCTCGTCACGCGAGATCGCCTGACCTTCTTTTTTGTGCCATGTCAGCAGCGTCGCCTCGGCGACCGACTCCGACAATTGCGGAACTTTGACTTCAACCAGCATTTTCATCTCCCGTTTCGTTTTTCCCTGATCCGGGGTAACCCCTCGCCAGGTTTAGAAAAGCAAGCGCGTAACGCGCCGGGCTTCTACTTACTCGTTAAACAATCGACTCAGACCACGCTCAAAACTGCTGCTTTTGCGACCCCGGCGTGATGAACCGCCGTAAGGTCGGTTCCATCGCACCGAGTTAAAGCGGCGCCCGAGGGGCGTCCGCCTTTAACCCTATTTGTATTTGCCAAACGCCTGATCTACCAGCGCCTTCTGCCTTTCGTTATGCTTGGCCAGATAACCTCCGGCGGGCGCCGCGGAAGAAGGACGGCCGGCATAGAACAGCTTCTGCTCGTCGCGCATGTTTTCCTGCAGGTAGTGGCGGATCTGGTACCACGCGCCCTGATTTTGCGGCTCTTCCTGGCACCACACCACTTCGTGGGCATTGGGATAACGCTTCATCTCCGCGGCAAACTGCTTGTGCGGGAACGGATAGAGTTGCTCGACACGAATGATCGCGACATTGTCGTGGCGGCGCTCACGGCGGGCCGACAGCACATCGTAATAAACCTTGCCCGAACAGGCGATGATGCGCGTCACGTCCTTGGACTCCAGCGCGTCGACTTCGGGCAGTACGGTGTGGAAACCGCCTTTGGCGAGATCCTTCAGCGGCGATGTCGCCTCTTTTTTACGCAATAGCGATTTGGGCGTAAACACAATCAGCGGCTTCCTGAACGGCCGCAGCATCTGGCGGCGCAACAGGTGGAAAATCTGCGCGGCGTTGGATGGCATGCAAACCTGCATGTTGTGCTCCGCGCACAGCTGCAGGTAGCGTTCAACGCGCGCAGATGAATGCTCCGGCCCCTGGCCTTCGTAGCCATGCGGCAGCAGCATCACCAGGCCGCAGACGCGGCCCCATTTCGCTTCTCCCGACGAAATGAACTGGTCGATCACCACCTGGGCGCCGTTGGCGAAATCGCCAAACTGCGCCTCCCAGATAACCAGTTCGTTGGGCTCGGCGCTCGAATAACCGTACTCGAATCCGAGCACCGCCTCCTCCGACAACACCGAATCGATGACGACGAAATCACCCTGGTCCTTGGCGATGTTGGACAGCGGGACATAGGTGCCAGAGTCCCAGCGCTCGCGGTCCTGGTCATGCAAAACAGAATGGCGGTGCGCAAAGGTGCCGCGTCCGCAGTCCTGCCCCGACAAGCGGACGCTGTAGCCATTGGCGACCAGCGACGCATAGGAAAGTGTTTCGGCCATGCCCCAGTCCACTGGCAACTTGCCCTCGCCCATCTGGCGGCGCGCAGCATTCAGGCGCTCCACCGTGGGGTGCATCTTGAACCCCTCCGGGATAGTCGTAAGTTTGTCGGCGAGGCGCTGCAACTCTGTCATCGGCACATGGGTATCCGCGGCATCGGTCCATTTGGCCCCGAGAAAGGGCGACCAGTCGATGGCGAACTTGCTCTTGAAATTGGAGAGCACCGGGTTGGAGGTGTGACGGCCGGCATCCAGGTCGTCGCGGAATTTCTTGATCATCGCGTCCGGCTCTTCGGCCTTGAGGATGCCCTGGGCCACCAGCCGGTCGGCATAGAGCTTGCGGGTGCCCGGGTGCTGCGCAATTTTCTTGTACATCAGGGGCTGCGTGACAAAGGGCTCATCCTGCTCGTTATGGCCGAGCTTCCTGAAGCACACCATGTCGATGACCACGTCTTTCTTGAACTGCGTGCGGTAATCGAGCGCCAGCTGGGTGACGAACTGCACCGCCTCGGGGTCATCGCCGTTGACGTGAAAAATCGGCGCCTCGACCATCTTGGCGACGTCGGTGCAATAGGTGGTGGAACGCGCGTCGCGCGGATCGGAAGTGGTGAAGCCTATCTGGTTGTTGACGACAATGTGCACCGTGCCGCCGGTGCCGTAACCGCGGGTGTTGGCAAGGTTCAGCGTTTCCATGACCACGCCCTGCCCGGCGAAAGCGGCGTCGCCGTGAATCAGGATGGGCAGCACCTGGTCGCCCTTGGTGTCATGCCGGCGGCGCTGGCGCGCCCGCACCGAACCCTCGACCACCGGGTTGACGATTTCCAGGTGCGACGGATTGAACGCCGCGCTGATATGCACAGGGCCGCCTGGCGTGGAAATATCCGATGAAAAGCCGTTGTGATATTTGACGTCCCCGGTCGAGGAGAAATCGCTGTGGTGTTTGCCCTCGAACTCCGAGAACAGGTCGCTGGGCATCTTGCCCAGCACGTTAACCAGGACGTTCAGGCGTCCCCGGTGCGCCATGCCGATGACAATCTCCTGCACGCCGTTTCCGCCGGCGCGCTGGATCAGCTCATCGACCGCCGGGATCAGGCTCTCGCCGCCCTCCAGTGAGAAGCGTTTTTGCCCGACGTAACGGGTATGCAGGTATTTCTCCAGCGTCTCCGCCTCGGTCAGCTTTTGCATGATGCGGCGCTGGTACTCGGGGGAGAACTTTGCCGTCGCGCGGTTGGGTTCGACGCGCTGCTGTATCCAAAGGCGTTGGACGCGGTCGCTGACAAACATGTATTCAAAGCCGATGTTGCGGCAGTAGGTATCACGCAGCGCCTGCACCAGGTCGCGCAGGGTGATTCGATCCGGACCGACAAAGGAGCCGGAACTGACCATGGTGTCCAGATCGGACTCCGCGAGGTCATAGTAGCCGGGTTCAAGTTCGGGCACCGCCGGCCGCGTTACGCGCTTGAGCGGGTCGAGCGTCGCCCAGCGCGAGCCGGAAATCCGGTAAGAGGTCACCAGCAGCAAAGCCGCTACCTGCAGGCGCTCGGGCGCCCCGCCGTTTTGCATCAGGGCGCGGCTGCCCAACTGGCCCAACTTGGCGCGCTGGACGAATGATTCCACTACCGGGGCGTGCGCGACATCCTTGAGTTCGGCGCCGGGCAGGTTCTGCATTTGGTCGAAATACTCTCGCCAGTTTTCCGGCACCGAAGCGGGGTTTTCGAGATAGCTCTCGTACAGCGCTTCTACAAACGGCGCGTTGCCGCCGAAAAGATGGGAACTGGACATTTGCTGCTTCATCATGATGGCGTCATCCCGGATAACGGTGAATGGGGAAATGGAGAATGGTAAAAGGTGAAAGGCGGCAGGATCGTGGAGAAGATGGCGCTACGGAGATTCACCATTCCCCATTCCCTTTTTACCTCTTGGCCATCGGCACCACGTCACGCTTTTGCGCGCCGGTGAACAACTGGCGCGGACGCCCTATTTTTTGTTCCGGATCGGCGATCATCTCGTTCCACTGTGCAATCCAGCCGACCGTGCGGGCGAGCGAAAATATGCAGGTGAACATGGCCACCGGTATGCCCAGTGCGCGCTGCACGATGCCCGAGTAAAAATCAACGTTCGGATAGAGCTTGCGGCTGACAAAATAGTCGTCCTCGAGGGCGATCTTTTCCAGCGCCATCGCCAGCTTGAACAGCGGGTCATCGTGCAGGCCGAGCTCGTTGAGCACCTCGTAACAGGTTTCGCGCATGAGCTTGGCGCGGGGGTCGTAGTTCTTGTAAACACGGTGACCGAAACCCATCAGCTTCACGCCGGAGTTC
This sequence comes from Pseudomonadota bacterium, assembly GCA_025356665.1. Taxonomy (GTDB): domain Bacteria; phylum Pseudomonadota; class Gammaproteobacteria; order Burkholderiales; family SG8-39; genus CAITSH01. Next base: position 34,010 of record JANXRV010000026.1, read on the forward strand.
TTGTCCTTAACCTGCTTGATGAACTCGCCGATCTTGGACACATCGCCGATATCGATGAGCATCTGCAGCGCGGCCTCGTTGGCACCACCGTGCGCCGGCCCCCACAAACAGGCGATGCCCGCGGCGATGCAGGCAAACGGATTGGCGCCGGACGAGCCGGACAAGCGCACGGTCGAAGTCGATGCGTTCTGCTCATGGTCGGCATGCAGGATGAATATCCGGTCCATGGCGCGCACCAGCACGTCGTTGACCTTGTATTCCTCGGCCGGCACCGCAAACATCATGCGCATGAAATTAGCCGAGTAGGACAGGTCATTGCGCGGATATACGAAAGGCTGTCCGATCGAGTACTTATAGGCCATCGCGACAATCGTCGGCAACTTGGCGATCAGGCGAAAGGCGGAAATTTCTCGATGCTCGGGATTGTTGATGTCGAGAGAATCGTGATAAAAAGCCGACAGTGCACCGACCGTTCCCACCAGGATGGCCATAGGATGGGCATCGCGACGGAAGCCGGTAAAAAAGCGCGTAAGCTGGTCGTGAACCATGGTGTGATGGGTCACGGTATCAACAAACTTGTCCTTTTCCGCCTGGTTTGGCAGATCGCCCTTGAGCAACAAATAGCAGGTCTCAAGGAAGTCGCAGTTGACGGCAAGCTGCTCGATCGGATAGCCGCGATAAAGCAGTTCGCCCTTGTCACCGTCAATGTAGGTGATGCCCGAACTGCAACTCGCCGTTGACAGAAAGCCCGGGTCGTAAGTGAACATGCCCGTCTTGCCATACAGGCTGCGGATGTCGATGACGTCCGGCCCGATCGAACCGCCAAACACCGGAAACTCCACCGACTTGCCTTCGCCGTATTGCAGAATGGCTTTGCTTTTCGCTTCCATCAGCATTTCCCTTTCGTCTAAATGAACCGGCCTAGCAAGCGCGCAGCCAGCCAATAATTTCCGCGAGGCCTTGGTCGCCCGATTCGGCGCGGCCGCTGATAATGTCCCACAAATCGGCATCGTCCAAGGCCAGCAGTTGATTCAGTTGTTCCAGGCGCCCGCGGTCTAGATCGCTGCTGTGTTTCTCTAGAAACCGCGTCAAAACGAGGTCGTTTTCGAGCAGTCCGCGACGACAGCGCCAGTGCAAGCGCCGCATTTCGGCGGCATCTGGATGGGAGACGGCATGCATAGGACCGCTCGCGGCTTACACCGCGCGCTTGACCATCAATTCCTTGATCTTGCCGATCGCCTTGGTCGGGTTGAGCCCCTTCGGGCAGACGTCGACGCAATTCATGATGCTGTGGCAGCGGAACAGGCGGTATGGGTCCTCAAGGTTGTCCAGCCGCCCGGCCGTGTCTTGGTCGCGCGTATCGGCGATAAAGCGGTAGGCCTGCAACAGTCCGGCGGGGCCGACGAATTTGTCCGGGTTCCACCAGAACGACGGGCAAGCGGTCGAGCAGCACGCGCAAAGAATACACTCGTACAAACCATCGAGTTCCTCGCGCTCGGCGGGCGACTGCAGTCGCTCTTTTTCCGGAGGCGGTTCGTTATTCACCAGGTAGGGCTTGATCGAATGATACTGCTTGAAAAACTGTGTCATGTCGACAATCAGGTCACGGATCACCGGCAGGCCGGGCAGCGGTCGCAACTCCACCGGCTCCTTCAGTTCCGACACCGGCGTGATGCAGGCGAGGCCGTTTTTGCCGTTGATGTTCATCGCGTCAGAGCCGCAGACACCCTCACGGCAGGATCGGCGCAGGCTGAGCGTGTCGTCTATCGATTTGATCCGGATCAGCGCATCAAGGAGCATGCGGTCGGTCGGTTCGAGCTGGACGTCGTACTCTTTCATGTACGGTTTGGCGTCCTTGTCGGGGTCGTAGCGAAAAATTCTGAACTTCATGTTATCTCCAGATGCCGGATCAGTAGACCCGCGCCTTGGGTTCAAAGGACTCCGCAGTCAGCGGCTTGAGGTTGACCGGCTTGTAATCGAGACGGTCGCCCTCCTTGTACCAGAGCGAGTGCTTGAGCCAGTTGACGTCATCACGCGCGTGAAAATCCTCGCGATCATGACCGCCGCGCGACTCCTTGCGCGCCTCGGCCGAGACCATGGTCGAGCGCGCCACCTCAATGAGGTTGTCCAGTTCCAGCGCCTCGATGCGCGCGGTGTTGAACACCTTCGACTTATCCTTGATTTCGGTGTGTTTCACGCGCTCGGCGATCTCGCGGATATTCTTCACCCCTTCGGTCAGCAGGTCGGGGAAACGGAACACGCCGCAGTGCAGCTGCATATTGCGGCGCATGGCGTTGCCAACTTCATAGACGCTTTCGCCGCCCTTTTGGTTTTCCAGGCGCGCCAGCCGTGACAGGCTGAAATCAGCCGCGTCCGCCGGCAAATCCTTGTGGCCGGGATTTTTCGCCAGGTACTTCACCACGCTGTCACCGGCGGCCTTGCCGAACACCACGAGGTCGGTGAGCGAGTTGGTGCCGAGCCGATTCGCGCCGTGCACCGAAGCGCAGGCGCATTCGCCGGCGGCATAAAAGCCCTCAACCACGCTGTTGGGGCCGCTCGCGCCGGGAGCGACGACCTCGCCATGGTAGTTGGTCGGGATGCCACCCATCTGGTAGTGCACAGTGGGCACAACCGGGATCGGGTCGCGCGCCGGGTCGACGTTGGCGAATTTTTTCGCGATCTCGCGAATGCCGGGCAGGCGTTTGTCTATCACTTCGGGGCCAAGGTGATCGAGTTTGAGCAGGATACAGTCGCCATCCTTGCCGGCGCCGCGGCCTTCCTTGATTTCGGTTGCCATGGCGCGCGACACCACATCGCGGCTGGCAAGATCCTTCATCGTCGGCGCATAGCGTTCCATGAAACGCTCGCCGTTCTTGTTCAAGAGGTAACCGCCCTCGCCGCGCACGCCCTCGGTGATGAGCACGCCAGCGCCGGCGACACCGGTCGGGTGGAACTGCCAGAACTCCATGTCCTCGAGGGGAATCCCGGCGCGAGCGGTCATGCCCAGCCCGTCGCCGGTGTTGATGAAGGCATTGGTGCTGGCCGAGTAGATGCGCCCGGCGCCGCCGGTGGCAAAGAGTGTGGCGCGTCCCTGCAGGATCATCACCTCGCCGGTTTCCATCTCCATCGCCGTCACACCGAGCACGCTGCCATCAGCGCCACGAATCAGGTCAAGCGCCATCCATTCGACAAAAAACTGCGTGTTGGCGCGAACATTGCGCTGGTAAAGCGTGTGCAGCATGGCGTGACCGGTGCGATCCGCCGCACAACAGGAACGCTGCACCGGACGCTCACCAAAATTCTGCGAATGGCCGCCAAAGGGGCGCTGGTAGACCGTGCCATTGTCGTTGCGATCAAATGGCATGCCGTAATGCTCGAGTTCATACACGGCCTTGGGCGCCTCGCGGCACATGAATTCGATCGCATCCTGGTCGCCCAGATAATCGGAGCCCTTGACGGTGTCGTACATGTGCCAGTGCCAGTTGTCCTCGCCCATGTTGCCGAGCGACGCGCCAACGCCACCTTGCGCCGCGACCGTATGCGAACGCGTCGGAAAAACTTTCGACAACACGGCCACCTTCAATCCGGCATTGGACAATTGCAGCGCTGCCCTCAGGCCGGAACCGCCGGCACCGACGACGACTGCATCATATTTGCGAACAGGAATTGCCATGGCTCAAGTGCCCCAGATTATTGTGACGGACCAGATTGAACATGCCAGCAAGAACAGCAACACC
>JANXRV010000128.1:0-93285 GCA_025356665.1 Pseudomonadota bacterium
GCGACCTGCACGGCCTCAACACACTGCAACACCAGCCGGCAAAGATCGCCGCCATCGAGGCGATCTGGAAAACAGAAAGTGCCGTGCCACTAGTGCTGTTTGCCATTCCCAACGCGAAAGAACAACGCAATGATTTCGCCTTGGAAATCCCCAAACTCGCCAGCCTGATCCTCAAACACGACGCCAACGCGCAAATCAAGGGGCTGGACGCGTTCGCCCCCGACACGCCGCCGGTGAGCCCGCTGTTTTTCGGCTTTCGCATCATGGTGGGGGTAGGCTCGGCCATGCTCGCCCTCGCCTGGGTTGCCGCGTGGCTGACACGTCGGGAAAAAATACCGCCGCGCTGGCTGCTGTGGAGCCTCGCCGCATTTACGTTTTCGGGCTTGGTGGCGACACTCGCCGGCTGGATTGTCACTGAAATGGGACGCCAGCCTTGGCTGGTCACGGGCGTGCTGCGCACCGCGCAAGCGGTCGCGACGATTTCAGAAGCGGCGATGGGCGCCAGCCTTACCGCCTACGTCGTCACCTACGCCGCCATGCTCGTTTCCTACATGGTGGTACTCACGCACCTGGCCGGCAAGGGTGCGGAAGCCGCCCGGTCGATGGAGCACGGCGTGCAGGCCCCGGCATGATCCCCGACACCTTCGACCTGCCGGTCATTTTCGCGGTGTTGATGGGTGTGGCCATGCTTGCCTACGTGGTGCTCGACGGCTATGACCTCGGTGTGGGCATGCTGATGCCCGCCGCGACGCCCGCCGAGCAGGAGTACATGGTTTCGTCCATCGGCCCATTCTGGGATGCCAACGAAACCTGGCTGGTGCTGGGCATCGGCCTCCTGCTCGTGGCCTTTCCGGTCGCGCACGGCGTGGTGCTGGGCGCGCTGTACCTGCCGGTTGTGGCCATGCTGATCGGGCTTATGCTGCGCGGCGTCGCCTTCGAGTTGCGCGTCAAGGCAGACGGCTGGCACCGTGAATTGTGGAACTGGCTGTTCTGGGGCGGCTCGTTTCTCGCCTCCCTCGCGCAAGGCTTCATGCTCGGCCGCTACATCACCGGGTTCGAGACGGGCTTCGGTTACATGTTGTTCGCACTGCTCGTCGCCGGCGGACTATGTGGTGGCTATGTGCTGCTGGGTGCGACGTGGCTGATCATGCGCACCGAGGGCGAACTGCAGAAAAAATCCCATGCCTGGGCGCGCTGGGGCCTGGGCTGGGTGGCGCTGGGCATCGCGCTGGTCAGCGCGGCGACGCCGCTCGCCTCCGATACGATGCGCATCAAGTGGTTTGATTTCCCAGGCACCCTGCCACTGATGCTGCTGCCGGCGGCGAGCCTCGCGACCGGCGTCTGGTTGTGGCGGGAAACAGGACGTCTCTTGCGCGGCGAATCGCGGCGCGAATGGGCACCCTTTGCCGCCGCAGTAATCATATTTGTGCTGGCCTTTCTCGGGCTTGCCTACAGCCTCTTTCCCTTCGTGGTGATGGACAGGCTGACCATCTGGGACGCCGCGGCGCACCCCTCGTCGCTGAAGGTGGTGCTGGCCGGCGTCGCGGTGGTATTGCCCTTCATCGTCGGCTACACGGCGTTCTCATACCGGGTGTTTCGCGGCAAAGCCCGCGCCGGCCTCTACGACTAGCATCGCCAAACCAAGTAAGGCCGTGCAAAGAAAATGCCTGCAAACCCGCGCCAGGCGCCGGTTTGCAGGCATCGACCGACATTGCCAGCTTGCGCTTAGCCCAGCGTGGGCATATTAAGCCCCGGCGCCGGCGTGCTCGAGTCGGTCCAGCGCTTGGTGATGACCTTGGTGCGCGTATAGAACTTCACGCCCTCCATGCCGTGCACGTGCAAGTCGCCGAACAGCGAATTTTTCCAGCCGCCAAAGGAGAAGAAGGCCATGGGGACCGGGATAGGCACGTTCACGCCGACCATGCCGACCTGAATCTCGTTCTCGAAGCGCCGCGCCGCACCGCCAGAACCGGTAAAGATGGCGGTGCCGTTGGCGTAGGGGTTGGCGTTGATCATCGCGATCGCCTCATCCAGGGTTTTCACACGCAACACGATCAGCACCGGTCCGAAGATCTCGTCCTTGTAGATGCTCATGTCGGTCTTGACGTTGTCGAACAGTGTCGTACCGAGGTAAAAGCCGTTCTCGTAACCGGCCGCCGGTTTAAACGTGCGTCCGTCGATAACAAGTTTCGCGCCCTCTTTCTCACCGGCATCGATGTAGCTCTTGACCTTGTCGCGATGCACCTTGGTGACCAACGGGCCCATGTCCATGCCGGCGGCGTCGCCGGGGCCGATTTTTACTTCGATGGCTTTTTTCGCCAGTGTCGCGACCAGCTTGTCGGCAATGACGCCCACCGCCACGACGGCCGAGATCGCCATGCAGCGCTCCCCGGCTGAACCGTAACCGGCGCCGATCAGCGAGTCGGCGGTGAATTCCAGGTCGGCATCGGGCAGCACCACGGCGTGGTTTTTTGCGCCGCCCAAGGCCTGCACGCGCTTGCCGTTTTTGGCGCAGGTTTCGTAAATGTACTTGGCAATCGGCGTGGAGCCGACAAAGCTCACCGCCGAAATGCCCGGGTGATTGAGGATCAGGTCTACCGCCTTCTTGTCGCCATGCACGACGTTGAACACGCCGTCGGGCAGGCCCGCTTCCTTGAACAACTCGGCCATTTTCATCGAGGCCGACGGTACTTTTTCGGAAGGCTTGAGTACGAAGGTATTGCCACAGGCGATGGCCACAGGGAACATCCACAGGGGCACCATCACCGGAAAATTAAAGGGGGTGATGCCGGCACACACGCCAACCGGCTGGCGCAGCGAGTAGCAGTCAACGCCGGTGCCGGCATTCTCGGTGTGCTCGCCTTTCAACAAATGCGGGATGCCGCAGGCGAATTCAATGACCTCGATGCCACGCTGCACGCTGCCCATGGCATCGGGCAGGGTCTTGCCGTGTTCCTCCGAGGCCAGCCGCGCGAGTTCGGCTTGGTTGGCCTGCATCAGCGTCAGGAATTTTTGCATGATGCGCGCACGGCGCAGCGGCGGCGTGTCACGCCAGGCCGGTAGCGCGGCCTGGGCCGCGGCAACGGCGGCGTCAACATCGACCTTGTTGGCCATGGGCGCGTATCGCGTCACCGCACCGGTGGCAGGATTGGTGACTTCGGCGGTGCGGGTGCTTTTCGCAGCCACCGGCTTGCCGTTTATCCAAAGCGGTACGGTTTGAAGCTCGACTGGTTTGTTCATTTTGATCTCGCAGGGGGTGTTGGAGCACGGCACCTACCGTGCTCATCCCGCTATTGTAGCCTTCCCGCAGGTCTGGCCGGAAATCCGGCCTGCTTTAGGCTGCGGGCGCCCGGCCTGACCCGGCAGGCGCGGTCCCATCCGGCACAGCGGCCGCGTCGCCCTCCCCCAGTGCAAGCGCGGCCTCGGCGGCGCGATGCACATGGCGCGTGGCCAACAGTGAGGCCAGCTCCTCGTCGCCCTCGATTACCGCGGCAAGAATGCGCGAATGCTCATCCCAGTCCTGCCGTGCCCGCCCCGTGGTGTTGGCGGCGAACACCAGGCTGGTGCGCTCGCGCAGCGTGCGCATGATGTCCCACAGAATGCTGTTACGCCCGGCCTCGGCCAGCTTGTCATGAAACGCGCCGTTCAGTCGCACCAAGTCGTCAAGGTTGCGCGACTGCGCGGCGGCGTTGCCCTCGGACAGCACCTGCCGCAACTCGGTGATGATGGCAGGCTGGTGGTGGCGCGCGGCAAGCCGCGCATTCAGACCCTCGAGCATGGCGCGAACCTCAATGAGGTCTTTCGCCACTTCGGATGAAAATTTCACCACCGACGCGCCGCGCCGCGGCTTGACCTCGACCAGGCCCTCGGCGGCCAGCAGGCGCAGGGCCTCGCGTATCGGCACGCGTGACACGCCAAGTTCGGCCGACAGGCGGTCCTCGACCAGGCGCTCGCCCGGCTTGTGCCGCCCGGCAAGAATGCCGCTGCGCAATTCGTCGGCAACCAGCTTGCTCAGCGAGCCATGCCGTTTGCGCGCCGGGCGTGCGGCGGCGGTCGCAACGCCGGGGTCGGTCGGGGGAATATCGCGGTCTGTCATGGCGCAATTATAAGCAGGCGCTCAGGTAAGCAGCTGTTGCGCGATCAGCAGGAAGTCCGGGGCAAAAAATTGCTCCATCCGCCCTCAGGTGCCAGCGACCGGGCAGGCGTTTGCAGTGAACAGGATCAATCGGTCGTAATGCCGGCGCTCTTCACGACGCGGGTCCAGCGGTCGCGGTTTTCCTTGAGCCATGCGGCCGACTGTTTCGGGTCAAGATCCGTGGCCACATAGTCGAAGGTGCGGTTTTTCTCGATGATGTCGGGCTGCGCGAGCGCGCGCTTCACCTCGCGACTGAGCGCCTGCACGATTTCTTCGGGCGTGCCCGCCGGCGCCATCAGCGCATAGGCAAAGGACACATCAAAACCCGGGTAACCGGATTCAGCGATGGTCGGCACCTCGGGCGCGAGTGCGGAGCGTTTGGCGCTGGAAATGCCCAGCGCGCGCAGTTTGCCCGCCTTGACCTGCGGCAGCACGCCAGTGACCACGGCAAAAATAGAATCGACCTGCCCCGCCACCACATCGATCACCGACTGGCCCGTGCCCTTGTAGGGAATGTGGGTCATGTCTATGCCGGCGGTGGACAAAAAGTAGGCCGAGGAGAGGTGGCTGGGTGAGCCATTGCCGCCGGAGGCGTAGTTCATGCGCTTTTGCTTGGCCAGCGCGACCAGTTCGGCAACCGAGTTGGCCGGCACCGACGGATGCACCGCCAGCAACTGGCCGTAGGTCACCGGCACGGAGATGGTCGCAAAGTCCTTCACCGGATCGAAGGGCAGCGTCTTGTACACCGCCGGGTTGACGGTGAAGGTGGTGTCAATGGCGAACAGCAACGTGTAACCATCGGCCGGCGATTTGGCCACCATTTCAGCGCCGATGTTGCCGCCAGCCCCCGGCTTGTTCTCGATAACGAAAGACTGCTTCAGCGATGTCGAGACCTTTTCCAGGATCAGCCGCGCAAAGGTGTCGAGCGGCCCCGGAACGGTGGTGACGATGACCCGTACCGGCTTGGACGGATAGGCTTGCGCCATGGCGGACGACTGTATGCACAGCATGCACAGGGCAAGCACGGGCAGGATGATTCGTTTCATTGCAATGTCTCCTCGACTGACAACTGGATGAGATTGGGAAATCCTCTTTGACCGTCATCTTGCCCGGCTGATGCGTTGCAGCGGTTTAGCCGTCTCGTTGCTTTTGCTGGTGCTGCATGCAGCTGAACGCTGCTGCGAAAATCATTTTTTATTTCTTGATGTCGGCGGCGACCATGACGGCGAGCTTTTGCGGTGCCAGCAAGTCCTGCAACGCCTGCAGCGCGGCGACGCCGCACTTGGTGTCCTGTTCGCCGTTACCACCGGACAGGCCGACGCCGCCGACCACCTCGCCGTTCACCACGATGGGAAAGCCGCCGACAAAAATCGCAAACTTGCCGTCAAAGCTCCACTGGATGCCGAAGGCCTCATTGCCCGGCAGCGCCGGCCCGTTGGGCAGGGTGTTGAACAAATGCGTCGAGCGCTTGTGCCCGGCGGCGGTAAACGCCTTGTTCCACGCGATTTGCGGGCCGGTGATGCGCGCTCCGTCCATGCGCTCGAGCGCGATCGGGTAGCCACCGTCATCGACGATGCAGACGGTTTCGAAGACATCGATTTTCGCCGCCTCGGCGAATGCCGCCTGCACCATGCAGCGCGCTTCCGTCAGTTCGAGCCTGAATACAGTTTTCATGTTGGTCCTTGAGAGAAAATGGGATGCTGCCCGGGCTCAGATGCCCTGGTAGACGGTCTTGATCTGGGTGTAGAACTCGAGGCCGGCGCGTCCCGACTCGCGGAACGTCGAGGTGCTCGAGCGCTTGAGCCCGCCAAAGGGCGCGTTGATCAGGTTGCCGGTGGTGGTGCGGTTGATCTTGACCGTGCCCGACTGGATGTCCTGCGCAAAACGGTGCATGTAGCGTGGATTATTGGTGGCAATCGCCGCCGACAAGCCGTACTCGGTGTCGTTGGCCTTGGCGATCGCATCCTCGTAACTCGCGACCTCGATGATCGCCAGCACCGGGCCGAAAATTTCCTCGCGCGCAATGCGCATCGACTGGGTCACGTCTGCGAACACCGCCGGCGTCACGTAATAGCCGTGCTCGAAGCCCTCGCCCGCCAGGCGCTCGCCGCCGCACAGCAGCCGCGCCTCGCCCCTGCCGATGTCGATGTAACGCAACACCGTCTCGAGCTGTTTTTTTGTCGCCAGCGGGCCGATGTCCATGCCCGGCTGCGCGCCACTGCCGATTTTCAGCGCCTTGACCCGCGCCACCAGCTTTTCGGTGAACGCCGTCTTTACCGCCGACATCACCAGCACGCGGCTGGTGCCGGTGCAGGCCTGGCCCGAAAGCGACAGTCCGCCCTTGACCGCCAGGTCCACCGCCTTGTCGAGGTCGGCGTCCTCCATGACGATCAGCGGATTCTTGCCGCCAAGCTCCATTTGCGTGCGCGTGGTCAGCGGCACCGCGCGATGAATATGCTCGCCCGCAGCCGTCGAACCGGTAAAGGACACAGCGCGCACCACCGGCGACTCGGTGATGAGCGGGCCGACTTCGGCGGCGCTGCCGGTGATGAAATTGAGCACGCCCCTGGGCACACCGGCCTTGGCGAGCGACTCGGCAAGGCGCAGACCGATCAGCGGCGCATCCGAGGAGGGCTTGAACACCACGGTGTTGCCGGTGATCAGCGCCGGCGCGATTTTGCGCGCGGCAATCGAGATCGGGAAGTTCCACGGCGTGATGACGCTGACAACGCCCAGCGGTTCGCGCTGCGTGTAGACGATCATGTCGGCGTCGTCATTGGGAAAGGTCTCGCCGGAAAACGACTGCCCCTCGATGGCGTAAAAACGCAGCGTCTGCGCCGAGCGCAGCACTTCGTCCTTTGCCAGCGACAAGGCCTTGCCCACTTCGCGCATCAGCTCCACGGCGAACTGGTCGGCGTTGGCCTCAAGGTACTCGGCTGCAGCCTGGATTATTTTTGCGCGTTTTGAAATCGGCGTTCTTTTCCAGCCCTCGAACGCTGCCGCAGCGGCCGCCACCGCGGCGCGCGCATCCCCGGCATCGGAGGCCTGGAAACGGCCGAGGACATCGCGCGTGTCGGCCGGATTGATGTTGTCAAAGGTCCTGCCCGAGGCGCTCGCGCACCACTCGCCGTTGATGAGGTTGCGGAACGCCTCGGTCTGGGCCGCGGTCTGGGCCTTGCTGTCGCTGTGCATCGTTCAGGCCTGCAGCAGTTCGCGCTCGGCTGCCGGCACCGAAGCTTCGGCCATGTCGAGGGCCGACAGCGGGATCTCACTGGCGACGTAGTCGTGATACAGCGCCGTGGTGTAGAGCAGACGCATTTGCGCGCCGATTTCGCAGATTTTCAGGCAGCGCTGCTGCAACTCGGGCGTGTTGGCGTGCTCAAGAACGATCTGGTAGCCGCGCTCGCCGTGGATTTCATCGGACACGATGTGCAGGTCGAAAAACTCGACTTCTTCGTCGCTGAATTTGTATTTTTCACGCAGCGTCGGCGTCTGCTTGCGGTAAATCGACGGCACCTGCGACTCAAGGCCGACGACCAGGCCGGCGACGGCGACGATCGGGTCCTCACGCATGGCCACGGCATAGCACCAGCTTTGCAGGCCGCGCGTCGTCGCCGACATGTTGTCCGGGTCGGTGACACGCTCGCGCGTGGTGCCGCAGGCCTCGGCAAAGCGGATCAGCAGGTCGGTATGGCGGTCGCCGCCGATTTCTTCTTCGTACATGTTGGCGAGAAGGAAATCCTTGGCCTCGGTATAGCGATCGGGCATGCGCGAATAGATGCAGGCGAGGTAATCGGCGAAGGGGCCGACATAGTGGTAGTGATTTTCCGCCCAGCGCGCGAGATGCGCGCGCGAGAGCTTGCCGCCGGCCCAGGCCACGCTGAAGGGGGCCTTGTTGGCGCTTTTGCCTTTGATGGCATTCTCAAGTGCGGTGCGAAGCTGGTCCTGGTTCATCAGTGCAGACATGATTGACTCCTGTCGGGTGGGGTTCGGGAGCGCAACGCACAAGTCGTACCGATGTCGTACCGATGTCGTACCGATTTGAGCTTGTGCTGGTATTTTCAAATAGTATACTATTTTTTCCAAAAAACAAGGATAATGCGAGTCATTCGCAAAAATTTCGATAAATTGTATATTATCCGATTGAAGTGACCACTTGCAGCATCCCTATCTAAGCGCATGCAATCAGTGACATAGGCGTCCGATGCCAAAAATCCTTATCCACAAAAATGGCCTGATCCATACCGGCGAAGTAAAGGAAAACACCAACCTGGTGGTACGCGCCGGCATCAAGCAATTCCCCTTTCCCAATCTGTCTTATGGCTGCGGCATGGGTAAATGCGGCAAGTGCGCGAGCCGCATCCTCGCCGGCGGCGAACAACTGCCCGAGCCGAATTGGAAGGAAAAAAAGCGCCTTGGGGACATGCTCGACCAGGGTTGCCGGCTGATGTGCCAGTTGTGGATCAATCATGACCTGGAACTGACGCAGGATGGCGTCCAGGCTCCGCCGCTCACCGCCACATCCAGCTGACCCCGGGGGAAATACCGTGTACGTCATACTGACCAGCAAACCGGGGCAATTCCGCACCGAACTGAACGACGCACTGCAGCCAGTCGAGGCCTACGACTATGTCTTTTACGGCCGCAAGCGCGCCCGCTACGTCATCGCGACGCTCAGCGGCGACACCAAAATACGCATCGTCGAGGAATCCGCAAGTCCGACCGTGAACCTCGTGCCATCCAAATTCCTGCCCCACTTCGACACGCTGGAACTCGCGCGCGCGGAACTGCAGCAACTGGCCCATTTCGGCAGCGCCGACATCGCACTGGTGAAGTGCTGAACGCGCCCGTACCCATTTACTGAAAGCGTGCAAGCGCAGGAGGGCAACCATGATCACGGTCACATTCATCACCAACGACAACAAGGTCGCCACGGCAGCCGAGAACAGCAACCTGCTGCGCGTGTCGCTGCGCGAAAAAGGCGGCATTCCCTTCAAATGCGGCGGCGGCTTGTGTGGCACCTGCAAATGCCGCATCGAGCAGGGCATAGCCAACACCGACGCCATCAAGGACAAGGAAAAAAAGCACCTCAGCGCCGAGGACTTTGCCGCGGGCTATCGCATGGCCTGCCAGACCTTTCTCAATGGCGACGTCAGCGTGTCCTGGGTGCCGCTGGCACAGCGCAGCGCGGCAAAACAGGCGGCTGCGGCGACACCGACCGCCGGCACGCAATGAGCAGCGCCCCCTTCTCGTCGCTACCCGCCGACGCCCAGCGGCTGATGCGCGACATCGGCCCGCGCTGGGCCGCCGACATTGTCGGCAATCGCAAACTGGTGGTCACGGCCTACAGCGCGGTGCTCGCCGGCATCCCGGACGCGGCTATCGCAAGCACGAAGGAAATCCCCTACGGCCCGCATCCGCGGCACCGCCTCGATGTCTATCGCACGCCCGGACTGGACGCCGCCCCGGTGGTGCTGTTCGTGCACGGCGGCGCCTTCATCCGCGGCGACAAAGATTCGACGCCCGAAATTTACAGCAACGTGCCGCGTTACTTTGCGCGCCATGGCTGCATCGGCATCAATGTCGAATACCGCCTCGCTCCGGAAGCGGCCTATCCGGGCGGCGCCGAGGATGTCGCCGGCGCGGTCGCCTGGGCGCGCGCGCATGCGGCGGAGTTCGGCGGCGATCCGGCAAAAATCATCCTGGTCGGCCACTCGGCAGGCGGCTCGCACGCCGGTGCCTATGTCTGCGACCCGGCGATCCGGCCCAAACACGGACACGGTGTCGCGGCGCTCGCGCTGATCAGCGGCCGCCTGCGCGCCGACGCCCTGCCCGACAACCCCAATGCGAAAGCGGTGCAGGCCTATTACGGCAGCGACACGTCACTATACGAGCAGCGCTCCGTGGTGACCCACGCGGCAAACATCGACGTGCCGCTGTTTCTGGCGGTGGCCGAATACGAAAACCCCTACCTCGACGCCTACACGGCGGAGTTCGCGCAACGCGTGGGTATGAGCGGCCGGCGTTTCCCGCGCTTCGTGCAACTGCCCGGCCACAACCATACCTCCATCGTCGCACATATCGATTCGGGTGAAGACCTGCTTGGTGCCGCACTGCTGGCGTTTGCGCAGTCCCCGGGCTGAGAGTAAGGCACACCGCAGCCCGGGACCGCCCCGGGTTTCGCATGGTGAGGTAAAATTTCACGGCACCAGGATCGTGAACAGCGAAACGGCGACATGACCGCCCTGCCGCCCTCACCCACCGCACGCCTATCAAGCACGTCACCCATGGCAGAACCCGAATCCAAGAACTCCATCCAGGTCATCGGACGCATGAGCAGCCTGCTCGATGAGTTGTCACTGCACGCCGAACCGGTGGGCCTGAAAGCGCTGGCGCAGGCGACCGGTCTGCATCCGTCAACCACCCACCGTATTCTCACGGCGCTGGTAACCGACCATCTGGTCGAACGCGTCGAGCCGGGCAGCTATCGTCTGGGCATTCGCCTGCTGGAGCTGGGTAACCTGGTTAAGTCGCGTATCAGCGTGCGCGAACACGCCCTGCCCTACATGCGCGAACTGCATGCCGCGACGGACGAGGCGGTCAACCTGTCGGTGCGGCGCGATGACGAGATCGTTTATATCGAGCGCACATCGAGCGGCAGCGCCATGATGCGCGTTGTCAACATTGTCGGTGCGCGCGCCCCCTTGCATATCACCTCGGTCGGCAAGCTCTTTTTGACAACGGAGAATCCGTCAGAGCTCAAGGCTTACGTCGACCGCACCCGCCTGCCCGCCTACACAAAAAATTCGCTCATCACCCTGGCCGCGCTGGACAAAGAACTCGACAAAGTGCGCAAGCAGGGCTTCGCGCACGACAACGAAGAGGCCGAGATCGGCGTGCGCTGCATCGGCGCAGGGATCCGCGACGACGCGGGCACGCTGGTCGCGGGACTTTCCGTCTCAGCACCAACAGAGCGCATGAAACCGGCCTGGGCGGCACTGATCAAGGACACCGCGGCTCGAATTTCTCGCGCCATCGGCTATCGCGGCACACAGGGAACCGGCTGAAAACCCGCGCCAAACAAGCCTTTTCAGCCGACGGCAAAAAACACGATTGAAAAACACGGCGCAAGCCGGCCCGACGCAATAGACACAATAGACACAAGAAGGGGGCTGCAACAATGACAGTCATCACCAACATCGAAGACCTGCGCGTACTCCATCAAAAACGCGCGCCACGCATGTTTTACGACTACGCCGATTCGGGCGCCTGGACCGAGACTACCTATCGCGCCAACGAAAGCGACTTCCAAAAAATACGCCTTCGCCAGCGCGTTGCCGTCGATATGAGCAAGCGCACTCTGCGCACAAAAATGATCGGCCACGACGTCGCCATGCCAGTCGCACTCGCCCCGGTCGGCCTCACCGGAATGCAGCACGCCGATGGGGAAATCCACGCCGCACGCGCGGCGGCAAAGTTCGGCGTTCCCTTCACCCTGTCAACCATGAGCATCTGCTCCATCGAAGATGTGGCAGCGCACTCATCCGAGCCTTTCTGGTTCCAGCTCTACATGATGAAGGACCGCACGTTCATCGCCAACCTCATTGACCGCGCCAAAGCCGCCAAATGCTCGGCGCTGATGCTCACGCTTGACCTGCAAATACTCGGACAGCGCAATAAAGACCTCAAAAACGGCCTGTCGGCACCGCCCAAGCTCACGCTCGCCAACATCGTCAACATGATGACCAAGCCGCGCTGGTGCCTGGGGATGCTGGGCACGCCGCGGCGCGGCTTTGGCAACATTGTCGGCCACGTCAAGGGCGTTGGCGACATGTCCTCACTGTCGGCCTGGACCGCGACGCAATTCGATCCGGCGCTGTCCTGGGCCGATGTGGAATGGGTCAAGCAGCGCTGGGGCGGGAAACTGATCTTGAAGGGCATCCTTGATGTCGAAGACGCGAAGCTTGCAGTCAAGAGCGGCGCAGATGCGCTGATCGTATCCAACCACGGCGGACGCCAGCTTGACGGCGCCTCATCCTCGATCGCCGCGCTGGCGCAGATCGTCGACGCCGTCGGCAAGGATATCGAAGTGTGGATGGACGGTGGCATTCGCTCCGGCCAGGACCTGCTCAAGGCAGTCGCCCTCGGCGCAAGGGGCGCACTGATCGGCCGCTCCTACATCTATGGCCTGGGCGCAATGGGAGAGGCCGGTGTGACCAAGGCGCTGCAGCTCATCGCCAACGAACTGGACATCACCATGGCTTTTTGCGGCCACCGCGACATTACCCATGTCGACAGGAATATCCTGCTGCCCGGAACCTTCTGACGGTCTGAACAACCTCGCCCCTAAAGGTTTCCCGCAGGTTTCCCGCGGCGAAGGGCCCGCCTGGTCCGGGCAGGCCGGCCCTGACTACTGCGCCACCAGCCCGAATACCGCGAACAGGTTGTGCGGATCGGTCCACACCTTTTCGCAATTGAAATGCGCCGCCTCGGCAAGCGCGCGAAATTCATCCACTGAATATTTACAGGCGATGCCGGTCTGAATGCGTTCCCCTGCACGAAAGTCAAAACGCTGCCCGGCGATGCGCACAAACTGGGAATAGTCACTTTCGATATGCGTTTCCACCCTGGCGTGCGCCGCATCGTAACTCGCGCCATAGTGAAAGCGCCGCATCTGAAAATCGGCGCCAAGTTCCCGGTTAATGCGCTCGAGCAGGTTAAGGTGATAGGCTGCGATGACCCCGGCCGGGTCGTCACAGGCGGCGCCGAGCATGTTCCAGTCTTTTTTCAGGTCCACACCGATCAGCAACACACCACCCGGCCCGACCAGCCGGCACGTCATGGCGAGAAATGCCTGCGCCTCGAAGGGCGTAAAGCGCCCCACTGCCGCGCCCGGATAAAACACCGCCTTTTTCTGCAACTGCACTCCGGCAAACTTGGGCAGGACGAGACCGCGCGCGTAGTCTGCGACAAGGCCGCTAATATTCATCCTGGGGAAATCAGCAAACAGGCGCGCCCCGAACAGTCGCAATAGGTCCCCGTCGGCCTCGATGGGCACATACAGCGGCGGTCGCACGGCATCGATTAGCAACCGACTGCGCGCTTCGGCGCCGCAGCCAAACTCCATCAACTGGCAGGCCGGGCCAAGCAACAGGGCGATGGCCCGCGCGTTCTCGCGCAGGATGCCGGTTTCCGCGCGCATGGCGTAATAGCCGGGAAGCTCACACACACGGGCGAACAGCATTTCAGCGCGCTGATCGTGCATGTAGCGCGCGGAAATGACCTTTTCCTTTGCGGCAAGACCTTGCAGGACGTCTTCGAGAAAACCACCGGACGGGGACGAGAGGTCGTAAAAACGCAGTATTCCGCCCGGCTCACCGGTGACGCGTGCCGCTTCCATCTCGCGTTCGCGCGTTGGCGCGTTAGCCGCCGCTTTCATCGCGGCCGATTTGCGCAGCTTTTTGCGTCGCTGCAATGTACGGGGACGCCTCCAGCCACTTGCGGATACGGTTGGCATCGGCGATGCGCGTCATCTTGCCCAACGAGTCGAGCAACACGATGATCACCGGACGGGCCTTGAGCGTGGCCTGCATCACAAGGCAACGGCCCGCCTCGTTGATGTAGCCGGTTTTGGAAAGACCGATATTCCAGCCTTCGTTGGAAACCAGGCGATTGGTGTTGCGATAGGCCAGCGTCCGCTGCCCGGTGTTCACTTCGTAACTTGTCGCAGTCGAATAGCCGCGGATGCGCGGGTAGCCATGTGCGGCACGCACCATTTTTCCCAGGTCCTCGGCGGTGGAAACATTGCCGCTCGACAGGCCGGTCGGATCGACGAACTTCGAATCGTTCATACCCAGCATCTGCGCCTTGTGGTTCATCGCCTCCACGAAGGCGACGAGACCGCCAGGGTAACTGCGACCCAGCGCGTGCGCAGCGCGATTCTCCGAGGCCATCAGCGCGATCAGCAGCAATTCGTCTCGTGTCACCAGCGAGCCCACGCTCAGTCGGGAGCGCGAACCTTTTTCAAGGTCGATATCCTCACCGGTAATGGCAACGGGCTCATCGGCGTTGAGACCCGCATCGAGCACCACCATCGCCGTCATGAGTTTGGTGATGGATGCGATCGGCAACACGCTTCCGGGGTTCTTGCCGTAGAGAATCTCGCCGCTTTGCTGATCGACGATGATCGCCGCCGCAGACTTGAGGCTGAGCTTTTGCGACACCGACACTGCGGCCGGCCGCTTGGCCTTGATCTTGACCTTGGCCTTGGCCTTGGCGTGCGTTTTTGCCGCAAGAGCGGCGTCCGACCACGCCCCTGCGGACAAGGCAAAAAAGACCAGCGTGGCCAGGTGTGCAAGCAAAGTGCGCTTTAGCAGATACTTCAAGTCGGATTCTCCCCCGCACAAGTTCCGCAAAGTGTAGCCACGAAACTGCTTTTATGCAAGAAAAATAAGAGGATAGCGCAACTTTCTCAGACTAACTGGCAACAGTGCTCATCGCCTTGTCACTCCCCCGCCCCAGACCACCCATAGAAGCAAACTTAGAACAGTATGGCCAAGCCATCCAGGTCCGCCTCGGAATTAGCCAAATCGACGCGTTTTGCGGCGATCAGCCAGCCCCCTTCGGTCGCCCGCAGTCGGTGCTCGCACAGGGCGCCGAACACGCGTTGGCGCTCCGGCCGGTATTCAACCAGCACCAGCGTCGAGCACACCGTCAGTTCCTGTCGCACTTCATCCCGCGACAGCACCATGACGTTGCCGATCTGGTGGACGGTGCGCGCCTTGGGCGTGCGGGCATGGGCACGCGGATGCCGGTACTGGCGCACGCGCGCTTCGAGCAGTGTGCGGTCGTCGTAGAGAATGGAGCAGGTCTCGAACGGGTCGCGCTGCCCCTGCTCCAGCGGCAGCCAGTAGGTGGCATCGGCGGCGAACAGTGCCAGCCAGTCGTCGAAACGCCCGGTGTCGAGCAGACGCGCCTCGTGATGCAAAAAGTGTGTCAAGGCCTCGATCGAGGTGTCGGGTTTGAAAGTCACGGTCGTCATGCTCAGCCCCCCGCCTTCTCGTTTGGGTCGGTGGATGCTTTGTTCGGTTCTTCATTTAAGGTCATATGGCGCAGCCAACCGGCAAATTGATTACGGATGAAAATCTCGCTGGTGCCGGTGGCGCCGCGCCGCGAGCCGTCCGGCTCGGGCTGGTCGCCGCCATGACCGCGTCCCAGATACACCCACTCGGGCGTCTTCGCCGTCAGGCCGCGCTGCACGCGCTCATACACCTCGAGATCATCGGTCAGCACCCAGGAAGCCGTGCCATTGACCACGTTGGCGAAGGCCACCGTGTCACGAAACATCTGCTCTGGCGCGCCCTTGAGCTTGAAGCAGTAGGTATAGACCACGGTGCGATCGACCGCCAAGGGGTGAACGATGCGCAATTGCCGAAACTGGCTCATGAACGAGGTGCTCGGATAAACGATGGTATTCCAGCGCGTCACACCGAGAATCTCCTTGGTGCGCGCCTCACCGTGACGCGCCACCAGCCGGGCGCGGTATTCGGCGAACACCGGATTGTCCAGCCCCACCACCAGCCGGCTGTCGGAGTGATAGTCGCCAAGAAAGCCATGCCCCCAGTCGGCTGTCCACACGCCGATATTTTCCCACACCTGCTCGGGCGCGCCGTTCTGGCGCATCTGGCGCACGGCAATGTCGGCATAGCGCTCGTCAACGCCGGGGGCGCCCGGATCGGGCGCCTCGCGGCCGGCAAACACCGAAGAGCTGTGCACATAGGCCGGATGCACGCCATCGAGGTGGTTTTCGATCACCAGCTTCCAGTTGCCGTTGTAAGCGTGCTTGAACACCCCGCCCGCCAGCTCGAGGTCGCCATCGGGTGCCCGATCAACCATGTCGTCGAAGGAACGATGCAACGGACCGAGAAAATCCTTAAGCGAGGGGCCGCTCGCTGCCTGCGAAGCAAATATGAAACCACGGTAACTTTCGACACGCGGCACGCGTGCGAGCCCAAGGCTGGAAAATTTCTGTTCCGCATCAGAACCGTAGCCCTGCGCCACCGGCACAACGCGCAACGCGCCGTCAGTGGCAAAAGTCCAGCCATGATAGGGACAGGTGAACTGCCTGGCGCTGCCCCTCGCCTCGTGGCAAACCAGCGCGCCGCGATGGCTGCAACGATTAACCAGCACCCGCAGGCTGCCGTCGGCATGACGCGTTACGATCACCGGCTCGCGACCGAGCTGCGTGGTAAAAAAATCGCCGCAGTTGCGAACCTGACTTTCATGCCCCACGAGGAGCCAGGCGCGCCCGAACAGCCGGTCCATTTCCAGCTCGAAAATGGCCGGATCGGTGTAAACGGAGTGATGGACACGGTCGGGCTGAATCAGCCGCGCCAAGTGTTCATTTGCCGAGCATTCCAGGCTTTCCGTATTACTGATTTTCATGCTGTTCTCTCTTTACCCTGCCTGCACGCATTCGCCGCGTTGTGGCCGCGCCGACGCGCTTCGCCGGCCCTAAGGAAGCAAGGAAGCAGATTGACAAATGAATGACGTTCGTTATTATTCACTATTATTCGCGAAAGAGGGGCGACGTGCAAGTCCGCCCCCACCCCCGCACCCTTTTGTCGCCGAGGAATCATGCCAACACAATCGATCAAGCCCTTGGCCGCTGCCGCGGCAGCGCAATCTTCTGGCTGCGTGTCTGCCGCCGAATGGCAGGCGCGCACCGGACTGGCCGCCTGTTACCGGTTGCTCGCACACCTTGGCATCAGCGACCTCACCTACAACCATCTATCGGTGCGCGTTCCTGGTGAGCCCGATCACCTGCTGATCAAGTCGCCAACCATGATGTTCGAGGAGATCACCGCCTCGAACCTGCTCAAATTCGACCTCGACGGCGAACCCCTCCAGGAAGGCCCGCGCCTGCGCGGCGGCGGTCTGGTCATTCATGCCGGGATATTGCGCGCCCGCCCCGACCTGAACGCGGTATTCCACACCCACTCTCCGGCCAACATCGGCGTGTCGGCGCAGCAACAGGGCCTCATGATGATAAGCCAGCATGCCGTGTATTTTTACGGCCGCCTTGCCTACCATGACTTCGGTGGTTTTGAATTCAACATGGACCAGCGGGAACCTCTGGTGCGCAGCCTGGGCAAGGAGCGCGTCGCGATACTGCGCAACCACGGCGTCCTTGTTTGCGGCCGCACACTGCCCGAGGCCTTCATCGATCACCACTTTATGGAAATGGCGTGTAAAGGCCAGATCGCCGCACTGGCTGGCGGAGCGAAAGTCAATGTGCTGAGCGAAACCATTTGTCGCGACGCCGCGGCACAGCAGCAAGACCGTATGGACGATCCAGAAAAGGCCGCCGCCAAGGACTGGGATGCCTGCCTGCGCCTCGCCAAGCGCCTCTTTCCCGACTATCAGAACTAGACGGCAACACACCGGCCGCCACAAACGCCGATGAGGCCGGCCTTCCCCCCCTCGGAACAAAACCCCGGAACCAAAAGCAAGGGAGTACAAAGCATGAAAGCATGGATGAAGACGATTATCACCCTGGTCCTCGCAGTGATCGCACTGCCAGCGCTGGCGCAATCGGACGCCGCGTTCCCGGCACGGCCGATCAGACTGGTCGTCCCCTTCGCTGCAGGTGGCGGCAACGACCTGCTGGCGCGCGTGATTTCACAGCGACTGCAAACGGCCTGGGGGCAGGCGGTGCTGGTGGACAACAAACCGGGCGCAGGCGGCAATATCGGCGCCGACTTTGTCGCCAAGTCCGCGCCCGATGGCCACACCTTGCTGCTTGCGACCAATACCCTCACCATCAACCCGGCGATATTCGCAACAATACCCTTCGATGTGCGCCAGGACTTCGCACCGGTGGCGCTTGCCGCGGCCACGCCTTTCGTGCTGCTGGTCAACAACGAGTTACCGGTCAAGTCGGTGCGCGAACTCATCGCCCATGCCCGCGCCAAACCGGGGAAACTCAGCTACGCCAGCGTCGGCATGGGCACCCCGCATCACCTGGGAATGGAGCTGTTCAAAAGCCTTACAGGAACCGATATCGTGCATGTGCCATACAAGGGTTCGGTGACCTCGCTTACCGACCTTTCCAGCGGCCAGGTGCAGGTGATGCTCGCCTCGATCAACGCCGCAATGCCCTTCATGCAGGGCGGCAAAGTGCGCGCGATCGCAATCGCCGAACCCAAGCGCATAGAAAGCGCGCGCGACCTGCCCACGGTCATAGAATCGGGCGTGCCCGGTTACGAGATCACCGCCTGGTATGCGGTGCTCGCGCCGGCGCGAACACCACCGGAAATCGTGCGCAGGCTGGGTGATGAAATTCTCAAGGTCATGGGCGAATCCGACACGCGCGACCGCTTGCGCCCGGCCGGATTCGAGATCGTGCGCGGCAACGCCGCCGAATTGCGCGCCCTGATCTCAAGCGACATCGACAAGTGGGCGGCGGTGGTGAAATCAGCGGGCATCAAACCCGAGTGACCCGTGCCCGCAACCCTGCCCACACCAAGCGGGCGGTCTGATGGCACAGACAAAAAAAACAAAAATGCGCGAGGCCATCCTTGCCGCCGCCTTCGAGCTGTTCGCAACGCGCGGCTATAGCGCCACTACGCTCAACGCCATTGCGGCAAAAGCCGGCACGGCCGCCGCCAACGTCTACGTTTATTTCGACTCCAAACTGGAGATCTTGTACGCCATTTACACGCCCTGGATGCAGAGCCGTCTGCTCGCGCTCGAGCAGGACCTTGCCAGCGCGGGCGATACGCGTGAGCGGCTGCAGCGCTTGCTGCGGTCTCTTTGGCATGACATCCCGGCAGAACAACATGGCTTCGCCATCAATATGATGCAGGCCATCTCCACCGTCGCGCCGCAAGACGGCTACAAGCCCACCCTGTTGCAATGGATGGAACAACGTCTTGCCGCGATGCTGGCCTCACTGCTGCCGCCAGCGCGCCGGCGCGCAATGGACACCGCGGTGCTCGCCCACCTGCTGGTGATGGCATTCGACGGCTTCATCATCCACCGGCATTTGTCGCCGGCGGGCACAGAAGCCGGCCGGAGCATAGACACCATGTGCGACCTCATCCTCGGCAAGCGCCTGCGGGCCGGCACCGCAAGCCCTGCGACGCACACCACAGCAACGAAGCCGAAAATCCGCGCATAATCGATGCTGAATTTTTAATACTGATTTTTCACCTAGCCCCCGGAGAACCATGATGACCAGCCGCCGAACCTTTCTGTCCACGCTTTCGACCGCCTCCGCCGCGCTGCTGCTTGGCCTGAGCGCCCCGGCGGGCGCGCAACAACTCGAGGAAGTCCTTTACCTGCTGCCGGCGCCGACCGCACAAGTCGCCTTTGCACCCTGGATGCTGGCGCAACAACGCGGTTATTACGCCAAAGAAGGCCTCAAGGTGACATTCCAGCCGGGCCGCGGCGGCCTCGATGTGGCCAAGCAACTTGGCGCCGGCAACGGTGTCATCGGCGGCGCCTTCGGCGACACCCCCATCATTGCCCGGGCCAACGGCATTCCGGTGCGCTCGGTTGCCGTATTGGGCGGACGTTCGATGACACAACTGGCGGTCATGGACAACTCGGGCATATCCAGCCCCAAAGACCTCAAGGGCAAGACTGTGACCGTGATGAGCTACGCCGACAGCGGCTATTACGCGCTGCTGGGCATGCTGGCCAGTGCGGGTCTGAGCAAAAACGATATCGAGGCGCAGGCAGCGGGGCCGGCGGGCGTGTGGCAGTTGTTCGCGGCAAAAAAGGCCGATGCCATGACCGGCGTGCCCGAGTGGATCGCCGAGGTGCAGGCCACCGGCGCGAAAATGAAAATCATGCCGGCGTTTGACTACACCAAGAGTATGGCCCAGGCCATCCTGGTGTCCGACGACGTGATCAGGAAGCGTCCCGATCTGGTACGAAAAATCGTGCGCGCCACGTTACACGGACTTTCCGACATCATGAAAGACCCAAAGGGTGCGGTCGCCGATTACATCGCCGCAGTGCCCGCCAACAAGGGTCGCGAAGCTTTTGTCGAGGAAACCTTCAAGCTCTACAACGCCTATGTCTATCCGGGCCAGACAATACTGGGCTCCATGGACCGGGAGCGCCTGGTCGCGCTGCAAAAATTTTATGTCGAACAGGGCATCGTGCAAAAAGAATCACCAGTGGCCGAGCTCTATACCAACGAGTTCCTGCAGTAAGCCCTAAGGCGCGCAAGCCGCAGCCGGCTTAGTCTCAGTCGGCTGCCAGCGCCTGCTTTTCTTCCTCCTGCTGCTGCAGCGCCCACATTTGCGCATAGGCGCCGCTTTGCTCCAGCAGCTCGCGATGACTGCCGCGCTCGACGATGCGCCCGGCATCCATCACCAGTATCTGGTCTGCGTCCATCACCGTTGACAGGCGGTGGGCGATGACCAGTGTGGTGCGGCCTTTGGCGATGCGCGTCAGTTCCGCGTTGATCGCCTGCTCGGTCTCCGAATCGAGCGCCGAAGTCGCCTCATCGAATATCAGGATGGACGGATCTTTCAGTATTGCGCGGGCGATTGCCACGCGCTGTTTTTCCCCACCCGAGAGCTTGAGCCCGCGCTCACCAACGCGCGCCTCGTACCTGTCAGGCAGGGACTCGATAAAGTCGTGGATATGGGCGGCGCGCGCCGCCTCGAACACCTCCTCGCGCGTGGCCTCGGGGCGTCCGTACCGGATATTGTAGAAAATCGTGTCGTTGAACAGCACTGTGTCCTGGGGCACGATGCCAATGGCCGCGCGCAACTTTGATTGCTGCAGGTCGCGGATGTCGGTGCCGTTGATCGTCACGCGGCCGCCCGACACGTCATAAAAACGGTAAAGCAGCCGCGCCAAGGTTGACTTGCCCGAACCGGAATGACCAACCACCGCAACCCTGCTGCCCGCCGGCATGTCGAAGGACAGGTCGAACAGGATCTGACGCTTGGGCTCATAGGAGAAATCCACAGACTCAAACCGCAGCGTCTGCGATTCGCCGGCGAGGGCGACGGCGCCAGGGCGGTCAGCTATCTCACGATTTTCCTCGAGCAGCTTGAACATGCGGTCCATGTCGAGCAGCGACTGCTTTATTTCGCGATAAACCATGCCAAGAAAATTGAGCGGGATATAGAGCTGTATGAGCAGGCCGTTAACGAGCACCAGGTCGCCCAGGGTCAGCGTTTTGGCCACCACACCCTCAGCAGCGAGGAACATCAGCAGCGTCACCGCGATGGCGATGATCGTGCTTTGCCCGATATTTAACAGCCCCAGCGACACTTCATTCCTGACCGCGGCGTTCTCGTATTTTTGCAGGCTGTCGTCGTAACGTCCGGCCTCGAAACCCTCGTTGTTGAAGTACTTCACCGTCTCATAATTGAGCAGGCTGTCGATGGCCCTGGTGTTGGCTTTTGAATCGAGTTCGTTGGCCTGGCGCCGGATTTCCATGCGCCACTCGGTCACCGCCACGGTAAAGAAAATGTAAAGCCCGACCGCGGCAAAGGTGATCGCGGCAAAACGCCAGTCGAACTTGCTCAGCAGGATGGCTGCCACCAGGCTGAACTCGAGGATCACCGGAATGATGGAGAACAGCATGTAGGACATCAGCGAACTGACGCCGCGCGTGCCCCGCTCGATATCCCGGGAAACGCCGCCGGTCTGGCGCTCGAGGTGAAAGCGCAGCGACAGGGTGTGCAGGTGGCGGAACACCGTAAGCGCGATGCGTCGGATGGCGCGCTGCGTCACGCGCACAAACACCACATCGCGCAATTCGGCGAAAAACACCGTTGAGAAGCGCAGCAAGCCGTAGGCCGCCAGCAGTGCCAGGGGCATCACCAACACCGCGATCTGCGAATCGAGTTTGTCGACAATGTCCTTGAGCACCAGCGGCACGCTGACGTTGGCAAGTTTGGAGGTGACCAGCAGCACCAGCGCCAGCAGCACCCGGCCCTTGTACTCCCAGAGGTAGGGCAGCAACATGCGCGCCGCGCGCCATTCATTGCGCCGCCTCCCGGTCAGGGATGCGGCATTGGCGGGCGC
The DNA here is from genome assembly GCA_025356665.1 of Pseudomonadota bacterium. Classification (GTDB taxonomy): domain Bacteria; phylum Pseudomonadota; class Gammaproteobacteria; order Burkholderiales; family SG8-39; genus CAITSH01. The sequence goes on from JANXRV010000128.1 coordinate 22,193, forward strand.
CGACTGGGCGGCAGAGTGGTGATGTGCAGACATGGAAAAAAACCTGGATGGATACGGGGTTGGGGCCAAACAGCACGCTTGGTGCGGCGCGGGGTACGGTGGGTAATTCTAAGATCGAGCGCTTTTTTCGGCGTCTGTGTCTATGCGCGTTCTTGACGAGCAACGCAGTCATTTGATCTGACCGGAAACAAGCTGCGCCGAATTCACAATGGTAGCGGAATTGCCGCCGCGGAGTCCGCAAAACGCGCGGAAGTAATAAACAATTCAAGCAAATGCGAAAAAGGCCGATAAAACCAGACAAGGGCAGCACATTGGCGTTCAGCTTGATACTGGATGAAAAAATCGGCAAGCTGAGACCCTAGCCTGCCTGGCGCGTAAGCTTGGCGCTTGCAAAAGGCGTCAGCGACCAGCTAAAAATAGCAGGCTGCACGATTTGCACCACAAAAGGAGCCAGCGATGATCGAATTTCTTGCGTGTTCCCTCGTCGTTCTGCTGGCTCTCGCCTATGTTCGCGCCCCCGGCCTTGCCTGGACCGCGGCGCTCGCCGGCATGCTTTACGTGCTCACAATCACCAGTGGATCGACTTGGTGGATGCTTGGCGCAGATCTGGTATTTGCCGCTGCTGCGCTGGCACTAAACATTCCGGCATTGCGCCGCGCGCTGGTCAGCGGCCCCGCCCTCGCCGGGTTCCGCCGCATCATGCCGGCCATGTCGCAAACCGAGCGCGATGCCATCGACGCCGGCACGGTGTGGTGGGACGGCGACCTGTTTTCCGGCAAGCCCGACTGGAACAAACTGCTCGCCCTGCCGCCGGCCAAGCTCTCCGCCGAGGAAGTGGCTTTTCTCGACAACGAAACTGAAGAACTGTGTCGCATCGCCGTGGATTGGGACTCCACCCACGTCCATCAAGATTTACCACCGCATGTCTGGCAGTACATCAAGGACAAGGGTTTTCTCGGCATGATCATTCCCAAGGCCTACGGTGGCAAGCAGTTCTCGGCCTACGCGCACTCACAAGTGGTGATGAAGCTCTCCACCCGTTGCGGCGCCGCGGCGGTATCGGTCATGGTGCCCAACTCGCTGGGACCGGCCGAACTGCTGCTGCATTACGGCACAGAAGAACAAAAAAACCACTACCTGCCGCGCCTGGCCAAAGGATTGGAGATCCCCTGCTTCGGCCTCACCAATCCGAATGCCGGGTCGGATGCCGCGTCGATTCCCGACCTGGGCATCGTCTGCAAAGGCATGTGGGGCGGCCATGAGGTGCTGGGCATGCGCGTGACCTGGGAAAAGCGCTACATCACCCTCGGTCCGATTGCGACGCTGCTCGGTCTGGCTTTCCGGCTGTACGACCCGGAACACCTGCTTGGCGACCAGTTTGGCGGCAAGGAAGACCTCGGCATAACCTGCGCGCTGGTACCCACGGACACGGCGGGCGTGAACATCGGCATGCGCCACATGCCGCTCAACGCAACCTTCCAGAATGGCCCCAACTGGGGCAAGGACGTGTTCATGCCCCTGGACTGGATCATTGGCGGCCCGGACCTCGCCGGTCAGGGCTGGCGCATGCTGATGGAGTGCCTTGCCGCCGGCCGTTCGATCTCGCTGCCGACCTCGGGCGTGGGCTACGGCAAGCTTGCTGCACGCGCCACCGGCGCCTATGCGCGCGTGCGCAGGCAGTTCAAAACCGCCATCGGCAAGTTCGAGGGCATAGAAGAGGCGCTTGCGCGTATAGGCGGCAATCTCTACATGATGGACGCCACGCGCCTGTTTACCGTATCCGGCCTCGACCAGGGGGAGAAGCCTTCGGTGATCTCGGCCATCGTCAAATACCACCTCACTGAACGCGGCCGCATCTGCGTCAACGACGCTATGGACATACTCGGGGGCAAGGGCATCTGCCTCGGACCTGCCAATTTCATGGGCCGCGCCTACCAGCAACTGCCCATCGCCATCACAGTCGAGGGCGCCAACATCCTCACCCGCAGCCTGATCATTTTCGGCCAGGGTGCGATCCGCTGCCATCCTTATGTACTAAAGGAAATTGCCGCCACCTTCGAGGACAAGCGCGACAAGGCGGTGGCCGATTTCGACGCGGCACTGTTCGGCCACATCGGCTTCACCATCAGTAACACGGTGCGCGCTTTCGTACTGGGTATTTTCGGCGTACTGATACCGGGCGGCCCCGCGGGCGCCGCGCCACAGACGCACGGCTACTATGCGCAACTCGACCGCTACGCGGCCGCCTTTGCCTGCTTGTGCGACGTGTCGATGGTGTTCTACGGCGGCGAGCTCAAGCGCAAGGAAAAACTCTCCGCCCGCCTGGGCGATGTGCTGTCCCTGATGTACCTGTGCTCGGCCACGCTAAAGCGCTTTGAAGAGGATGGCCGCGAGAGCGCCGATGCGCCGCTCATGCACTGGGCGATGCAGGACGCGCTCTACCGCATCCAGGAAGCCCTGCGCGGAATCGTATCGAATTACCCCAACAGCATGCTGTGCTGGGGCCTCAAGCGCATCGTCTTCCCACTGGGTACGCGACTCTCGCCACCCACGGACGAATTGGGTCACCGCGTTGCGCGGCTGCTGATCGAGCCCTCGGCTACGCGCGACCGCCTCACCGCCGGCATGTATCTGCCAAAAAACGAGGACGAAGGCATAGGTTGCCTCGAAGCGGCACTCGTCGCCACCGTCAAGGCCGAAGGCATAGAAATGACAATCCGCAACGCACAAAAGGCCAAATCCATCTCCGGACGCACGCCGCAGGAACTGGTCGCGGCGGCGCTCGCCGCCGGCGTCATCAGCAACGAAGATCACGCCCACCTCGCGCGCACCAGCACCCTGCGCGATGAGGTGATACGCGTGGACCACTTTCCACAAGATTTCGGCCGCGCCGCACTGCTGCAGCCGGCGGCACAAAACGCCGCGACATGAGCGCTCAGCAAAAACCATGAACCAACCCGTTTACATCATCGACGGCAGCCGCACGCCCTTCCTTAAATCGCGCAACAAGCCGGGCCCGTTCTCGGCCGGCGACCTTGCGACGGCGGCAGGAAAAGTGCTGCTGTCGCGCCAGCCCTTCGCGCCGACCGAGCTCGATGAGGTCATTCTGGGTTGCGCTGCGCCCTCGGTCGACGAGGTGAACATCGGCCGCGTCGCCGCGCTGCGCATGGGCTGCGGCTTCAAAGTCCCGGGCTGGACGGTGATGCGCAACTGCGCCTCGGGCATGCAGTCCATCGACTCGGCCATGGCCAACATCCAGAGCGGGCGCGCGCAACTGGTGCTCGCCGGCGGCACCGATGCGCTGTCGCACGCGCCGCTGCTTTACTCGGACCGCATGGTGATGTGGTTCTCGGCCTTTATGGCCGCCCGAACGACGGCGCAAAAACTCGTCTTGTTCCTCAAGCTCAAGCCAGGCGAACTGTTCAACCCGGTGATCGGTATCATGCGCGGCCTCACCGATCCGGTATGCGGCCTGCTGATGGGGCAGACGGCGGAGAACGTCGCCCACCGTTTCGGCATCACGCGCAGGCAAATGGACCAATACGCGGCGGGCAGCCATGCGCGCGTCATCGCATCGCAGCAGGCCGGCGTACTCGACAAGGCCCACGACGGACTGCAGGCCGAGATCGCCCCGCTCTACGGACCGAACGGCGCGCTGTACATCGGCGATGACGGCATGCGCGCCGACTCCACGGCCGAAAATCTCGCCAAGTTAAAGCCTTTTTTCGACCGCAAATACGGCAATGTCACGGCAGGCAATTCCTCGCAGATCACCGACGGCGCGGCCTGGGTGCTGCTGGCAAGCGAAGAAGCGGTGAAACGCCACGGCCTGACGCCGCTTGGCCGCATCCTCGACCGTCAGTGGGCGGGCCTCGACCCGGCCCAGATGGGCTTGGGTCCGGTGCACGCCGCAACCCCCATCCTGCAGCGCCACGATCTCGCATTGAACGACCTCGACGCCTGGGAGATCAACGAGGCCTTTGCCGCACAACTGCTCGGTTGCGTTGCGGCATGGGAAAGCGATGCCTATTGCCGCGATGAACTCGGCCTCGATCACGCCATGGGTGAGTTGGACAGGCAAAAACTGAACGTCGACGGCGGCGCCATCGCGCTTGGCCACCCGGTCGGCGCGTCGGGCACGCGCATCGTGCTCCACCTGCTGCATGTGCTCAAGCGAACAGGCGGCAAAAAGGGCATGGCCTCAATTTGCATCGGCGGTGGACTCGGCGGCGCAATACTGGTGGAGGCGCTGTGAACACGAATCCCTACCTGCATTGGAAACTCGGCGCCGATGCCGACAATCTCACCTGGCTTCGCTTTGACAAGGCCGGTAGCGCAACCAACACCTTATCGGGCGGGGTCCTTGCCGAATTGAGCGCCATCCTCGATGCCCTCGCCGCCGCGCCGCCGCGAGGCCTGATCATATGTTCGGCAAAAGCATCGGGGTTCATCGCCGGTGCGGACGTGGAAGAGTTCGCAACGATCCGGTCTGCCGCCGACGGCCTCGCCATCGTGCGCCGCGGCTGGGACGTGCTCAACAAGCTCGCCTCCCTGCCCTTTCCGACACTGGCGCTGGTGCGCGGATTTTGCATGGGTGGCGGTCTGGAACTTGCGCTGGCCTGCCGCTACCGTGTGGCCGTGGATGATCCCAAAACCCGCTTGGCACTGCCCGAAGTCATGCTCGGCATCCTGCCTGCGTGGGGTGGCGTGAAGCGCCTGCCACGCCTTGTCGGGCCGGCCGCAGCGCTGGACATGCTGATGACCGGAAAAGGCATAGACGCCAAACGCGCCCGGCAAATGGGACTGGTTGACGCAAACGTGCCGCCGCGCATCATGGAGAACACGGCGCGCATGATGCTGATGGAGGCGCCGCCAGCGCGTAAACTGCCCTTCCTGATGGCGCTCATGAACGGCCCGCTCAAGGGCATCGTCGCCGCGCAGGCGCGCAAGCAACTCGCCACAAAGGCGCGGCGCGAGCACTACCCGGCACCCTACGCCATCCTTGACCTGTGGCAAAAATACGATGGCGACCCGTTTGCGCCACCGCCCGGCGATCGGGCATCGGTGGTCACACTCATCGAGGGCGATACGGCGCGCAACCTGATTCGCATTTTCTTTTTGCAGGAACGCATGAAGGCGTTGGGCAAGGACAGCAGCTTCACCGCAAAGCACGTGCATATCATCGGTGCCGGCGTGATGGGCGGCGATATCGCGGCGGTGTGTGCGATGCGCGGGCTGACGGTGACGCTGCAAGACCAGAACGCCGAACGGATCGCCCCGGCAATGCAACGCGCCGCCGAACTGTTCCAACGCCGCCTGCGCGACAAGGCGCGCATCCGCGATGCGACTGACCGGATGGTTCCCGATATCACCGGCGACGGGGCACGCCACGCCGATGTGATCATCGAGGCTATTTTCGAAAACCTTGAGGCGAAGCGGGCACTTTTCGCGAAGCTGGAAAAAATCGCCAAGCCGGGCGCGATAATGGCCACAAATACGTCAAGCTTGAAACTGGCGGATATCGCCGCAAACCTTGCCCGCCCCCCGCGTCTTGTGGGCATACATTTCTTCAATCCGGTAGCGCAGATGCAACTGGTCGAAATCGTCTCAGCCGGCAACACCGACGCGGCGATCGCGGGCAACGCCGCCGCCTTCGTGCGCCAGATCGACAAGCTGCCGCTGCACGTCAAGGACGCCGCGGGCTTTTTGGTCAACCGTGTGCTCGGTCCTTATATGGCCAACGCGTTTCGACTGGCAGACGAGGGAATCGCGATCGAGACCATAGACGCGGCGATGGAACAATTCGGCATGCCCATGGGGCCGATTGAACTGGCAGACACCGTGGGCCTGGATATTTGCGTGCACGCCGGAACGGCGCTTGCAGGTGCGAATGCCAAGCCGCCCAAACGCCTGATGGAACTGGTCAACTCCGGCAAGCTGGGCAAAAAAACCGCTGGCGGCTTTTACCAATGGATCAAGGGCAAGCCGCAGAAACACCCGCCGGGAAAAATTGACGAAGGTTTGATTGAGCGCCTGATACGTCCGTACCTGGATGAAACACAAAAAGTCGTCGCCGAGGGCATCGTCGCCGACGCCGATCTGGCTGACGCCGGACTGATCTTCGGCACAGGCTTCGCGCCCTTCCGCGGCGGCCCCATGCACCACCTGAAAACCCGCGCCAGTCGCTGATTTACGGCTAGTTTGGGCTCCAAAATGTGGCGCATGCATGCCTCGGCTGAAGTCCCAGGCAGCTTCGATGTGCTTGCAACAAACCGTCCGTAACAGCATCGCCCCCTCCCCCGCACATCGCCTGGAAACCGGTGCCAGATGGTCGTTTCCGGGCATCGTACTGTTTTTTCTGCGGGCGACTACAATGGATACCATGATAGAAATCAAACTCCCCCAAGGCAAGGAACCGGTGCTACGGGTCGTGCCCATGCCGGCCGACGCCAACCAGCACGGCGATATTTTCGGCGGCTGGATCATGTCGCAAGTGGACATTGCCGGCGGCGTGATGGCGGCGCGGCGCGCGCGCGGACGCGTCGCCACCGTGGCGGTCAATGCGTTCACTTTCAAGCAACCCGTACTGATCGGCGACGTCGTGAGTTTTTACGCCGACATCGTTGGCGTTGGCAACACCTCGATCACCGTCAACGTCGAGGTCTACGCACAACGCAATCCATCGAACCTCGAAACTGTAAAAGTCACCGAAGCGACGCTCACCTACGTCGCCACCGATGAAGACCGCAAACCGCGCGCGGTGCCGCCCCAGACCTGAAGCCTGACACCTAACGCCTGACGCCTGACACCTAACACCTGACACCTAACACCTGACGCCTAACACCTGACGCCTGCACACCTGCACACGCGCACCACAGTATGCGAGAACTAAAAAACAAGGTCGCGATTGTCACCGGCGCTGCGGGTGCGCTGGGAACCTCGCTCGCCCTGCGCTTTGCGGCCGAGGGCATGCGACTAGTCCTTGCCGATGTTGACGCAAGCGCCCTCGCGTCCACTGAAAAATCACTCAAGGCCTGCGGCGCGCAGGTGGTGTCATTGCCAGTCGATGTGTCGCAACTTCACGCTGTCAAAGCGCTAGCCGAACTGGCCTTGTCCGCATGGGGTGCGGCACACGTGGTGTGCAACAACGCCGGCGTCGCGCCGCTGGGGCCGGTTTGGGAAACGACCATCGCCGAATGGGACTGGGTGCTCGGGGTCAATCTCAAGGGCGTCATCCACGGTATGCAGGTGTTCACGCCACTGCTTCTGGCACAAAATGAGGGGCACATCCTCAACACCGCATCGGTCGCCGGATTGATTTCGCCTCCGGGCATGGGCGCTTACGCTGTGTCGAAACACGCCGTGGTGGCATTGTCCGAATGCCTTTATCACGACCTGGAGCAACGGGGCAGTGCGGTACGCTGCTCGGTGCTGTGCCCGGCGTACTTTCCCAGTGGCATCGCCGATTCGGACCGCAACCGCCCCGGCCCTGCAGCAGGGGACGGAGAGAAAAGCCCCGTGCGCCAGGCGCAGGAGGCGGACTTGCGCCACGCCGTGCGCTCAGGACGCCTGTCGGCGGACGACATCGCCGACGCCGGCGTGAATGCCGTGCTGGAAGAGCGTTTCTGGGTTCTGACGCATCCGGGAATTCTCGGTGCTGTGCGCGCACGCACCGAAGGCCTGCTGGCGAAAAAAAACCCCATCAGTCCATTCGCCATTAAAAGCTGACTCGCCCCCGGTACGAATCCCTTAAGTGACTGAAGTGACTGAAGCGACTAGAGCGACTAGAGCGACTGAAGCGACCGAAGCGACCGAAGCGACCGAAACGACTTGAGCGAAAGCGCAACTACGGGCCCGCTAACTTGAAGCGGGCTTCGCCCGCGCCGTGATCATCGCCCTCTCAGCCGCCTTACGCTCTTCGTTGGTCTTGCTCACTGCGGGGTGTCCGCCAAGCGTTTTCAGGTAAGGCCTTATCGCGGCAATGCCCTCAAGCGGATCCATGCCATAAATTTTCTTCCCGGCGATGGAAACCAGTGGCAGGTGTACCGCGGCGGCGCAATCGGCATGGGTGAATACGCCGCCGGCAATGTAAGGCGAAAACTTCGCCGTGACCGCCAGGGCCCGCACACCGCGCGAGAGTTCCGCCTTCACCTGCTCCTTCAGCTCCGGTGAAACCGTTCCGCCAAAAAATGCCTCACGGTACAGGCGGCGCGCCGGCAACTCGAGGTACAACTCGATGATCTCGATGATTTCGCGGCAGCGCGCACGTTCCAGCACATCCGCCGGATATAACGCCGGCTGCGGAAACGCGTCTTCAAGATACTCGGCGATCGCCTGTGACTCGGACAACACCAGGCCATCCACATCCAGAAACGGAATCTTGCGCGCCGGCGACTGCTGCAGGCGCAGTGAGTCATGCGACACACCCACGTACTCCTCCACGAACGGAACGCCTTTGGCGAGCAAGATAATTTTTATCTTGTTGTAATAATTGCTGACGCCAAATCCGCAGAGCTTAATCATCCGCACCTACTTAGAGGTATTTCAGAGGTATTTCGCCAGCTCCAGCCTGCCGATCTGGTTGCGATGCACCTCGTCCGGGCCATCAGCAAAGCGCAGCGTGCGCGCGCTCTGGTAGGCATCGGCGAGCGGAAAGTCCTCGGACAGCCCCCCCGCGCCATGCGCCTGAATCGCCCAGTCGATGACCTTGCAGGCCATCAGCGGCGCAGCCACCTTGATCATGGCGATCTCCGCCTTGGCGTGCTTGTTGCCGACCTTATCCATCATGTAAGCGGCCTTGAGCGTCAAGAGACGCGCCTGGTCGATCATGATTCGAGACTCGGCTATGCGCTCGAGCGTGACCGTCTGCTCAGACACCGGCTTGCCAAACGCCACGCGCGACTTGGTGCGCTTGCACATGAATTCAAGCGCACGCTCGGCGAGGCCCGTCAGGCGCATACAGTGGTGTATGCGGCCCGGCCCGAGGCGCCCCTGTGCGATTTCGAAGCCGCGTCCCTCGCCAAGAAGGATGTTGGCAGCGGGCACGCGCACATTCTCGAACACCATTTCGCCGTGGCCCTGCGGCGCGTCGTCATAACCGAACACCGTAAGAGGGCGCAGGACCTTGAGGCCGGCGGCATCACGCGGCACCAGCACCATAGACTGCTGCTGGTAACGGTTGGCGTTGGCCGGGTCGGTCTTGCCCATGACGATGAATATGGCGCAGCGAGGATCGGGCGCGTTGGTGATCCACCACTTGCGGCCATTGATGACATAGTCGCCGCCATCGCGCGCAATGCTCAACTGGATGTTGGTGGCGTCGCTCGATGCCACGTCGGGCTCGGTCATGGCGAAAGCCGAGCGAATCCTGCCCTCGAGCAGCGGTAGCAGCCATTGCTCCTGCTGCGCCGGCGTGGCGTAACGCAGCAGGGTCTCCATGTTGCCGGTGTCGGGGGCGTTGCAGTTGAATACTTCGGGCGCCCATGGCACACGGCCCATGATTTCGCACAGCGGCGCGTATTCCAGGTTGTTCAGCTCGCCGCCGTGATCCTTTGGACGCCACAGGTTCCACAGGCCGGCGGCGCGCGCCTTGACCTTGAGTTCGCCTATCAGTTTGGGCACCTGCCAACGGTCGCCCTCGGCGACCTGGTGGTGAAAAGTCTTTTCGTTGGGATAGATGTTCTCTTCCATGAAGGCCTTGAGCTTTTGCTGCAGCGCCTTGACCTTGTCCGAATATTCGAAGTCCATTTTTCCGTTCCTTTTTGCAAACCATGACAACGTCAATAATACGACTCTCTAAGCCCCTCCCCCTTGACGGGGGAGGGCCGGGGAGAGGGTGAATGCAAGCAACCACGAATCACTTGCCCCCCTCCCCCAATGAGGGACGAAACCTACTACATACTGTTTCGCTTGTCCGATTGCTTGGCAAAACGCCAGCCGATTTGCGCCAGCGGCCCGGCACGCCTGCCGGCATCCAGCGCCTGCTGGCTGGCGGCGATGCCATCAAGCGCGCGCTTCATCACGCCCTGCAAAATCGCGGCGATGCGAAACAAGTTGTAGGCAAGGTAGAAATCCCAATGCTGCGACGCGATGCTCTCGCGCCCGGTGCGCCGGCAATACTGTTCGATATAGGCCTGCTCGGAGGGAATCCCCAGTGCCGCAAGATCAAGTCCGGCGATGCCACGAAACTGCGCCGGTGGAATGTGCCAGCCCATGCAGTTGTAGGAAAAATCCGCCAGCGGATGCCCCAGCGTCGACAATTCCCAGTCCAGTATGGCCACCACGCGCGGCTCATGCGGATGGAATATGAGGTTGTCCATGCGATAGTCACCGTGTACCACGGCAGTTTCATCGCCGGCGGGAATGTGCTGTGGCAGCCAGGCGATAAGACGATCCATGGCTTCTATTTTTTCCGTCTCGGAGGCCTGGTACTGGCGCGTCCAGCGCGCGATCTGGCGTGCGAAGTAATTGCCCGGCTTGCCGTAATCGGCGAGTCCCGCAGCGGCATAATCAACCGCGTGCAATGCGGCGATGACACGGTTCATTTCGTCGTATATGGCGGCGCGCTCAAGCGGCGGCAGACCGGGCAAGGACTGTTCCCAGAAAACCCGCCCCTCCACACACTCCATGATGTAGAACGCGCGCCCGAGCACCGACTCGTCCTCGCAAAGCGCCAGCATGCGCGGCACCGGGATGCCGCACTTCCCCAACGCCCCCATGACACGATATTCACGCTCGATGGCGTGTGCGGACGGCAATAATTTGGCCGCCAGGCCTGGCTTGGAACGCATCACGTAACGGCGCCCCCCGGCCTCGAGACGGTAGGTCGGATTGGACTGCCCCCCCTTGAACTGCTCGACGACAAGCAAACCAGCGTAGCCCTCGACATGATTGCGCATCCAGGCTTCGAGCGCGGAGACATCGAAGCTGTGGCGACCGGCGACCGGCATGGTGCCGCTGAATTGCTCACTCATGGGTTCAATATCACCCGCTCATCGCGGGTCTGTCCTACTCATTGGGGAGGCAATGCTAGCATGCCCAACCTCGTGCCATGGCCTGCGTGTAAGCAGCCGGTCACGCGCGCGGTGCCTGATGCCGCCAGAAAAACCAGTGCATCAATGCATCAGAATACAGGCTTGGCGCGAAAATACTCGGCGCGGTCTATCGAACGCACGCGCACTTCGCGCACATCGACGCCCTGCAGCAGCTTGAGCGCCACGTCGGTGCCTGCAGCCCCCATGCCCCATATTTTTCGGTAGAGCTCTTCATGGGTTTTCACCACGGCCGCACCCACGCCGACGACAATGTCACCGCGCTTGATCCCGGCCTTGTCAGCCGGACCATCGGGCGAAACACGCGTGACGAACAAGCGTCCCTGGACCTCTTCGGTGGCAAGGCCCAGCCAGGGACGCCCATCACCGGCAGCCCGCCCCTTGAGCACAAGATCCTGCAGTATGGGCTTCACCAGGTCGATCGGAATGAACATGTTGCCGGGCAGCGGCGTGCCCCGTTCCACGGTATCGCGCACCAGCAGCGAGCCGATGCCGACAAGCCTGCCGTCACGCCCCACCAGGGCGGCCCCCGCCCAACTGAGCGTCGGCGGCGAGGTGAATATCGCCTCATCGAGCAGGTACTCCCAACTACCGGCGAACTGGCGCTTGGCGACCACATAGGCGGGTGTGGCGGCCTCCCGCCCGCCAAAGGGCAGCACCATCACCGGCTCGCGCACCGCCAGCGCCGACGACAGCCCCATTGCGATGGGCTTAACCCCCATCGGCATTTGCGCCTTCAGCAGGCCAAAACCGCTCGCATGGTCATAACCCACCAGCGTGGCGGGAACGGTCTTGTGCTCCGCGGTGGTGACTTCAATCGCTTCGGACTCGATGACAATGTAGCCCACAGTGAGGATGTGGCCCTCGTTGTCGATGACCACACCGGTACCCTCGCGCGTGCGTCCCAGTGATGAATTGGAGCGCGCATCTTCGAGCGCCTTGCTGCGTACCCTGACAACGGCGCCAAGCATCTGCTCGGTTTCAAGCGCGCGGTCCTGCTCCGCCCGAACGCGCTCATCCGGCGCCGCCAAGCAATCGGGAACCGTGACGAGGCAGCAAGCCATTGCCAGCCCGGCAACAGTTTTGATCGATTTCATATCCATCTCGATACCCCCCTCGTTTGCAATCCCGTTAAGCCCACGACCACATTGCGCCCCATTTTTGCAGAGTCATCCTGGCAGGGTCATTCACGCCACGTTGACAAGCCCATTCTTATCCGAATCGACACCAATTTCCAGCCCTTAACGTGGGTCGGTGAAAATTTGCCGCTGCCTTCCATCATGCTGCGCACTTTTCAGTGCTGGTGATCAATTCGACAGATTCGTCCCGATTAAAACCTCGGCCAGACAAGCACGCCGGGCGGCTCAAGCGGGCACTTGCCTGATCAGTGCCGTTTTTATGACGTGACAGCACCATGCGGCAAAGCTAAGCTTTGCCACTGTTTCCCGCAAAACCCCTACTTCTTTGCAAAATTGCAATGCCAAACCGCAAAACCATCAAGCTCTACCTGAACGTCGGCCATACCTTCGACCATTTGTTCATGTTGATATTCCCGACGGTGGTGCTGGCGATCAGCGCCGCGTGGCAGCGCCCCTACAGCGAGCTGTTGCCGCTGTCACTGCCCGGCTTCATCGCTTTCGGCGTGTTCTCCATCCCGGCCGGATGGTTGGCCGACCGCTGGAGCCGCAGCGGCATGATGACGCTGTTCTTCTTCGGCATCGGCGCCGCCTCCATACTCACCGGCCTGGCGCAAAACGAGTGGCAGATCAGCGCCGGGCTCGCGCTGGTCGGCGTGTTTGCCGCCATCTATCACCCGGTGGGCATGGCCATGCTGGTCGCCAATGAACCAAAAATCGGCCGCACCTTGGGCGTGAATGGCGTCTACGGCAACACCGGCCTCGCGCTGGCGGCGCTCATTGCCGGCGCCCTCGCCGACCTGTGGCACTGGCGCGCGGCGTTTTTTGTGCCTGGCATCGCCTGCATCGCCACCGGCATCGGCTTCGCGCTGGCGGCGCGCGGAGGCGACCCGGTTCGAACCAAAGCCAAGGCCGGCGCAGTCCGCCTGCCCCGCTCGGTGCTGATGCGCGTATTCGCCGTGGTGGTGGTCGCCACCATTTGTGGCGGCATCATATTCAACGCCACCACCGTGTCTATGCCCAAGGTCTTTGATGAACGCCTGAACGCCTTGACGCAATCCACTCTGGGCATAGGCCTGCTGGTCTGCATGGTCTACCTGATCGCGGCAATGGCACAGTTGCTGATGGGCTGGTGGCTGGACCGACGCTCGCTCAAAACCGTGTTCGTGCCCGTGGTGGCGCTGCAGGTGCCCCTACTGCTGGCGGCGGGCAGCCTGCAAGGCTATGCCATGCTCGCCTGCGCCGTGGCGATGATGTTTTTCGTTTTTGGACAAATCCCGATCAACGACGCCATGATCGCGCGCTACACCAGCGATGAATGGCGCGCCCGCGCCTACTCGGTCCGCTACGTACTGTCCTTTGCCGCCAGCGCCACCGCAGTGCCGCTGATCGCCGGCCTGTACGAGGCCACCGGCGACTTCACGCTGCTGTTCAACATCCTCGCGGCGCTGGCGGCCTGCATATTTCTGGCCGCCCTCGCCTTTCCGTCACAGGCCGAGGCCAAACCAGCACCGGCCTGAACAGGGCAGAACGCCTATTGCTTGTCGAGTTCGGCAAATACCTCGCGTGCGATGCGAAAGGAATCGACCGCCACCGGCGCGCCGCAATAGACGCCGCAATGAATCAACACCGCGGCAATTTCCTTGCGGCTGACGCCGTTGGTGAGCGCCCCGCGCAAATGCAGCCTCAGTTCGTGTGGCCGGTTTAGCGTCGCCAGCAGCGCGACGTTGAGCATGCTGCGGGTCTTGCGCGGAATGGTGTCATCGGTCCACACCTCGCCCCAGGCCTGCTCGGTCACCCAGTCCTGCAGCGTCTGGCTGAAATCGTCGGCCGAAGCCAGCGCCCGATTTACGTACTCATCACCCAGCACGGCCTTACGCACCGCCAAGCCTTTTTCATACTTTGCGCTTTTGGCATTCTTGCTCACGACATTCCCCTTTTGCATGCTTGTTATGGATGTTTCTTATGTGTGACCGGCGTGCGACTAGCCTGTGGCTGGCGTGGGGCTAAGGTTTCTTGTTGGCCGTCCTTTTAACGACTTTTTTAGCGGGCTTGGCCGCCTTTTTCGCTGTCTTCTGCGCCGGATTTTTTACGGCGCGCTTGACCGGCTTCACCCTGGCTAGCTTGGGCACATAAGCAATCGCCTCGACCTCAAGCCCGCAGTCCATGGGCGTGCGACCGGCTTGCATGCGCGTGCGCGCCGGCAGGGTTTCCTGGCCGGAGAAATACGTTCGGTAGATACGATCGAATTCGCCGGCATCGCGCTGATCCTTGAGCCACACAATAACTTTTAGCAGGCAATCCATGTTGGAACCCGCCTCTTCAACGAGCTTTTTCATATTGCCCATCACCAGGTGAACCTGGTCGGCGAAGTGCATGGCCGGAAAAGGCGGTAGCGGCAGCTTGTTCGCCCGCGCCTCACGGACCTGCGCGGAAAATGCCTCATCAAAAGGCGGCAGGCCCGAGACAAAGATCAGGTCGCCATAACGAACGCACAGGTTGAAGGGCGCGTCGGCCGAAGGCAGGTCGGCATTGAAGTTCTCTTTTTCCATTACATCTCCTTGAACGGGTTTTCGTTTCACCACATCATGCCGCGCGCCGTCACCGGCCACAATGCCTTGACGACGCCTTGACGCACGCAAACAAACCAGTCGTGCATGTTAACCGTCGGGTCGCAATGCCCGGGCACCAGCAAGAGCTTTTCACCCAGGGCCGGTGCCACCGTTCCCGGCGCCACGCTGATCACGCCGTGCTCGTCCGATGCCTTACGATATTCCAGCCCGGGCCTGCCCGCCACACGCGGCATGCCCGAATCGATGCTCGATGCCTTGAGACCTGCGTCGACCACCACGCGATCGGGCGCCGGCGTACTCATAACCGTGGTCAGGATGTGCAAGCTTTGGCCAAACGCAGGAAAGCCATCCCATTCGTTTAGCTGATAGTCAGCGTCCATAAAAATATAGGAGCCCGGTTGCAGTTCGGTGTAGACGCCGCCGTCTCGCTCGAACAAAAAACTGCCGGTGCCGGCACCGGTGACGGTGTCGCAGGCGATGCCCGCCGCAAGGATCAGCTCACGTGTGGCACGGGCTTTTTCGGTCGCCTCAGCGATCGCGGCGCGCCGTGCCGCGATGCTGCGCAGATGCTGGGCCGAGCCATGGTAGGCGTGCATGCCGGCAAAGCGCAGCCCCGGCGCCGCTGCCACGGCTTTGGCAAGGGCGAGGGCCGGCGCACCCGGCATCACGCCGCAGCGTGCCGCGCCAACATCAAGCTCTAGGAGCACTTCCAGCCTCACCCCGGCGCCCAGCGCCGCGGCATTGAGCGCCGCGACGTTCGCCGCACTGTCGGCGCACACGGCGATGCGCGCGCGCTTGGCCAGCGCCACCAACCGTGCAATCTTGACCGCGCCGACGACTTCGTTGCAAATCAGGATGTCATTGACTCCGCCGAGTACCAGCGCCTCGGCCTCGCTGACTTTCTGGCAGCACACGCCCGCCGCGCCGCCGGCGATTTGCGCCTTGGCGATATCGGCCGACTTGTGCGACTTGGCATGTGGCCGCAGTCGCGGACCGGGGCGCGCCCCGTCGCCCCGGACCGCCTCGTTCATCAACGCAAGATTGTGCTCGAACACATCAAGATCGAGGATCAGCGCGGGCGTGTCAACTTGCGCCAGAGGCATGCCTATGGTGGCAAGGGTGGCTGGGGTGGCTGGGGTGGCTGGGGTGGCTGGGGTAGCGAGCGAAGCAGGTGCGGTGGGAGTATTCATCTTCAGTCCATGGCTTGTTGACGTGAGGAACGGCCGGCAAGAGCGCATTCTAACTGGGGTAAAATTGACTATCCCAACGAACCAGAAGAAAAGCATGCGCGCAGTCGAAATCACCACTCCCGGCGAACCCGAGGTGCTCAAACTTGGCACCCGTCCCGATCCACAGCCACAGTCAGGCGAAGTCCTGATCAAGGTCGCCGCCGCTGGCGTCAACCGCCCCGACGTACTACAGCGCAAAGGCAATTATCCGGTGCCGCCCGGCGCCTCGGACATCCCCGGCCTCGAAGTCGCCGGCACCATTACTGCGCTGGGCAAGGATGTCAGCGGCTGGAAAATCGGCGACGAAGTCTGCGCCCTCGTTGCCGGTGGCGGCTATGCCGAGTTATGCACCGCACCCGCAGCGCAAGTACTGCCGCTGCCCAGGGGCTTGTCGATGATCGAGGCGGCCTCACTGCCGGAAACCTTTTTCACCGTCTGGAGCAACGTGTTTGACCGCGCGAAACTGGCGCCAGGCGAGACGCTACTGGTTCAGGGCGGCTCCTCGGGCATCGGCGTCACCGCCATCCAGATGGCCAAGGCCTTCGGTCATACCGTCTACGCCACCGCCGGCAGTGCGGGCAAGTGCGCCGCATGCGTGCGCCTTGGCGCCGACCGCGCCATCAACTACAAGACCGAAGATTTTGTCGCCGTGCTGAAAGAGGCCACCGGCGGCAAGGGCGTCAACGTCATACTTGACATGGTCGGGGGAGATTATGTCGACCGCGAACTCAAGAGCCTCGCCGACGACGGCCGCATCGTGCTGATCGCCTTCCTCGGCGGCATGAAATCCACGGTGAACCTCAACGAAATCCTGCGCCGTCGCCTGGTACTGACCGGCTCGACGCTGCGTCCGCGCCCCATTGACTTCAAGGCTGCGATCGCGCAAAACCTGCGCGATAAGGTTTGGCCGCTACTCGAAGCCAAAACAATAAAGCCGGAGATTTTCAAGACCTTCGCCCTCGCCGATGCGGCCGAGGCACACACGCTGATGGAATCCTCGCAACACATCGGCAAGATCGTCCTCACCGTTTAGGCGGGCGTCATGTTCCAACCGGGCATACTCAAGGGCAAGCGCATCCTGGTCACCGGCGGCGGCACCGGCCTCGGGCGTGAAATCGCGGCCCAATACCTCGGCCTTGGCGCCGACATCATCATTTGCGGACGGCGAAAATCGGTGCTCGATGAAACCGCCACAGCCTTGATGCAGGCGCACGGCGGTGTGGTCAGCACCCGCGCCGTGGATATCCGTGACGCCCTCGCCGTCGACGCCATGGTGCAGTCCATCTGGGACGAGGGCGGCCCCCTCACGGGGCTGGTCAATAACGCCGCAGGCAATTTCATCAGCCGCACCGAAGACCTGTCGCCGCGCGGCTTTGACGCCATCGCCAACATTGTTTTGCACGGCACGTTTTATATGACGCAGGCGGTGGGCAAGCGCTGGATCGCCGGAGGGCACAAGGGCAGCGTGATCTCGATTGTGGTGACTTGGGTCTGGACCGGTTCGCCCTTCGTCGTGCCCTCGGCCATGGCCAAGGCCGGCGTGCATGTGATGACACAGTCCCTGGCTGTGGAGTGGGGTCGCCACGGCATCCGTCTCAACGCCATTGCGCCGGGCACCATCCCGACAGAGGGCATGAGCCAGCGCCTCGCGCCCGGCCAGCAGGACCACGGCGATGCCGTGGCCAAGGCCAACCCCATGGGCCGCGTCGGGCAGATGCACGAACTGCAAAACCTCGCCACCTTCCTGATGGCCGATGGCTGCGAATGGCTGTCGGGTCAGACCATCGCACTCGACGGGGCCGGCTGGCAGGCCAACGGCGGCTCCTTCAAGGAGCTGTTCGCTTGGGGGGACACCGAGTGGACGAGCGCGCGCGCAGCCATCAAAAGTCAGGACGACAAAGACAAGGCGCAGCGACCAGCCTAGGTCGATCGCCCGGAAAGCCGCTCCAGACGGGCATTTCCAGCTGTCGGTGTGGCGAAAACAGGAGGAAATAAAATGAAAAAAAACATTCCCGCCCGTTCGCTGGTTCTTCTGCTCGCCGCCCTAATCCTGGCAAGCCTGGCACTGACGCTGCCGACGAATGCCGGCGCGCAAGCCTATCCGTCCAAACCGATACGCCTGATCACGCCTTTCGCACCCGGCGGAGGCACCGACTTCGTCGCGCGGCTGATCGCGCAAAAGTTGACGGAAAAACTGGGCCAGCAAGTCATGGTCGACAACAAACCGGGAGCCGGCAGCAACCTGGGCACCGAACTCGCGCTCAAGTCGCCGCCAGACGGCTACACCCTGCTGGTCACACCGGCGAGCTATACCGTCAATCCGAATATCTACAAGCTTAACTTCGACCCGATAAACGACATCACGCCCATCGTGCAGATCTCCTCCGGGCCCTACATCGTCGCCGTGCATCCATCGCTGCCGGTAAAAACCCTTAAAGACCTGGTCGACTACGCCAAGGCCAATCCGGACAAGCTCTCTTACGGTTCCGCAGGTAACGGCAGCTCCACCCACCTTGCCACCGAGTTTTTTCTCGACGTCGCAAAGATCAAGATGCTGCACATCCCCTACAAGGGCACCGGCCCCGCGCTCAACGACACCATCGCCGGCAATGTCCAGGTGATATTCGGCAGCGTCGCCGCCACGCTGCAATTCGTCAAATCGGGGCGCCTGCGCGCCCTCGCCGTGACCACACCGCAACGCATCAGCGCCGAACCGGATGTGCCCACCGTCGCCGAATCAGGCTTTCCCAGCTATGAGGTCACCAACTGGAGCGGCCTCTCCGGCCCCAGGGGCCTGCCCCGGGAGATCGTGGATCGCATCAACCGCGAAGTAAACGAAATCATCAAGGGCGCCGATGTCACCAAGGTGCTGGCCGCCGACGGCCTCAGTCCGGCCGGCGGATCGGTCGAACGGTTCACCAACATCATCAACACGGAAATCCCGCGCTGGAACCGCGTCGTCAAATCATCGGGCGCCAAAATAGACTAGGCTGTCATTGGCAAGCTCATTGCAATACGCTCTCATCGAAAAAAACAGTCAGGGGAAAATTCAATGCTGATCGGAATGACTGGCCTCGGGCGCATGGGCGCGAACATGTCACGGCGGCTCGCCAGAGGCGGCGCGAAGGTCTGCGGCCATGACCGCAACGACGCACTCGCCTCAATGCTTGCGGCGGAGGCCGGCTTCAGGCCGGCGGACACATTAAAGGCACTGGTCGCCGCCCTGCCCGCGCCGCGCGTAATCTGGATGATGTTGCCCGCGGGTGATGCGACGCAATCGACCATAGACGCGCTGCTGCCGCTGCTGGCCAAAGGCGATGTACTGGTGGACGGTGGCAACGCCAATTACAAGGATAGCCTGCGCCGCGGCGCAGAGCTCAGACTGCACGGCATCGCGTTTGTCGATGCCGGCGTATCGGGCGGCGTATGGGGCCTTGCCAACGGCTATTGCCTGATGCTGGGCGGCGACAAGGACGCCATCGCACGCGTCGCGCCCTTTATCAAACTACTGGCACCGACCCCGGACAGCGGCTGGCTGCACTGCGGGCCGGCCGGCAGCGGCCACTTTGTCAAAATGGTCCACAACGGCATCGAATACGGCATGATGCAAGCCCTCGCCGAGGGCTTTGCGCTGCTCGATGCGAAAAAAGAGCTGCAGCTCGACACCGCCGCAATCGGCGAACTATGGCGCCATGGCAGCGTGGTGCGCTCCTGGCTGCTCGACCTGACCGCCGACGCCCTGGGCAAGAACAACAGTATGGCCGGCATCAAACCGGTGGTCGCCGACTCGGGCGAAGGTCGCTGGGCCGTGGATGAGGCCGTATCGCTGGGTGTGCCCACCCCTGTGATCGCCATGGCTTTGATGACGCGCTTCGCCAGTCAGGGAAGGGACGACTACAGCGCCAGGCTGTTGGCGATGATGCGCGCAGGTTTTGGCGGCCACGCTATCCAAGCCGACAAGTAATGTCCCGTATGTCCCGCATGTCCCGTATGTCCCGTATGTCCCGCATGTCCCGTATGTCGCACTACAGGGGCCGCTTCGCGCCCTCCCCGACCGGCCCCCTGCATTTCGGATCACTCGTGGCTGCAACCGGCAGCTATCTGGAGGCGCACTCGCACGGCGGCGAGTGGCTGGTGCGCATGGAAGATATTGACCGGCCACGCGAGCAAGCCGGCGCCGCTGCGGCGATATTTTCCGCACTTAAAGCGCATGGCTTCGCCTGGAACGACCAGATCCTGTACCAAAGCCGGCGCACCGCCGCGTACCAGTCGGCCCTGGAACAGCTTGGCGCCGCCGGCCACACCTACCCTTGCGCCTGCTCGCGCCGTGAAATCGGCGACAGCCTGCTCGCCCCCGACGGCACGCCCATCTATCCGGGCACCTGCCGCGGGGGCCTCGCGACGGGTAAAAGCGCGCGCTCGGTGCGCGTGCGTGTCGGCAATACGCAAATCACGTTTGAAGATGCGATACAGGGCACGGTCATGCAGGCGCTGGCGCAAGACTCGGGGGATTTTTTGCTCCATCGCGCCGACGGCTTGTTCGCCTACCAACTGGCGGTGGTGGTCGATGACGCCGAGCAAGGCGTGACCCATGTGGTGCGCGGCGCCGACCTGCTCGATTCGACGCCACGGCAGATTTTTTTGCACGGACTTCTCGGTTACCCGGTCCCGCGCTACGCCCATTTGCCACTCGCCCTCAACGCCGGCGGAGAAAAGCTATCCAAGCAAACCCTGGCCGCACCGCTCGATGCGCTGCGGCCGGCGGCCAACCTCGTCGCCGCGCTCAATTTTCTTGGCCAGGCCGCGCCAGCGGCCCTCATTGAAAGTCCGGTCGGCGAGGTGTGGCGTTGGGCGCTGGCGCACTGGCAGCTGTCACGAATACCGCGACGCAAGGCCTTGGCGGCGGGCTTTTGAGACTTCCGACACCATGGGTGCACGCACATCGCGCGCGTCCACAACCCCTCAAGAAATCACAACCGACATGACACTGCCCAGCGAAATTTCATTGCTCGAAACGGCCGGACGGCTTCTGCTGGTTATTTTCTTCATCGTCGCGGGGCTCTCCAACATGACACCCGCGCGCATACGCGACCATATCGAGCGCATGGCTGCGGGCGGCGTGCCTGCAGCGACCCCGGTCTTCTGGCTCGGCATTGCGCTGCAGTTCACCGGCTGCGCGCTGCTACTCACAGGCTGGCACGCCAATATCGGCGCGCTATGCCTGATCATTTTCACCCTCACCGCCACCGCGATTTTTCACCGCTTCTGGTTGCTGGATGACCCGATAAAACGTAACCTCGCCAGGCTTTTTTTTCTCAACAACACGGCAATCACCGGCGGCCTGCTACTGTTGCTTGCCAATATGCAGATGGCCTGAGGCCGCGCGCAAGGCCGGGGCACAACGACTGAAAACGCCCGTCTGGCGCGGGTTTCCAGCCTAGCTTGTGCGAAAATAAACAACACGGAATTAACCACAACCACGATGAGCCCAGCAAACCCACCGCGAAATTTTCCACAAAAATACCCCGCCGCCTTCATGCGCGGCGGCACCAGCAAGGCACTGATGTTTCATGCGCGCGACCTGCCGGCCTCGCGCGCCGAATGGGATGCGATTTTTCTCGCCGTGATGGGCAGCCCCGACCCCGCCGGACGGCAACTCGACGGCATGGGCGGCGGACTGTCGTCACTGTCAAAGGTCTGCGTGCTCTCACCCTCGTCGCGGCCCGATGCCGACATCGATTACACCTTCGCCCAGGTGCAAATCCGGGAGTCCGTAGTCGATTACAGCGGCAACTGCGGCAACATGTCTTCGGCTATTGGGCCGTTCGCGGTGGAAGAAGGCCTGGTGTGCCCCGAGGACGGCGAGGCGATGGTGCGTATTTTCAACACCAACACGCAAAAAATAATTCACGCCACATTCGACGTACGCGATGGCCGCCCGCTGGTCTGCGGGGGGCTTGCGATTCCCGGAGTGGCGGGCAGCGGCGCACCCATACGCCTGGACTTCATCGAGCCCGGTGGTGCCGCCACCGGAGCGCTGCTGCCCACGGGCAACACGCGTGACACGCTGGACATCCCGGGTCTGGGCGCGATCGAAGTGTCGATGATCGACGCCGCGAACGCATGCGTGTTTGTCGCCGCGCGCACGCTGGGACTTCGCGGTGTGGAGATGCCAGAGGAACTTGAGCGCAATACCACGCTGCTGGAAAAACTCGCCGCCATCCGCTTGCATGCCTCGGTGGCCATGGGCATAGCCCCGGACATCACCAGTGCGCGCGCCAAGGCCGCCGTGCCCTTCATCGGCTTTGTATCGCCGGCGCAAGACTCGCCCTTGCTCTCCGGCGGCACGCTCGCTGCGACGGACATCGATTTGACCGCGCGCTTTTTGTCCAGCGGCCAGCCCCATCGCGCCCTGCCACTTGCGGCGTCGCTGTGCACCGCCGTTGCAGCGCGCATCGAAGGCAGCCTCGTGCATGCTGTCTGTGCAAACGGCGCAGCGCAGCGCCTGCGCCTTGGCATGCCCTCAGGGGTGCTGAGCGTGGGCGCCGAAGTCCGGCGTGACGGCGCCTTGTGGCATGCGACACGCGGCTCCTTTTATCGCACCGCGCGACGTTTGTTCGACGGCTTTGTATACGCCTGAGGGCGCAGATCAGCCCGGATCGTTCGCCGCGCGCGAAAAGCGCCGCAGCATGCCGGGCGGCAGCATGACAGTCGCCAGCGCCGCCAGCACCATGACCAGCGCCGCCATATCCTGCCAGTGCAGGATCTCGCCGAGGAAGATCACACCGCTGAACACGCCGACCACCGGAGTCATCAATATCGACAGCGTGGACACGCCGACCGGCGCACTAAGGGCGATTTTGGCGAACACCCAGTAACAGAACACAAAGGCAATGAGCATGTTGTAAATAGTGCCGGTGAGCGGCCAGAACGACAGACGCATCAAGTCGAAGCTGCCCGGTTCGACAAATATCGCGCCCAAACAAATTGGAATGCCGCCTATCAGCATCTGCCAACCGATATAAGGGGTCAGCGGCATGGCCACCGGCCAGCGCTTCATCACCACCACGCCGAAAGCCCAGATCACCGCCGAGAAAATCATCAGCATTGCTCCGAGCGGCGCGCGTTGCAAAGACGCGAATTCTGTCGAGAACAGCAACAGCATGCCCCCCATGCCAAGCAACAGGCCGGTGATACGCCGGCGCGTGAGTTTTTCCCGCAGCAGCCAGGCCGAGAACAGCACGCCCCAAACCGGCATGGTGTAAGCGAGGATGGCCGCGCGACCGGAGGCCATCATTGGGATGCCGAATACGGCAAGGATGTTCCAGCCCGTTATATTGAGCAGGGCGATCGCTGTCAGCCGCCCCCACTGCCCCCTGGGCACGCGCATGTTCTGTCCGCTTGCCCAGGCGATGGCGAACAGGCCGATGACGCCAGCCAGTGCACACCAACTGCGAAAATGCAACGGTGGGATTTCAACCAGCGTGACCTTGAGCACGGGCCAATTGACGCCCCAGAAGAATGTCATCAGCGCGAGCAAACCGATGGCCTGCCGCGGGAATATTGGGTTAGCGCTCACGGCTTGACCATGTCTTGTATGCCACCTTTGGGCCACAACACCGTGGCGATCGCCGCCACCACCAGCGCCAGCGCCGCGTAATCCTGCCATTGCGGCGACTCATCCAGTATCAGCATACCGGTGAACACGCCGACCGGTGCGACGCCCAGTATGGACAAGGACGCAAGCCCCGCCGGCACGATGGCGATCAGCCGCACCCAGGCCCAGTGACAGAAGATAAATGCAACAATAAGCGTATAGGCGACACCTATCGAAGCACCAGGCGAAACCGGATGCAGGTGGTCAAGGTCGAATATCAGCGCGCCAACCAGCATCGGCACGCCGCCCAGCGCAAACTGCCAGGCAGCAAAGACGGTGGCGGGCATATCAACGGGCCAGCGCTTCATGATGATGGTGCCGATAGCCCAGGACAGCGCCGCGCCAAGCATGACCAGCGTTCCGAGCGGTGCCGCCCGTGCAGAGGCAAGCTCGCTCGAAAACAGCAATGCCATGGCGATCATACCCAAGCTCAGGCCGGCAAGGCGGCGCGCCGTGATGCGCTCACCCAGCAGCCAGGCGCCAAACAGTACGGCCCACAAGGGCATGGTGAAGCCGAGTATCGCGGCGCGGCCCGAGATAAGCAGGCTCACGCCATAGGCACCGAGCAAATGCCAAAACGTGATGTTGAACACCGCGCAAAAAATCAGCACCCGCCATGCGCCGCGCGGCACGGCCAGCGGTTGACGCGAGGCAAGCGCCACAAGGAACAAACCCGCCGCGCCACCATAAACGCAAATGGCGCGGAAACTGATCACAGGCATTTCGTTGACCGCGAGTTTGACCATCGGCCAGTTCAGACCCCAGAAGACATTGAGCGCGACGATCAGCCAGAGGGCATTGCGCGGCACGCGCTGCGACACCTTCTTCAACAAACCAGGTTTGCTCATCCCAAACCAAGCCGCGAGCTGGCGCTAGACAAGCAGCGGCTCGAGCGCCAGGCGCAACGGCGCCGGCAGCGGCACCGGAATATTGCCGGCACGGTCTACGTAAACGTGGACGAAGTGCCCCTGCGCCGCGGCACTGTCATCGTCATTGCGAAACAGGCCTATGTCATAGCGGACGCTGGCGTTTCCAAGTTTCGCCACGCGCAGGCCTGCATGCACGGTGTCCGGAAAACTCACCGGGCTGAAATATTGGCAATGCGTTTCGACCACTAGCCCGATGACCGGACTCAGTTCGATATCAAGTACGCCTCGCCTGATCAGGTATTCGTTCACCACCGTATCAAACCACGAGTAGTAAACCACGTTGTTGACATGACGATAGGCGTCGTTATCCATCCAACGCGTTGTGATGGCGTGAAAATGACGGTAATCGGTGCGGTGGTGGGCTTGGGGACGGGACATTGCCAGGGGGCACAGCGAAGCAGGCCCGAAAGCATACCCGAAGCGGGATCGGCGCGGGCGCGCCCTTCTCCTGGATGAGTCGAACCAAAGCATCCGCATCGTAGCCCTTATCTGGGATGACCACATCGGGTTGAATGCCTGCAATCAAACCGGCGGAGCGCTCGATATCGACGATCTGAGCCGCACTCAGTATCACTCGCAGCAGATGGCCCAAAGCATCCACTACGACGTGAATGTTTCAGGCTGCGTTAGCAGCCCCTAACGCACAAACCCCGCTTCGCGCAGGTAACGCTGCACGCCAGGATGAATAAGTTCCGATTGCAAAGCGGCGGCAAGGGTGTTGGCCGCAGTGGTTTCGGCAGCCTGCGGCAGCCGTTTTGCTATGGCCGACTCGCCCCTGTGCAGCGCCCGCGCAAGCCGGTAGGCAACATCATCAGCCAGCGTGGTGCGGGCGATGACAAACGCCCATGAACCGACCGAGGTGATTGGCTCAGACTGCCCGGGGTAGCTTCCCGCCGGAACCTTGAGCAGTTTCAGGAAGCTATGCTTGGCCATGATTTGCTTTGTCTGTGCGGCGTCAGGCGCAATAAAACGTGCGCCGGAGGTGCTGCCCGCGACCGTGGCAAACCCGGGCCAACCAATACCACCGCCCCAAAGTGCCGCAACGCGACCGTCGGCGACCATCGCCGGGCCGTCGCCGGCGCGCTCCAGGTAGGCCGCCTGAAAGTCCTTGTTAATGTCGAGGCCAAGACCATCGAGCACATAGCGCGCGAGTATCACCAGGCCCGAGCCCCTGGCACCGAATGCAACCGGCTTTCCCAACAGGTCGGCGATGCTCCGATGCGGGCTATCGGCGCGGGTGACGAACATGCCCGGCGAGGAATACATGGCGGCAACGATGCGCAAGTCGGCAGGCGCCCTCCCGATAGCCTTGACGGCCTCGTACAAGGGTTCGCCCGTCACAAGGGCGATGTCAACCTCCCCGGCTTCGATCAGCGCAATATTCTCTGTGCTGCCCTTGGTATGACGCGTCTGCACCAAAAGTGTCGGATCCGCTTCAGTGACCGTTTCAGCTAAGGCGGCGCCGTAAGCTGGAAATCCACCGCCAGCCGTCGCCGTGGCCAAGCTTATAGAAATTTTATCGCTCATGCCGCAATCCTTCGGGATCTGTCCGCCTTCGAACCGCTCAATTGCGAACCACCTCAATTACGAAGCACCTCAATTACGAACCACCATGGCCACGCCAGCTGCTGCCAAGCCTAGGCCGAGCAAAGCCTGTATCGACAGCGTTTCACCAAAAACCAGCCACGCCATGACTGCGGTCACCGGCGGCGTAAGATACATCAGGCTGACCACCTTGGTTACGGCGTCGCGCCGGATCAAGAGTGCCAGCAAAGAAATGGCACCGATGGACAAAACCAGCACCAGCCAGCCGAGCGCGAACAGCAGTGCCGGTGACCACTTTACCTCCCGCGTTTCGAACATCAGCGCAAAGGGCGCCAGCGCAATGCCGGCGGCAACAAACTGGATGACCGAGCCAGCACGAAGGTCGAAGGTTCCGCAAAAGCGTTTCTGGTACATGGTGCCCATAGTGATGCCGGCTAGCGCCAACAGCGCGAAGCCCGCACTCACTGGTGTGACACCGGACAGGTTGGTGTTTTGCATCACCACCAGCGCGATGCCGGCAAGGCCTAGCAACAAGCCGGCCCATTGCCGCGGCGACACCCGCTCGCCCAACAAGGGCGCCGCCACAAAAGCCGTGAGAACCGGCTGCAAACCTACGATCAGGGCAATCAGCCCGGCAGAAATCCCATGGTGAATCGCGGCAAATACCCCGCCCAGGTAACAAGCCTGGATAAGAACGCCGGCCACACCAATATGCGCCACTTGTCGTCGTGTTGCCGGCCAGGGCGCGCGCCAAAGCAGGGCCAGGGGCAGCATCAGCGCGACCACCAAGGCAAAGCGCAGCAGCAAAAACGTGGCCGGCTCAGCGTAGAGCAAGCCGAGTTTGCCGCCAATAAAGCCGCTGGCCCAAAGCACTACAAAAGTGCCAGGCATAAGTCTTAGCCACATACCGTCACCGACTGGCTGGATGGTCTCTGAAACAATGGATTTCATCGGGATTAGCTGCAATTATGAGCAACCGCTCGCTATTTTCTATTTATAAACAGTTAATTAGAATTTAAAATCTATTTTCAGAGTCAATCGCATTATGCCGCAAACGGGCCAATTTCCCTGTTTCGCCAGGCCTGCTTTATAGACCACGAGGGCAAAAAAATCATAACTGCCTGTTTTTACAGAGATACCAAGAATTATGCTGCACTGCAAAAATAACGCTTGACTTGATCCCTTTCTCCGGTAAAATTTGAATTGTTGCAGCGCAATATCTGCACAAGTAAAGCAAAGACATCAACCCAATAGAGCCTCGACAATTCGGTCTGGGCTCACAAACACGAGGAGATTTAAAATGTATGTGACCCCCGAGCAACTCGCCGCGACCAACAAAGCCGGCGTCGACGCATTGATGAACCTGGCACACACCCAATTCGCCGCCTTTGAAAAACTTTCGGCTCTGAACTTCAATGCGACCAAAGCAGCATTCGAGAACAGTGTGAACATTGCCAAAGCCATGTCCAGCGTCAAGGACGTGCAGGAGCTCGTGAACCTCAACGCATCGGTGGCCCAGCCCTCGCTGGAAAAAGTCCTGGCCTACTCGCGCAATGTGTATGAAGTGACGACGGCAACACAGGGCGAGTTCACCAAAGCCGTTGAAGGTCAGGCCTCCGAGTTCAACAAAAGCGTGGTTGGCCTGCTCGACAAGGTAGCCAAAAACGCGCCGGCCGGTTCCGACGTTGCCGTGGCCGCAGTGAAGTCAGCCCTTGCTGCCGCCAACACCGCCTACGACAGCATGACCAAAGTTGCCAAGCAGGCCACCGAGATCGCCGAGGCGAATTTCGCCGCCGCATCCTCTGCCGCGACCAAAGAAACGAAGAAAAAAACAGCCTGAGTGTTAGCTCGCTCAGCGGCAAATTAAAAAGCCCCTCGCAAGAGGGGCTTTTTTTGTTCAGGCGAACCGCAGCGCGGCGGCGGTTCAGCCTCCCGCCTTTGTGTCTTCCCAAGTCCCATTGAGAAGCCCGACGCCGTGCTTGATGTCGGACATGGCAAGCGCCACCTCGCCAGGCTTGCCACGCACCCCCAATTCGATATGCCGTCGCGTGCCGTCCTCACCCATATGCGGCAGGCTGAACACCTTGAGGCCGCGATAGCGCGACTCGATCTCCACCATCAGCGGCGTAAGCGTGCTCTCGGCGGATTCATAAACAATGATGGATGCTTCGCCCTCGGGTTCGGCGTTGAACAGGTGTGAATACTGCGTATCGAGAACCCACTCGACCATCGGCCAAGCCATCACCGGGAAGCCAGGAACGAAATGGTGGTGTCCCACGGAAAACCCCGGAATACGGTTATATGGATTGGGGATGATGGCGGAGCCCACGGGAAATTCGCCCATCTGCAGGCGAAAGGGCGTTGTCTCTCCGCCGAAACGGGTGCGGATTTCCGACTCCGCGTCCGGGTGCAGCGCGATCTTCACGCCAACCGCCGCAGCAGCGCACTGGCGCGTATGGTCGTCAGGCGTTGCGCCTATGCCGCCGAAACTAAACACGACATCGCCTGCGGCCAGCGTGCGCTTGAGTGTGGCGGTTATGCGCTCCGGGCTGTCGCCGATGTATTCCGCCCAAGCTAGTTTGAGCCCGCGCGCACCAAGCATGGTGATGAGTTGCGCCAGATGCTTATCCTGGCGCTTGCCGCGCATGATTTCGTCGCCGATGATGATGCCGCCAAAATTCATATTGTCGCCTTCATGCGTAAGCAAAGTCGAGGCCTCGGCGCACAGCGCCGGACAGCACAGGCCTACAAACGCACGGCGACGCCTTCAAGCGGCCCCGTACGCAGATCGTTGAGCCGGTCAAGGCAATAGTGGATAAATACCAGGCCAGCGAAAACTGGCGCAAAAAATCCCAGCAGCGGAACATGGCTTACCACTGAGATCAGGATGCCAAGTGCAAACAGCTGGCCTCGATTACGGTTGATGATCAGGCTCATTTCCGCCTCGCTCGCGTGCTCGGCAAGCGCATCGTACCGGAACACACGCTGACTCAGATAGGCGAAGAGCAAGACGGGCAATATCGGCCAAAGCAGCGGCAGTAACCATAAGGGCAGCGTCACCATCGCGATTCCGACGAGCAGCAGCAGCGCGGCAATGCTATTCCATACAGCACCGAAAAAGCCCCCCCCTTTGCGTCTGTCCAGACTTGGGTAGTCGCGCTCGGCCACATGATTGACCATCGTAGGCATCGCAAAAATACCGATGATCAGAACCGCAGTAACCAGCACCAAAGGCACAAAAAACAGAGCAAGAATGATCCAGGAAAAATAGTGTGCGGCGATCAGCGTGAAAGGCCAAAGTGTAAGAACCGATTCGATACCTGGTGCCGCTCTGACCTGCGCGGCGACCCAGGTGAACGCCTGCGTCCAAAAGATAACAGCCAATCCGGTCCACAAGAGCAACGCAACCAGCACCGGCCAAATCATCAAAAACAGCATGCGCGGATGCAACAAGCTGATGAACGCCTTTATCAGCGCGGGGGATATTTTGTCCATGGAGGTGCATTTTATACCGCGCCCCCGCCGCGCTGTGCAAACGCTTCTACTCGCCCCCCTCAGTCTCACCTCTGTCTCACCTCTGTGTCACGAAGGCGGTGGACGGTCGGGTGATCACGCGGCATGGCTGGATGGGAAAAACCGGGACTGGACTTCCCCGTACACGACGGTGCCCCGCACTAGCGTTCTCGGCCGGCCTCATGAAGTGTCTTTTGTATCGGCGAGAGCAGGTAACTCATGACAGTCCGCCGGCCAAGATTGATTTCGGCCGTGAGTTGCATGCCTGGCGAAATGCGAAACGTGGATCCCTCCGACTCCAGGACCGGCAAACGCAGCGCGACGAGCGTCCGATAGCCCGTCGGCGGCAGCATGTGCCCAATCTCACGTTTTTTCTCTCGATTAGCGGCCTCCGGGAGGTCGCTCGCATCCGGGCTGATATGCCGTACTTCACCGGAAGCGAGACCGTATTTCTGGAATGGATAAGCGGCGAATTTTATTCGTACCTGCTGCCCGGGGCCCACCAGCCCGGCGTCTTCATTGCTGACCCATATTTCACACTGCATCGGCTCGTTAAGGGGTACCAGCGTCATCACGACTGTACCCGGCGCGACGACACTTCCGACCGTATGCGTGGCCAGATCCTTGACCACTGCGTCCTGTGGCGCCTTAAGCTCGAGCAATTCATGCCGCTGTGAAATCTTGACCAACTCCTGTTCCATGCGATGCTGCTGCGCAAGCGCGTCCACGCGCTCGTTATGCAACTGCTGCCTGTAAGCGGAGCTTATCTGCGCGCTGCGCTTGTCGCTTTGCTCGATGGTCGCCATGAGGCTCGCAATATTGTGCCCCTGCGCCTTGAGATCCTGCTCCTTCTCGATGCGTTCACGCTGTTTTTCAAGATACAGCATGCGCCCGGCAAATCCGTCGCGCGCGAGCCTGTCATAAACCTGCTCCTGCTCGCTGTAAATGGGCACCGTACGCTGCAATTTACCTTCAAGTTCCTGGCCCGCGCGCAAATCCTGGCGCGCCTTGGACAGAACCGCCCGCTCCGAGGCAAGCGCATCAAGATAGGCCTGGCGCCGGGCGCCATACTGTGCTTCCACCTGCGCGTACAAGTGCGCCGTATCCTGCGGCAGGCGGACAAGCGTACGCCCCGCAAGCTCCGCATCGACGCGCCTCAATTGCAACCCCTTGAGGGCAAGGTCATTTTGCAGTTGCCGCAAATCTGCTACCGTCGCACGCGCATCCATGCGGGCGAGTATCTGCCCCTTGCTGACAATATCGCCTTCCCTGACGAGAAGCTCGCGCACAATTCCCGAATCGGATGGCTGCACGATTTGAAGATAGCTCAAGGGCACCACGCGCCCCTGTGCCACGGCGATGATGTCCAGACGCGCGACGAGCGCCCATGCGACTGCGGCAAACAAAAACAGCAGTAAAACATGCAGAACACGTCCTGGAAGGGGGGAAGGTGGAGTGGTCTGTATTCGCAGCAGATCGGGTGAGAAAGCCAGCGCCGGATCAGAGTCACTCATGCGCCCCGCCGCGAGCGGGCCTTTCACGCTGTCGCCCCGTTCAATGAAAAAACCCTGTCCACCTGCAGGCTAGCTGGCAATTGATGCGCGATGAAAAGAACGCTCATACCGCCCTTAAGGCGACTGACGGTACGGCCGATGTTCTCGGCGGTTTCCACGTCGAGATTACTACTGGCCTCATCAAAAATAAGCACTCTCGGTTGCCGCAACAGGGCCCGTGCAATCGCAAGACGCTGCTTCTGCCCGCCAGAGAGGCCCACTCCGTGTTCCCCGATGCGCGTCTGGTAACCCTCAGGCAGCCTCTCGATAAAATCGTGGATTTCAGCGAGACGGCAGGCGCGAACCATGTCATCCATTACGGCCAGCGGATTTGCCGCCACGAGATTTTCGTGAAGGGTACCCGAAAACAGCCGCGTATCTTGAAGAACGACACCAAAATGGGCTCGCAGTTCGCTCACCGGCATACCTCTTGTGTCACACCCATTTACGAGAATACGTCCGTCGGTCGGGATGTAGGTCCCCAACAGCAGTCGCGCCAGCGTACTTTTGCCGCATCCAGATGGCCCCATCAGGGCCACGCATTCACCAGCTTCGAGCTGAAAGTTAAAATCGCGATACAAATACGGGAGATTTTCGGCGTGGCGAAAACTCACCGCAGAAAATTCGATCGCCGTCTTTGCAGACGAAGGCCTGTTGGGCACCAGTGTGTCCGGTTCCGCAGGCGTGTTCATCACATCTCCCAGTCGCTGCACCGCGATAGCTGTGTGCTGGAATTCCTGCCAGAGTCCCGCCATACGCAAAAGCGGCTGGGATAGCCTGCTCGAGAACATCTGGAACGCCACAAGCATCCCGATGGTGAACCCCTCGCCCTGCATGACCATCCACGCCCCCGCGATGAGGACGGTTAAGGTCATCATCTGCTCGATCAAGGCCGCCAAGACCCCGTAGGTCCCCGAAAGCTGGCGCGCATCAAAGCTTGCGGCTAGATAACTCGCTAGGAGATCGTGGTAGCGGGACTTTAATCGCGGTTCCATCTGCAGGGATTTGACCGTTTCCATGCCCGTCAGATACTCCGTGACAAACGCCTGATTGCGCGAGCCGGCTAAAAACTGCCGGTTCAGCCTGGCGCGAATGGCTGGCACCACGCTCAAACTGAGCATTATCAGCGCCGTAAGGCCTCCGAGTACCAAAAGCGCGAGCAACCAGCTGTACCAAAACATAATGGCGACAAATAGAAGCATGAAAGGCAGATCAAGCAACAGGGCGACTGCCGCCCCGCTAACGAACTCACGAATCGTTTCCACGCCTTGCAGGCGCGCAAGCACTGTACCTGCAGGACGTAAATCAAAATACCGCACAGGCAGCGCAAGCAGGTGTTCGAATACTCGTGCACCCAGCACCGCATCCACCCGATTGCCGGTATGCAGCACGAGATACTGACGTATCCACGACATTCCCGCAGAGAAGAGCATCAGCGCGAACAGCGCAATCGCAACAATGTACAGTGTGCTCAAGGTCTGGTGAACCACGACCTTGTCAATGATCACCTGGGAAAAAAGTGGCATTGCGAGTGCGGCCAATTGTATTGCCAGGGAGGCAAGCAGAACGTCACGCCAAATGCCGCGGTATCTCAGCAGCTCCGGAACAAACCATGACCAGCCAAATGTCGGAAATGTCGGCTGTGATTGATCCATACTCTCAGCCTTCTGCAGCCCCAGCCTAGCGAAGTGGATGATCGCGCCCGCAAAAGCCTCCCGCAGACCGGCCCAATGCATGTATATAGGCGCTTGCGTTGAAGGTCCCGAATGCAAGAGCCTCAGGCCTTCGGCGTCGCACTCTATCACTTGCGCCACCGCATAGGACGAACCGGCGTCTTCCGCCACGCCATTGAGGAGAACGAAACAGGGACGGCTCGGGGAAGTCAGTGCGTCGGACTGAGCCTCAGAGACAGTGGCGCGCATTCCCAGATCGGTCGCGGCGAGCAGAAGTGTTGCGAGGGAGTGTGGTGGCGGAAAACGGCGTCGGACTCGATCAAGGTCGAAAGGGATACCTTCGAGCCCGCATGCGCGGCCCAAGCACCAGTAAAAATCACCGGGTAACAGTATTTGCATCACCTGCACGCATGACCTCCCGACCGCGCGTGGTTTAAAGCTACGGACTAAGCGATCAAAATACTACATTTGCCGTCAGGCTTGCTAGTAGGCCAGAAGACCTAGGACAAAAGGAGAGGTTGACCCCGGCTAGCCCGCCGAGTCGAGAACATTTGCGCCGACAGCCCGGATGTAGCTTAGCCGAGCCCTGCAGTCTTGAATGGCACAGCCTGTGGCTGTGGCATTCGCTGCACCGTCGCCTGCAGGCGTTGGTATTCAGCCATCACCTTCTGCGCGTATTGGCTGGAGGAGTCGTCAAGGGCACCTGCGTAATACTGCAAGGCCGACTCGACGCTACCGGTTCGACGAATGTACTCTTTCAAGATACGCGCGCCCACAGTGATATTCGTCATCGGGTCGAGCACGGCCTCCTCGCCGCCATGCGCTTCAAGTTTGTCCTGGTGATATTTGGGAATGACTTGCATCAATCCCTTCGCCCCGACCACGCTTTCAGCGATCGGGTTAAAGCGTGATTCGATCGCCATCACCGCAAGTATCAGCAGCGGGTCAACCCCGGTCTTGCCACCAACGTCATGGGCGGCGCCGACCAACTGCTCCGTTGCGTCAATAGACACCTTGTACTTGCGCGAGAGATAGGTGGCTACCGCCTTCTGGCGTGGATTGATCGCCTCATCAGACGGCTCAAACAAAGAGATGGCATCGTAGCGAATGGTGCCAAATGTAGGAGCACCATTGCGCATTTTGGCATCTGGGAGCAACAAAGCCCCACTGTGACTGATGATAAGCAATAGGGAGACCAACCCAACCAACGCTAAGCCGTTATGCAAAGTGGCGACTATCGCGCTATTTGCCGATTTGGCCAAGCGCTTCAATGTGGCTTTATCCATGATACTCACCTCCACACTACTGACCGCAAATACGAGCGGGCATTAATCTGTTTAAAATCAAGTAAAAAGCGTGTCCAGTCAGGGCTAAACCCGGCTAAGAAAACCGCTATTTCCTGATTATTGGCTCCAGCCTGTTAGCGTAACGCTGCCGGATCGGTGCTGCTCAGCTTGCTGGGCAACGCCATCCGCGGGCATCCGATTCCGCAACACATCAGGGCAAGCAAATTAGATGCAATCTCAAGAAAGACTATTATAATGAGATAGTTAGCCTATGTCAAGTTGGCTTAATCCACATCGCACATCAAATTGCTGCTTTGCAACAAGAACTTACGAAGCTCTTACCGCAGGATAAAAATCCCGGCTAGACCCGCTAAGCACCTGATAAACTAATGGCGTTCGGTAGGCCAGCCGGGCAATCACCCTTGTAGTACGACGAATGTCTGCGGATCAGCCGGTGCCGAAACATCGGCTGTCCGCAGTTCATTCGCATCCCGCTTAAGGCCGGGAGCCGGTAGGAAACGGCCATGCTGCCGCTGGATTCAGGGCTGTCTTCACCCCTGGCGTTGCCGCGGTGGACGGTACTATGGAAGCCACCGTCCGAACCATCGGCGCCGCCGGCTTTGCAGCTGGCTTTTTTACCGGCTTTTTCGCCGCTATCTTTTTTTTCTTAGCAGGCTTTTTAGCTGCCTTTTTTTTAGCGGGCTTTTTCTTTACCGCTTTTTTTTTGGCTGGTTTCTTTTTACTAGCCTTTTTTTTTGCGGGCTTTTTCTTAGCAGGCTTTTTCGCAGCCTTTTTCTTTGCAGCTTTTTTGGCTGGTTTCTTCTTAGCAGCAACTTTCTTCGCGGGTTTTTTCTTGGTAGCCATAGTAAACCTCCATATCAAAGTTAAAAGAACAACACGAATAAGCCCGTCCGAACCGGCCCGGACTATCCAACAGCCGGGCAAAACCCGGATATGCTGAATTCTTTGCTGCCACTACTGCCCAAAAGATCCTGATAGAGCGTGTCCTGATCGAGCTCAATCCCCGATTTCCAGACCACCGTCGCCACCTTCGGATCCACGCTTGCCTGACAAAACTGCTCAATGTCCCGCCATCCCTTGAAGGCGGCTATCTCAAGCAAGTTACCCAGATAAACGCTTCCCTCCAGTCCATCCTCAAAACGCAACCAGAGCCTGTAATCGCTGGAGGCTTTGCAAGCAGTGATTCTGTGCATTACTCCTCCGATCATCGCCTGATACGCACCGTGCGGACTAGTCCCAACTGAGCGCGCCTCCCGTTTGGTACTCGATTACCCGCGTCTCGAAGAAGTTACGCTCCTTCTTCAGATCGATCATTTCGCTCATCCAGGGGAACGGATTATTGGCCCCGGGATAGAGTTGGTCGATGCCGATCTGCTGACAGCGGCGGTTAGCGATGTAGCGCAAATATTCCTTGAACATTGGTGCGTTGAGACCAAGAACGCCGCGGGGCATGGTGTCCTCGGCGTAGCGATACTCCAGCTCCACGGCTTTTTGCATGATTCCCTGAATCTCTTCCCGGAACTGTGCGGTCCAGAGATGCGGGTTTTCCATTTTGATCTGGTTGATGAGGTCGATGCCGAAGTTGCAATGCATCGACTCATCTCGCAGAATGTATTGGTATTGTTCTGCAGCGCCCGTCATTTTATTCTGGCGCCCCATGGCAAGAATCTGCGTGAAGCCGACGTAGAAGAACAGACCCTCCATGATGCAAGCAAACACAATCATGCTCTTGAGCAGTTTCTGGTCGGCCTCAGGCGTTCCCGTCTTAAATGCAGGATCTGTCAGCACATCGATGAAGGGGATGAGGAACTCGTCCTTCTCACGAATGCTTGTTATCTCATGATATGCGTTGAATATCTCGCCCTCGTCAAGCCCCAGACTCTCAACGATGTACTGATAAGCGTGAGTATGGATGGCCTCTTCGAAGGCCTGACGCAACAAGTACTGCCGGCACTCCGGCGCCGTAATATGGCGATAGGTACCAAGAACAATGTTATTGGCAGCCAAAGAATCGGCTGTCACAAAAAACCCCAGGTTGCGCTTGATGATGCGACGCTCGTCCTCCGTCAGCGCATTGGGATCTTTCCAAGTCGCTATATCGCGACTCATATTGATTTCCTGCGGCATCCAATGGTTGGCACAGGCCGAGAGGTATTTGTCCCATGCCCACTTGTATTTGAATGGCACCAACTGATTGACATCAGTGCTTCCGTTAATCACCCGCTTGTCCTCGGCACGGATTCGACGCGCCTCATTCACGCGCGCCTTTTCCTCTGTGGCCTCGTCAGCCGGTGCCGGGGAACCCGGCATGAACCCGGCAGAATGCTGCATACCGAGCGCTGCCATAGGCTGCAGACCAGGCATGGATTTAACATCATCATCAAAGCTAAGCATTGTCGAATCCTCCATGTCTTGTTGCATTGCCCGGGCACGTGCGTGCAATCAGGGGCTGCGTCACTGGCAAGCCTCGCATTCCGGATCGTCGATAGCGCAGAATTTGACTGCCGCCTCCGCAGCGGCAGCGGCCATCGCATCGTTCACCCCCCCCTCCGGCACTGCATTCAACTGCCCCGCCTTGACCGTGGACTTCTCGGCATGCGTCGCGCCCATGGAGCGAAGGTAGTAAGTGGTTTTCAGCCCACGCTGCCACGCCAGCTTGTAGGTGTCGTCCAGTTTCTTGCCAGAGGGTGCGCCAATGTACAGGTTGAGCGATTGCGCCTGATCAATCCACTTCTGACGACGCCCCGCCGCCTCGACCAGCCAGGACGGATCGACCTCAAAGGCCGTCGCATACAGACGACGCATTTCGGACGGAGCGCGATCAATCTTAGCCAGGTTGCCGTCAAAATACTTGAGGTCGGCAATCATTACCTCGTCCCATAATCCAAGCTTCTTGAGATCCGCCACCAGATATTCGTTGACGACCGTAAATTCACCAGACAGGTTGGATTTTACGTAAAGGTTCTGGTAGGTCGGTTCGATTGAAGCTGAAACTCCGATAATGTTTGAGATCGTCGCCGTCGGTGCAATCGCAAGGCAATTGGAGTTGCGCATTCCATGGCGCTTCACACGCTCACGCAACGCCTTCCAGTCCATGGTTTCGGACATGTCGATATCAACGTAGCCGCCACGCTCCTCGCGCAGCAGATTGAGCGAATCCTGCGGAAGGATACCGCGATCCCACAACGATCCCTTGTAGGAAGCGTAACGACCGCGCTCCTCGGCAATTTCTGTCGAAGCCCAATAGGCGTAATAAGCAACCGACTCCATCGACTGATCAGCGAACTGAACCGCCTCGTCCGAAGCGTAAGGAATGCGCAGCGCGTGCAGACAATCCTGAAAGCCCATTATGCCCATTCCCACCGGGCGGTGGCGCAGATTGGAGTTGCGCGCCTTTTCGACTGCGTAATAGTTGATGTCAATGACATTGTCGAGCATGCGCATCGCCGTTGAGACGGTTTTCTTCAACTTGACCTGGTCGAGCTTCCCGTCCTTAAGATGAGCCACCATATTCACCGAACCGAGGTTACACACTGCTATTTCATTCTCGTTGGTATTAAGCGTGATTTCGGTACACAGATTGGAACTGTGGACGACACCGATATGCTGCTGTGGCGAACGAATGTTGCAGGGATCCTTGAACGTGACCCACGGATGCCCCGTCTCAAACAACATTGACAGCATCTTGCGCCAAAGCTGTACCGCAGGCACCTTCTTAAACAGCTTCACCTCACCCTTGGCAACCTTATCCTCGTAACCAAGGTAGGACTTTTCAAAAGCCTTGCCATAGGTTTCGTGCAAGTCGGGTGCATCGGAAGGCGAAAACAGCGTCCACTCCTGGTTCTCCATGACCCGCTTCATGAACAAATCCGGAATCCAGTTCGCCGTGTTCATGTCGTGCGTGCGCCGCCGATCATCACCGGTATTTTTGCGAAGCTCGAGAAATTCCTCGATATCCAGATGCCAGGTCTCCAGATAAGAGCACACAGCGCCCTTGCGCTTACCGCCCTGGTTTACCGCCACCGCGGTGTCATTCACAACCTTGAGGAAGGGCACCACACCCTGGCTTTTGCCATTGGTTCCTTTTATGTGGCTCCCAAGCGCGCGCACAGGCGTCCAGTCGTTGCCTAGCCCGCCCGCGTACTTGGCGAGAAGGGCGTTCTCTTTGATTGCTTCGTAGATGCCATCAAGGTCATCCGACACAGTCGTCAGATAACAGGACGAAAGCTGCGACCGGTTGGTGCCCGAATTGAACAGCGTCGGCGTCGAGGACATGAAGTCAAATGACGACAACACGTTATAGAACTCGATGGCACGAGCCTCGCGGTCAATCTCACCCAGCGCAAGCCCCATCGCGACGCGCATGAAAAACACCTGCGGCAACTCAATCCGGACATCACTGATATGCAGGAAATAGCGGTCATAAAGGGTCTGCAGCCCAAGATACCCGAACTGCAAGTCCCGGCTCGCGTCAAGCGCCTTGCCCAACTTCTTCAAATCAAAAGAGGCAAGCTTCGGATCAAGCAACTCGGCTTTGACTCCGCGCTTGATAAATTGCGGGAAATACTCGGCGTAGCGCTTTTTCATCTCCGCCTGAGAAACATCCTCACCAAGCACTTCGTGGCGGATGGTATTCAGTAACAACCTTGAGGTAACGTAGCTATAAGCTGGATCTTTTTCAATCAAGGCCCGCGCCGACAAGACCGATGACTTGCGAACCTCATCCATAGGCACGCCGTCGTACAGGTTTTTCAGCGTTTCCTGCAAGATGTGGCCGGCATCGACCGCCGAGCCCAGCCCGTCACATGCTGACTGCACGAGATCTTTGAGGCGAGCCATGTCCAGTGGCAGTTTCTGGCCATGCTCCAGCACATTGATTTGCGATTCCGGAACAGACTTATGCTGCAACTTTTCCTGAGCACGCGCCTTGGATCGCTGCTCGCGATAGAGCACGTACGATCGGGCGACCTCGTGCTCACCTGACCGCATCAAGGACAACTCAACCTGATCTTGGATGTCTTCAATATGAAAAGTGCCACCTACGGGCTGGCGACGCACCAAGGCGCTGACCACACCCTCGGTCATGGTAACAACCAACTCGCGCACGCGCGCGGATGCCGCACCCTGGCCACCATTTACGGCGAGAAACGCTTTGGTCACCGCAACCGAAATTTTTCCTGGTTCAAACCCAACCACAGCGCCATTGCGCCGAATGACTTTGTACTGCGAGAACGGGGACTGCAGACTTGAAGAACCTTCTGGGAGACTCGTACCCAAGGCAGGAGTAGGTGTAGCGACATCAGCGGCAATTTGCATACGCGGTCTCCTCTATTTCTAGCGCTTGCGACTCATTAATAGCTGGGGACCAGCACCGCAGATCACTCGACAGCCCCGTCGCTTACCGACCATTTGCTGGCGCTACATTCCCCTCCAACCACAATATATAGTATCTGGTTAGAACCTTGCAACTAATTCTAGTGATCGAATTATGAATACGCAAGGTTTTTTGTGGATAGCCTGTGGACAGGCTGTGCACGCGCGGGGGACAGGTTCGCCCCAACGGGACAACCGCAATGCAGCATCAACAGTATTCTCTTGCGATGCTTTAGCCTAAACCCCAAGCATGGCGCGGTAGCGGCCCCAGTCGAACGCCTGCCCCGGATCGGTCTTGCGACCGGGGGCAATATCGGAATGGCCTACCAACTCCGCAATCGGATAGCGCGCCCTAAGGGCCCGCGTCAGCACAACCAGAATGTCGTACTGCGAATCGGTGTAGGACAGATCGTCGCTCCCCTCCAGCTCGACCCCCACCGAAAAATCGTTACATCTATCCCTGCCCCGCCAGTGCGACAGTCCGGCGTGCCAGGCCCGTTCGTTGCAGGACACAAATTGAAACAACGCGCCATCCCGGCAAACAAGGAAATGGGCGGATACCTTGACATCGCGCAAGTGTGCGTAATAATAAGGGTGCGCGGCGATATCCAAGGAATTGGTAAAAAGCCTCACCACTCCATCTCCACCGAACTCCCCAGGCGGAAGACTGATGTTGTGGACGACCAGAAGGCTGACGGGCTCACAATCGGGTCGAGCGTCGAAATTGGGAGAACCGATCCAGATTGCGTGGCTAGCGCGCCCGTCTTCACCTACGTCTATCTTAGGCGAGTGGGTCGCGCCGGGACCTGATAGCACACTAATGTATGCCAAGGCGCTCCATCCGGTAGCGCAGCGCGCGGAAAGTTATCCCCAGTATCTTGGCCGCCGCCGTGCGGTTAAAACGGGTTCTACCCAAAGCCTCAAGAATTGCCTCCCGCTCGAGCCGGTCAAGATAATCCTGCAAGGGCCATTTTGCATCCGGCCCGGGCGGTTCGGCCAAGGACGCAACATCGGCAAGCTGCAGATCATCGACTTCGATTTGCGCCGAAGCCGCCAATGCCACAGCCCGCTCCAGGACATTCTCCAATTCACGTGCATTGCCGGGGAAGCCGTATTCGCTCAGTGCGTCCTCCGCCGACCGGCTCAATTGATGGAGCTGCTTACCGTCTTGCTTAGCCAAGCGATCAAGGATGGCCGCTGCTAGGACCGGAATATCTTCACGGCACTCACGCAACGGCGGCATATGCAATCCGATAACATTAAGCCTGTAATACAGATCTTGACGGAACTTGCCGGCCTCCACGCACGCGGCGAGATTTTGGTGCGTAGCACAAATCACGCGAACATCAACGGCGTCCTCTCCTGTGGCACCAATCTTGCGGGCGCGTTTCTCCTGGATCGCGCGCAAAAGCTTTACCTGCATCGCGAGCGGCAAATCAGCCACCTCGTCCAGAAAAAGGGTCCCGCCATTGGCAGCCTGGAAGAAACCATCTCTGTCAGCCTCCGCTCCGGTAAAGGCGCCCTTTTTGTAACCGAAGAATTCGCTCTCCATCAAATTCTCCGGGATGGCGCCGCAATTTACCGGGACAAAGGGCCTGTCCCGCCGCGCTCCATTTTCGTGAATAAGCCTTGCCGCGAGCTCTTTACCACTGCCCGATTCGCCAGAGATATAAACCGGGGCTTGGCTGCGGGACAACTTGTCTATAATCACCCGCACCTTAGCGATCGGGGAACTGCATCCGAGCAGACTCCGTCCGGACGACGACTGCGCCCCCCCCTTTTGCGGCAGGGGCAGCGCAAGCGCCGATTTGATCAGGCTACGCAACTGCTCGAGTGATATCGGCTTGGAGAGGTAATCAAACGCGCCAGCCTTCAACGCCGCGACCGCGCTTTCCGTGCTGCCATGCGCTGTGATCACCGCAACGGGCGTATCGACACAACTCGTCGTGATTTGCCGTACAAGCTCAATCCCCGAGCCGTCAGGCAAGCGCATGTCGGTGAGGCATAAGTCATAGGTGTGGAGCGCAAGGAGTCGCCTCGCTTCTGCCACCGACCCGGCGCTATCCACGCCCAGCCCCATACGAACCAAGGTCAGCTCCAGCAACTCGCGTATGTCCGCTTCGTCGTCAACGACGAGCACTGTCGTTGACGTGCCGGAACTGCGCCGCTCGGAGTTTTTTACTGTCGATGTGACTGCCATTGAATCCTGAAATTCGCCCCCGCGCCACGGTCGACGTAGTCGAGTGTGGCACCATTCGCCGCGCACAACTCGCGCGCGATGTACAAACCCAAGCCCGTACCACCGCTGTACGTTGTGAAAAAAGGTTCAAAAAGTTGCGCCTGCAACTCAGGGGAAACCCCTTCCCCATCGTCAACAACGTTTAATTCTACCCGATTCGATAGCCGGGAAACCTGCAGCCTGACGCTGCCACGCTCTTTTCGCGAATGACGATTGGCGTTCCGCAGAAGATTCCAGACCACCTGATGCAGGTGAACACGATCCATCTCGATAGTTACATCCTCGGCCACGTCGAGTGCAAATCGGTCTCTCGCTATGTCCTCATGGATCACAAAGTCATCGACAAACGCCTCAAGGAACAGCTTGAGTCGCAAGCGCTCCGGCTGCACCCGGTCGCGCCTCGACAACTCGAGGATATCCCTCACCATGCGATCGAGACGCTGAGCATTATCGCGAATGATTCTGCTCAGCCGCTCCCGACCAGCAGCACCGAATTCTTCCTGCAGCAAATCACTTGCGTGAGTAATCGCAGACAGCGGGTTGCGTATTTCGTGGGCGATA
Source organism: Pseudomonadota bacterium (assembly GCA_025356665.1). GTDB lineage: Bacteria > Pseudomonadota > Gammaproteobacteria > Burkholderiales > SG8-39 > CAITSH01. Next base: position 64,532 of record JANXRV010000128.1, read on the forward strand.
TTCGCCGTGAGCCTCCCGAGCGCGGCAAGCTTTAGTTGCTGCGCCTGCTCCTGCATCCTCGACATATCTTCAAGGAAGATCAACGTAAAACTACCCCCCTCGATGCCAGCCTCGACAAACCGCGTCCGCACCACTTTGCCGTTCCCGACCGGACGAACGGTGATGCTTGACGCGCCTCCACGACGCCACTCCTGCAAATGATCCGCCAATTCACGTGAATAACTATCTATTTGGGCCAATTCGACCGCTGCCCCGCCGAAAAGGACTGTAACCTGCGGATTGAATTGGCGCACCAGTCCATTGCTGTCGACGACCAGCACGCCGTCCTGGACGTCCTGAATCACAAGCTGATTGATGCGCAGTTGATCAGCCAGATCCATGCCACGCTGGCGCGCGAGCCTCTCATTGGTGATCACCCGCCGGGCCAGTTGGTTAGTGATTAGCGCCGTTGCAAAATAGCCGATCGACAGCAGACCGGGCTGCACAAAGCCAGCCGTATTCTGGTCATAAACCAAAACCCAAAAACCTTGTTCGATGAGCACCGCGATCGAGGCCACGGCAGCATAGAACAACATTAACTTGCGCCTGCTGACCAAAGCAGCCGCAGCCAAGGATATCAACAGCATGACACCCAGACCACTGCGCATGCCGCTGGAGGCGTTCATGAGCAGCACGGTAGCCGCGATATCGGTTATTACATGCAATGAAAGTTGCAGGTCGAAGTAGCGCCTGTATCGGCGCAGCAACATCTGATACACGACAGCGAGAAAAAGATAACCGATGCTGACGTATGTGAAACGAGGCAAGGAATAAGTGCCGAAGCTCAGCATGTCATCGTAGACAAGCACAGCCAGCAGGAACATTCCAGCCACGACAAGGCGATAAACATTGAAATAGCCGAGCGATACCCAGAACGAATCCGAACTCCGCTCATCGCGATGCCGCCACTCAGCCGGACGCATCGTAGCCGTGATCAGCGCGGGCCAAGCCGGCGGTGTGCCTCACCACAAAAATGGACACCACCGTCTTCAAGCGCCTCACCTTGTGGCAGATTCACGCCGCAGTGGGAACAGGCAACCATGCGTTCGCCAGCCTGCGGTTCGTCCTCTTGAGCTTTTTTTGCGGCCGATTTGCGGCCGATCCCCTTCACCAGGAGATACAGCACGAGGGCCGAAAAAAAAAGAAGAAGCAGTTTGCTCAACTTGGGGAACTCCAGCCGATGACTCTGCGCACGGCCCGCAAATTATAGCGAATGAGCGCGCCGGCCAAACTCACAAAAAGAGACAAACATGCCTGGTCGGGGTGAGAGGATTCGAACCTCCGACTCCTGCGTCCCGAACGCAGTACTCTACCAGGCTGAGCTACACCCCGAGGAAATGCAACAAACAAGAAATTACAGGCGCGCCAACCGATGATCAGGTGGCCCGTAAGGCGGGAATGCGTTGGATCAGTGATCACGATCCACCGCGAAGGACGCCAATTCTACCAAAGAATCTTTGTAAGCTGAACCAAGAAGTGCGTCAATCGCGGCGCAAGCGCGCTGCGCCTCGACCCGAGCTTGGTTGCGTGAATATTCGAGCGCTCCGGTCGAGTGTATTGCCGCCAGAACTTCGTCGAACGAATCACGTCCTCCCTTTTCGATTGCGTCCCGCACGGCCAGCGCCTGCGCTGCGGAACCTTTGCGCATCACATAAATAAGCGGAAGCGTGGGCTTGCCTTCATTCAGGTCGTCACCCAAGTTTTTTCCTGTTTGCTCAAGATCGCCGGAGTAGTCGAGCACATCATCGAGCAACTGAAATGCAGTACCAAGATGGGTTCCATATGCAGCCAAGCCAGCCTCAATCTGAGGCGAGGCGCCCCCGACTATCGCACCAAGTCGCGCCGCAGCCTCAAACAACTTTGACGTCTTTCTGCGCACCACCTCCAGATAGCGCGCCTCGTCAAGATCCGCATCGTGAACATTGAGCAACTGCATTACCTCGCCTTCGGCGATCGTATTGGTTGCATCCGCCAGCACTTCAAGCACGCGGACGTTGCCCAGACCGACCATCATCTGGAAGGAGCGGGAATAAAGAAAATCACCGACAAGGACGCTGGCAGGATTGCCAAAGCGGGCATTGGCCGTATCCCGACCGCGGCGCAACTCGGACTCATCGACCACATCATCGTGCAGCAATGTTGCCGTATGGATAAACTCGATCACGGCGGCCAGTTCGTGATGATCCTGCCCACGATAACCGAGGCTGCCTGCGGCCAGCAGCACCAGAGCAGGCCGCAGCCGCTTACCACCGCCAGCAAGGATGTACTCTGCGACCTGCCCGATCAGCACCACATCGGACTCGAGACGGCGGCGAATTAACATATCCACCGCCCGCATATCGGAACCTATGAGCTCCCTGAGCGGATTGAGTGCGGCGCTAACACCTTGAGTAGACAGCATGAAATTGCCAAAATTGAAAGATTTTCGAGCCCGTTGAGCATAGCACACAGGTCTTTGACTTGATCATAGAAGTTACTGTATGATATTTGGTTTCTTGCAATATAGTTTGGAGAAGCGCATGTATGCGGTCGTCAAGACTGGTGGCAAACAGTATCGCGTTGCTGCTGGTGAAAAATTCAAGGTAGAGAAACTGACGGCGGAAGTCGGCAGCGAGGTGGTGCTTGACCAAGTTCTGATGGTCGGCGAAGGCGACAACGTAAAAGTTGGCGCTCCGCTGCTCGTAGGCGCCGCTGTCAAGGCGACCGTGGTATCTCATGGTCTCGGCGACAAGGTGAAAATTTTCAAGATGCGCCGTCGCAAACACTACCAAAAGCACCAAGGCCACCGTCAGGCCTATACCGAGTTGCAAATCACCGGGATTTCAGCCTAAGCCTGCACGGCATCGGCTTAAGGAGAGAACCTCATGGCACACAAAAAAGCAGGTGGCAGTTCCCGTAACGGCCGCGACTCGCAGTCAAAACGTCTCGGCGTCAAGCGCTACGGCGGCCAAGCCGTAAACGCCGGTGAAATCATCGTTCGTCAGCGCGGCACCCGAATTCATCCCGGCGATAATGTCGGCATGGGCAAGGACCACACGCTATTCGCAAAAATCGCGGGCAAAGTTGCATTCGGCGTAAAAGGGCCTGCTGGTAGAAACATCGTGAGCATCGTAACGGCCTGAGCCTCTCACGTTGCAAGCAAAGCCCTGTCCTTGCGACGGGGCTTTTTTCTTTCCGGAGCGATATTTCCACGGCAATATCACGGTGACGGCCCTCCATTCCAACCGCCACTCCAGCCAGACAGGGTAGAAATGAAATTCATCGACGAGGCAAGAATTGAGGTTCACGCCGGCAATGGCGGGGACGGCGCCGCCTCGTTTCGTCGTGAAAAATTCATCCCTAAAGGCGGCCCTGACGGCGGTGATGGTGGACGCGGGGGCAGCGTCTACGCGATTGCGGATCGCAATATAAACACCCTGGTCGACTATCGCTTCGCCCGCATTCACCGTGCCCGCAACGGCGAAAAAGGACGCGGCTCCGACTGCAACGGCAAAGGCTCAGACGACATCACACTACGCATGCCTGTAGGTACAGTCATTTCTGACCGCGAAACCGGGGAACTCGTAGCCGACCTTGCCGTACATGGGCAGCTTGCGCTCATTGCCCGTGGCGGCAAGGGCGGGCTCGGCAACTTGAATTTCAAGTCAAGCACCAACCGCGCGCCGCGTCAGTTCACTCCTGGCGAAGAGGGCGAAATACGGGAACTCAACCTAGAATTAAAAGTACTCGCGGATATCGGCCTTCTGGGCATGCCCAATGCCGGGAAATCCACTTTTATCCGCTCAGTATCAAGTGCAAAACCCAAAGTCGCCGACTACCCCTTCACCACGCTTCACCCAAACCTCGGCGTGGTAAGCGTAACGCCTGACCGCAGCTTCGTCGTCGCGGATATTCCCGGCCTGATTGAAGGCGCCGCGGAGGGTGCGGGGCTCGGTCACCAGTTCCTAAGACATCTGGCGCGAACGCGTCTGCTACTGCATCTGGTCGACCTCGCCCCGTTAAACGGCGATACCGATCCCGCGCATGAAGTCAAGGCCCTGGCAAGCGAATTAAAAAAATACGATGAGGCTTTGTACAAAAAGCCGCGCTGGCTCGTCCTCAACAAGGTCGATATGCTCGATGAAACCGCGCGCGCTGCCGGGGTAAAGAGTATATTGAAAAAGTTGCGCTGGAAAGGGCCGCATTTCGAGATTTCCGCACTAACAGGAGACGGCTGCAAGGAACTCACTCAGGCAGTCATGCGACACCTGGAACAGACAGCAATTCCGGCGCAATGACTCTGGCAAGCGCAAAGCGGATTGTCATCAAAGTTGGCAGTGCGTTAGTCACCAACGGCGGCAGCGGGCTGGACCAAACCGCCATAGCCCAGTGGGCGAGAGAAATTGCGGCGCTGGTCCGAAGCAAGCGAGAAGTCGTGCTCGTCTCAAGCGGAGCCATCGCCGAAGGCATGCAGCGCCTCGGTTGGTCGCAACGCCCGCACGCGATGAATGAACTACAGGCCGCAGCGGCCGTCGGGCAGATGGGGCTGATCCAGGTCTACGAGTCGTGCTTTCGAGAACACGGCCTGCACACAGCCCAGATTTTGTTGACACATGCCGATCTCGCCGACCGCCAGCGCTATCTGAATGCCCGCTCGACCCTTCTCACACTGCTGTCGCTAGGTGTTATCCCGGTAATAAACGAGAACGACACCGTCGTGACTGACGAAATCCGCTTTGGCGATAACGACACGCTTGCCGCGATGGTCACCAATCTCGTTGAGGCCGATGCGCTCGTCATCCTCACTGACCAGGAAGGCCTTTTCTCGGCAGACCCCCGAATCGATCCAGCGGCAACCCTGATACCAAAAGCCGAGGCAACCGATACCCGCCTTGAAAAAATGGCGGGGGGAACCTCTAGTACCATCGCGCGTGGCGGGATGCTAACCAAGGTCTTGGCCGCAAAGCGAGCCGCGCGTTCAGGGGCCAGCACAGTCATTGCCTCCGGGCGTCAACCGAATGTACTTACACGCTTGGCCGCCGGTGAATCGATAGGAACCCTTCTTGCCGCCACAACAACGCCACTGGCTGCACGCAAGCAGTGGCTGGCCGATCACTTACAGGTGAGCGGCCGCCTGATTCTTGACGAGGGCGCAACACGTGCGCTTACCGAGCAAGGTAAAAGCCTGCTGCCGGTTGGTGTAAAAAGCATAGAAGGCGAGTTCGAACGTGGCGCAGTCGTTGCCTGCGTCACCTCCGTTGGCAAAGACATCGCCAGAGGACTGATCAACTATAGCGCTGCCGATTGCCGGCGAATCGCGGGTCGGGCATCCGGGGAAATTGAATCCATACTGGGTTACGTTGCCGAGCCAGAACTGATCCACCGGGATAATCTGGCACTGCTCTAGTGTCGTGAGTCCGATCAAGCGAGAAAAACGCCTTTATCGCCTTGCCCGCGGATGAGTACCGGCGCGCAACGCGTCGATACCTTCCTGCGCATTGCGAATGACAAATCCACCAGGGCAGAAAAAATCTACTGCCAGCATCTCATACTGGGGAATCCGCCCCGCGGACTCAAAGAACGACCAGGCGTTATTCCTCGCTTTCGCCCATGTTTTGTCCGAGCGTCCGAAAGCGTAGGTACGTCGCTCTCGTGAACTACAACGAATACCGTCAAACGTAACATTCTCGACGCCACTGGCACTTCTAGCGGTCAGTGTAAAGCGGACAACACCGTCACTCGCGACACTTAGCGAATCGGCATCGATATAAAAATCAAAATTGGAAGGCGTCACGCGAAAGGGAAGCCGCCTTTCCGGTTTGGGAAAAGCCGGGAGCTGAATCTCGACCTCTTTCCACTCCTTGGCGTCATAGTCCTCCTCGAAACGCAACGGAGCCGCCGGCTGGGCATGGGCAATGCACGCCGATGCGGTAAGCGCAAGGACGGCCCACCGTGCCACCTTAGCGCAGATCCCGAAGTAATGAATCGCGGACGTTTGCCGGAACCACGTCGACCAACGCCTGATAGCGCGGATGGTCTACGCCCATGGAAAGGGACACACCGTATTTCAATGCCTGCGCCATTTCCTCGGCAAGCTCAAACCGCAAAAAATGCACTGCGGAGGTTTTCTCGTCATTTTCGCGGTCCAGATCCTCATCTGCTATTGCATAAACCCGCTTGCAACCCTCAACCTGGATCCAGACCCTGTCCTCGATACCGATCAGCTTTGACAGAGCTTCCGCGCGCTCGGTCGGATCCGGATACTCCACCATCATAGTCGCCTTGAAATTCCGACCATCCGGAATCAGCGGCATATAGGCGCGCAATTCATCTGCGATACCCGCCTCTTCAAAGATGCGCTCAACCCTGAGCATCTCCTGGATCTGGTAGCGGATGGTTAATTCGTCTTCAAAAATCAATGTCACGTAGCCGCCGAGCGCGACCTTCCGATTCTTTTTGTGCGCAAGCACCTGCGCGCGAAACTCCTTGCGCTGGCGTGAGTAAGCTTCAAGGGTAAACAAACTGTCACGTTCTATTTTAGGCATGGCGGTCATCTCTTCATAATCCATATGCAATGCGAATAAGGGATAGCGGATGCTCCTTCTGAGCTTTGGTTTCCCCCATACCCTGTTCGATATGTCGTGCGGCGATCGCGCAATCGGAGCTGATGTAATCCGGATCAGTGGATGCCATTGCCTTGAAAACCGGCCGTCCGATTTTCATGGAATTGGCAAAATACTCCGTCTTCACGCCCCAGGTCCCATCGTGTCCGGAGCATCGCTCCACTGTGTTGACTTGGGTGTCTGGAACAAGTTGCAGCATTTCGCGTGTTTTCTGACCAACGTTCTGCACCCGTGAGTGGCAGGGGATATGATAAGAGACTTTTCCGAGCGACTTTTTGAAGTCCGTTTTCAGCAGCCCGTCCCGGTTGCGCAGGATCATGTATTCGAACGGGTCAAACATCGCCTTTGCTACAGCCTTGACATCGACGTCATTCGGGAACATCAAGGGCAGTTCGGACTTGAACATGAGTGTGCATGATGGGACCGCCGTGAGTATGGCGTACCCCTGCGCAGCGAGCCCTGCCAAGGGCGGAATGTTCACCGCCTTGAGTCGTGCAACCGCATCCAGGTCACCGAGTTCAAGCTTTGGCATACCACAGCAGGCCTCCTTATCCACCAGAACATAGGGAATTTCGTTATGGTCAAGTATCTTCAGGAGGTCGTGTCCGATTCCCGGTTCGTTGTAATTGACATAACATGTCGCGTAAATCGCGACCTTTCCCGGCGTACTCCTGCCGTCCCGGACGGGATGAACAGGGCTTTTATCCGCAGTGGAGCGAAAGCGGGTCGGACTGTATTCGGGCAGCGTCCTGTCCTGATGAACGCCGAGCACACCGTCCATAAGCTTGCGCGCGATCGGGTTGCGGTTGACCGCATTGACTGTCTGCGCGACGACGGGTATCGCAGCGAGCTTGCCGATTGCATCGGTAGCAGAGAGTAGTTTGTCCCTGAAGGTAACCTCACCTTTTTTAAATTTTATCGCCTTGCCACGGAGCATCAGGTGCGGAAAATCCACGTTCCATTCGTGCGGAGGAACGTAAGGACATTTTGTCATATAACAAAGGTCACACAGGTAGCACTGGTCAACCACTTTCCAATAATCTTTTTTCTCGACACCATCCATCTCCCCGGTCTTTCCTTCATCGATCAGGTCGAACAAAGTCGGGAAAGCGGTGCAAAGGCTTACACAACGCCTGCAACCATGGCAAATGTCATACACACGGTGCAACTCATCGAGGAGCTTGTCCTCGTTGTAAAAATCGGGGGAGTTCCAGTCTATGGGGTGCCTGGTCGGCGCCTCGAGACTACCTTCACGTGAAGCCATCAGATCAGATCCTGAGAATAAGAAAGGCTTCGCGGATTGGACATCGTGGTTACACGCGATCCGATCCGCGAATTCAAAGCCAATCAGCCAGCGCGGGGGAGAGCCCGTTAATCGACCAGCGCGTCCAAAGCTTTCTGGAACCGGTTTGCATGCGAACGCTCCGCCTTGGCCAGCGTTTCAAACCAGTCACCAATCTCCTCGAAACCCTCTTGCCGCGCAAGCTTTGCCATACCCGGGTACATATCCGTGTATTCATGCGTCTCGCCTGCAATGGCTGCTTTGAGGTTGTTGCGCGAGCTGCCGATCGGCAGATCGGTCGCCGGATCCCCGCATGACTCGAGGTATTCAAGGTGACCATGCGCGTGGCCGGTTTCACCCTCTGCTGTGGAACGGAATACCGCCGCCACATCGTTCTGACCCTCGACATCCGCCTTGGCTGCGAAATACAAGTAGCGACGGTTGGCCTGCGATTCACCGGCAAATGCCGCCTTCAGGCTTTCCTGCGTTTTTGATCCTTTGAGTTGCATGGCTTTCTCCTTCTGTTGGTGAAATTGCATGATTTAGACTAAATCTAAATCATGCCGGAAGTATATTGAACGGGGTTTCGGACTGTCAAGGCGAAAACCCGTCTCTCCGAACCATCTTTTCCGAGATCCGCGGCATGGTCGGCTCATCCGCCGAAGCGGAGGCAGGCGTGCACCCAAACGCAAGCCTGCTCGCCTGAGTCAACTGCGGGGATTCCTTCCAGCATCAAACGCGAATCACACACTAGCGTCAGGGGGACGCCTCTGCGCCTGTGTATCATCCCGGCCCAAGTATCGGACGAGTTCCGACAAAGCTTGCTGATACACAGCCCGCTTGAAATCGATCACCGATTCAAGCGGTATCCAATACTCGTTCCAGCGCCAAGCATCGAATTCTGGCTTCTCGCTGGCGCGCAATGACACATCGCTGTCACGCCCAACAAGGCGTAACAGGAACCATATCTGCTTCTGGCCGCGGTAAGAACCACGCCATTCGCGTCGCACCCAATGTGACGGCACTTCGTAACGTAACCAGTTCCGGGTCCGCCCAAGGATTTTCACGTGGTCGGGCATCAACCCGACCTCCTCATGAAGCTCGCGATACATCGCCTGCTCAGGGGTTTCACCGTGCTTTATCCCCCCTTGAGGAAACTGCCAAGAATGCTCGCGAACCCTCTTACCCCAGAAAACCTCGTTCCTCGCGTTACATATGATGATGCCGACGTTTGGGCGATAGCCTTCACGGTCAAGCATGTTTAATCCTGCAGAAAGTTCTTTGACTGATTCTTCCACAATTCAGGCCTCATTGAAAGGACAGCGCGAACCGCGCTTTGGTACGCAGTTAAAGTAAAATTGCGTCTTTTCCGCCCCAAATCCACCTCATGCGTGTTTCGCAATTCTTCCTTTCGACCCTCAAAGAAGCCCCCTCGGACGCTGAACTGATCAGCCATCAATTGATGATGCGCGCCGGACTGATTCGTCGTCTGGCGGGTGGGATTTACACTCTTATGCCCATGGGCCTGCGCGTTGTGCGAAAGGTCGAGGCAATCGTGCGCGAAGAGATGAACCGCGCCGGCGCAATCGAATTGGCAATGCCTGTCGTGCAGCCGGCGGAGCTTTGGCAAGAATCGGGCCGGTGGCAGGCGTATGGGCCTGAATTACTGCGCTTCAAGGATCGGCATGACCGTGATTTTGTGATTCAGCCAACTTCGGAGGAAGTGGTCACCGACATCGCCCGCAGCGAAATAAAAAGCTACCGCCAGTTGCCGGTGAATTTTTACCAGATCCAGACAAAATTTCGTGATGAGCGCAGGCCGCGCTTTGGCGTAATGCGCGGTCGAGAGTTCACGATGAAAGACGGCTACTCCTTCCATGCAAGCCATGAAGACCTGCAACGCGAATATGACAACATGTTTAACGCTTACGCACGTATCTTCACCAGATTGGGCCTGAAATTTCGCGCCGTCGCAGCCGACACCGGATCAATCGGCGGCACCGGCTCTCACGAATTCCACGTGCTGGCCGACTCTGGCGAAGACGCAATTGCATTTTGTCCACACTCCGATTACGCGGCAAACATAGAACTGGCGGAAGCGCTGCCGCCCTCAAACGCGCGCCCCCCCGGCGCAGAGTCAATGAACAAAGTACCCACACCCGGGAAAAAGACCTGCGAAGAGGTCTCCGCCTTGCTCGGTTTGCCGCTCGCCCGTTCAGTCAAGGCAATCGCGGTTGTGCAAGAGGAGCCCGTCCCAGTTCAGAAACAGCTTCACCTGCTGCTGCTGCGCGGCGACCACACCCTGAACGAAATCAAGGCTGCGAAAATTCCTGGATTGTCCCCCTTTCGCTTTGCCTCCGAGGCGGAAATTCGCGAACACTTAGGCTGCGAGCCAGGATATATCGGACCGGTTGGCACCGGCAACTCGGTCAGGGTCATCGCTGACCGCACCGTCGCCGCGATGGGCGATTTCGTCTGCGGCGCCAATGTGGCGGGGCATCACCTCACAGGCGTGAACTGGGGACGCGATCTTCCTGAAGCGGAAATTGTCGCCGACATTCGCAACGTCATACCTGGCGACCCGTCACCCGATGGCAAAGGCCCGCTTGAACTTTGCCGTGGGATCGAAGTCGGTCACATTTTCCAGCTGCGGACGAAATATTCCGAGGCGCTCAAATGCAGCTTTCTCGACGATACAGGCAAACAACGCTTTGCGGAAATGGGCTGCTACGGCATCGGCATAACCCGCATCGTCGGTGCAGCAATCGAGCAAGGACACGACGACCGCGGCATCATTTTCCCGGATTCGATCGCCCCCTTTCAGGTGGCGATTGTTCCGATCGGATACAAAAAAAGCGCGGCGGTGCGTGAAGCCTGCGACAAACTCCACGACGAATTGACCGCCTCCGGGCTCGAGGTGCTACTCGATGATCGCGATGAGCGACCCGGGGTCATGTTCGCAGACATGGAATTGATCGGCATTCCCCATCGCATAACAGTCGGAGATCGCGGCCTTAAAGAGGGAAAACTGGAATACCAGCACCGCGCCGATCGCGCGGCGACCGCATTGACCCCCGCCGAAGTGCTGACAATGCTCACTCCGGCCTAATGCTGCGTCCGCTGGTTGCGTTAGCGCTTTACTGCCTGCCCGTCTTCGCCCTTGCGGGGGCACAGCAGTACGAGCCACTGGCCGCCAGCGTTAGGGCGGCCATGTCAGCGGACATCGCCGACCGCGCTCCAGCCTCCCTGCAATTCGAAAACGCCGAAGACAGCCGCAAATGGCTGGCCGAAATGTCGGTGCGATTGCTGCGACGTATTCCGGATCGTAAATCACGCGTGGATTTTCTTGCCGCCTTGCACTATGAGGCAAGGCGCGCCGGCCTGGATCCACAAATGGTGCTCGGCTTGATTCAGGTGGAAAGCGGTTTCAAGAAATACGCGGTATCCCACTCCGGCGCCCGCGGCTTCATGCAGGTGATGCCATTCTGGGTGGCGTTGATAGGGCAAAAAAACAACAACCTTTTCAGCCTGCGCATGAATCTTCGCTACGGCTGCGTCATCTTGCGCCACTACCTGGACATGGAAAAAGGCGACTACTTCCGGGCACTCGGCCGCTATAACGGCAGCCTTGGCCGTCCAGAATACCCAAACGCCGTTCAGTCTGCCTGGAAAACCAGCTGGAGCTACGACGGTAAATTGAGCTGACTGGTCCGGCTCAAGCCTTCGCGGGGAAAATCGTCGCGATGGTAGCTTGTATCGCCTCTGCAGCCGCGCGTTGGTCTGCCGCCTGCCGGATGGGCCTGCCTACCACGATATAGTCGGCACCATTTGTAAAGGCCTGCGCCACATCGACCGTGCGTTTTTGATCATCGGCAGGCCGGTTTTCCACCGGACGAATACCCGGCGTGACCACCATGATTTTCTCACCCAATTCTTTTTTCAACGCTGGCGCCTCAAGCCCGGAGGAGATGACGCCATCGCAACCAGCCGCGAGACAGCGCCGTGCCCGCGATAACACCAGTTGCTGCACATCACACGCAAACCCCAGATCATCCAGATCGCCCCGATCAAGGCTGGTAAGAACGGTCACGGCAAGTATTTTTACATCGCCTTTTTCAGCGCCAGCTGCCTCCATTATCGCTTGGTTGCCATGAACTGTCGCGAATGCGACACCTCTGTGTCGCAATCCCCGCACCGCAGACCGGACCGTTTCCGGAACATCAAAGAATTTCAGGTCGACAAATACCTTCTTATTACGTGCCACGAGCCAGTCGATCAGCTCAAAGTAGCCTCCAGCCATGAATAATTCCAGACCTATCTTATAAAACTCCACAGAGTCTGCGAGCCCCTCGACAAACACCTTCGCCTCCTCGGAACTGGGCAAATCAAGCGCACAAATCAGGCGCTCACGTGGCGGAATGGCTTTTCGGGAAACAAGTCCGTCTGACATCAAAACTCCTTTAAGACGCGATCATAAATGGGCCCTGCGTGTTCGGTGCGACACAAGCCAAAAATAGAATTAACACGTTGATTTTTAACGATATTTAAAATACGTGCATTATGTCACAGTCATACGCTGTCAATGGCATGGGAGTTGCAAGGATCAACAGCAATCCTGAACCAATACCATCAATGTCTGAAAATTCAACACGCATTTTAGCCGAACATGCCCTCTTTACTGACACTTCCACTTCCTGCACCGGCCGCTAACCGGCGTTTTGCACTGTCTGTCGCTGAAACACAGAACTGGCTGGCTTCCCTTCCAATGGACAACGCGCCGGAAACCGGCCGCTGCGTCGCAAACCAGATTGCCGCGCTAAACCGCAGCAGCTCTCCGCTGCGGGAGCGCCTTGTACTGACGGCCTTGCTCCGCGATTGCGCCGAACAACTTTTTCCGACGCTGAACACACAGATCGCTGACGCTCAAATTCCGCTCCAGTCAAGCTCACGGGCGATCGCCCGCTTGATCGACGACTTGCTTTGCGAACTTGCGTATGCCTATAAATTAGCCGCTGTCGAGCTGTCTGGGAGCTGGTTCCGGTTAGGCGTGGCAAGGCGGCTGCATCTCCCGGTGACGCGTGCCATACAAATGCTAGCAAGAAGGCTTGCCCTGACCCATCGCATTTATGCTCCCGTGCCGCCGACCGTATGGCTCGACATGCACCAACTCTACCGTCTCGCACGCCTTCACCACATTGAGAAACTCGGCCTTTCCAGCCAGAACGACAGCCCGCTCGCAATTTATCGCGACGCACTGTCCCTAAACTTCGCCGGCCCGCACAAAATGATGCAGGGAGAACTCACGCTCGCAATGGAATTTCTGAGCGGTAACGGGGAGCTTGCCGTATTCCTTGACTCGGTGCCGCAAGACCCGGTGGACGGGCTTTTCGTCATACATCCGGGAAGGGATGCACCAGGAATCCCCTGGAGCAAGCGACATGCGCGTAACCCGAACCTGAGCATCGGAGCAGATGAGCTTGTGCTCAACACTTCGCGACTCGCCGATCGCGCGCTGCAATTGGTTGATGCGGTGCCGGACGCTCGCTCCGGATCTACACCAAGCGGAGCACCACCTCACCCAGATGGCGACCTGTTGCGCAAGCTTGTGCGCCACTGGACCGCATCTATGGGACGTCAATACAGCCGTTTGCGGCGCAATGCCCGCGTGGACATCTGCATCGGGCTGCATGGCGTCTGGAATTTTTTGCGCAGATCCAATGACAGCGGAATAGTCCAGACGAGCGAGTGGATGGTCAACAACGAAAGTCCGGGGGGATTTGCCCTAATGCACGTTAGCGGTCCGGTAGAACCGTTGAAAGTAGGCGAAGTACTGGGCGTACGAAGCCGCGACAGCGACCGCGTGCATATCTGCATTGTGCGCTGGGTGTTATCTGACAGCCCGGAACATGTGGAACTCGGACTGGAGGAGGTCTCGCCCAACGCCAAACCGGTATCCATTGCGCGGCTCGCCAGCTCGGGCGGCTACGCACTATCCACCGAACCAGGATTGCTATTACCCGAAATTCCGGCATTGAAACGTGCTGCCACGATCCTGGCGATGCCAGGGAGCCTCTCTTCTTCCAGCGAATTTCATTTTGGTGAACCGCAGCAGCGCGTGCGGGCGACACATTTGGTCGAACAAACCTTGTCTCTTCAACTTTTTCAGTTCAGCCCGGCAAACTGAGCGGCCCTTCCACACCGGTGGCGACATCCAGCGACACGCGCTTGATTGAAATCGCCAAGGCCTGCTCCACACCGGACTCAAGGCGCTCCGAAAGTCCTTGTAACAACGCCCGTCGGGTATCGTAGTCCGCAGTGTTGGCATGACCAGGCATCCACTGGCCCAATAATCGCGCCAAGGCGCCGGGGTGATACACAAATTCGCGATAGACCTGCGCCACAGTCAGATGCTCCGGGTCACACGCCAGCGTCCAGTGATCGTCCTTTGATCTTGTCACCCAGCCCGCCTCCGCCAGGCGGTTCAGTAAGACCTCAGACTCATCGCGCGGCAAAGCCGCAGCCTGGGCGATCTGGCCTACCCCGGGGAGTTCCGCGCGCTGCTGTGCCCGTACCAAGACGCGCAATACTGAAAGCGCATCGGCGAATAACGCCCCGACCGGACGCCGCCCCGCCGGATGCAAACGGGCATAATCGGGCGCCGCCGCAGCAATGATCGCCCCCAGAACAATGACCAGCCAGGATAGGTAGATCCAGATCAGAAAAATAGGAATACTGGCAAATGCCCCGTACACCATCGAAAAGGTGGGAACCTTGGTGACATAAAGCGCAAATCCGCGCTTCATTAGCTCAAACAGCAAGCCGGCGGCGATACCGCCGATCACGGCGTCGCGCGGCCGCATTTGCCGGTTGGGGACAACAAAGTACATCAGCGAGAATGCCAGGATGGTCAGGGCAACGGGCACGATGCGTAACAAGGTTTCAGCAGCAAACGGGATTTGCCTCGCGATACCCATCGAAATACTCACCAAGTACGAGGAGATCGACAAACTGGCACCGATGAGAATCGGCCCCAACGTCACCCCTGCCCAATACATCATGATGCGTTGGGCAATGGGTCGCGGCCGGGTAACGCGCCAGATCGAATTAAAAGCCCGCTCGATCGTGAGCATCAGCGTAAAGGCAGTAACACCCAAAAACAAGGTACCCAAGGCGGTAAGCCGCCCGGCGCGGGCGCTGAATTGCTCGACATAACGCGAGATCATCCTGGCGCTCATCTCGGGAAGCAAGTTCTGTAACACAAACAATTGCAGTTGCTCGACAAGACTCGCGAATACCGGATAGGCGGATATCAGCGCTAGCGCGATGGTGACCAGCGGTATCAGCGACAACAGTGTCGTAAACGTCAGACTGGACGCAAGTTGCAGGCTTTTGTCCTGATGAAATCGCCGCAGCACGTGCCAGAAAAATCTCGATAACAGCCGGATGTGATGTCGCACGGTTAAGTTCGGCCCTGAGGGGCAAGTAAGGCGAGTCCGTATAATAACAGCGCCCCTAACCGAACCTTCCCTGTCTCCAATCCATGTCCGACATCCTTGTCCTCTATTACAGCCATCACGGCTCCGTACGTGAAATGGCGCGATGTGTCGCCCGCGGCATCGGCGAGGTTGACGGAGCGAGCGCGCGCTTGCGCACTGTGCCGAAAATATCGACAGTCACCGAGGCCATTGCGCCGGCAGTGCCCGATGAGGGCGCACCCTATTGCACCGGACGCGATCTTGAGGAATGCATAGGACTAGCACTCGGCAGCCCGACGCGTTTTGGCAACATGGCCGCACCGATGAAATATTTCTGGGACGGCACCGCGGAAGAATGGCTGAAGGGTGCGCTTTCGGACAAACCAGCCGCGGTCTTCACTTCAAGCGGATCAATGCACGGCGGACAGGAAAGCACCCTGCTTTCCATGATGCTGCCCTTGCTGCATCACGGTATGCTCATGGTGGGGCTACCCTATACCGAACCAGAACTGGCCTCGACACAGTCAGGCGGCACGCCCTACGGTGCCAGCCATCATGCCGGCATGGCAGGCGACCGGCCCGTGGATGCGACTGAGAAAAAACTCTGCATCGCTCTGGGTCGGCGCCTGGCGCAAGTTGCCATCAAGCAAGCCCGGCCATGATGCGAGAAAGATCCCGCATCGCCGCCATCGCCCACGCCGGCGCATGCGTCAGCCTGATCGCCCTTATTTTCCTTTGCCTGACCTGGGAACTGTGGCTGGCCCCGCTGCGCCCCGGCGGATCATGGCTGGTACTAAAGCTTTTGCCCTTGCTCGCCGCCCTGATGGGCGTGTTGCGCGGAAGGCGCTATACCCTGCAGTGGGGATCGATGATGATCCTCGCGTACTTCACCGAAGGCACAGTCAGGGCATGGTCTGAAGCGGGCATCGCACGCGGGCTCGCACTTAGCGAGATACTGCTCGCGCTAATATTTTTCTCCGCTGCATTGATCTACGCGAGATTTACCAGAGGCACCGGATAAAGGCCGCAAACACCACCGTCCCGGCCAATCATCGACTGAAAACCCGCGCCAGAAGCGGGTTTTCAGCTTACTCCCCTTTGCACCGATGCTGCCCCACCCGGCTAAATCGCCTCTGACGTCTGCGGGTTAACGCGCTCTGCCTTACTGGTAATCTTGTTGAGCGCCGCGATGTAGGCCTTGGCCGAAGCAACCACGATATCGGTATCGGAGCCGACGCCGTTTACAATACGACCGGCACGAGACAAACGCACCGTCACTTCGCCCTGAGACTCCGTCCCCTGCGTCACCGCGTTCACCGAATAGAGCAACAATTCGGCGCCACTTGCGACCAGGGACTCAATTGCCTTGAACACGGCGTCCACCGGGCCGTCGCCTTGGGCATCGGCGCTCCGCTCGGCACCGCCCTCGCTCAACACGATACTGGCATGCGGACGCTCACCCATTCCGCTGGCCTGGGTCATGTGCACCAGCTTCCAGTGCTCGTTCTCGGTGGTAACCGATTCGTCCGACACCAGCGCCTGAATGTCCTCGTCGAAGATATCAGCCTTCTTGTCAGCCAGATCCTTGAATCTCTGAAATGCCGCGTTGACGGCCTCCTCGGATGCCAGATCGATGCCAAGTTCCTTCAATCGCTGTTTAAATGCACTGCGACCTGACAATTTGCCAAGCACGATTCTATTGGCGTTCCAGCCCACATCCTCGGCCGTCATGATTTCGTAGGTATTTCGCGCCTTGAGCACACCGTCTTGATGAATGCCCGAGGCATGGGCGAAGGCGTTGGCACCGACCACCGCCTTGTTCGGCTGCACAACGAAACCAGTGATCCCCGACACGAGGCGCGACGCGGGAACAATCTGGGTCGTGTCTATGCGTGTGTCCATGCCGAAAAAATCCTTGCGTGTGCGCACTGCCATCACCACCTCCTCCAGCGATGTGTTTCCGGCGCGCTCACCCAGTCCGTTGATGGTGCATTCGATTTGTCGCGCTCCACCAATGGTCACACCAGCCAGCGAGTTGGCCACCGCCATTCCCAAGTCGTTATGGCAATGCACGGACCACACCGCCTTGTCTGAGTTGGGTATGCGCTCGCGCAGGGAGCGGATAAACTCACCGAATTGCTCCGGCACGGCATAGCCGACGGTATCTGGCACATTGATGGTGGTTGCTCCCTCCGCTATCACATCCTCGAGAACACGGCAAAGAAAATCCGGATCCGAACGGCTGGCATCTTCGGGTGAAAACTCGATGTCTCCGCAATGCTTGCGGGCAAAGCGCACAGCAAGTTTGGCCTGTTCGTGGACCTGCTCTGGGGTCATGCGCAGCTTCTTCTCCATATGCAATGCGCTCGTGGCGAGGAAGATGTGAATGCGCCAGGACTTCGCGTCCTTGAGCGCCTCGATGCCCCGACTGATATCGCGGTCGTTGGCCCGGCAAAGTCCGGCGACAGTCGCGTCCTTGATCGCCGCGGCGATCGCCTTCACCGCCTCAAAATCACCGTTTGACGCGGCAGGGAAGCCCGCTTCGATCACGTCCACACGCAGGCGCTCGAGTTGCTTCGCGATGCGTAATTTTTCATCGCGCGTCATTGAAGCGCCCGGGCTCTGCTCGCCATCACGCAAGGTCGTGTCAAATATGATCAATCGCTTCGTCGTTGTCATGTCGCTCTCCTGTCATGCTCTGTGGGATGGATGTGCCCGCTCCGCAGCGCTCTCGCCCTGCTAACCGTGTACTGCCAAATTGGGGGGGTAGGTTATTTGCGCGCGGGGCGCAGCAGCAGGCCGAACAGGGCGTAACCCAGCGGGCTGCTGTTGAGGAAGGTCAGCGAGTTGTGTGCGCTAAACATGCGAAAGAATATAGCCGGTTTCGGCAACACTTGCAAGGTCGCCCCGACCGCCCTCAGAACGGCTGGCGCGCGGCCCCGTGTTTGCGCGTCGCCCACATGACGTAGCCTGAAAGGGAATAGGCGACAAACAGGAGAAAAAGCACGAGCGGAGGATTGCTCGACACCAGCACCATGGCGACGACAATCAGCAGCACGCCCCAGAACGGCACGCTGCGCCGAAAGTTGAGATCCTTGAAACTGTAAAATGGCAGGTTGGTGACCATGGTCACGCCTGCAAGAAAGGTGATGACGCAGGCGATCCAGCGAAGAACATCCGCACGGGCGATGCCAAAATCGTCACTGACCCAGATAAAACCGGCCACCACCGCCGCCGCTGCCGGACTGGGCAAGCCCTGAAACCAGCGCTTATCGATGACATCAATATTGGTGTTGAAGCGAGCCAGACGCAGCGCCGCGCAAGCGCAATATACAAACGCGGCGATCCAGCCCGCGCGTCCCAAATCTTTCAGCGCCCATTCATACATCACCAGCGCCGGCGCCGCGCCGAACGAAACCATATCGGAAAGCGAGTCGTACTCCGCGCCAAACTCGCTCTGCGTCCGCGTCATGCGCGCAACCCGTCCGTCCAGCCCGTCCAGCACCATGGCAACGAATATGGCCACCGCCGCTTGATCGAAGCGCTGATTCATAGCCTGAACGATCGCATAGAAGCCGGCGAATAGTGCCGCCGTGGTGAACAGGTTGGGCAGGAGATAGATGCCCTTCCGGCGAAACTCGGCGTTGATCAGCTGACGGCGCGGTTTTCGTTCAAGCATGCTCGGGAAGTATCGCCAAAATAGTGCTGGATGCGCTCACCTTGTCACCGAGCGCGGCTTTCACGATGGAACCGGGCGGAAGATAAACGTCCACACGGGAACCAAATCGAATAAAACCGTAGCGCTGTCCCCGCATGAGCGCATCGCCCACCTTGACATAGCAAAGTATACGCCGCGCAATCAATCCGGCCACCTGGACACAGGTCACATCGTGACCGGTCGTGGTTTTGAGCCAAAGCGCATTGCGCTCATTTTCCAGCGAAGCCTTGTCCAGCGCCGCATTGAAAAACGATCCGGCGTGATACCAGACCTGTTTGACTTCGCCATCCACCGGGGCGCGATTTGAATGAACGTTAAACACATTCATGAACACACTGACCTTGATCGCAGGGCGCTTCAGATACGGATCTTCGGCGTTCTCCACCACCACGATCTGTCCGTCGGCGGGCGAAACCACCGTCTTGGCATCACCAGGGATAGGCCGTGCCGGATCACGGAAGAACTGCAACACAAACAACGCAACGATCCAAACCGGCAAAGACCACCACCCGGCGAACCACGAAACCAAAGCCGCCGCCGCAGCGCAGACAGCAAGAAACGGCCAGCCTTCACGCGCGATGATCGGATGCGGATAATTCGAGTTCATTGTTTTTTATCGTCCTGTTCCTGCACACGCTCTGCCGCTTTATCCATGGCATCCCCCACGCCAGCCGCGGCCTTGTCAACGGTTTTCTTTGGCGCGGAACCCACATCCCTTGCAGCCTTTGATTCGGGAACCTTGTCACCACACCCTGCGAGGTTCAAAGCCACTATCACCAACAGGCATTTGCAGATGGACATCCTCATGAAACCCCTACAAAAAGCAAAAACGGGCACGTTGCCGTGCCCGAATTATGCCTCAACCACCCGCCAATCAATTGCGCGATTGGTCGACCAGTTTATTTTTCTTGATCCAAGGCATCATCGAGCGCAATTTTTCGCCCACCACCTCGATCGAATGCTCCGAACTCAGGCGGCGGCGCGACAACAGGGTTGGCGCACCGGCACGATTCTCAAGGATAAAGCTCTTGGCATACTCG
Source organism: Pseudomonadota bacterium (assembly GCA_025356665.1). Lineage (GTDB taxonomy): Bacteria > Pseudomonadota > Gammaproteobacteria > Burkholderiales > SG8-39 > CAITSH01. The sequence goes on from JANXRV010000128.1 coordinate 84,688, forward strand.
CCGGTCTGAATATCCTTGAGGATCTGGCGCATCACGTTTTTTGTCTCCTCAGTGATAATTCGGGGACCGGTCACGTACTCGCCATACTCGGCGTTGTTGGAGATGGAATAATTCATATTGGCGATGCCCCCCTCATAGATCAGGTCGACAATCAACTTGAGTTCGTGCAAGCACTCGAAATAGGCCATCTCAGGTGCGTAACCGGCCTCAACGAGTGTCTCATAGCCTGCCTTGATGAGTTCCACCGTCCCGCCGCACAGCACCGCCTGCTCGCCGAAAAGGTCGGTTTCCGTTTCTTCACGGAAATTGGTTTCGATAACGCCGGCCCGCGCACCACCGATGGCAGCTGCGTAGGACAAGGCGAGGTCGCGCGCTTTTTTCGACGGATTCTGATGAACCGCGATCAGCATCGGCACCCCGCCACCCTGCGCATAGGTCGAACGGACCGTGTGGCCGGGAGCCTTAGGGGCCACCATGACAACATCAAGATCCGCGCGCGGCTGAACCTGGCCGTAATGCACGTTGAAACCGTGCGCGAACGCAAGCGTTGCGCCCTTCTTGATGTTTGGCTCCACCTCGGCCTTATAGGTTGCGGCGATGCTCTCATCGGGCATGAGCATCATCACGAAATCAGCGCCTTTAACCGCCTCCCCCACTTCGGCGACCTTGAGCCCGGCCTTTTTCGCCTTGTCCCAGGATGCCCCGCCCTTGCGAAGTCCGACCGTGACTTTAACGCCAGAGTCGTGCAGGTTGAGCGAATGTGCATGGCCCTGCGAACCGTAACCAACGATGGTGACCTTCTTACCCTTGATGAGGGACAGGTCTGCGTCTTTGTCGTAATAAACTTTCATGGTTTCCTCTCTTGTAAATCAATTGGCTTAGGGGACAGGTCGCGGCCGCCGCTGGCAATCCCGACACCCCAGGACCGCCTCCGAAACACGCGCCGCCCCGCGGGTCAAACCTTCAGCGTACGTTCGCCTCGAGCGATCCCGGAGGCGCCGGTACGCACCGTTTCCAGAATCACACTGCTGTCCAGCCCCTGCAGGAACGCGTCCAGCTTTTCTCCGGTGCCGGTAAGTTCCATGGTGTAGGTCGCATCGGTAACATCGATGATGCGACCACGAAAAATATCCGCCATGCGTTTGAGCTCTTCCCGATCCTTACCCACCGCGCGCACCTTGATCAGCATAAGCTCACGCTCGATATGCGGCGCCTCGGCGAGGTCCGATAACTTCACCACCTCGACGAGCTTGTTCAGTTGCTTGGTGATCTGCTCGACAACATCATCGGAGCCTGCGGTAACGATGGTCATACGGGACAGGGACGGGTCTTCCGTCGGCGCCACAGTCAGTGACTCGATGTTATAACCGCGCGCCGAGAAGAGGCCCGAAACCCGGGAGAGCGCGCCGGCCTCGTTTTCAAGCAGTATCGAAATGATGTGTCGCATGTCTTCGGGTGTCGTGTCTTAATCTGGTGAACCGTGTAACAGACGGGATGTTGCGGCGGATCGGGAAGTTGACGACCCGCCGCCTGATGAAAAATGGATGCGCTTCAGAGGTCTTCGGACAGAATCATCTCGGAAATACCCTTGCCTCCTGGAATCATCGGGAAGACGTTTTCCTTTTGATCGGTGATGAAGTCCATGAACACCAGATCGTCCTTGCGCGCTAGCGCCTCTTTGAGCGCCGGTTCGATATCGGAGGGCTTTTCAATCTTCATGCCGACGTGCCCGTAGCTCTCGGCGAGCTTCACAAAATCGGGCAACGCGTTCATGTACGACTCGGCGTAGCGGTTGCCGTGGAAAAATTCCTGCCACTGCCGGACCATGCCCATGTAGCGGTTGTTCAGATTGATGATCTTCACCGGCAGGTGATACTGCTTGCAGGTCGAGAGCTCCTGGATGCACATCTGGATCGAGGCTTCGCCGGTAACGCAGGCCACGGTCGCACCAGGGTTGGCCAGGATCGCCCCCATCGCAAACGGAAGGCCCACGCCCATGGTGCCCAAACCACCCGAGTTAATCCAACGGCGCGGCTTGTCAAATTTATAAAATTGCGCCGCCCACATCTGATGCTGGCCGACATCAGAGGTGATGATGGCATCGCCGCCGGTGAGCTCGTACAGCTTTTCGATCACCGCCTGCGGCTTGATAATCGCGCTGTTGCGGTCGTATTTCAAACAATTGCGGGAACGCCAGATTTCGATCTGCTTCCACCATTCTTTGAGCGCCGAGACATCAGGCTTGGTTTTGGCTGCCTGCAACAGCTTGAGCATGTCCTCAAGGACATCGGGCACACTGCCGACGATGGGCACGTCAACCTTGACGCGCTTGGAAATCGACGAGGGATCAATATCAATGTGGATGATCTTGCGTGGGTTTTGGGCAAAGTGTTCGGGATTGCCGATCACGCGATCGTCGAAGCGCGCGCCGATGGCAAGCAGCACGTCGCAATTCTGCATCGCCATGTTCGCCTCGTAGGTACCGTGCATGCCGAGCATGCCGAGCGAATGGCGGTCGGTTGCGGGGAATCCGCCAAGACCCATCAGGGTGTTGGTACACGGAAATCCGAGATGTCGCACAAACTCGGTGAGCTGGGGCGCCGCATCGGACAGAATGACGCCGCCGCCGGCGTAAATCATCGGTCGCTCTGCCTCTAGCAGCAACTTCACAGCCTTTTTAATCTGCTCCGGATGGCCCTTTGTGACCGGATTGTACGAGCGCATCGTCACCGTTTCGGGATACTCGAAAGCTGCCTTGGCGATCGTGATGTCCTTTGGAATGTCCACCAGCACCGGTCCGGGACGGCCGCTGCTGGCCAGATAGAAGGCCTTCTTCATCGTCGCAGCGATGTCCTTGACGTCCTTGACGAGAAAATTATGCTTTACGCAAGGACGGGTGATACCAACCGTATCAACTTCCTGAAACGCGTCTTCGCCAATCGCGCGTGTCGGCACCTGACCACTGATGATCACCATCGGGATCGAATCGAGGTAGGCGGTGGCGATGCCGGTCACCGCGTTGGTCAGGCCGGGGCCGGAGGTGACCAGGCAGACGACCTTCTTGCTCGATCGCGCGTACCCGTCCGCGGCATGGGCTGCGCCCTGTTCATGACGCACCAGGACGTGCTTGACCTTGTCCTGCTTGAAAATTTCGTCGTAAAGGTAGAGTACGGCGCCGCCCGGATAGCCAAACAGGTACTCGACCTTCTCCTCCTGCAGGCATTTGATGACGATTTCAGCGCCGGTAAATTCCAATGTCGGTCCGCGATCCATGATATGGCATCCTGTGGCTTGATTACGTGCCTTGATTTGCATGCAAACGTACTCGTGTACGGCGCAGCGAAAACCTAGCAGGGTAAATCCTAAGGCTTGATTGGTCAAGTTTTTTGCCCCAAACCACTGCAAATCAGGCACCATTTTGATACCATCCAAGCGTGAGAGAAATATCCGCCGCGCACTGAACACAAATGGGGGCCAACTCTGGCTTCACGCAAGGAACTGTCCGACTTTCTCGCCAGCATAGAACGCCGCGCTTTCAAGCAGGCGGTTTTCGCCGTGCGCGACCAGGAACACGCACTCGATATCGTTCAGGACTCGATGCTCAAGCTCGCCGAAAAATACGGCGCAAAGCCAGCCGCCGAATGGCCGATGCTGTTCCAACGCATCCTGCAGAACACTATTCGCGACTTCTATCGCCGCCAAAAGGTGCGTTCCCTCTGGACCACGCTGTTTTCGTCGCTTTCCCCCAATCGAGAGGATGAAGATTTCGATCCCCTTGAAACTATTGACACCTCAGGCCACTCCAACCAACCAAAGGGGCCTGGACAAATCTTGGAGCAGTCACAAGTCATTGAAATTATTGAAAATGAGATTCGTACTCTGCCACCACGTCAACGCGAAGCCTTTCTTCTGCGTTATTGGGAGGAACTGGACGTTGCTGAAACGGCCTCATCCATGGGGTGTTCCGAGGGAAGTGTAAAGACGCACTGCTCCCGCGCCACCCATGCACTTGCTGCGGCGCTTCGCGCAAAAGGAATCGAGCTATGAACGAAGAATTTTCATTTCAAAATAAAATCAAGAAGTTACTGAACGAGAACCTGAATCTGGAGTCCGATCAGGTCGAACGGCTTCGCGCCGCGCGCGAGCGCGCGCTGGCCAGCCAGCGTACCGCCCAACCGGCGATGGCGATGCTTGTTTCCGACCGGATCACCGCCGCCCTTGGCGGCGGACCGGGCTTCACATCCCAAGTCGCATTCACCGCGCTCTTCCTCATCTTCGGAATGGCCGGCATTGCCATCTGGAGCAGCAACCAGCAAGCGAACGAGATCGAGGAAATCGATGTGGCTTTGCTCACAAGCGACCTTCCGATTGACGCATACCTCGATAAGGGTTTTGACGCATGGCTAAAGCGCTCCTCACCCTAGCACTGGGTGCGCTCTGCCTGCTCTCGTCTTTCGCCTACGCCGCCGCTGAAAAAAAGCAGCCCGCGTGGGGCGAACTAAACGGCGAGCAGAGGCAGATTCTCGCGCCCCTTGAAAGCGACTGGGACCAAATGGAACCCCAGCGCAAAAAAAAATGGGTGGGTATCGCCAAGCGCTACCCCAAGATGAAGAACGACCAACAACAGCGCGTGCAGCAACAGATGCAAGCCTGGGCCAAGCTGACTCCGGCCGAGCGCCGCGACGCGCGCGAGCGTTATCAAAAACTGTCCAAGCTGCCGCCGGAGCAAAAGAAGGTAGTGAGCAAGAAATGGCAGGAATACCAGCAGTTGCCTGAAGAACAAAAAAAGCAACTCTCCGCGAGCGCCAAAGCCGCGCCAACCACAACCAAAGCCGACGCCGTAGCACCGACTTCAACACCCGCGCCGGCAACGCGCTGAGCGCCCGACGCTTGATGCCAGGCCCAGCATCGCCGGCAAGCGCCGGCTTGCCACGGCGCCTGGCTTCATTGCTTTACGAAACACTCCTGGTGGCGGCCATACTGCTGGCCTCTGCGGTCAGTTTCTACATCGTCACACCCGGGCTGATCGAGGGCGCAATGCGCCTTACCCTGCAGATCTATCTCGCATCTGTGCTTGGTGCCTACTTTCTCTGGTGCTGGTGCCGTGGCGGCCAGACCCTGCCGATGAAGACCTGGCAAATGCGCTTGGTCGACCGTACCGGCAGCCCACCTTCGGCGCCACGTGCGCTATTGCGCCTTGCACTAGCCGCCATGACCATTGGCGCGGGTTACGCCGGGCTTGCCACTGCGTGGAAGCGGCCTCATGAACCCATTGGCTGGATCCTCATGGCGCTGGGACTTGGCTCGCTCCTGTGGGCGCTACTGGACCGCGACCGTCAGTTTCTCCACGACCGGCTTGCCGGCACCAGGATAGTCGGCACGCTGGCATCGGGCAAAAATCCCGCCACAGCCAAACCAGCTTGAACGCGGCCGCTTGCGTGCACCGGTAGCGTGACAAGGCCCTGACGAAGCCCCTTAGCGGCGCTCGACCCACCACATCAGCAACACGGCAGCCGACAAAAACACCAAGCTTGGCAGAATAGCGCTGGTAAGCGGAGACCAGTTTTGCAGCAAGCCCAGGTGCGAGAACAGGCTGTTAAGCATGTGAAAGAGAATCCCCAGCATGATTCCGGCGAATATCTTCGCCCCGACCCCTCCCGACCGCATATGCACATAGGCAAACGGCAGGGCCAAGGCCATCATCACCAGCGCGGCAAACGGATAAACGAGTTTTTTCCAAAGCGCGATCTCGAAACGCTCGGTCTTCTGGTTGTTGGCATCGAGGTGCCTGGTATATTGATACAGACTCCAGGCTGACATGCGCTCGGGCTGCACAATGAGCACCGACAACATCGAGGGCGTCAGCACTGACGTCCAGAGCATTTCGGGCAATTTCTCCAGCGAAACTTTTTCTGCCTCAAAGCGCGTGCGCACCACGCCGGACAAACGCCACACATTGTCGGCCTGATAATCCCCCCGTACCGCCTCACTGATGGTTTGCAACCTGAAGTCGGGATCAAAGTCATAGACCCGAATATTTTTTATCGTCGAATCGGGCAACACCTCCCGCACGTTAACGAAGCGCGTCTCGTCCTTGACCCACAGCCCGGTACGCAACTCCTGGGCCAGGGATGAGCTCAGCGCGGAGAGCCGCAACTGCTGCGCCGCCTTTTCGGCAAAGGGCGTGATCAACTCGCCAAAGGCATAGGTGAGCACCACAAACACCACCCCGATACGCGCCAGCATCCCAGCCGCCTTCAGCGGCGAGAGACCCGACACACGCATCACGGTAAATTCAGAATTCGACGCAAGATGCGACAAGGTATAAAGCGTGCCGATCAGCACCGCGATCGGTGCAAGCTCATAGACATGGCTCGGTAGCGTAAGAAAAACATACAGCATGATGTGGGCCAGGCGGTAATTGCCCTTACCCAGATCTCCAAGCTCGTTTATCAAATCGAAAAAGGCGAAAAGTGCGAGGAAGCCGGCGAAAACAAATGCCGTCGCACCATAGATTTCACGCGCGAGGTAACGGCGAAGAACAATCATCGTCGCCACCACAACAACGAGCCAAGGCTCATCCTGCGCCAGAACAACAAAACAAGAACGCCCAACATCAGCATATGCACCGGCCACCAGGCGAAGGCAAAACTCACCTTGCCCTGCGAAACCCATGCCTGCACTACCCCGAGCAGGTTGCTATACACCATGTAAGCGAGCAGGGCGAACACCAGATTTACCGAGCGGCTGGCGCGCGGATTGACAAACGAAAGTGGTATCGCCAACAACGCCAGATTTATCGCCGAAAGCGGCAGCCCGATACGCCACAGCAACTCGGCTAAATTGCTGCGTTCAGGGTTGTTCAGCAGCGCCCATGAAGACAGCGCCCTCGACGAAACGGTCTCGGCGGTCGCCTCTTTGACCTCAACCCGGGTGGCGTAGCGCTCAAAATTCATGATTTTGTATCCGGTCGTTCCCGGCTCGCCATCATAGCGGCGACCGTTGAGCAGAACGACGAAGCGATCGCCGTTCGGCGCGGTCTCCTGAAAGCCCCGACGACTGACCATGATGCCCTGGCTGCCGTGGAGCGCGGTTGAGATAAACACGTTCTTGACGTTCGACACATCGCCGGCAATGGCTTCGACAAAAAACACCTTGTCGCCGGTTGCCGCTTCGCGAAACACCCCCGGCGCAATGCGGGACACATCGTCCCGGTTATCCATTTGCTGCCGATACAGGTCGCTCTTGCTGGTCGCCCAGGGCGATAGAAACAATGAAAAACCCGCTATCAAAAACACGATCGGTGCCGCAAACATAAGAACCGGCCGTATCCACGCCGTAAGTCCGACACCGGCGCTAAACCAGACCACCATCTCCGAGTCGCGATAACTACGCGTCAGTGTCATTAACACAGCGATGAACAAGGTCAGCGACAACAGCACAGGCAGATAATTAAGTGCCGAAAAGCCGAGCAGCGCGAGCACCGCCTCGGAAAGCACCTTGCCATTGGCGGCCTGTCCGAGCAGGCGGATCAACTGGGTGGTGAGCGTGATGGCGAACAACGTGGCGAACACCGCCATGGCGAGATTGCCAAATTCACGCAGCAGCGATCGCTGAAAGATGGTATTCAACAGGAACGGGCTAGTTTTTCCACAGTGTTTTGACTTGCTCGGAGCAAAGCATGGATAATCAGCTTTGTCGAATGGCGTGAATATTGAACGGGAAAAACATCATGGAATTTAGCACAAAAGTCGCCCTGCCGGAGCTTGTCACCGGCCCTTGTATAGCCGTAGGCGTGTTCGATTCGGGACACCTTTCCGCCGCCGCCCAGTCGGTCGATCGCGCCAGCAAAGGCGCCCTGCGCGAGCTCGCCGCCAAGGGCGACCTTCCCGGCCGCGTCGGCGCCACACGAATGCTTTACAAACTTGCCGGCGTCGCCGCGCAACGCGTACTGCTCATCGGCCTTGGCAAACAGGACGAATTTGGCCCGCGTGAATACCTCGCTGCAGCAAAGGCTGCGGTACTTGCCCTCGCCGATACTGGCGCGAAAAGCGGCACCATGTACTTCACCGACTTACCGCTAAAACACCGGGATGCTGACTGGAAGGCCCGACATTTCACGCTCGCCGCCACGGAAGCGGGCTATCGCTTTGAGCAGCTAAAGAGCAAACAAGCGCCGGCGCGCCCGCTGTCCGCACTGGTGCTCGGCTGCCTGAGCAAAGCCAACGCTGCAGCGGTGGAAAAGGGCGCCATGGAAGGGCACGCGATCGGCGCCGGGGTCTCCCTCGCAAAGGATTTGGGAAACCTGCCGGGCAACATTTGCACGCCAACCTACCTCGCCAGCGAGGCGGCCAAATTGGCGCGCGCCTGGAAACTCGGCATCGAGGTGCTTGAGCAGCGCGACATGGAAAAACTCGGCATGGGGTCGCTGCTTTCGGTCTCAAAGGGATCACGCCAACCACCCAAAATGATCATCCTGCGCTATAACGGCGGCGCCAAAAAGGAGAAGCCGGTTGTTCTGGTGGGCAAGGGCATCACCTTTGACACCGGGGGCATTTCGCTCAAGTCTGCGCCGGAAATGGACGAGATGAAGTTCGA
>JANXRV010000034.1:0-7334 GCA_025356665.1 Pseudomonadota bacterium
TGTGGTCGATCCGCTCAAAGACCAGAGCGCCCCGGTGCGCAGCCTGAAGTTTGCGGGGCCGCTGGTGCCGGGCGAACTGCCGCCCAAAGCCACCGGTGTTTATCACAACCGCCTGCCGTGCATGCGCCTCACACGCCCTTGCGTCGAGGGCAGCGTGTTGGGGGCCGAGTATGCCGGGCGGTACTTCCAGGCACACGCCTATTCGCTGATTGATCTGGATGACCCCTCGATTGGTGTGGCAGAGAAATCCGATGCTGCAGTGTGGGTCTGCGGCATCGATTACGCGGGCTACCTGCACCCGTTCTACAACGCCATCGCCTATGAGACGAGCACCAAGATGCATCCGATGCGCTCAGTGCGCAATCTTGGCGCGCCAAGTTGCCTCTTTATCTACCAGCCCTTCGCGGATGTCCGCTTCACCGAGTGCAGCATGACCTTGAAGGTCAACACCTCCAAAGGCTATCGCACCAATGTCACGGGCTGGACGGAGGCGACGGACCTGGATTATCTCAATGCAGTCAACATCGGACTGCCCGGCGTGCAACTCACCGCGGGCGGCGGGCAGATCAAGGCGGGGGACACTGCCACCGTAGCGGTGCAGTTGATTGATGGCGACCGGGCTCCGATCAGCCATCCGGCAACACTTTACCTCGAGGAAACCGGTGGCTACCTGCCCAAGCGACGCGTACTGGCGCCAGCCGGCAGCGCGAGTTTCAAGGTTGCGGCCACCGGACTGGATCCGGGCGACACCTTCAAGGTGAAGGTTGGGTTTCGCAATTACTCGGGTCTGCTTGACGTACCGTTCGAGGTGATCTGATGGAAATCCGCAACCTGTGGCCGACCCCGGTGGCGACCGAACACATCACGCTGCCCGAACCGATGCGCCAGGCGCTCATCGATGTCCTGGTGCGGCGGGAATCCGAAAGCCAAGAAACGCTCGAGGCGGATCCGGACTTCCATCGATTTATGACTTCGAAGAAGTTTTACTCGAGCACCCACTACAACCTCTTTGCCGAAGCTGACATTCACCCCGAGTCCAAAGCGATTCTCGCCTTCGAGCAGCTGGCCTGTAACCGCTTTCGGCACTACCTTGAGGCAGCCTACGGCATTGGTGCCGACCAGTGCGTTGAACTCGCCGGGCGCTGCTTTGGCAACGTGCAGTTGCCGGGCGCCAGAACGTTTCCGCACTACCACCAGTCCTCGGACGGCGTGATGGTGCATTACCTGGATGTCGGCGATGGCCGGGATCCGGACTCGCACCGCTCCAAGCGGCACGGCACGCATGCGCTGCTGCTACTTGACCCGCGCGGCACGCCCAACTTCCCCTGGTGGGAAAAGATCGATTCCATCACCCCGCGCCAGGGCCTCACCGTGATTCACCCCGCCAACGTCTGGCACGAGACCAACGTCTGGCGCGGCACCGGCACACGGGTGTGCATTGTGGTGAATTTCCAGATCATCAAACCGGGCTACCAGAGCCTGCATCAGCCGCTGCGCGGCTAACCAACTATTTATTCAGGAGTGTCCAAATGCCGCTAACCACGAGGGCAGGATTCGGCGTGTCCGTCTCCGAGCCCGACCCCGAAACCGTTCTGATGAAGGTGACCGTCCTTGATGGCGAGCGCATCAAGGGTGTGCACACGTTTCACCTCAAAAAGCACCCCAGCCAGTCGGCCGATGACCTGTGCCGCGCCGCCTTTGCGATGGCGTTCGAGGAAGTCGCCCTATGACCACTTTTACCATCCACGCCCGGCGCGCCGCCGATGGGGTCGAGACCACCTTCAGCTACGACAACCAGACTTCAATGTTCCTGCGCGCGGATGGCACGCCGGTGATTGCGAGCCGGCCGATGCAGTTTGGCGACGCCGAGGTCGTGTCCGTCAACCAACCGGGCCGCAAGGGCGACATCAAAACCCTCAAGATCAGTCTGGGCTTGTCGTGCAATTACGAATGCGGCTATTGCAGCCAGCGCTTCGTGCCGCACGCGCAGCAAACCAATGCGGGCGATGTCGCCCCGTTCGTAGCACTTCTGACCGCCAACCTCACATCGCCGCCGGCGCGGATTGAATTCTGGGGTGGTGAGCCGTTTGTGTATTGGAAGACGTTAAAACCGCTGGCCGAAGCCCTGCGGGCGCTGTATCCGGGGGCGCATTTCAACATCATCACCAACGGCAGCCTGCTCGACCTTGAGAAAAACGTCTGGCTCGAGCAGATGGGCTTTAGCGTCGGTCTGTCCCACGACGGGCCGGGCTATCACGCCCGTGGCGCGGACCCGCTCGATGATCCGGCGCAATTGGCAGCGATCATGGATTTGTGGGCGCGCCTGAAACCCCTGGGGCGTATGAGCGTCAACGCCATGATGCACCGGGACAATCAGAGTCGGGCTGAGGTGCAGGCGTGGTTGCAAGCACGCTTTGGTGCGGATGTGCCGATTGGCGAAGGCGCCTACATCGACCCCTACGACGAAGGCGGCATGGCGGCGGTACTGCGCGATTCCGCAGAGCACATGCTGTATCGCGCCCGGGCATTCACAGAATTACGCCAAGGGCGGGTGGCGAACTTCTCCATCGCGCGCCAGAAGATCCAGGGCTTTATCGATTCCATCCGCAACCAGCGTCCGGCCAGCAGCGTGGGCCAGAAGTGCGGTATGGACAAAGCGGACAACCTGGCCGTGGACCTCAATGGCAATGTCATCACCTGCCAAAACGTATCGGCTGCAGCATTGGCACCGAACGGACAGACGCACAAAATCGGGCACCTCTCGGATCTGCCAGGCGTACAACTCAAAACCGCCACCCACTGGAGCCAGCGCCGCGACTGTTCTGCGTGTCCGGTGCTGCAACTGTGCCAGGGCAGTTGCATGTTTTTGGAGGGGCCCCTGTGGGAGGCCGGCTGCGACGCGGCCTACTCGGACAACGTGCCGTTCTTTGCGGCGGCCATCGAGTTTCTGACCGGTTACACCCCGTATTACATCGAAGGCGATTTCAGGGACGACCGCAAGGACCTCTTCGGCCGGGTACGTGGGGTGCCCGAGGCCCAGAAAAAACGTGTCATCGCAATCCACGTCCTGCCTGTATAGAGCGACTGCTTTTAGACCAACCGCCCGCCTGGTGCAAATCAGAGCGGGCTTTTTTATTGTGGAGAACCGAATGTTAGAAGATCCCGGAAAACAATCTACCCCTCAGCAAGCCGACATCTTGAACTTGCGGCCTGAAGATCTTGACGAACTCCTGACCCGCGCCGCCGAGCGTGGTGCTGAACGCGCACTGGCCTGTCTTGGTTTGGAGAACGGCCACGCTGCAGCCGACATCCGCGACCTGCGGGGTCTCATTGACGCCTGGCGCGATGCGCGCCGCACGGCTTGGCAGACTGCCGTGAAAGTCGTCACCACTGGCATCTTGGCCGCGCTCTTGGTTGGCGTGGCCATCAAGCTCAAGTTGATGGGAGGTGCCCAATGATTGAGACCCTTCTTGGCGGGTTGTTGGGCGGCGCGTTTCGTCTGGCACCGGAATTCCTCAAGTGGCTCGACCGTAAGGGCGAGCGTGGCCATGAGCTGGCGATGCAAGACAAGGCGCTGGAATTCGAGAAGATTCGCGGCGCACAGCGCATGAGCGAGATCGGCGCAGGTGCTGATGCCGCGTGGAATGTCGGTGCCATCGATACGCTACGCGAGGCCGTGCGCGCCCAGGGTGAGAAAATCGGGGTGCGCTGGGCCGATGCACTCTCCAGCAGCGTGCGCCCCGTGATCACCTACTGGTTCATGGCGCTGTACTGCGTGGCCAAAACCGCTGCCTTTGTGGCGGCCGTGTCCGCTGGCGCTGGTTGGGGCACGGCCATCCTGCACGCGTGGACGGAGGCAGACCAAGCCTTGTGGGCCGGGGTGCTGAACTTCTGGTTCCTTGGAAGAGTTTTTGACAAGGTGAGACCGTGATCGAAGTACCGCAGGCCGCGATTGATCTGGCCAAGCGGTTCGAGGGCTTCCATCGGGTGCCTAAGTCAGACCCGAAGCTCGCTTACCCATATGTTTGCCCAGCGGGTTTCTGGACCATCGGCTACGGCCATCTTTGCGATGCCAAACATCCGCCGATCACCATGGAAGAGGGCGAGGCTTATCTTGCTGCTGACATGGCCGACGCGCTGAGGGCCACGCTTCGCTATTGTCCTGTCCTGGCCGCTGAGCCGGACGGACGGATTGCTGCCATTGTGGATTTCACATTTAACCTTGGCGCTGGTCGGCTGCAGACGTCAACTCTTCGGCGACGGGTCAATCTGAGGGACTGGTCGAGTGCAGCTACCGAGTTGCGGCGGTGGGTCTATGGCGGCGGGAAAGTGCTGCCGGGACTGGTGATTAGGCGGGAGGCGGAGGTGGCGTTGGTTTTGTGATGGCTTCCGTCTCTGCAGTTTTACCTGCGCCACCTGCGAAAAACTAGCCGAGGATGCTGCGCACGCTGATGGTAGTGGAGTTTCAGCGGTGGTATCGGGAGCAACGCGAGGCTGTGGAAAATTCTCGCTGAATCTCACTAACCTGGCATGCGACATCGTCGAAGCCACACGTGACGATGCGCCCCATGAGCGGGGAGCCTTTCTGAATGGTGGACGATACGCCGGCGTCGCGGGAGTAGCGGCGGCGGGTTTCCTGGAAGCAGAAAAGGCGTTTCGCAGGCTCCGGAGGCATAAAAACATTCCAGCACTAACCGCACTTCGGCCTACACAGTATCCTGCAACGCCCAAAAGGCGCACAATCTTCTGCCACCCGCTCTAACCTTCAACTGCCAACGGGACACCGTCAGGGGAATACAATGAGTAACTTTAAGGTAATCCTCTTTGTCACAGGCCTAATGATTTCCACGCAAGCTAATGCGTGGTTTTTTTTCTTTTTGCCTGGCAGCGTGACGAGATCTATCAGCGATGCAATTACTGGTGCAAGAGGAAATATCTGCGTTAAGGATGGAACCAAAGTAGAGGACGTAATTACTTCTCCTTCGGGAAATACCGCGAAGGTAGTATCTGTCTCAGGTAGTTCGTCAAATTGTCAAAACCCCGCTTTGCCAATACGAGCAGAACTTGAGTTTACTTATAAGTTTGTCTCAAAAGCAGGCATAGAACTATCTGATGATTATGAAGCCAAGCCGATTACGGATCTTGAAAAATTTAATGGTTCTCTGTTGAAAGCAGCTGCGAAAAGTACGCCTAATCAAGGAGTAATTGTTAGCGCGATTGGAAAGTCTGCGAATCGAGATTTAAAGTCTTTGGCAAGCGGCATAGAAAGTAGTTCCCTAAAAAACGTAAACTTTAAGGAGGTAAAGTCTCAGAATCCTGAATCGATCAATATAAAAGGGATGCCTGCCATTCGCTGGGAAATCGTTGCATCCCTTAAAGGGCTATTTGGAGCGGATGTCACTTACCTTTATACGATAATAGAAGGAGGTGATGAATTTGTTTTGATTAATACCTATGCTCCGACATCATTCTTTCAACGCAACAAAGCCGAACTTGTGAAGATCGCTGAGGGCGTCACTGGCCTTCAACTTGCCACGAGTCAGTCAGCGCCCTCAGGAGCTCTTGAGAATAATCCAGAAACTTCATCTCCCGTTGTTACTGCGGGCAATGGGAATCTCTCTGGGAGCCAATCTGGCGACAACGGAGTCGGCAAGATGTCCGCATTGCAACAGAAGTCGAAGGCACTAATTGAAGCGCAGGAATCTGTTGCAGATAATCCAGACAATGTGTTGTCATGGAACATTCTTGGTGCTGTGCATCTTGATGAGAAGAGTTACGAAAAAGCAGTAGCAGCCTACTCAGAAGCCCTAAAACGGGATCCTAGGAATGTTGACACCCTCTTTGGACTCGGCAGCGCATACAACGCGATTGGGAACAAGGATAAGGTTCGCGAGGCGTATTTTATCCTCAAGGATTACGACAGCAAGCAGGCTGTATCTTACTTTAAGAAATTTCTACTGCCGTAGACAGGACTTACCGTAGCGAACCTACTGATGCAATTCATAATTATTTCAGCGCAGTTGCTAATGTGTGCGCTGCTGCTCATTCCTCATGCCGTATTGTCTGCACAGGACAGGATGCGCACTTGGGACGCCGAAGGTATAGCAAGGATTACATCACCTAATACCGCCCTCCGCGATAGCAAGACAGGTGAAACCGTAGATACAGTCCGCGTTGATATTGTCAGAAACTTGGTAGAGATCAAGAAGCGCCTTGAGAATACGGCATCACAACCCGCTCGTTTCATCATCGCCGACGGAAAGGAGCCAAATGCTTTTGCGACAAGGCAAAACGGGGAGCCGATTATTGCAGTTAACTTGGCAATGATTAGACTGTTCGTTGATGATTATGATGCCTATGCGGCGGTATTGGGCCATGAATTGGCTCACCTGACCCTCAATCATGGACAGGCAAGAACGGAGAGAGAGGCTGTCCGGACGGCAGCAAGCGGTTTGTTGGGGCTTGTGCTGGGGCGTTATGGTGTCCCCATGAGCGGCACGATTGCTGATTTAGGTACTACGACGATCTCGAGATCTTTCTCTCGAGACGAGGAGTCTGCGGCGGACAAACTTGGTGTGAAGTACATGCGTGATGCCGGTTACGATTCAGAAGGAGCAGTGCGCGCATGGGAAATGATGTCTAAAAATTCTAAGTCGGGAGGTTTGCAGTTTCTTAGCACTCATCCTGCGCCTGAAGATCGCCTTCATGAGATGCGTAAGTTGGCGGCCGCAAACCCTAGAAATACAATTCCACAACCCAAGACGGATCCTATTGGCGCGGTCGCAGTGGACGGCGATGTTGTAAACAGCGAGCCGCGTCGTGCTAGTACGGTAGTCACTACGATCGCTGTAGCCCAACTTACCACCCCCAGTTTGCAAATATCCGCCGCCAACACTGCCGCCAGATCCTCTGATTCAGTCAGAAAAAGCGATGTCAATAAGATCTTTCAGCAGAGGGAGCAAGTTATTGACGCAGCCGAAGATCTAGTCTCTGAGAACCCAATGAATGCTAATTCGTGGTACCGGCTCGGTGCTGCGCATTTGGATGCGAAAAACCTTGATAAAGCAATCGTGTCTTTTAATGAGGCGTTGAAGTTAAACCCCCGGTTTTCTGAAGCAATGTATGGTTTGGGAACCGCTCGATTTGCAAAGGGTGAGGTCGAGTTTGCAAAGGAGTTGTATCCGATGATCAGGAAATACAATCCAGAAATCGCCAAGCTATATTTCATGGCGTACTTGGTGCCTTAGATAGACGAGAGTCCAAAATTTCAACGCCAGGTAGGCTTATTTCCGCATCTGAGCCATTATTGACAAATGGGGGGGGGGGGGGGTATT
>JANXRV010000060.1:0-2030 GCA_025356665.1 Pseudomonadota bacterium
TTGCCAGGAATTCGGCGATCAGCAGGTGTTGGTTCATGGTGTATCTCCCAGTGCAATCAGTGATTGAGTCAGTCCTGCCTCATCCAGCGGGTGGGCGCTGATCGCGTGCGCCCATTGCGCTGCACGGTCAGGTGAGACGGCAAGTGACTCGGCAATCAGCGCTATGTCTTTATGTTCCACACGGCCGGCGCGCACGATGCGCCGCGCCCACCGCTCGGCGCCTGAGGCCACCAGGGCGCGAAAACGTGTGGCGGCAGCATCGGCTGGATTTACGTTGGCCGCGTCCGGCAGGTTTTCGGCAGCACCTTCTTCAACCATGTTCAAGGGGCGTAGCGGCTCGTCCAGCCCATCGAGCGGGTTCAAGTTTTCTGCAACGCGCGCTTCGTTGCGCGTCAGCCAGCCGTTCTGGATCCCGCTTTGGTAGTAGCTCGAGCGGCTGGCCGCGTCGCCCCTCATCAGATTGGCAAAATCAAACTCGATTTCAATATCGTCGCTATCGAGCAGCAAGTCGGACTCGATGCTCGCCTCCCAACGCTCAGCCCACGGCGTCATGGTGTGCATCACAAACTCAAGGCTTTGCTGCTCAATATTAGAGAACGTGGCCCGGTCCAGATCCGCGATCATGTGCGGCGGGACGCGGAACAAACGGGCGACATCGGTGATCTGAAACTTGCGCAACTCCAGGAACTGCGCGTCTTTGTTGGTGACGCCGACCTCGTGGAACTTCATGCCGTTTTCCAGCACCAGCACCTTGCCGCGATTCGCACCGGACTGCGCCTGCTGGTAGGACTCACGAAACACCTTCTTGGCCTCCGAATCCTTGAAGGAGCCCGGACATTCAATCCAGCCGCCGGTCGGCTTGGCATCGTTGGCAAAAAAGCGTGCGCCGTAGTCTTGGGCGGCCAGCGCCATACCGAGGTTTTCTCGTGCAAGCTCAATCGGGCTCATGCCCATCAAGCCGTCTGAGGACAGACCGCGCAAATGCCAGACCTCGCCCCTGGGCATGATGACCACCGTGCCCGAGCGGTCAGTGACGCGGTAGCGGTATTCACCGGATGGCAGCAACTCGATCTTGACCCGGTCCGGATGGATCGGCATGAGTTCGATGATCTCGCCACGCGGGTTGGTGATGATCTGGTTGTAGGCGTTGCCGCGCAAAGCCAGGTGGCCTTGCAGCATCTCGCGCCACTCGAAAGGGTTTTGAAACCGGTTCGGGCGCTTCGCCATCAAGCGGTAGAGCCAGTGGTCCGTGACCTTGTCTTTGCCGCCATCGGGGCGGCGCTGGTAGATCACCAGCGGGAGGGACGCCATGGTTTCAGCCAGGATGCGCACGCAGGCGTACACCGCAGCCAGGCGCAGCGCACTGTCTGGAGACACCCGCATCCCGCTTCCGGTGCGCGCTGCGACCGGCTCAAAAAAGAAGTCGCCCCACGGGCTGCGGTCATCGCCGGATGCCCTGGGGCCACCGGATCCACGCAAGCGTTCAAAAAAGCTAAGCAGTCCCATAGGTTCAGAGCAGCATCAGTTCGTAGTCGGATCCCAGCACCACCGAGTCGCCCGGTAGAAAAGCGCGCGAGATCGCCATGATCAGCGCCACGATGCCGTCGATCTTGTTCTCAGGTCGCTCCTTCCTCGGGTAGATGTTGTCCTTCGCATCCAGGTGGGCCACCACGTTGGAGGCCATCCAGCCCAGCACCGGGTCGCCGTCGTGGATTAATTTGCCTTGCAGCACCAGCGCCTCGAGCGTCTTCATCGGCTCCGAGAAATTGAGCACCGTCGGACGCACTTCGATCATCGGCATTCCCTCGCTCATCATTCGTGTGGACAGTTGTGTGGCCTGGAACGGATCAAAGGCGACGGCCTGCACCGCGTGCCTCGACACGAACTCAATCAGGTCGGCCTCGATCCAGCTGAAATCGATCACATTGCCAGGGGTCACGGTGAGGCGCCCGCTGCCCATCCAGCCCGGGTACTGGCTGTTGCCATTGGCGTGCACCGTGTCCTCCGGCAGGTAGTAGCGAGCGAACACC
>JANXRV010000162.1:0-10292 GCA_025356665.1 Pseudomonadota bacterium
TTCGGGCAGTTTTTCGCGGACGGTCTGCTCGATAACACGGGGTCCGGCAAATCCTATGAGGGCTTTCGGCTCGGCAATGACAACATCGCCAAGGAATGCAAAGCTCGCCGAAACCCCCCCCATCGTTGGGTCGGTGAGCAGCGAAATAAAAGGTAATTTTCGGTTGGAAAGCAGCGTCAACGCGGCCGTCGTTTTCGCCATCTGCATAAGCGATAGCAACCCCTCCTGCATACGCGCGCCACCGCTCGCCGCCACGCAGACCAGGGGAAGGTTCTGATCAAGACAGGCGTGAACGCCTCGCACAAATCGCTCCCCGACCACAGACCCCATGGAGCCCCCCATAAAATCAAACTCGAAGGCCGCCACAACAAGCGGTATTGTCTTAATCGCACCTTGCATGACCACCATGGCATCGGTCTCGCTGGTGGCCAACTGCGCCTCATCGAGGCGCTCCACATATTTCCTGCTGTCTTTGAATCGAAGTGTATCTACAGGTTCGACCTCCGCGCCTATTTCGAACCGCCCCTCCGGATCAAGCAACATGTCAATTCGTGTGCGCGCCGTCAGGCGGTTGTGGTAACCGCATTTGGGGCAGACGCTGGAATTACTCTCCAGATCAGTTGCATAAAGCACTGCACTGCAAGAGGGACACTTGCTCCACAGGCCTTCCGGGACGATTTTTTTCGTTCCGGTACCAGATCTGTTGATCTTCGGCGGCAGGAGCTTTTGCAACCAACTCATGCGTCGAGCGCCTTGCGGATGCCAGCAACAAAACTCCTCGCCAGTTTGACGCGTTCCCCCGCAGGGGCATGTTCCATCTGCTCAATAATCCGGCTTCCGATAACCACAGCATCGGCGATCATGGAAACCGCCTTGGCGGTTTCTCCGTCGCGAATGCCAAAGCCAACCCCGAGCGGAAGGTTTGTGTGTTTACGAATTTGTGGCAATTTATCCGCCACGGCACCTATATCCAGCGTCTTGGCACCAGTTACCCCTTTGAGCGACACATAATAAATATAGCCGGACGCAAGCTTGGCGACCTCGGCGATCCGCGCATCGGTAGACGTTGGCGCGAGCAGGAATATCAAATCCATTCCCCGTCCGCGTATCAGTTGTGCAAATTCAACACTCTCCTCGGGAGGGTAATCGACAACCAGCACGCCATCCACGCCGCTCGCCTGGGCTGCCTCGGCAAAAATGCTCGTACCCATTGCCTCTATTGGGTTGGCATAGCCCATCAACACAACCGGCGTATGCGTATTGGTTTTTCGGAACTCTGCGACAAAACCAAGAACGCGGTCCAACCCCACACCGTGTTTGAGCGCGCGCTCGCTTGCGCGCTGTATGACCGGGCCGTCAGCCATGGGATCGGAAAAAGGAACCCCGAGCTCTATCACGTCAGCGCCCGCCGCCGCGAGCGCATGCATCAATTCAACAGTCTGTGCGGGGTCCGGGTCTCCGGCGGTTACAAACGGAATCAGCGCAGTACGTTTTTTATCAGCAAGCGCGGAAAAAACACCTTGGATACGTGACATGGTCAGGCTTTCGATCAGACTCTCAACGCAGATTCGCGCGATACATTATCGCGCGACGGATTGCCCCGAAGTCGTGCGACGCGGTTTTCTACAACAGAAAAATAAGCGGGGTTCAGTTCAAACCCGGTGAAATGCCGCCCATGACGAAGGGCCGCTTCCGCCGTTGTGCCGCTCCCCATGAATGGGTCAAGAACCAAATCGTCGGTCTGGCTGCTCGCCAGTACCATACGCTCGACAACTTCAAGTGGCTTCTGCGTCGGGTGATCCTCCCGCTCCGGGTCCTGACGATGTAGCCTGGAAACACTCCAGAGATCCTTGGGGTTGTAGCCGATTTCCAACCATTTTTTACCGACAAAAATGGATCGGGAACGGGCTTTCTTTGTCTTCGCATCGTAGGGAACACGAACCGCATCGACATCGAAGTGATAGTCCTTCGAATTGGCGAATAATCCGATATTGTCATGGACGGAACTGAATTTTCGCGTACTCCCCCCCATACTCGGCACACGACGATCCCAGATGATCTCATTGATCATCAACATTCTGGTTTTGATGAGGCTAAAAACTTCCGGTGCATTTTGCCAGGATAGGAACA
The DNA here is from genome assembly GCA_025356665.1 of Pseudomonadota bacterium. Taxonomy (GTDB): domain Bacteria; phylum Pseudomonadota; class Gammaproteobacteria; order Burkholderiales; family SG8-39; genus CAITSH01. Next base: position 2,131 of record JANXRV010000162.1, read on the forward strand.
CATACAGACTTGCATCCGGCTTGAGCTTGGGAAGTACGGCATCGATCCAGTTACGGCTGAACTCGACGTAAGCCGGACCGGAAAGCATATCTGAATCATTGCCGTAATCTTTTTTAAGGCCATACGGCGGGTCGGCGATCACCAGATCGACCGACCGATCGGCCACTCTAGCCATACCTGTGAGGACGTCCTCGTTAAAGAGGGAGACGATCGCAGGACTCAAACCGTTAGCGCAGATTTCTCAGCAACAGTTTGCATATCTTTATCCCCTCGCCCCGAAAGATTTACAAGCAGGGCCTTATCCTTGGGCATGGTTGGCGCAAGTTGCGCCGCGTATGCCAGCGCATGGCTCGACTCGAGCGCCGGAATTATCCCCTCATAACGGCACAAGTCGTGAAACGACTTTAGCGCCTCATCGTCGGTTACCGTGACGTACTCCGCGCGTTTAGAATCCTTCAACCAAGCGTGTTCGGGCCCTACGCCAGGATAATCCAAGCCCGCCGATATCGAGTGCGTTTCAATTATTTGGCCGTGCTCATCCTGTAACAAGTAGGTACGGTTCCCATGAAGAACGCCGGGCCGGCCGGCAGTCAAAGAGGCGGAATGCTTACCGCTGGCCAAACCGTAGCCTCCTGCCTCCACACCGATTAGACGCACCTCTTCATGCGGAATATAGGGATAAAAAATCCCCATCGCATTGGATCCGCCTCCGACGCAAGCAATAACGGCGTCCGGATGACGCCCGATCATTTCTGGCACCTGCGTCAGACACTCCTTGCCAACAACGGAATTGAAATCGCGAACCATCATAGGGTACGGGTGCGGACCGGCGACCGTTCCGATGATGTAATACGTTTCATTGACATATGAAACCCAATCGCGCATGGCCTCATTGAGAGCATCTTTCAGGGTTTTTGATCCTGATTCCACGGGTACAACCGTCGCGCCCAGCAATTTCATCCTGTACACGTTCTGTACCTGCCGCTTGATGTCTTCCGCCCCCATGTAAACAACGCAATCCATACCGAAACGTGCCGCCACGGTGGCGCTGGCGACACCATGCTGCCCCGCGCCGGTCTCGGCGATAACCCGCTTCTTACCCATGCGACGTGCCAATAAGGCCTGTCCGATGGTGTTGTTGATTTTGTGGGCTCCTGTGTGGTTCAGGTCCTCGCGCTTTAGGTAGATTTGCGCGCCCCCAAACAGTTCCGACAGTCGCCTCGCGTGGTAGACAGGGCTTGGCCGTCCGACGAAGTGTCGTAATTCGTAGTGAAATTCTTCGAGAAATTCTGGATCCTTGGAGTAATGTTCGTAGGCACGCTTGAGCTCATCAAGCGCATGTACCAGAGTTTCCGATACAAACACCCCACCGTAAGGACCAAAATGTCCGCGGCTGTCTGGAAGGTCATACATCTGCATTTCTTACCTCGCTAATGAACGTTGCAACTTTGTTCGCATCTTTTATGCCCTTGCTAACCTCTACACCGCTTGAAACATCGACAGCCCAAGGTTGCACCAGCCGAACCGCCTCTGCAACGTTGTGCGCCGTAAGCCCACCTGACAATATCAATGGTTTTGCGAGTTTTGGCGGGATGAGGCCCCAGTCGAATACGGCCCCCTTCCCACCGTAGGCGTCTTCGTGGAAGGCATCCAATAACCAGCCGCAGGCATCACTAAATTCTTGCAGGTATTTTATCAGATCAAATCCTGCCTTGACCCTCGCTGCTTTCAAATAGGGCCGGCCAAATTGATTGCAAAATTCCCTTGATTCCTCTCCGTGAAACTGGATTACATCAATTCGGCATGCGGAAAGAACGGATTCGACTTCAGCTTTTGTTGGATTGACGAACAGGGCGACACTGCTCACAAAGGGTGGAAGTACCTCGACAATATTATTCGCATCTGCGATTGAAACGGAGCGTGGACTGGTTGGGTAAAAAACAAGTCCGATCGCATCGGCACCTGCTGATGCGGCAGCAATTGCATCGTCCCGGCTAGTAATCCCGCAGATTTTTATTCTGGTTCGCATGATTCAACCTCGGCCGGAAATAAAGGGATTGCTTGCGAAAATTCGGGGAGCTGAAAACATTCGCCATAACCGACGCCCGAGAGATAAAGCCCATCCGGGGCAAAAGTAGGCGCGCAACGCCCCCTGTCCCGACTGGATAATACGTCAGTCACCCAATCCGGAGGATGCTTGCCATTTCCGACGTAAACCAAACATCCAACGAGATTGCGGACCATATGGTGCAAAAATGCGTTCGCCGAAAACGTGTAGACAAAGTAGTTTCCATGGCGGGTGATTGATATTTTCCGCATAGTCCGTATCGGACTCTTAGCCTGGCACTGCGACGAGCGAAACGCGTTGAAATTTTGCTCGCCGACCAACTTCCCGGCCGCCGCCCGCATTGATTCAAGATCAAGCGGTGCGTGAAACCAACCTGTACGATGCGCCAGAATCGAAGGCCGCACCGGGTGGTTGAGCAACAGATACCTGTACGTCCGTGAAGTGGCGGAAAAACGGGCGTGGAAGCTGTCCTCTACTGGCAACGCCCACTGCACGGCGATCGCTCCGGGAAGATGGGCGTTTACACCGCGGACCCAGGCACTATCAGGTCTGGAGACCTCGGTATCAAAATGCACCACTTGCGCCATTGCATGTACGCCAGCGTCGGTTCGCCCGGCCGCCGTGATTCGAACCGGATGCTGCGCAACATGGGCTAGCGCCCTTTCAACAAGGTCTTGCACGGTATTGCCTGTCGGCTGGCTTTGCCATCCGTCAAAGTCGGTCCCGTCATAGGCAATACCTAGCGCAATTCTCATGAATCAGGTAATCGTATGTTTCGTCAGGTAAATTTGAGCGCTATTCGGGGAGAGTAAGAAGTCGGATTTTCTGCTATCGCAGTCCCAAAACCTGGAACGCGATAAAAATGCTATCTGGGATCTTTTCGCCATTCCGATCACCTCAAATCTCAAAGCGCAAAAAACAATCGGCGCACAAGGCGCCGATTGTACTAGTCGAACAAAGGCGTTAGTCAAGCGCCGCCAGAATTGTTTGCGCCTGCTGCTGTTGCGCGGCATCACCCTCTTTCGTTACCTCTTTCAACAACTCGCGTGCACCATCCTTGTCACCCATTTCCTCATAAGCCTTCGCAAGATCAAGCTTGGTCGCGACCTCCTGCCAACGGGCGTCGCCCAATGGCGCGGCGGATTCAGCCGGAGTACCAAGATCGAAACTGATTGAGGACAAATCCATATCCAGAACCGCGGAGGCTACGGGCTCAGCTGGCTTATCGGGGGGCTCTCCCAAAGCCAGATCGAAATCGATTGAAGCTCCGCCGAGGTCCGCAACAGCAACCAGAGGCTCCGCAACGGAAGCCTCTGCAGGCAAATCAAAGTTGATATCCAACCCAAGATCCAGCGTCTGCGCGGACGGAGCGGCATCCTCAACAGAAACCGTCCCAGCATCGATAATTGGTGCAACGTCAAGCGTATAGCCGTTGTCTGCAACTGCCGGCGTCGCGCCCGCGCTCTCACCCAAATCAAATCCAAGATCAAGCGGCGCATCTTCTGCCGTGGCCACAGTGATATCCAAACTTTGGTCTGAGGCGCCTGCTGTTGGCTCTTGTTCCGCCACTGCACCAAGGTCAAAGTCAATCCCTGGGGCAGTTGCAGATACCGCATCAACCGACTGCTCTACCGAAGGAACGGCAGGCCCGCTACCGCCGTAAAGCGGGTTGCTTGCGTCGATAGTCAGGCCCAAAGCCGCAATTTTTGCCCACTCAGGCCCCCGACCGCCGGTCGCTGCGTGCAGCCCTGAAGCGGTTGCCTCAAACACCTTCAAATCCTTACGCGCGGCGTAGATCTCCAGCAGTTTCGCCGTCACAACATGCCGAGTCGGATCCTTGATAAGCGCCTCTTTGAGGATTTCTTCCGCCTGCGTATCGCGCCCGTAGGCCATGTACACGTCGGCTTCCGCTATGGGATCGACTTCATCAGTGTCTATCGCCCCGACACCGCTTTGGCTGAAGTCAGTCTGGAACTGACTGCTTCCGGTATCAACATTTTGGCCACCGGACGAACCGAATACCGAACTCGAATCCATCGGCGTCGATGCGCCCATGACACTATTTTCAAACTGGGATTTGCGCTTTTTGCGGTAAGCATATGCGCCATATCCAAATAAGCCGACAAGAACAGCACCCGCGCCGCCAATCATGGCCGGATCTTCGAGTAATTCATCGGTGAAGCTTGCCGGCGGAGGCGGTGGCGCGACCTTGGCAACCGCCTTCGGTGCGACTTTCGCGGACTCGGCTTTAGGCGCCTCTGCAGACTTGGGCGTCTCAGGGCTTTTAGGGGCTTCTACGACCTTTACAACTTCAACCGGTACCGCGGCCGCAACCGCGTTCGGAGACCCCGGGACTGCCTTACCAGCTTCGGGCGCTTTTACCTCCGGAACCTTGGCTGATTCAGTTGCCTTGGATGCAGTCGAGACAGCCTTGGCGGCATCCATCAACGGAGCCTTCGCGGGCTCAGCGACTTTAGGCGAATCCGCTTTGGTTGCTGCCGGGGTGACGGGAGGCGAAGCCTTTACCATCGCCTGCTTTTGCGCGTCAGCCATTGACCTGCTAGCTAACTCCAATGCTTTCTGCATCTCCTTTACATTTTTCTCAAGGTCCGCAACCCGCTCATTTGCCTCCTTCAGCGCTTTATCCTTTGCGATCAGATCTTCCGAAGACGCCTTGCCGGACGACTGCACCGCATCTGCTTTGGACAACCTAAGCTGGTCTTTCTGATCCTTCACCGGCAGTGCTTTATCATCGACTTGCGCGGTGATTTTCCCGCTGGCACCCCGACGCTTGCCTTCCGCCTCGGCGGGCGCCTGCGCCACCGCTCCGCCTAGCTTACGACGGTACTCGTTGAAGTCCCGGCTTTGAGCGATAACCAGACTCTGAGACTCTTTTTCATCAACTCCCGCCACGGCATCCTTGCCGGGTACGGTAAGAATCCGCCCGGCACGCAAACGGTTTATGTTGTCGCCATCAAATGCATCCTTGTTACCCCGGTAAAGCGCAATCAACATCTGTGGCAGCGAAACGCCGTCTGGCTTGTTTGCTCCGGCAATCTTGCCCAGCGTATCCCCGCGTTTCACTTCATAAGTGGATGCGTCCTTGGGCTTGGGCGCAACGGGGGCGGATACCGGCGCTCTTTCAATGGCAGGGTTGGGTGCCCGCACCTCAGGTTGCTTGGGCGGCTCAATCGGCTGTGCAAGTGTCACCGTGGGCGCCGCCGGTGTTGCAGGCGCAGCCACCGCTTGTGGGGCTTTGTATTCCGGTGGATCGAGCAGGAACGTATACTCACGTATAAGGCGTCCGGCGGAACTGGACAACTCGATGAGCAGGTCTAGAAATGGTTCATTGACCGGAGCAATCGAGGTAAGTACCACGACGTAACGTCCTTCCGGGCGCCGTTCCACCGCCAGTTTCATTGCATTGAGCGCTGCGTTGACTTCGATGCCGGCATCGCGAAACGCCTGCGCCGGAGCCATGCGCGCCGTCAGCGAGTCCGCTTCGTTAGCCTGAACCGAGGAAATTTCGACTTCCGCGCGCAACGGCTGTCCCAGCGCGGATTGAACCGTGACCTTGCCAAGTCCAGCCGCAGACGCGGTCAAAGGCAGCAGCAGGAGCGCTATTGCCGATAAGTATATTTTAATGGTGATTTTTGCCACACCGCCACCTTTTGGACACACCAATCGAAGATAACCAACATAACATCATAGTGTTAGCCATGCAAGCCGATAATTCTTCTTAGAGTTATCTTCAAGTGACCAATTTTTCAGTCTATTTTGCCTTATGGCGGCCTTTGGGCCGAAAAAAGCTAGCGTCGAGCAACTAATCTTCCAGCAAAATTCGGAGCATGCGCCTCAATGGTTCTGCCGCTCCCCAGAGCAGTTGATCGCCCACGGTAAACGCCGTGAGATATTCACCGCCCATCGGCAATTTTCGCAGACGCCCCACCGGCACGGCTAGTGTTCCGGTCACCGCAGTCGGAGTCAACTCACGAAGACTCTCTTCGCGTTTGTTCGGAATCACCTTGACCCACTGATTTGCAGCGGCGAGCATGCCTTCAATCTCATCAATCGGGACATCGCGCTTGAGTTTGATGGTCAGGGCCTGGCTGTGGCAACGCATCGCGCCGATCCGCACACAAATGCCATCAACGGGGATTGAAGCAGAACCACCCAGAATCTTGTTAGTTTCAGCCATGCCCTTCCACTCCTCACGGCTTTGTCCGCTTCCCAGGTCCTTGTCAATCCACGGCAGCAAGCTTCCCGCCAGGGGAGCCCCAAACTGTTCGCGGGGAAACGCGTTGCCGCGCATCGCCTCGGCAACCCTTCGATCAATCTCCAGAATCGCCGAAGACGGGTCATCGAGCAGCGCGGTCACCGCTGCGTTGGCAGCCCCCATCTGGGAGAGCAATTCGCGCATGTTTTGCGCCCCGGCGCCCGATGCCGCCTGATAGGTCATCGCAGTCATCCACTCGACCAGCCCGGCCTTGAATAAACCGTGCAAGCCCATCAACATTAGACTTACCGTGCAATTCCCACCAATGAAGTTCTTGCCGCCGCTCGCAAGCGCCGCTTTGATAACCGGTTCGTTGACCGGATCGAGAATGATCACCGCGTCATTCTGCATGCGCAGCGCGCTGGCAGCGTCGATCCAGTAACCTTTCCAGCCCTCTTTTCGAAGGCGCGGGAACACGTCGTTGGTGTAGTCGCCGCCCTGGCAGGTGACAATCACATCCATCGCCTTGAGGTCGCCCAGATTATTGGCGTCTTTGAGCGGCGCCGTCTCTTTGTCGACGCGAGGTCCCACACCTCCCACTTGGGAAGTGGAAAAGAACACCGATTCCTCTATAAGCGAAAAATCATGTTCCGCAATCATGCGCTGCATGAGCACAGAACCGACCATACCGCGCCATCCAACAAACCCGACCCGCATCATCGTTCCCTGATAAAAATGGTTATTGTAAACATGTATTTAAAACGGCCCCAGAGACTCAAGCCAAACCACTACAGCGCCGCCACAACGGCATCGCCCATGCCCGCAGTTCCAATCCGATTGGTTCCAGATTGATAAATATCAGCCGTTCGAAGGCCTTGCGCAAGGACCTTTTTCACAGCCGCTTCAATTTTCAAGGCAAGCCCTTCTTGGTCAAAGCTATAGCGAAGCATCATGGCTGCTGACAATATAGTTCCCAAAGGGTTGGCAATATCCTCGCCGGCGATATCTGGCGCAGAACCATGTATGGGCTCGTAAAGCCCCCCTTTTTTTTCATTCATTGAAGCCGAGGGCTGCATGCCAATCGACCCGGTTAGCATGGACGCCTCATCCGAGAGAATATCGCCAAACAAGTTGCCGGTTACGATGACATCAAACTGTTTCGGATTGCGTATCAGTTGCATTGCGGCGTTATCGACGTACATGTGGGAAAGCGCGACGTCTGGGTACTCGGTCCCGACCTCAGTCACGACATCGCGCCACAGTTGCATTGTATCGAGAACATTTGCCTTGTCGACCGAACACAGCTTTCCGACGCGCTTGCGCGCCGCTTGAAACCCGACATGCGCAATTCGCCTGATCTCGGACTCGCTATAACGCATGGTGTCGAACCCCTCACGCTCTCCGTTGGGCAGCACATGGGTGCCACGCGGCTTTCCGAAGTAAATATCACCGGTGAGTTCACGCAATATCAGGATATCCAGCCCGGAAACCACCTCGGGCTTGAGCGTCGAAGCATCCACAAGTTCCGGGTAGACGATGGAAGGCCGCAAATTGGCAAACAGGTTGAGCTCTTTCCTCAATCCGAGAATGGCCTGCTCTGGCCGCTTTGCCCGCTCCAAATTGTCGTACTGCGGACCGCCGACCGCACCAAAAAGAATCGCATCAGCTTCCTTTGCGAGCTTCAGGGTTGCTGCCGGCAATGGATCACCGTGCGCGTCATATCCCGCACCTCCGACAAGGGCATGTTCAAGCTCCAGCTTTAGCCCATGCTTTTCGAGGGCTTTCAGCACTTTTACCGCTTGGGCAACAATTTCATTGCCGATTCCATCACCAGGCAAAACTGCAATTTTCATTTTATTCCCCAAAAAAAGAAAAGCG
>JANXRV010000004.1:0-4208 GCA_025356665.1 Pseudomonadota bacterium
AGGCGTGGTAAGCGCAGCGACAGGAAAGGGAAGGCTTGCGGTATTTGGCTTTTTGGATGCTGCGTTTCGCTTGTCGTCGGGGCGCACCAGATGGCAAAGTTCTCTGATGCACTTCTCTGTTTGTCCTATGGCCCAGTCATATCCCAGACCCGTGACTAGAGCAGCCATTTCTACGTACGACCACTTGAAAGCGAAATCGTGTCGATCGAAGGTGCCGGCGACCACTGAGCGAGTGGCGTGCCAATGCGTCATGCGAGAGTTGTAGTCTCGCAGTTTATCCAAACTAAGCGCGAGATAGACGTAGGCCGCTCGTCGTATCTCGGTCAGTTTGCCGGCGCTACGATCCTCCTCAAGCATTGCCCGATAAATCTCGACGCTAGTGCCATGGCAGAGGAGTTGACGTGGCGAGAACAACTCTTGCCACCGCGTCATGCCGTATCGAATAGGCTCAGTCGTCTTCAGCCCCTCAGGCAGTGCTTCGCTTGGCACAAGATCATTCGCCTCCCATTCGGGCAGCTTCTCGGCGAGCCGCTGACGGATGGACTCGCTGTTATCATCGGCGGGTCGAGGCGCGCGATATCCCCGCTCCCACTTGATCTTGACCTTGCCGTTCTTCTGCGTGACCTCGATTCGGCGCTTGAAGACAACGGTATAAAGCTGTTCCCCCATACCCCCAGCCTGCGCCTGCCGCTTGATCTCGTCACCTTCAATCACGCGTCTGCAATCAGGAAAAGGACACGTTCCATCGCCGTCACTGACCGTTCCTTCGCTATGTTCTTCCTGGTTGAACACAATAAGGAATTTGCAGACCCGCCCCACAGAAAACTTTCCCTCTTGCACCTGCGGCTGTAAAGCTACTCCCGTCCCATCTGACGCGAGCCGCCAATTTGGCGAAAGCGGCACCAATCCGTCACAATGGGGGCATTGAATGGTGCGGGCATACAGATAGCCCAACACTTGGATTGCATCCGATTCCTCTGGAAAGATACCCATATAAGGTTCGGCTGCTCTGTTGATAAAGGTTGTGCCCAAATGCTTGAATTCTTCAGCGAGCGGTGCACCGAACTCCCCCGGATAATTTACGGTTGCCCAAAGTAGCAGTGTTGCGACCGGGTTGAGGTCGTTCGCTAGTGTTGATAACCCTAATCGGCTTGCTTCAAACGGAATGCTTCCGCCTCCAGCCGTTGGGTCCAATACGACCTTTGTGGTTGGATCAGCATTCGTCCCCGTTTCGATGAACTTGCGATCGGTTGCGGATGGAATGTACTGGAAAGCTCGTGAATATCCGTAAGGATTCGCTTCAAGCTTTTGACCCGTTCGATTCGCTTCGTCAATGCGCTTCTTGGCAGCAACTGGGTCACCGTGAATACCGAGCGCATGTAGGAAATCCTTTCGGTCAGCATCGCCTGGAAGTAGGCAGGCGAGAACGGCTGCTCGTGACGCTACCAATGGGCGTCGTGCCCACCAGACATGCAGATAGTACGTCGGCGGAAGAGCGGTCATGCAGCGGCGCTCCCGAACGCTTTCTTCGCCAAGCGCCGCTATCGGCAGCCATCGTTCAATCAGTCGCTTCTCGCTCAAATCTTCTCCGTTCGCAAAGTGACTGCGTCAAGGGCGCTACTTCTGGTTTGGCTCCGTCAAGAGGTAGCGCAGCGCAGTCAGCACCCGGCGCGGGTTCTTGCGGTGCATCGCCATGCTCAGCCAATAGGCAGCCTCATCCCGGTGCATCGCCTCAATGCCCTCCGCAACCGCACGCATCCGCTCCCGGTCACGCATCGGCGCGAGCACTCGACAGAGCAAACCGATGGTCAGTGCAAGTTCCTCGGGAATGATGTAAGCCCTGGTGCCGAATTTGCTGACAGCATGTTCTTTGCCTTGCACAGCCCGCAGAGGCGGCTGGAGCGAGTTCACGCGCAGCCCAGCCTTTTGCATCTGCTTGAAGATGCGGTGCTCGACCAACTCCAGGGCATCCCCCGCAAGCCCCGCCACCCTCGCTGGGACACGCAAATGAGGTGTGGATACCGCTGGCATCTGCCAGATCTCCAGTTCGCTCCTGCCAAAGCTGCGGTAACGGATGCGCAACTCATATTGAGGCGCTGAGGAAGAGGTCTCAACAAGGCGAAGACGCGGGATACGGGAACTTTGAGCCATAGGATTCTCCTTTACTTAAACTACGTTCGCGGTGGCTGTGACAAACGCAGCACCAACCGTCTGCTGGGTCAGCTTCTCGATCAGCTTTTCAGGAGCATCACTGTCAAGAATGAGGCCCCCAGTGAAAGTGAGGGTAAAATTTGCCACGCACATCTTCTCGGTCGATGCGCGGAACTGGGACGTGAGGAAGTCTTTCACCGGGAGTGCATCGTCGATGGAGCCCGTGAACTCGAACTCGAACTCGCCGCCGGTCATGGTTGCGTAATGACCTTCAAACCCAACCTTCGTTGCGGCACCAGCAACTCCTCCTGCAACGGAGAGCAGGCGAGATGCGTCGAGCAACTCGGTCAGCCTGATATTCAGGGAGCCAATACGTGATGCGCCGCTAGATTTCGCCTTCTCCAGCAGAACAACCTTGAGTGCCTCACGAAGCGGCCCTTCGTACTTGAAGCTTCCAGCACTCAGGACACCTGGAAGCCCCCCGAGCTTGCTCTCTCCTTCGCCTTCACTGGAATTTGGTGTTGAGGGAACCGATCCACCGAACGTGGTCGGAGGGCCAGGCGCAATCCCGCCGGAGTTCGTTGGAGACGTTGGAGTGGCTGGTGCCGCAGGTACGGGCGGCCAGATGCCGTGCTCCTTGGCATACGTCATGGTGAAAACGAAGGCGTCCTCACTGATGGCGATGGAAGTTGGTGGATCGCCCGGACCAAGCAGTAGGTCACGATATTGGTAGATGTACTCGCTGCGGCTGACACCATCGCGGATGCCCTTTGTGAACACAGCATCGCCGATCAATATGGGCAAGCCTGCGTCACGCCGAAACTCTCCCCGAAGGTCCAAGGTGCTGATCTGTCCTTTGCGCAGCGGAGTGCGGTCGCGGACGAGTGTGGGCGCGTCGGGAAGATCCTCCGGCAGACGCAGCTTGCTCAGGTCACGCAGAGCGCGGATGATCGCCCGTTGTCCGTCAAACTGTTCGGAGCTGGTCATCTCCAAGGCGGTATGAGCAAGGTCCGCCCCCTCTGAAAGCTTCTGCCGAGATGGATAGAAGATGTGGCGATAGCAGTGCTGAATGGCCTGATTCGCGTCTTTTGCAGAGCCGTGAAACCACTCCTTTAGCTTGTCTTGCTGGTGGAGGGCCATGTCTTTCGAGCGATCCGGCTTTACCAATTCCTGCAGCGCAAGCGCGCGGGCAATCGAGCGTTTCATGTCCTTTAGACGGCCTTCATCAGCGACGGCAAAGACTAAGTTGTTGAGAAGTTTCCGAAAGCCGCGTTCATCGCTTCCAACGTGCTTATGGATGCGAGCAACAAGTTCAGGTGCTTGATCCACAACACTGCCAATCGAGACGCTGTCGTAGGAAAGCAAAACCAAAAGCGGTTTGCCGCCTCCAACTTCATCCGGAACCTCACCCGCCATACCAGGGAAGAGATTGAGTTCGAATTCGCCTGCCAGATAGGTGGTGCGGATTCGGCCATTCAGCTCAGCACGGATCGTTCCGGGATCGGACAGCAAGATTTGCCGCTCAACAACTTGCGTAAGGTTTGCCTCTGTAAGGAAGCGGAGAGGCGCTCCGGGGCGGTCATCGAGATAGGCTGACTTCTCTTGGAACCGCTTCTTCGCGTCCTCAATGAACCCGATTTCCAGTGTTGGAGCGAGAACGCTAAAGCGCAACTCATCGGGAGCAATCCCTTGGAGGCTCGTCGGAAATGCGATGGAGTGGATAAAGATGGTGCGTGCCACATAACTGGCGTAGGGCGGGAGACCTTTGTAGCTGCTACGATCAATTTCCTGCGCGAGGGCAGTCTTGCCTCGATCTCCAGCAATATCGTTGGAGATTGTCGGCGTGTAGAGACTTTGACCCAGCCGCGTGACAAACTCCTGTCGGATCGGCTCAAACCCTGGATCAATATGGTGAAGGTGAATAGCGGTGGCGTCCTGCGGCTGTGCCTTCCACAATTCTGACACCGTCCGGGCCAAGAGTCTCTACACGCCGACAATCTCCAACGATATTGCTGGAGATCGAGGCAAGACTGCCCTCGCGCAGGAAATTGATCGTA
>JANXRV010000087.1:0-2429 GCA_025356665.1 Pseudomonadota bacterium
TTCTTCGACAGCACCGACGTGATCGCCGCCGTCAGCGTCGTCTTGCCGTGGTCTACGTGACCGATCGTCCCCACGTTCACGTGAGGCTTCGTACGCTCAAATTTGCCCTTGGCCATGATCTCTTACCCTGTTAAGTCGACAATAAATAAATCTTATGGTGCCGTTGGCGCGGATTGAACGCGCGACCTCTCCCTTACCAAGGGAGTGCTCTACCACTGAGCTACAACGGCGATACTTTTGAAGCCTAAATTCGCCGCCCGGACCGCCTTTCATCCCGTACCGCGTACCGCAAACCGCACACACATCTGGAGCGGGTGAAGGGAATCGAACCCTCGTCATAAGCTTGGAAGGCTTCTGCTCTACCATTGAGCTACACCCGCGTTCCTTTATCCCTCTCCGCCAACCCCCCGCCCGTCTTGGAACACACCCTTTGAGCACACCAAGCGCTGGTGGAGGAGGTTGGATTCGAACCAACGTAGGCGTAAGCCAACAGATTTACAGTCTGCCCCCTTTAACCACTCGGGCACCCCTCCAGCGAAACCGCTGATTATGAAGAGTTTTGGAGGTCATGTCAAACCAGATGATCAACCGCCGACCAAGCCGGTAGCGACGCATCAGCATGACCGAGGGACTTAAGCGTGTAACATTGCCCTTCTGCAGCAAACGTCGATGGCGCGTTGCGGACCGCATTTCCTAAGCCAGCCCAAATTCGTCGCTCCTTTGCAGTTGAACAAAATCCCCTATGCGAGGACTCACTAACATGGCAAAAGCCTGCGCCTCCCTGGCCGACTTGGCCGAAAAGAAAATCAGCTTCATCAAACTTTCCGCCAACGCCTACGCATTTAAAGCCGAAGGGGACCCTAACACCGGCGTCATCGTCGACGATGACGAAGTTAGGGTAATCGATGCTCAGGCGATGCGCAAAAATGGCGCGCGAAGTCATCAAACCCGCCCACAAAGTCACGGACAAACCGATCAAACATGCCGTGGCATCACACTACCACGCTGTGCGCGCACGCCGCGCCTGCGCCTACAAAGCCGACCAGGTCATCTCCAGCCAGGCAAGCCTTGATCTCATCCATGCGCGCGGCAAGCAAGAGGTGGCGAGCGGAACCGGCCGTTTTCTACGACTTTTCGCGGTGCCGAGTCAAAGTTCGGCCTGATCTGACCCCAAATACGCCGCTTTCCCCATTTACGAGCATTGCATGCCATTCGACGTATCGCGCGCCTATACAATGACAATGCAACGACAATGAGGCCAAAGACATCAAACATCCGCGCATCTGGCATCTGGACAGCCAAGCGCGATCGAGACATGCGAAAGGAGACCGGCGATTGACCGCGGCGACATGAACTCACAGCCACTCGTTCTCGTACCCGGCCTGCTCTGTGATGCGCTGCTATGGCAGCCGCAGATCGCAGGCCTCGGCAAATCCGCCGACTGCTGGGTTGCCGACCACACCCGCGCCAACACCATGCAGCAGGTCGCCACCGACATTCTCGCCGCCTGCCCGTTCAAAACCTTTTCCTTGGCCGGCCTTTCGATGGGCGGCTACATTGCCCTTGAGATAATTCGCCAGGCCCCGGAGCGCGTCACGCGCATCGCGCTGCTGGACACCGCGCCGGGTGCCGATTCGCCAGAGGCGATCAAGCGGCGAAACGCTTTTATCGCCCTAGCCGAGCGCGGTAAATTCATGGGTGTGACCGATACGCTGCTGCCGCAACTCGTGCATACCGACCATCTCGACAACGAAGCGCTGACCTGCGTCATCAAGACCATGGCGCGCAATGTCGGCAAGGCCGCCTTCATTCGCCAGGAAAAAGCCATCATGAGCCGCGCGGACAGCCATCCCTTATTGCGCAAAATAAATTGTCCTGCGCTGGTGCTTTGCGGCAAGCAAGACGCGCTGACCCCGCCTGAGCGCCACGAAGAAATGGCCGCCGCGATCCCGGGCGCAACGCTGGAAATCATCGAACACTGCGGCCATCTGTCCACACTAGAGCAGGCGCCGGCCGTCACCACCGCCCTACACGTCTGGCTGCAGGCCTGACCGGACCCGCCCCCCGGCATCGGTGCGGCAGCTGATGCTGATGCCAATACCACAACGACAACTACAACCTACAACTACCACCACTACAACGTCGAAACCGACGGCAGCAGTCACGCTCAAGCCCAGCGCTTTGCGCTTGAGCGCAAATAAATCCGACCCGATCCAATCCGATCCAATCCGATCCGATCCGATCCAATAGGCAACAGCAACAATAAGCAAGAAATTCCGCAATCTCAGGCATCAGTAGTGTCCGGTTAAATGGGTGTTAATTTGCTTGAAAGCCAATACTGGCGCGGCTTTACAGCCGATTTTGCTTGGTGCCGATTTGAACCTTGAATCCTCATTTTTGTGTAGTTTCCCTCCGGTGAAATCCCCGGG
>JANXRV010000095.1:0-11983 GCA_025356665.1 Pseudomonadota bacterium
GCCCCGGCGAACCGCCGACCGAGGACGCCGTTGAAACGCTGTTCAACGGCCTTTTTTACAACGAAGATCGCTACGATCTGTCCGGCGTTGGCCGCATGAAATTCAACCGCCGCGCCTATCCGGAGAAAAAAGAGGACAAATCCCCGGATTGGTCTAAGCGTTTTTATGAGCGCGTAGGCCCCAAGGACGCTCTTGGGTCCGGCGTGCTGTCAAATGACGATGTCATCGCAGTAGTTGGCATTCTGGTCGAGTTGCGCAACGGCCGCGGCGAGATCGATGATATTGATCACCTTGGCAACCGGCGCGTACGCTCGGTGGGTGAGTTGGCAGAAAACCAGTTCCGGGCCGGACTTGTGCGCGTGGAGCGCGCGGTCAAGGAGCGTCTGTCGCAGGCCGAGTCCGACAACCTGATGCCGCATGACCTGATCAATGCAAAGCCGATTTCGGCCGCAATCAAGGAGTTCTTCGGCTCGAGCCAGTTGTCGCAGTTCATGGACCAGACAAACCCGCTGTCCGAGATTACGCACAAACGCCGCGTGTCGGCGCTCGGACCTGGCGGCCTGACGCGCGAGCGCGCCGGCTTCGAGGTGCGCGACGTGCATCCAACGCACTATGGACGTGTCTGCCCTATCGAAACACCTGAAGGCCCGAATATCGGCCTCATCAATTCGCTCGCCTTGTATGCGCGAACCAACGAGTACGGTTTTATGGAAACACCGTACCGCAAGGTCGTTGCAAGCAAGGTTACCGACCAGATCGATTTTCTCTCCGCAATCGAGGAATCGAACTTCATGATCGCGCAGGCGAACGCGCAACTCGACAAGGTGGGCAAGCTTCAGGATGGCTTGGTTTCATGCCGTTACAAAAACGAGTTCACGCTGGCGACGGCAGATCGGGTCCAATACATGGACGTGGCACCGGCACAAATTGTTTCCGTGGCGGCCTCGTTGATCCCCTTCCTTGAGCACGATGACGCCAATCGCGCGTTGATGGGATCCAATATGCAGCGCCAGGCGGTGCCCTGCCTGCGGCCTGAAAAAGCTCTTGTGGGAACGGGTATTGAACGAACGGTAGCGGTTGATTCCGGCACTGCGGTGCAGACTCTGCGCGGCGGCGTGGTCGATTATGTCGACGCCAGCCGCATCGTCGTTCGCGTCAATGACGACGAGACGGTGGCAGGCGATGTGGGTGTCGATATCTACAATCTGATGAAGTACACCCGTTCCAACCAGAACACCAACATTAATCAGCGACCGCTGGTCAAAGTTGGGGAAATCATCGCGAAGGGCGATGTGGTTGCCGATGGCGCTTCAACGGATATGGGCGAATTGGCGCTTGGGCAGAACATGTTGGTCGCTTTCATGCCTTGGAATGGCTATAACTTCGAAGACTCGATTTTGATTTCGGAGCGTGTGGTGGCCGAAGATCGTTATACCTCTATCCATATCGAGGAGCTCACCGTTGTTGCACGCGACACCAAGCTCGGCCCTGAGGAAATAACCCGCGATATTTCAAACCTGTCTGAGGGCCAGCTAGGCCGGCTCGATGATGCG
Organism: Pseudomonadota bacterium; assembly: GCA_025356665.1. Taxonomy (GTDB): domain Bacteria; phylum Pseudomonadota; class Gammaproteobacteria; order Burkholderiales; family SG8-39; genus CAITSH01. The sequence continues at coordinate 1,554 of JANXRV010000095.1, forward strand.
GGTATCGTTTATATCGGCGCCGAGGTGGAGGCCGGGGATGTTCTGGTCGGCAAAGTCACGCCCAAGGGTGAGACGCAGTTGACGCCTGAAGAGAAGCTGCTACGTGCGATTTTTGGCGAGAAAGCTTCTGATGTGAAGGACACTTCTTTGCGCGTCCCGTCCGGAATTTCCGGGACGGTGATAGATGTGCAGGTGTTCACCCGCGAGGGCATCGATCGGGACAAGCGCGCGGCCCAGATCATCGACGATGAACTGAAACGGTACAAGAAGGATCTCGCCGACCAGATGCGAATAGTTGAGGGCGACACGTTCGGCCGAATTGAACGCCTGCTGGTTGGCAAGACGGCCAATGGCGGCCCCCAAAAGCTCGCCAAGGGTTCCAAGATCACCAAGAGCTATCTTGACGATAACGAGCGTTATCACTGGTTCGATATCCGTCTGACCAGCGACGAGTCGGCGGCGCAGTTAGAGTCCCTGCGCGCAAGTCTTGAGCAAAAGCGTGTCGATTTCGACGTGGCGTTCGAGGCGAAAAAGAAAAAGCTCACTCAGGGTGACGAATTGCCGCCCGGGGTGCAAAAAATGGTCAAGGTCTATGTGGCTGTTAAGCGCCGCCTGCAGCCTGGCGACAAGATGGCCGGCCGCCACGGTAACAAGGGCGTGATCTCCAAGATTGTTCCGGTTGAAGACATGCCTTACATGGCGGATGGCACGCCGGTTGATGTTGTGCTGAACCCGCTGGGCGTGCCTTCGCGCATGAACGTTGGACAAATCCTTGAAACACACCTTGGTTGGGCTGCGAAGGGGCTGGGCATCAAGATCGGGGAGATGCTGAAGCAGCATTCGAAGACTGCTGATGTGCGCAAGTTCCTGACCAAGATATATAACGACAGCGGCAAGCCAGAAGACATCGCCAGCCTGACCGACCAAGAGGTGATGGAGCTCGCCTCCAACCTTAAGCACGGCGTTCCTTTCGCGACGCCCGTGTTCGATGGGGCTAACGAGGGCGAAATCCGCGCCATGCTGGATCTGGCTTTCCCGGACGACGATCTGCGCACTAAACAGCTGGGTTTCAATCCGGGCAAGACGCAGGTCACGCTCTACAACGGCCACACCGGCGAGCAGTTCGACCGGTTGGTGACTGTCGGTTACATGCACGTGCTCAAGCTGCACCACCTTGTCGATGACAAGATGCATGCGCGCTCGACAGGTCCTTACAGTCTTGTTACCCAGCAACCGCTGGGCGGCAAGGCGCAGTTTGGCGGGCAGCGCTTCGGCGAGATGGAGGTATGGGCGCTGGAGGCTTATGGCGCCGCATACACGCTGCAGGAAATGCTTACGGTCAAGTCAGACGATATTTCCGGCCGGACCAAGGTCTACGAGAGCATCGTCAAGGGCGATCACAAGATCGAGGCGGGCATGCCCGAGTCGTTCAACGTGCTGGTCAAGGAAATCCGGTCTCTCGGCATTGATATTGACCTCGAAAGATTTTAATTTGAATACGGAATTTCGCGCCTTCGCGGAAAACCGGTCGAAAGTTTGTACGTGCATCACGCCACTTTGGAGTGAAAGATGAAAGCACTACTTGATTTGTTCAGGCAGGTAACGCAGGAAGAAGAATTTGACGCGATCAAGATCGGGCTTGCCTCGCCCGAGAAGATCCGTTCATGGTCGTTCGGAGAGGTTAAGAAGCCGGAGACCATTAACTACCGCACGTTCAAGCCGGAGCGGGACGGCCTGTTTTGCGCCAAAATTTTTGGCCCTATCAAGGATTACGAATGCCTTTGCGGCAAGTACAAGCGCCTTAAGCACCGCGGCGTGATCTGCGAGAAGTGCGGTGTCGAAGTGACGCTTGCCAAGGTTCGCCGTGAGCGCATGGGCCACATCGAGTTGGCAAGCCCCACAGCCCACATTTGGTTCCTCAAATCACTGCCCTCGCGTCTTGGCTTGGTCTTGGATATGACACTGCGCGATATCGAGCGCGTGCTGTATTTCGAAGCCTACGTCGTTATTGACCCGGGCATGACGCCGCTCAAGCGCTGCCAATTGCTGACGGAAGACGATTACCTCGCCAAGGTTGAGGAGTTTGGTGATGATTTCTCCGCCTCCATGGGCGCCGAGGGCATCCGCGAATTGCTGCGTTCGATCGATGTTGATCATGATATCGAGACCCTGCGCAAGGAATTAGAGACGGCGACCTCAGACACCAAGATCAAGAAAATTGCAAAGCGTCTCAAGGTGCTCGAGGGCTTCCAGAAGTCCGGCATCAAGCCGGAGTGGATGGTCCTGGAGGTGCTCCCGGTGCTGCCGCCGGAATTGCGCCCGCTCGTCCCGCTGGACGGTGGCCGTTTCGCCACCTCCGATCTGAACGACCTGTACCGCCGTGTAATCAACCGCAACAACCGCCTGAAGCGCCTGCTTGAACTGAAGGCGCCGGAAATCATCGTAAGGAACGAAAAGCGCATGCTGCAAGAAGCGGTCGACTCCTTGCTCGACAACGGTCGCCGTGGCAAGGCGATGACCGGTGCGAATAAGCGACCGCTCAAGTCGCTCGCAGACATGATTAAGGGAAAGGGCGGACGTTTCCGTCAAAACTTGCTCGGAAAACGCGTCGATTACTCCGGCCGATCCGTCATCGTGGTGGGTCCGCAGCTCAAGCTGCACCAGTGTGGCTTGCCGAAGAAAATGGCACTTGAGCTGTTCAAGCCGTTCATCTTCAACAAGCTTGAGATGCAGGGCATCGCAACCACCATCAAGGCGGCAAAGCGCGAGGTTGAGGCGGAGACTGCGGTTGTCTGGGACATCCTGGAAGAGGTGATCCGTGAACATCCGGTCATGCTCAACCGCGCTCCGACGCTGCACCGTCTCGGCATTCAGGCATTTGAGCCCGTCCTGATTGAGGGAAAGGCTATCCAGCTGCACCCGCTGGTTTGCGCCGCATTCAACGCCGACTTCGACGGCGACCAGATGGCCGTCCACGTGCCCCTGTCGCTTGAGGCGCAGATGGAAGCGCGAACCTTGATGCTGGCATCGAATAACGTGCTGTCGCCAGCGAACGGCGACCCCATTATCGTGCCGTCGCAGGACATCGTGCTCGGTCTGTACTACGCTACTCGCGAGAAGATCAACGCGCGCGGCGAGGGGATGATGTTCTCTGATATCAGCGAGATGCTGCGCGCTTACCAAAGCGGCAAGGCGGAAATCCATGCGCTGGTAACGGTGCGGATCAAGGAATTCGACCTGTCGGAGTCTGGTGAAAAAATAGAGAAGACCACGCGGGTCAAGACCACTATCGGCCGCGCGCTGCTGTCGGAAATTCTGCCCCCCGGCCTGCCCTTCGAGTTCATCAACAAGGCGCTCAAGAAGAAAGAAATCTCCAAGCTCATCAACGCGTCTTTCCGCCGTTGCGGTTTGCGCGAGACGGTAATTTTTGCCGACAAGTTGATGCAGTCCGGGTTTACCATCGCCACCCGCGCCGGGTTGTCCATCTGTGTCGATGACATGCTCATCCCGTTGCAAAAGCACACACTGATCGATGCGGCGGAGCAAGAGGTTAAGGAGATCGAGGCGCAATACACCTCGGGTCTGGTGACCGTGGGCGAGCGCTACAACAAGGTGGTCGACATATGGGGGCGTGCTGGCGACCAGGTTGGCAAGGCGATGATGGACCAGCTTTCGACGGAAAATGTCATTGACAGCAAGGGCAAGACTGTTAAACAGGAGTCGTTCAATTCTATTTACATGATGGCCGACTCCGGTGCGCGCGGTTCCGCCGCGCAGATCCGTCAGCTTGCAGGAATGCGCGGGCTGATGGCCAAGCCCGACGGCTCAATCATCGAAACGCCGATTACGGCCAATTTCCGTGAAGGGCTTAACGTTCTTCAGTATTTTATTTCGACGCACGGCGCACGTAAGGGGCTGGCTGATACGGCTTTGAAGACAGCGAACTCCGGTTATCTGACGCGTCGTCTCGTTGACGTCACGCAGGATCTGGTTGTTATCGAGAACGATTGTGGTACATCGAATGGTGTGGCCATGAAGGCGTTAGTCGAGGGCGGTGAAGTGGTCGAGGCTTTGCGTGAGCGGATTCTTGGCCGGGTAACGACTGCTGAGCTGGTGCATCCGGAGACCCAGGATGTGCTTTACCACGTCGGGACTCTGCTGTCGGAGGATGAGGTTGAGCTCATTGAGCAACTCGGCATTGATGAGGTCAAGGTTCGTACGCCGCTGACATGCGATACGCGCAAAGGTCTTTGCGCGCAGTGCTACGGGCGCGATCTTGGCCGCGGTAGCCTGGTGAACGTTGGTGAGGCTGTGGGTGTCATTGCCGCGCAGTCTATCGGCGAGCCAGGTACCCAGCTGACCATGCGCACCTTTCACATCGGCGGTGCGGCATCGCGTACCGCTGTCGCGAGCCAGGTTGAGTCCAAATCCACGGGTATCGCGCATTTTTCGGCGCAGGTTCGTTATGTAACCAGCGGCAAGGGCGAAAAAGTGGTTATCTCGCGCACTGGTGAAGTGCTGATCACGGAGGAGGGCGGTCGCGAGCGCGAGCGCCATAAGGTTCCTTACGGCGCCACTCTGCACGTGGAGGATGGGAAGCCGATCAAGGCCGGTATGTTGATCGCCACTTGGGATCCGCACACCCGTCCGATCATCACCGAGTACGGCGGCGTCGTGAAGCTCGAGAACGTCATCGAGAACGTGACCGTGATGAAGCAGACTGATGAAATTACCGGCCTGTCGACCCTCGTGGTTATCGATCCCAAGCAGCGGGGCAGCACCTCCAAGGGTGTTCGTCCGCAGGTCAAGCTAATGAACGACGAGGGACAGGAGATCAAGATCGCCGGCACCGATCACTCGGTTAACATCACCTTTCAGGTGGGTTCGGTCATCACCGTCAAGGACGGGCAGAAAGTGGGCGTGGGTGAAGTGCTAGCCCGCATTCCGCAGGAGACATCGAAAACGCGCGACATCACGGGTGGTTTGCCGCGAGTGGCGGAGTTGTTCGAGGCGCGCTCCCCGAAAGACGCCGGCGTGCTGGCGGAAGTTACGGGTGCTGTTTCCTTCGGCAAGGATACAAAGGGCAAGCAGCGCCTAGTCATTACCGACCTTGATGGCGTGGCTAACGAGTACCTCATTCCGAAAGAAAAACATGTTATGGCCCACGACGGCCAGATCGTGAATAAAGGGGAGGTCATCGTTGACGGGCCGGTCGATCCGCACGACATTCTGCGTTTGCAGGGTGTTCCTGCGCTGGCGCGCTACATCACCGACGAGGTTCAGGACGTTTATCGTCTTCAGGGTGTGCGCATCAACGACAAACACATCGAGGTGATTGTCCGCCAGATGCTGCGCCGTGTGCAGGTCGATGATTCGGGTGATACACGCTTCATTCCCGGCGAGCAAGTCGAGCGTGCGGATTTGTTTGCGGAGAACGAGCGTATGGAGGCTGACGGGAAAAAACCGGCGACCTACAATCACATGTTGCTGGGCATCACCAAGGCCTCGCTGTCGACCGACTCGTTCATCTCTGCCGCGTCGTTCCAGGAGACTACGCGCGTCCTTACGGAAGCGGCGATCATGGGCAAGAAGGACGATCTGCGCGGCCTCAAGGAAAACGTCATTGTCGGCCGCCTTATTCCGGCGGGAACCGGTTTGGCTTTTCACACCGCGCGTAAGAACGCGCCTGCGCCCGCGGTCGAGGAACCGGTTGAAGAGTCGGCTGGGAACGAGGAAGAGTCTGCAGCCAGCGTCTGATGTCTATTGGATGAAGTCGTAATCAGAAGGGCCGCGAAAGCGGCCCTTCTGATTTGTGCCGGCGTTGCGCGATCCCTAATGGATGGGATGGGCGGCCAGGACGTGTTTAGCGTTGCGCTACGACAAGGTTCTCAAAGATGTGTTGTTTGTCGCGTGGCGCGCAACGCGAGTACTGTTGCGGGTAGGAGACCGTCGCACCAAGTTCGGCCGCTGCGTGCCAAGCCCACCGTGGATCGTAGAGCATGCCGCGTGCAAGTGCGACCATGTCGGCCTTGCCGCTGGCAATGATTTCTTCGGCTTGCCTAGGATCCGTGATTAGTCCCACGGACATGGTCGTTGCTCCTGTTTCTTTTTTGATTGTCTCGGCAAAGGGCACCTGATAACCGGGGTTAAGCGGAATTCTTTGATTGGGTGAAATGCCGCCCGATGATGCGTCGACCCAGTCGCAGCCGCGTTGGGTCAGTACACGTGCAAACGCAACGCTTTCGTCGAGAGTCCAGCCCCCGTCCACCCAGTCTGTGCATGAAATACGCACCCCCAAGGGCTTGTCTGCCGGCCAGGCGGCGCGAACCGCATCAAAAACCTCAAGTGGAAAACGCATTCGGTTTTCGAGCGAACCACCATAGTTGTCGGTGCGCCGATTCGCAATCGGGGACAGAAATTGGTGTAGGAGATAGCCGTGCGCGGCGTGCAATTCAAGGGCGTCTATGCCCAGACGTGAGGCACGCGTCGCAGCAGAGGCAAAGGCGTTGCGAATGCGTTGCAACGCAGCATCGTCTGCAGCTCTAGGGGGCAACTCATTAGCGGCATGCGGTACTGCGGAGGGTGCGAAAGTCTGCCAGCCACCCTTATCCCGGGGAATAAGGGTGCCGCCCTTCCAGGGCACATTGCTGGAGGCCTTTCGGCCGGCATGGCTTAGTTGGAGTGCCAGAGGCATCTCGGAAATGCGTCGAACCGATTCGAGGACGCCGCGCAACGCGGATTCGTTCTGGTCCGAAAAAAGCCCAAGGCAACCAGGGGTAATGCGCCCCGCCTGTTCGACAGCGGTCGCCTCAATGCACAACAAGCCCGCGCCGCCGAGGGCCATCTGCCCTAGATGGATGCGGTGCCAATCATCCGCATTTCCCTTTTCGGCGGAATATTGACACATGGGTGAGATGACAATGCGGTTGCGCAGCGTGAGCTTGCGCATGGTAAAGGGGGTAAATAGGTGGATTGGCATGCGTTAGACGACCCAAAATTGGCAATTCGCTATTCTATCTGTTGACAAGCTCATTCCTGCGACACGGTTTGAACCGGTCGAGACTGGGAATAGCTGTTACGAACAAGAGAAAAGCGGTAAGGTTGTTGACTGAGCATTGATTTTGTTTGTATAATCCCGAGTCTTTGATACCCACGGGGCGGCACGCCGTTAGCACCGCGCGCCCCAGTTTTATTGGAAACCGAATTTTATGCCTACAATCAACCAGTTAGTTCGTAAGGGGCGTACCCGCCCGGTGACTAAGAGCAAGGTGCCAGCGCTTGGTCAGAGTCCGCAAAAGCGGGGTGTCTGTACGCGGGTTTATACGACTACGCCGAAAAAGCCAAACTCGGCGCTACGCAAAGTGGCCAAAGTCCGTCTTACTAACGGGTTTGAGGTTATTAGCTATATCGGTGGTGAGGGGCACAACCTGCAGGAACACTCGGTTGTACTCATTCGTGGCGGTCGTGTGAAGGACTTGCCTGGTGTTCGTTATCACATGGTTCGGGGCAGTCTGGATACGCAGGGCGTGAAAGACCGCAAGCAAAGCCGTTCCAAATACGGCACGAAGCGTCCTAAGGCCGCCTAAGCCCCGCGTTACGAGACATGCGCAACAGCTGCGCCTCTATATAACAAAGATTCGAGGAAGACTATGCCACGCCGCAGAGAAGTACCTAAACGAGTAATCCTTCCAGACCCGAAGTTCAGTAACACCGATGTCGCTAAGTTCGTCAATGTGTTGATGATCTGCGGGAAAAAGTCGGTTGCTGAGCGCATTATGTACGGTGCGTTCGAGCAAATAAAAACGAAGTCGGGCAAAGATCCTCTTGAGGTGTTTGGCTTGGCTGTGTCGAACGTGAAGCCCATGGTTGAAGTTAAGAGCCGTCGTGTTGGCGGTGCGAACTATCAGGTTCCTGTTGAGGTGCGTCCGAGTCGCCGCATGGCCTTGGCGATGCGCTGGCTTCGTGAGGCTGCAATCAAGCGCTCGGAGAAGTCCATGGGATTTCGTCTTGCTGGCGAATTGATTGAGGCAGCGGAAGGTCGCGGTGGTGCGATGAAGAAACGCGACGAAGTGCACCGCATGGCTGAAGCAAACAAGGCGTTCGCGCACTACAGGTTCTGATTTTTCTAGGTTTGAACGGGGGCGCCTTGCGCGCATCCCGATTTTAGGTATTTAAGGCAACAAAACGTGGCACGCAAAACCCCCATCGAGCGCTATCGGAACATCGGCATCAGTGCGCACATTGACGCGGGTAAGACCACGACCACCGAGCGCATACTGTTTTATACCGGTGTGTCGCACAAGATCGGTGAAGTGCACGACGGTGCTGCGGTAATGGACTGGATGGAGCAGGAGCGCGAGCGGGGTATAACGATCACTTCAGCCGCAACGACCTGTTTCTGGAGGGGGATGGACGGGATTCACCCCGAGCACCGGATAAACATAATCGACACCCCTGGGCATGTCGACTTCACGATTGAAGTGGAGCGCTCAATGCGGGTTCTTGATGGTGCCTGCATGGTCTACTGCGCAGTAAGCGGTGTACAGCCCCAGTCTGAAACAGTCTGGCGCCAGGCAAATAAGTACAAGGTGCCGAGGCTTGCGTTCGTGAACAAGATGGACCGGATCGGCGCGAGTTTTTTCCGCGTGCATGAACAGATGAAGTCTCGCCTGAAGGCGAACCCAGTCCCGGTGCAGGTTCCTATTGGGGGCGAGGAAAAATTCGAGGGTGTCATCGATCTCGTCATGATGAAGGCCATCTATTGGGATGACGTAAGTCAGGGGATGAAGTTCGACCTGCGCGACATACCTCCGGAGCTGGCCGCTGAGGCGAAGTTGTGGCGCGAGAAGTTGGTGGCAGAGGCTGCCGAGGCTGATGAGTCCTTGATGGAGAAATACCTCGAAGGAGGGGATCTCTCTGTCGAGGAAATTAAACGCGGTCTGCGTATGCGCACCATCGCGGGCGAGATTGTTCCGATGCTTTGCGGCTCGGCGTTCAAAAACAAGGGCGTCCAGGCAATGCTCGATGCCGTGATCGACTATATGCCGGCACCCGTAGACATTTCCCCGGTCAAAGGGCTGCTCGAGGACGAGCGGCCTGCGGTTCGAAAGCCTGCCGATGACGAGCCCTTTTCGGCTCTCGCATTCAAGATCATGACCGATCCTTTTGTCGGCCAGCTCACGTTTTTCCGAGTCTATTCCGGAGTACTGAATTCCGGTGACACCGTGTACACCTCCCTGCATCGCCGTAAAGAGCGTATTGGTCGGATTCTCCAGATGCATGCCAACCAGCCCGAGGAAATCAAGGAAGTCTGCGCGGGTGATATTGCCGCAGCAGTGGGGTTGAAAGATGTTACGACCGGTGAAACGCTGTGCGATCCCGGCAAGGTCATAGTGCTGGAGCGTATGGTGTTTCCGGAGCCGGTTATGCACATTGCGGTGGAGCCAAGGACCCAAAGCGATCAGGAAAAGATGAGTGTTGCCTTGCAGCGGCTTGCTCATGAAGACCCATCTTTTCGCGTTCGTACAGATGAAGAGTCGGGGCAAACGATTCTTTCTGGCATGGGTGAGTTGCATCTGGAGATTCTGGTTGATCGCATGAAGCGTGAGTTCAGCGTCGACGCGAACGTTGGTGCGCCGCAGGTGGCCTATCGCGAAACGATTCGCACGCAATCGGGCGACGTGGAAGGTAAATTCATCAAGCAATCGGGCGCGCGGGGGCAGTATGGCCATGTCTGGCTTCGGGTCGAGCCGCGGATATCCGGCAAAGGTTTCGAGTTTATCGATGCCGTGAAAGATGGTACGGTTCCTCGCGAATACATCCCGGCGGTCAATCGTGGGCTTGTTGATGCATTGCCTAGCGGCGTGTTGGCGGGGTTTCCTATGGTAGATGTCAAGGTAACCTTGTTTGGCGGTTCGTACCACGAGGTTGACTCAAATGAGAACGCATTCCGCATCGCCGCCACCCTGGCCTTTAAGGACGGGCTACGTCAGGCGTCGCCGGTGTTGCTCGAACCTATGATGGCAGTCGAGGTTGAGACGCCGGAAGAAAAAATGGGTGATGTCATTGGCGACTTGTCATCGCGGCGCGGTATCATCCAAGGTATGGATGACTTTCCCGGTGGGAAGGTGATTCGAGCCGAAGTACCGCTGGCGGAGATGTTCGGCTATTCGACGACAGTGCGATCCCTTACACAGGGGCGCGCAACGTACACCATGGAATTCAAGCACTACTCTGAGGCGCCGAAAAGCGTAGCAGAGTCAATCATCAACAAAAAGTAACGGGAATCCATCATGGCCAAGGGCAAGTTTGAGCGTACGAAGCCTCACGTGAACGTGGGGACGATCGGTCACGTAGACCACGGCAAGACGACGCTGACGGCGGCGATAACGTCGGTGCTATCGAAGAAATTTGGTGGAGAGGCGAAAGCC
>JANXRV010000038.1:0-14948 GCA_025356665.1 Pseudomonadota bacterium
AAAGAACATCAAGCTCGACAAGGTCGACTTCCTCACCGGCATCGTGTTCTCCAACATCATGCTCGCGTCCGTGCCCGACGCGTTTGCCGCCAAGACCTATTACCTCAGCCCCAACGCGGCGCCCTCGCCCATGGCCGGCGCACAGTGCAACCCCTACTTTTTCGCCGTGGCCTGGCCCAATGACGCCTATCACGAGGCCGCCGGCCAGCACGCCACCAGCAAGGGTTACAAGAACGTCTACATGCTGGCGCCCAACTACCAGGCCGGCAAGGACTCGCTGGCCGGCTTCAAGCGCTTTTACAAGGGCAAGGTCGCCGACGAGGTTTACACCAAGCTGGGGCAGATCGACTATTCAGCTGAACTGGCGCAAATTCGCGCCGCCAAGCCCGATGCGCTCTACATCTTCCTGCCCGGCGGCATGGGCATCAACTTTATCAAGCAGTTCGTCGGTGCCGGCCTGTCCAAGGACATCCAGCTGATCACCCCGGGCTTTGGCTCCGACCAGGACATCATCCGCCCGGTGGGTGACGCCATGCTGGGCCTGTTCGACACGGCGCATTGGGCCCTCGATTTCGACAACGCCGCAAACAAGAAATTTGTCGCCGAGTTCGAGAAGGAATACAAGCGCCTGCCCAGCGTCTACGCCGCGCAATCGTACGACACGGCAATGCTCATCGACGCCGCCGTGCGCCAGGTCAAGGGAAAGATCGAAGACAAGGAAGCCCTGGGCAAGGCCATCAAGGCGGCCAAGTTCGAATCGGTGCGCGGCGCGTTCAAGTTCAACACCAACCACTACCCGGTGCAGGACTATTTCCTGCGCGTGGTCGGCAAGGACAGCCAGGGCCGCATCGTCAACAAGACCATAGGCACGGTGTTCAAGAACCACGGCGACGCCTACGTCCAGGACTGCAAGATGAAGTAAGGCGGTAGAGCGGCGAATGGGAAATAGGGAATGGTGAATAGTAAAAGCTGATCAGAGAAGGGTGGGGCGACCCACCCTTTTTTTTGCCACCCCTCCCGTTCCCCATTCGCGATTCACCATTACCGATTCACCATTCACCGCACCAACCATGTCCGGCATCCTGATCCTTGAGCAATCCTTGAACGGCCTGCAGTTCGGCCTGATGCTGTTCCTGCTCGCCGCAGGGCTGACGCTGGTGTTCGGCATCATGGACATGATCAACCTCGCGCACGGCTCGATCTACATGGTCGGCGCCTTTCTTGCCGCGACGCTGGTGCAGGCGACCGGGTCGTTCACCGCCGGCGTGCTGCTGGCCGTTGCGGCAACCGCCGTCATCGGCATGCTGCTCGAGGTGTCGATACTGCGCAGCCTGTACACGCGCGATCACCTGTCGCAGGTGCTCGCCACCTTCGCACTCATCCTCATCAGCAACGAGGTGGTGCGCATCATCTGGGGTTCCGATATCGCGCTGTCGACGCCGGCGGCGCTGTCCGGCCCGGTGGAGCTGATCCCGGGGCTGTTCTATCCGTCCTACCGCCTGCTCATCATCGGCGTCGGCCTCGCCGTGGCGCTGCTGCTCTACTTTATCGTCGCCAAGACGCGCATCGGCATGCTGGTGCGCGCCGGCGCTTCGAACCGCGAAATGGCCACCGCCATGGGCGTCAACATCAAGCTGCTGTTCACGCTGGTGTTCGGCTTTGGCGCCGCGCTGTGCGCGGTGGCCGGCGCCATGCTCGGCCCGATCTTTGCGGTGCAGGTGGGCATGGGCGACAACATCCTCATCCTCGCCTTTGTCGTCATCGTCATCGGCGGCATCGGCTCGATTCGCGGCGCGCTGATCGGCTCGGTGCTGGTGGGCTTTGTCGACACCTTCGGCCGCGCCTTCATGCCGCACCTCCTGCGCGAGTTCCTGCCACCGCAGTTTGCCAGCGCGGTCGGCCCGGCGCTCGCCTCCATCCTCATTTACGTGCTCATGGCCGCGGTGCTGTTCTGGAAACCGCAGGGCCTGTTTCCGGCGAGGGGATGATGCAGCGCACCGCCATCATCGCCCTGCTGCTCGCCGCCATCGCCTTCCCGCTGGCGATGCAGGCGCTCGATCAGGCCTACTACATCAGCTTTGCCAGCCGCATCATGATTTACGCGCTGGCGGCGACCAGCCTCAACCTGATACTCGGTTATGGCGGCATGATTTCCTTTGGCCACGCCGCGTTTGTCGGCGCCGGCACCTATGTCGCGGGCATCATGATCGTCGAGGGCATGCCCGGCGCGCTCATCGGCTGGCCGCTCGCCATGCTGCTCCCGGGTCTGCTCGCCCTCGCCATAGGCGCGGTGTCGCTGCGCACCCGCGGCGTCTACTTCATCATGATCACCCTCGCCTTTGCGCAGATGATTTACTACCTCACGGTGTCGATGAAGGCCTACGGCGGCGAAGAAGGCCTGACGCTGCCCGGCCGCTCGACACTGCCCTTCGTCGATCTGGCCAACGACAGCAACTTTTATTACGCCGTGCTGGCGCTGCTGGTGTTGACACTGCTGCTGCTCAACCGGCTGGTGTCCTCGCGCTTTGGCCGCGTCATCGAGGCGATCCGCGAGAACGAAACACGCATGGAGGCCATCGGCTTCCCGACGCGACGCTACAAGCTCGCCTGCTTTGTCATTGCCGGCGCCTTCGGCGGACTGGCCGGCGCGCTGCTCGCCAACCACGGCAGCTACGTCAACCCGTCCATCCTGCACTGGACGCAGTCGGGCAACCTGATGATCATGGTCATCCTCGGCGGCGTGGGCTTTCGCTACGGCGGCCTCATCGGCGCGCTGACCCTGCTCGGGCTGGAGGAGTTCATCGCTAACCACAAGATAGGCTGGATCGCCGACCTCTACCCCAATTACCAGCAGCACTCGCTGCTCGGCGTGGGCATCGTGCTGCTCGTCATCGTGCTCTACGCACCGCAGGGTATCGCCGGCCTGTTTTTGCGCAACAAGCAAGGGGGCGGCCATGGCTGAGCCATTGCTCAAAGTGCAGGGGCTGGTGAAGCGTTTCGGCGGGCTTGTCGCCACCGACAAGGTCAGCCTCGACATCCGCCACGGCGAGGTACACGCGCTGATCGGCCCCAACGGCGCCGGCAAGACGACGCTGATCGCACAGCTCTCCGGTTCGCTCGCCAGCGACGCGGGCCGGCTTGGCTTTGACGGCAGCGACATCAGCGCCCTGCCCCAACATGAGCGGGTGCGCCGCGGCCTTGCGCGCTCCTACCAGATCACCAGCATATTCAAAAAATTCTCCGTGCTCGACAACGTTGCGCTGGCGGTGCAGGCACGCAGCGGCACCAGCATGTCCTTCTGGCGGCCGCTCGCCGCCGAAACGGCGCTGTTCGAGGAAGCGGCCGAACTGGTCAGGCGCGTCGGCCTGGGCGGTCGCGAGCACGCCATGGCCGGTAATCTCGCCCACGGCGAGCAGCGCCAGCTCGAGGTCGGGCTGGCGCTCGCCACCCAGCCCAAGCTGATCCTGCTCGACGAGCCGATGGCCGGCATGGGCCCGGAAGAATCAGTGCGCATCATCGAACTGATAGAAAAGGTGCGCGAAGAGGTCACGGTGCTGCTGGTGGAGCACGACATGGACGCGGTGTTCCGCCTCGCCGACCGCATCTCGGTGCTGGTCAACGGCCGCCTGATCGCCACCGGCGAACCGGAAGCGATACGCAACAACCCTGAAGTAAGGAAGGCCTACCTGGGTGATGAATTGGATGAAGGTGCGGCGGCATGAGCGATGCCTTCCTCCAGGTCGAGAATCTCGAGACCGCCTACGGCGCCAGCCAGGTGCTGTTCGGTATCAGTCTCGACATCCGCGCCGGCGAGGTGGCGACCCTGCTCGGGCGCAACGGCATGGGCAAGACGACCACCGTGCGCTCCATCATGGGCATGACACCGGCGCGAGCCGGCAGCATACGCTTTCGCAACACCGCGATCGCACAGCTCAGCTCAGACCGCATCGCGCGCATGGGTGTGGCGCTGGTGCCCGAGGGCCGGCAGATATTCCCCAATCTCACCGTGCGCGAGAACCTCGTCGCCTTTGCCGGCAACCGCAGCGGCACCAAAGAACCCTGGACGCTGGCCAAGGTATTCGGCTTTTTCCCGCGCCTCGCCGAGCGCAGCGGCAACATGGGCAACCAGCTTTCCGGCGGGGAGCAGCAGATGCTCGCCATTGGTCGCGCGCTGATGACCAACCCGCACCTGCTGATCCTCGATGAAGCTACCGAAGGGCTTGCGCCGCTGATCCGCGAAGAAATCTGGCAATGCCTTGGCGCGCTCAAGGGCCAGGGCCAGACCATCCTGGTCATAGACAAGTACGTCGAGCGCCTGATCAAGATCGCCGACCGCCACACCATCATCGAACGCGGCCGCGTCGCCTGGCAGGGAAGCTCAGCCGAGCTCGATGCCGACCATGGGCTGTGGCACCGTTATCTCGGCGTCTGAACGTCGCCACACCGCGACATCGCGACACCGCCACACCATTTAGGCCTGACAAAAATACAAAGGTGCATGGACACATGAGCACAAAGGAGAACACGATGAAAGTATTGCAACCGCCAGGCTGGGCCAAGCCCCGCGGCTACGCCAATGGCATCGCCGCCAGGGGCACGCAAGTGTTCATCTCCGGACAGATCGGCTGGGATGCCGAATGCAAATTTGTATCGGATGATTTTGCCGCGCAGGCGAAGCAGGCGCTCGCCAATATCGTCACCGTGCTGGCCGAGGCCGGCGGCAAGCCCGAACACATTACGCGCATGACCTGGTACGTGGTCGACAAGCGTGAGTACGTCGGCGCATACAAGGCGATAGGCGAGGCCTATCGCGACATCATCGGCCGTAACTTCCCGGCGATGAGCGCGGTGCAGGTGGTGGCACTGATCGAAGACCGCGCCAAGGTCGAGATCGAAGCGACGGCGGTGGTGCCGGACTAGCCGTGCTGCGGCATTAAATCACTACGGCGATGGCTGGAAAGCCCCGACTGGCGCGGGCTTCCAGCCTATTGTGCAGATAATAATAAGTAAATTGATGTCATTGCGAGTCCGCCTCCGGGGATAAACTCCGCGAAGCAATCTTGCCGCTGTCGTGGTGTCTTGGCAATTTCACGAGATTGCTTCGTCGCTTCGCTCCTCGCAATGACGGGTGATATTGGGCTCACAGCCAAGGCTTGGCCCAGCCCAATCCATCTGAAGTCTTGCCACGCGGGCGGTACTCGCACCCGACCCAACCGTCATAGCCCAGCTCATCCATCAGGCCGAACAGATAGGGGTAGTTGATCTCGCCGATGTCCGGCTCCTGCCGCGCGGGCACGCCGGCGATCTGAATGTGGCCGACACCGGCGATGTATTGTTTCATTTTCATCGCCAGGTCGCCCTCGACGATCTGGCAGTGATAGAGGTCGAACTGCACCTTCAGGTTGGCCGCTCCGACCTCGGCGCAAATGGCATGGGCCTCATCCTGGCGGTTGAGAAAAAATCCGGGAATGTCGCGCGTGTTGATCGGCTCGATCACGACGGTGATGCCCAGCGCCGCGGCTTCCTTTGCCGCATAGGCGAGGTTTTTCAGGTAGGCCTCGCGGTGGCGCGCCCTGTCCTGCTCGGGCTTGATCAGGCCGGCCATCACATGCAGGCGGGTGTTGCCCAGCACCGCCGCGTACTTGAGCGCGGTGGCGATGCTTTGCTTGAACTCGTCCTCGCGCCCTGGCAGCGAGGCGATGCCGCGCTCCCCGCCGACCCAGCTTCCGGGCGGCCCGTTGAACAGCGCCAGGGTGAGGCCGTTGGCGTCTAGGCGTCGCCTGATCTGCGCGGCGGGCACCTCGTAGGGGAACAGGAACTCCACAGCCTTGAACCCGTCCTTTGCCGCCGCGTCAAAGCGGTCGAGAAAGGCGTGCTCTTGGTACATCATCGAGGTGTTGGCGGCGAGTTTTGGCATTAATTTCTCCTGCTATATTGTCATTGCGAGCCGCTTTAACGGCGAAGCAAGCTTGTGGCTAAAACATCCTGTGTTCGATGCGATTGCGTCGTCCCCTGCGGGGATTTCCTTCGGGGCATCGCTGCGCTCCTCGCAATGACGCACACTTTTTTACAGTTTAACCGGCCGGGTGGCGGTGCTTGATATCGGCGACCTGCTCGCAACTCAGGCAGCGCACTTTGCGCCCCTGCAACAGCAAATACAGTTTCGCCGTGGCCTCGAGCTCCTCCACGGCGTCGGCCGCGGCCGACAGGCTGGAGCCGGCGACCACCGGTCCGTGGTTGGCCAGCAGCATGGCGTGGTGCTTGCCGGCAAAGCCGCGCACGGCATCGGCGAGCTTCATGTCGCCGGGCGCGAAGTACGGCACCAGCGGCAGGCTGCCGATGCGCATGACGTAGTAGGCGGTGATGGGCGGCAGCACGTCGGCCGGGTCCACGTCCTCGAGCACCGACACCGCAACCGAATGCGTCGAGTGCAGGTGGATGACGGCCTGGCTTTTTGCGCGCTCCTGGTACATCGCCAGGTGCAGGAAGTTCTCCTTCGACGGTGCATCGCCGGAAATGAGCTTGCCGCTCCAGTCGAGTTTGGACAGGCGCGCCGGGTCGAGGCGGCCCAGATTGGAGCCTGTGGGGGTGAGCAGCCAGCCATCGGCGCAGCGCGCGCTGATGTTGCCGGTCGAGCCATGGGTCAGGCCGCGGTCGAAAATCGAGCGGCCGAGCTCGCAGATGTGTTCGCGCAAACTGCTCTCGGTGCTCTCAGTGTTTTCGGTGTTTGCGTTCATGGTCATCCCGTCTTTGTTTGGGCTTTCAATGCAACTGCGCGAATGCCTTGCTGAAAAAATCCACCGTGCCAAAATTGCCCGACTTGAGTACGAGCAGCATCGGCTTGCCGCCGACCGTCGCCGTCCATGGCACGCCCGGATCGATTTGCGGACCAATGCGCAATGCCATCACGCCCAGCGCCTGCACCACGGCACCCGAGGTCTCGCCCCCGGCCACGATCATGCGGCTGACACCGGCGTCGACGAGGCCGCGCGCAATGGCGGCAAGGGCCTGCTCAACCATCGCGCCGGCGTCGGCGACGCCCAGTGCGGCCTGCGCCGCCTTGACCACGTGCGACTCGGCGGTGGAATAGACCAGCAGCGGGCCTTTGCCCGCGGCCAACAAAGCTTGGGCCCAGGCGAGCGCGCGCGCCACCTCGGGTTCGCCGGCGGCCAGCTTGAGCGGGTCGAGCCAATAGGCGGCGCCGCCGCCACGCATGAAGTCGGCGACTTGCGCATTGGTCGCAACCGAACAGCTGCCCGACACAATCGCCTCATGTCCGGCCGGGGTCGGCAGGGCCGATGCGCTGGTGCTCTCGCGCAGCAGGCCTGCCGCGGCAAAATTCTGCGGCAGGCCGATCGCCACGCCCGAGCCTGCGGTCAGCAGCGGCATGCCGGCGAACGCCTTGCCCATGCGCATCAGGTCATCGTTATTGATGGCATCGACGACGGCGATGCGCACCCCTTCGGCCTTGAGCACCGCGATGCGGCCGGCGATGGCCGCGTGCCCGCGCGCCACCGTCTCGTAATCGATCAACCCGACCTTGCCTTTGCTTTGCGCCTGCAGCACCCGCACCAGGTTGGCATCGGTCATCGGCGTGAGCGGATGGTTTTGCATGCCCGACTCATTGAGCAGCACGTCGCCGGCGAAGAGGTAGCCCTTGAACACGGTGCGCTTGTTCTCGGGAAAGGCCGGACAGGCGATGGTGAAGTCGGTGCCCAGCGCACCCATCAGCGCCTCGGTCACCGGCCCGATGTTGCCCAGCGCCGTCGAGTCAAAGGTCGAGCAGTATTTGAAATAGAACTGCCGGCAGCCCTGGGCACGCAACCACTCGAGCGCGGCCAGCGACTGCGCGACGGCATCGGCCGCAGCTATGGTGCGCGACTTGAGCGCCACCACCACGGCGTCGACCTCCTCGGCCATTGCGCTTGATGGCACACCTATGGTCTGCACCGTGCGCATGCCGCCGCGCACGAGGTTGTTGGCAAGATCGGTCGCGCCGGTGAAATCATCGGCAATGCAGCCCAGCAATATGCTCATGTCCTTGCAACAAGGGGCTAGCCCCCCGCCCTCCCCGAATTGGTTGTGCGCGCGACCATCGCGGATCGCCCGCGCCTGGCCCGATTGTTTTGCCGCATCATACCGCGCCGCCGTGTGCCGCCTGCTCCGGGGCACAGCCAGATGTGCGAACGCACTGTTATTGGCCCGATAAATATGGCACTGCAGCATTAAAATACGAGATACACAGGATAATTTAATTGCAAACGCACTTAAATATGGCTAATGTAAATGCATGGCCGACACCAACCGCCCCGCCTTCAAGCTCGACAGCCACACCTTTTACTGGCTGACCCAGGTGGTCGGCGCGCGTGACCGCGAACTGGCCGCGGCGCTCAAAGCCCATCAGCTGCGCGTGCCCGAATGGCGCACCCTCGCCGCGCTCTACAGCCGCCAGCGCTGCTCCATGAGCGAACTATCGGATGCCACCACCATAGACCGCACCACGCTCACACGCACCGTGGACCGCATGGTGCGCTCAGGCTGGCTGTCCCGGCTTGCCGATGCCAATGACATGCGCATCACGCGGCTATCGCTGACAGCCGAAGGGCGCAAGCTGTTTTCGCGCATCTGGCCGGACGCCGAGCGCATAGACACCATCGCACGCGCCGGACTGCCCGAAGGCGCGGCCGAAATGCTGCGCTGGACACTGCAGCAAATGAAGCAAAACCTGGACGCCGGCGTAACGGCGGCCGACGCAAGGACATCAACGAAATCGGGCAACGGCGCAAAGCAGCGCGCGGCCTGAGCAACGACCTCATTACCCAACCGCACACCGCAAGGAGGCGCCATGCTGCACGAGACAATACCCAACCTGGCCAAACTGGTCGAGGCAGACCGCGTTCATCGCGCCTGCTATGCCGACCAGGATATTTTCGATCTTGAGATCAAGCACATCTACGAGAAGACCTGGATTTATTGCGGCCATGAAACGCAGATCCCCAAGGTCGGCGACTACTGGACCTTCCAGATCGGCCGCCAGCCCATGGTGATGGTGCGTGGCAAGGGCAACAAGATCAGCGTGCTCTACAACCGTTGCCCGCACCGCGGCGTGCAGGTCTGCGGCAGCCACCACGGCAATGCCGGCGACGCACTGACCTGCCCCTACCACGCCTGGCGCTTTGACCTCGCGGGCAAGGTCGAGTCGGTGCCGCTGGAGCGCGGTTACGACGACACGCGCTTTGACAAGAACAACCCGGACTTCAGCATGAAGCCGGCGGCGCGCGTCGATTCCTATCGCGGCTTTTATTTCGCCAGCCTGGCCGAAAAAGGTCCGTCGCTGCTCGAATGGATGGGCGAAACCAAGATCGCCATCGACGACATGTGCGACCGCTCTCCGGTGGGCAAGGTCGAGGCGATCATGCCCTGCAACCGAGTAATCCAGCGTTCGAACTGGAAATTCTTCATGGAAAACCAGATCGATGCCGTCCACCCTTCGGTGACGCACAAGTCCACCGGCCAGGCCGCGGCCGAGGTCGAGCGCAAGATCAAGCGCGAAACCGGCAAGGAATTGCTGCACTACCACTACCTGTCGGCCTTCACCACGCCGTTTGAAAAATGGGCGACGCTGACCAACACCGGCTACCCCTACGGCCACATCATCTTCAGCGGCTACATGGGCCTGCGCCCGACCGACCCGGACACCAAGGCGCACGAGGCGGTGCTGACCAAGGCTTACGGCAAAGACAAGATGGAAGAGTACCTGTCACGCAACATCCATCACGTGTTGCTCTATCCGTGCGTATCCATCCAGTCGCCGCTGCAACAACTGCGCGTACTGCGCCCGATCGCGCCCAACCGCACGCTCTCGGAAATATGGCATTTTCGGCTGGTCGGCGCACCCGAGGCGATTTACCGCCGCTCGCTGTGGTACTACAACCTCGTCAACTCACCCTCGACCATGGTCAACGCCGACGACCTGGAAAACTGGCAGCGCGGCCAGTGGGGCCTGGAATCGGACGGCGGGGACTGGGTCAGTTTTCACCGTGACTACGGCCGCGACAGCGATGACGGCAAGGTGATCCGCTCACACAACGGCTGCTCGGAAGCGCCGATGCGCGCGCAGTTCCGCGCCTGGACGACCTACCTGAAGGAGGCCAAATAATGGCTGTGACCAAGAAGCAGAAAAAAGTCGTGAAGAAACCGCTGCCGCCCAAAAAGAAAGCACCGGCACGCAAGCTGGTGAGCGCCGCTAAAAAAGCGGTTGCAAAGCCCAAGGCCAAACCGGCTGGCCGGGATCTTCAGCACGAGGTCGAGCAGTTCCTGTACAAGCAGGCGCAACTGCTCGACACCAAGAACTGGCAGGGCTTCATCGACCAGTTTGCCGCGGACGGCGTCTACTGGGCGGCGGTTGATCCTGACCACACGCACTGGGATGGCGTGCCTTCGATCTTCACCGAAGACCGCGACCTGATGACGGTGCGCATGAAGCGTGTGCTCCACCCCAACGCCGCCTCGCAAGAGGCCGAGTGGGGCACCAGCCATATCGTCTCCAATGTGGTGATCGAAAAGGCCGCCGTCGACGAAGTGCATGTGCGTTCGCGCTTTCACATGCTGGAAATGCGCCGCAACGACCTGCGCCACTTTGCCGGCACCTACCGCCACCAGCTGAAAAAGACCCGCGACGGCTGGCGCATCACGCTGCAGCGCGTGGACATGCTCAATGCACAAATGCCCTGGGAATACGTGTTGCAGGTTTGGGTCTAAGGCATCAGGGCGACGGCATTCAGGGCGACAAACGCTGGCACACCAGCACCAATAAAAGCCGCCCCTTATCCGGGCGGCTTTTTATTTCAGGGCGCGAGCCCCCGCCGCCGCAGGCAATCGAGGGCGACCAGGGCCGCATCCACGGTAAAGGCATGCGGCACCTGCAGCCGCTCCAGCACCGCGCTGACGGGCAACAGGTCAAAGGCGGCCACCTCGCCGTCCTGGTTGGTGGGAACAAACGCTGCCGGCAATTCGATATCGAACACCGCGATGCGCTGGGCATCCACGCCCTGGGGTACGGCGCGCGCAAACGCGAGCGTGCCGGAGGGCAGCGCGCGCCGCGCAAGCGCAGCGGGTATGCCCGCCTCCTCAAAGCATTCCTTGATCAGGCAGGAGGCCCCGTCCATGCCGGCCGCAATACCGCCCGCCACCATGTTGTCCAGCTTGCCCGGCTCCACCGCCTTGCTGGCGCTGCGCGTGGCGATCCACATATGCAGCCCTTCGGGAAGGCTCACCAGGCCGTTGAGGTGGGCGGCGGGGCCGATAAAGCCGAAGTGTTTGGCCGCAGCACGCTCGAAGCGCAACAGCTCCACCCCAGCCGTATCGTGCAGCGCATAAAGCTCGTCGCGCCAACCCGGAAACATGGCCTCATCGCGCAAGGCCTGCAGCACGGCGGCCAGCGCCTGGCTGCGCAAAGCGGCATCGGCCAGCAGGGGCGAGAAGGCGAGGCCCTCGCCGGCAGGCGAAAAGACCTGCGGCCATGCGGCAAGCCGGGCGGCAAAAGCCGGCCGCAACCAGCCCACCTGCGCTTGGCCCACCAGCAAGGGCTGAAAGACGGCGCGATCAAACAGCAGCGCCTGTTCCAGCCACGCTGGAAGTGTCGCGCGAAGAATCAAACGCCCCTCCGTGTTAAAAACTTAGAAAGGCAGAAACAGCAGAGACCGCTGCTAATCCTAGAATCTCCAGCCCAAAGAAATTCCAAAAGAATTGATCTTGACCTTGTCGCTGGAGCCGTCGCTCCAATAAACTATTTTGTAATCTTGTTGGGAGACCTCAAGCCGTGTGAATATGTTCTTGTTCAGCAAATACTCTGCGCCAACGCCATAACTCGGCCCCCGCAGCCATGAATTAAAGCCTGGCGATGACAATTTTGACCACGAATATCCAAGCTTGGCATAAGCCATGATTTTTTCGGTGAAGGCATAAGCGAGCTTTCCACCAGCCTCAAAGGGATGATGGGCATCCGGATCCGCTCCGGTAGTGTCCGTTGTGCCCAGATCATAGGTGCCATAAACGCCAAAGAGCAGGTTGTTCGTTGCCGCTTTGAGATATTCCGCTGTAATGCTGGGCATACCGCTGGTACTGGTGATGGAGTCGCCCGGATTGGATTTGTCTGTAATTGAATTGGATGCGTAATCAACAGCCAAAGAGAAACCTTCGAAAATATTGCGACTGCGCATACGCCGATGTGGCAAGCATGCAGCCGCACAAGAGCATGAGTTTTTTCATGCTAGCCGACACGATTTTCATTAATAAGACCCCCAGCCTGAGAAAAAATCAAACCACGGTGCACAATCGCCGGTGGCACAGCCGCTAGGGCGCCGCTATCAACTTGATATTGAGCCCGCGTTCGCCTCGAACCTCCACTTTGTGGCGGTGATTAACCCGGCTCAGTTTAAACTGATTTGGGAAAAGCCAACGGGCAGTCGGAGTTTCTGCTCTTTACCCAGCGGCTTTCCCCTGGGGATCACGCCGCAAGCGCGCGAAATACAGCCGTGGCGACTCTAGCGCGCGGCAATGAATCGCACCCATCTCCCGGCGCGAAACATCGAGGGGGGCACCAACTGACCCTGGAAGTAGACCTTGAAACCCTCACCCTCCGCCACCCCTATCACCTCCGCGGAGGAAATCGGAATACGACGCTCGGCGCCGCGTGGCAACTCGATGCGATCGCCCTCGCCGGGGTCGTCTTTGCGTTTTTTTATCACCGTCACCGCAGCGCTTGCATGAATATAGATAGATCCGGATTTTTTTGCTGCGTCTCGCCCTTGAAACTCGATAATTTCCGAAGACTCAGTACGCGCGGAGGGGGGTGCAATGACGGGCGTCGCAGCCGGCGTCCGGTCAACGGGTAGTTTTTCTGCGATTGCCGGGGCGGGGGCGATTACGGGGGCTATTTCGGACGCGGTGATGACGGATGCCTCACTCGCGACATCGGCAATGTTGACGTCGCTTTTTCGCAGCGCTTCCTTGGTCTCATTACGCTGATAACCCGTCGACTCTAGATCAGGTCTGAGCGGCTCATTTTCAATGAGTCTGGCTCCGACCAAAACGGATGCAAGCATCCCCAATAGCAATAAACTCACAATGAAAGGTTTGGACACCAACGATGCACGCGGACCAGTGCTCGCGCTCGCGATCTGGGCCGGTGGCGATACAACTGTTGTTTCATCAGCGGTGTCGTCATCGTTGGCCGCATGCGCCGGCTCATCGGGGTAGGCATAAAGCTCACCCCACACCAGACCGACTGCCCTTGCGTACCGTTGCACGCACCATTGATGGGAAGCAGCGCCCGGGAATGGCCAGATTTTTCCACCGTCCATGGCCTTGACTTGCTTCACACTCAAACAGAGCGCATAGGCAAGATCAGCCTCGGTCTTGTTCAACTGTTCGCGTTTGGTTTTGAGCTGGCAACCGATAAGCTGCCAGTCTGGCTGATCCGGACGTGCGTCCGGGTCGGGCACAGGTCTGAAATTTTTAGTCAAGAACATGGCGTCTCCCTGTCGCGCTACACCAGCGCCTTCGCCATGTGATCATTACCCCTCGTTACCGCGCTTAAAGTACCAATACAGTCCAATGAGTAGCGCCAAGCCCAATAAGCTACCCGAATCCACTTCGCGTAGAAATCGCAAAGTGTTGGCGGCAACAGCGCCAATGAACACGCCGCTTTGGGGACCTAATATCAGTTGAAGCAGCACGCACAATACGATCAGCAGCAGACAGACCTCCACCAGCCTCCAACCCCATTGCATCAGACGATCAATCATGGCGCCCCCTCTTTTTGTCATCGCAAGTGTGTTGGGCGAGTCGACACAAGACGCACTAGGTGTCGACTCGCCCTGCCCTTTAGGAAACGGACCTGTGGGAGAACAACCAGACAATCACGCCCAGAACGATCAGACCGACGAGACCGTTACTTCCCAGATCTTTGACCAGGCCAACGAGGTTACCAACCACCCCGCCAAAGAACGGCAGCGCATTACCGCCGACAAGCACGGTTGCAACGATTGCCAATGCCAACAACATCAGACCAATGTCGGTAATGGCACCTATCCAGCTTTTTACAGTGATTACGGCTTGAGACATGATTTGTTATCCTCCTTGTGGATGAACACAGCGCAAGAACAGCTTGTCGCGACGAAGCTTGGAGCTTCGCCCCCGTGACAGTACCGGACATAGCGCGCAATCCCGCTTTTATAACAATTCTTAATTCCGGGACAAAGTGCACGCTTTTGGCCCGGATTGAGCCTGTGCACTGCACAACTAATTCCGATCATATCGGCACGCAGGCCGCAACATGGGCGCGGGCATTAAGCGCCGTCTATCTGCCAGCACGGCCTTAAGCCCAATCCCCTGCATCGCGCCGCATCGTAAAAGCGGTGGCCGATAAGAAATCAGGCAGGTCAGGTCGCCCCGAATCCTCTACCACATTGGGTAGTGTGCAGAATCCCTACTGAAAAGGATTCGTTTCACATGAATCGTTCTTGGTCTTTTTGAAGCAATCTATTTTCATTTGGTATGCCTTTGCAAGATTGCTCCGCGCTAGGCTTTCTTCCTTGCGGTACTCTGCTGCAGAGTTGCCCTTACTCTTGGAGTTGCTTTTTTGGAGTTTATCCATCTTCTGCTTCAGATCCGTTGCAATCTGCTTTTCAGTCCTGTCATTCCATGCATTTATCTTCGCGGTAAACTGAGCCAATGTTGTTGCAGCAACTGCCTGTGCTGGAAGAACAGCCCCCAAAAAAAACAAAATAAAAGTCAATTTAAACATTGGCTCATTTAGCGAATGCTGTTGGTGGCTCATCTGGTGAGCCTGTGGGGGCGGAAACTGGCCGTATGGCGCAGAGGCGCTGGACCAGGAGACGCGAAATGAGGACGAGGGAATTGGCAAGGTTGATAAGCACTCTGGG
>JANXRV010000146.1:0-115580 GCA_025356665.1 Pseudomonadota bacterium
AGCCCCGATCCCGCACGGTTGCTCGCTCTGGCGGTCAGAGCATGAGTTCAACAACATCATTCGCTAAATGAGCCAAAAACAAACAGGCAGGAAAGGAAGCAATCATGAAAAAAATTTCAATCGTGCTCCCCCTAAGCGGCACCGCTACAGCGGCGGTCGCTGCGTTGTTGTTCTCGCCGCTGTTTGCGCAGGCGAGCGACTTTACCGATTCAGCGCAGGTGATTTCTTCGTCGCCCATCATTGAGCGGGTGCGTGAAGAGCGCCAGGATTGTTCCAACGTGCCGCCGCCGCAGGCCGCGCCACACCGCGAGCGATCGTTTGCCGGGTCTATCGTTGGCGGACTCGCCGGCGCGATCCTCGGCAGCCAAGTCGGGCAGGGGCGCGGCAACACCGCAGCCACGGCCGTTGGCGCGGTGGCGGGCGCCGTCGTCGGCGACCGTATCGACAACCGCGCGCCGCAACAGCAGGCGCAGGGACCGGCACCGCGCTGTGCCGTCATCGAATCGTCACGCGAAGTGGTCAAGGGCTACAACGTGGTCTATCGCTATAACGGCCGCGACATTGCGACGACCATGCCCTACAACCCGGGCTCGCGCGTCACGGTCGGCGTGGGCGTCATCGAAGACCGCCAGCCGGTGGCTGCCTTGGGCGACTATAGGCAGTCCGGCGGGTATTCGAACGACTACCGCTAGGCCGTGGTTCGGCAGCGTGTCGATGACTGGAAAGGCCCGCCGGGCGGGGCTTTTCAGCTGACTTGCTGATGGCCGGAAGGCGCGCTTATTGGCTGCGTTTGAGCGCCTGGACGTAACGAAAGCGCTCCGCCGGATAGACGCTGATGGTGCAATAGAGCGGGCCATCGCCGGCGGACACCATGCGGTGGATTACCCGTAGCGCCGCCGATTTTGCTTTCGCGGAAAGCGTGCGCGCTGCGGCGGCCGATAGCAGGCACGCACCGATATCCTGTTCTATGGCGGCGATCGCCACCTTGTATTTTTTTTCCAGTAGAGGATAGACCGGACCGGCGCGTTTGCCTATCTCGCGCACGATCGCCTTGAAGCGCGGACGCAGGTAATAGTCGGTCAGCGAAATCGGCGCATCGTGGCCTGCCTGCGTGCGTACCGTCTGCACGCGCACCCATGACTCTCCAGTCGCGCAGCCGAGGTCGCGTGCCGTCGCCTTGTCGGCGCTGATTTCTTCGATCTTCAGCGGCGTTACCAGCGTCGAATCGAGAAACGCCAGCAGTTCGGAAAGACTGCCGACCGCCACCGCATAGTCCACCTTGGGTGCCGTCGCACTGACAACGGTTCCGATTTTCGGCCGTCGTTTGACGACGCCGCGCTGCTCAAGCAGTGCAAGGGCTGCCCTGACAGTGAAGCGGCTGACGGCAAAGTGGCGGCAAAGGTCCGCCTCTGTGGGCAGGCGGTCACCAATGTCGTACCGGCCGTTGTCAATGTCGCGCAGCAGCGCCGTCACGATGGGCTGGAACGCGCGATCTCGGCGCGGGCTGGGCGACGTCTGGGGGCTCGTCATGCTTGCTCCTGCTGCTGTTTCATCTGTTGATATGCTGCTTCGGGGCCTCTGACCACACTTGACCCGGTGTCGCGGTGAGAATAAAGTATTGTACGTACAAATACACGGGCCCGCACCTGGCAAAAAAATGCCAGCGGCCCACGGCTCACCAAGGAGGACTCCCAATGCGTGGCATCACCAGCCTGACGGCGCTCGTCTCCGAGACGCGCGGTCACGGCGATCTGCTCGAAATTGACAGGCCGGCCGATCCGTATCTTGAAATTGCTGCCGTTGCGCGTGCTACCGACAGCGGGCCCGCGGTACTGTTTAACAATATCGCCGGGCATCCGGGGCGCAGTGTCATTTCCAATATTTTTGGCAGTCGCGAACGCGTTGCCCGCCTGTGTGGTGTCGAAGCGGCTTACCTGCCGCGCTTTCTGGCCGATGCCGCGCTAAACCCGATCGCCTCAGTGAAGGTCGCCAAGGCGCCGTGCCAGGACCACATCATTGTTTCTGACGTCGATATTTTCAAAACGGTACCGGTCACGCAGCAAACACGCGAGGATGCGGGCTATGTGATCACCGGTGGCATTGCCATCGTGCGTGATCCTGAAACCGGCGCATTCAATGGCTCTTATCACCGCATGCGCGTGCTGGGAAAAGACCGCACTTGCATCACCATCCAGGCTGGCCGGCATTTGCTGGAAATTGCGCGAAAATATCGCAAGGCGGGACATATGCAGGTGCCCGTCACGGTGAATATCGGCGCCGGCCCGGCGGTTCTGATCGCCTGTTCGGGGAGCACGCAGCAGACGCTGACGCCTTTCGGCTACGATGAGCTTGGTTTTGCCGGCGCCATCCAGGGCGAAGCGGTGAGCATAGTGCCCAGCGTGACGCAGCCCGGCGCGTGGTCGCTCGGCGAGGCCGAGCTGGTGCTCGAGGGCTACATCGATACCACGCAACTGGTGTCCGAGGAGGACTCCGGACAGGACGGCGTCAAGGGCATGATGCCGGAGGCCGGCGGCTATATGGGCCGCGCCTGGAAGGTCTGGGAATTCAAGGTCACCGCCATTACCCACCGCAAAGACTATGTCTACTGGTTTCCGCTGGCGGTGAATGCCGAAACCACCAACCTGATGGCGATGCCGGCCGAGGCCTCCGTGTTCGACGCCTGCCGCCGCATCAGTCCGCGCGTGTTCGATACCTGTCATGTGCTGCAGGCCATGCGCGGTTGCCTCGGCGTGGTGATTCGCATCAACCGAAAAAGTTTTCGCGATGAGGGTCTGCAGAACAACCTGGCCTTTGGCGCTTTGTCGGCGCACTCTGATCTGGGTTGGGTCATTGCGGTCGATCACGATATTGACATTACCAACGCCGATGATGTGCTGTGGGCGCTCATTACTCGCGGCGATATGAAGGAAGGATTGATGCTGTCACCTCTGGCGAAGGTCAGTGGCATGCTGGCAGAGGGTGATGCGGCAGGCACCGGCCGCAAGGTCTACATCGACGCAACCGCGCCGTTCAAGGAGTCTGAGCGCTACGCGCGAGGCCGCTTCGAGACTGTCGATTTGGCAGCCTGGCTGGGCGGCGATGCGGCTGAAAAGGTGCGCGCGCAGCAAACCGACTATGTGAAGTCCCTGCTCACGCGGGGATTCTGAATTTTGACACTTTACCGAAATGGACGAGGAGACAGCCATGTCTGACACAACCGACGCCGACGCCAAACCGGCGGCACGACCCTTCAACTGGGACAAATTTCAGAAAAGCCTTGGCTACACCGATGAGGAGCTGGCCGCGTTCAAGGCCGATGATCGCAAGCGGCGCGCCGCCGAGGCCTTGCCCGAGGCGAACCGCAGGACCATCGTCGCGACTGTGGTCGCCAGTCATGGCTGTGCCGCAGGCTTCAAGCTAGGCGACACCATTGAGGTCAGTGCCGCCGGCGTCGTGAAGTCATGCAACGTGTGCATTTACGCCGTCGCACCGATGACCATCCACGCGGCCATGGCGCACGACCGCATCGCCTCCGGTCTGGATCCGAATGAAATGTGGTTCAACCATTTCAGCTGCCAGGATGCGGGCTTTTGCAACGGCAGTTGGGGCCAGGTGTCATTCAAGGTCGAGGTGAAATAGCAATGGCGGAACACGATTACCAGGCGGTCTCCGAAGCGCTATGCAAGGGTTTGCGGCTGCGCAGCGACCCCTTGGCGCTGAAGTTGTTTGAAACCCATGAGGCGATGAACGCCGTTACCGGCTTGCGCCGCCCGAAGCCGGGTGTGCGCTTTTCCATGTGCCAGCTGATAGGCCAGGCGCGATGGCTGGGATGGACGCTCGGTGCGACGCATGACAACGTCGTGGCGGACAGCAATTGCGGTGGCGTGATGGGGCTCAACGCGCCGGGCGAAAAGTATCTCGACGGCCGCATGTTCCACAACGTCTGGTTCGCCACCGTCGAGGGCGCGCGCAAGCACCAGGCGCAGATGCCGCGCGTGCCGTCGGGCAAGTATGTGGGGGTGGTCGCGGCGCCGCTTGCCAAGGCGCGGCTAGACCCGCCAGATTCGGTGCTGGTCTACGCGACACCCGGACAGATGATGTTGCTGATCAACGCCTTGCAGCATCGCAACTACGTGCGCTGCGATTTCACCGTAACAGGCGAAACCGCGTGCGCCGACTCCTGGGGCCGCGGGCTCGCCACGGGCGAGCCCAGCGTGGCGATTCCGTGCTTTGCAGAGCGCCGCTTCGGCGGTGTTCAGGATGACGAATTGCTGATCGCACTGCGTATGGCGCATCTTGAGGAGGTGGTCCTCGGCCTCGACTGGCTGGCCGCGCGCGGTATCCGTTATCCTATTCCGCCCTACGGTGTGCAAAGCGATCCGACTGCTGCCTTTGAGGTCAACTATGCGGGAAAGATGTAGATGAACGCGGCGGCAGGGTCGGTGCAGGCGGTGCGCTGCAGCCTTGACGCGATGATCGCGCCACGTTCGGTCGCCTTTATCGGCGCCTCGGAGCGCGTCAACGCGCCGGCGTCGCGCGGGTTGCGTCACTGCCTGCGGCTGGGCTTTCCCGGCGAAATGTATGCGGTCAATCCCAAGCACGCGCAGACCCACGCCACGCTGTTCGACGTGCCCTGTCTGGCATCGTTATCGGAGCTGCCCTCGCCGGTCGATGCCGCGGTGATCGCACTGCCTGCCGATGCCACCCTGGATGCCGTGGGCCAATGCCGGCGCGCCGGCGTCAAGTCGGTGGTGATCTGCAGTTCCGGATGGGGGGAATCGGGCCCCGAGGGCCTGCAGCGCGAACAGGCCTTGCGAACCCTGCTGGTCGGCTCGCCGATGCGCGTGCTGGGCCCCAATTGTATCGGTGTCGGATCGGCGGCTGCGCGCTACTGTGTCGCCTACAACAGCTCCTTCGAGCACATCGCATTCCGTTACCGCCGGCCTGTCGGCGTGGTCTGTCAGAGCGGCGCCATGCTCGGCGGCTTGTTACTCAACGGCGAGGACGCGGGTATCGGCGTCGAGGCGTTCATTCACGTCGGCAACGGGCTGGACGTCCCGCTTGAGGAGGCCGCGGCATTCTTGCTGGAGCGCGGCGAAATCGAAACCCTCGCATTGATGATAGAGGGTCTGTCCGACGGCCGCGCCTTTGTCGCACTCGCAAGGCGCGCGCGATCATTGGGCAAACAGATTGCAGTGTTCAAGGCCGGCGTGTCCGAGGTGGGCCGGCAGGCTGTGCGCTCGCATACCGGGGCGCTTGCCGGTTCGGATGAGATATTTGACGCCGTTTGCCGGGAAGAGGGTGTGGTGCGTGTCGAGGAGCCGGAGGACCTGCTGCCGGTGGCACGCATGCTGGGGCGGGCACTGGTCCCGAGGGGAAGGCGCGTGCTGGTCTACACGCTCTCCGGTGGCGGTGCGTCAGTGCTGGCGGATGCGTTGAGTCGCGAAGGTCTCGCGATGCCGGAGCTGGGCGCGCAGACGAGGTTGCAGTGCGCCGCGCTTGGCGATCAATTCATTCAGGCGGCCAACCCATTCGATGTTGGCAGCAGCGTGTTTTCCGATCCGGACGCGGCACGCGCGGCGCTGCAGATCGCCGTCGCCGACGAGGGCATTGACGCCACGGTCTGGATCGGTGTCGGCGCGCCGCGTGATGAGCGCTCCAACCAGTTGCTGGGTTCGGCGCTCGATGTACTGGCGAAAAGCGGCAAGCCTGCGGTGATCCTGCCGATGTCTGGCACGCCGGTCGAGGCCGGTTTTTCCTCGGCGCATGCCTTGGACATTCCAGTGGCGCGCAGTGCGCGCGCTGCGGCAGGCTTGGTCGCGGCCGCATTACGCGCCGCACCGGTCGACGCGGTGGCTTCCGCGGCTGCAGTTTTGGCGCAAGCGGTGATGCCGGAGGCGCCCGCGCCGCGGCTGCTCAATGAGGCTGAAGCAAAGGCCGAACTGCAGCGCGCCGGATTCCCGGTATTGCCGCCGGTGTTTGTCGCCACGCAAGATGAACTGGCTGCGGCTACGGCTGCGGCGGGACTGGAGTTTCCGTTGGTCCTCAAGGGCATCGCGCGCGGTGTCGCGCACAAGATGGAGGCCGGGCTGGTGCAGTTGCGTTTGCGCGACGGCGCCGCAGTGTCGGCCGCGGCTGCGGCAATGCGTACACGCAACCCGCACCTGCAGTTTGAGGGCTTTACGCTGGAGCCGATGCTTGAAGGTGGCGTCGAAACCGTCATTGGTGTGCGGGTCGATGCGCAGTTCGGTCCGATGCTGATGTTCGGTTTGGGCGGCACCTCGGTTGAGCTGATGCGCGACGTCGCATTCATGCAATGTCCCTGCACGCCGGATGCTGCCCTTGCGCTGATTGACCGTACTCTGGCTGGGCGCCTGCTGCGGGGCTTTCGCGGCAGCCCGCGCGCCGACATTGAGGCGTTGGTGGCGGCTATGGTGCGCTTGTCCGAATATGCCGTAGAGCGCGCCGCCAGCATCCTCGAGATTGAAGTCAACCCGTTTGTCGTACTGCCGCAGGGGCAGGGGGCGAAGGCGGTTGATGCATTGATTGTGTTTGGGCCCGAAAATAATTAAAAATATAAAAGGAGAAGGCATCATGCAAAAGCAATCCCTGTCGGTCCTAGCAGCGCTGTTGCTGGCTGCGTCGGCGACCCTGCCCATGGCGGCCTGGGCGCAGGCCTATCCGGCCAAGCCGGTGATCATCGTCAACCCGTTTGCGGCCGGTGGCGCACT
Organism: Pseudomonadota bacterium; assembly: GCA_025356665.1. GTDB lineage: Bacteria > Pseudomonadota > Gammaproteobacteria > Burkholderiales > SG8-39 > CAITSH01. The sequence continues at coordinate 6,732 of JANXRV010000146.1, forward strand.
CGACCAGCTGGCGCGCAATCTGGCGCAAAAGCTGGGTGAGTCGCTGGGGCAGAACGTTTTGGTCGAGAACCGCACCGGCGCCGGGGGCAATATCGGCGCCGACTATGTCGCCAAAAGCGCGCCGGACGGCTATACGCTGGTGATGGGCTCGAGCGCGACCCATGGCATCAATCCGAGCTTGTACGGCACGCGTATGCCTTTCGATGCGCTGCGTGATTTCACGCCGGTGTCGGTGTCAGTGGTGCAAAAAAACGTGCTCGTGGTCAACGCGTCGGTGCAGGCCAACAGCGCACGCGAATTGATGGCGCTTGGCAAGGCGCAACCGGGCAAGCTGAGCTTTGGTTCCGCCGGCACCGGCACATCGCAGCACCTGTCCGGGGAGTTGTTCAAAAGTCTCGCCGGCGTCGACATGATTCACGTCCCTTACAAGGGCAGTGCGGCGGCGATGGCCGATCTGCTGGGCGGCCAGATCACCATGAGTTTCGTCGACATTCCCACAGCGCTAACGCACATCAAGTCGGGGAAGTTGCGCGCTCTTGGCGTGACCTCTGCGCAAGCCTCGCCGGCGCTGCCCGATGTCGCTCCGCTGGCACAACAAGGACTGCCCGGTTTCGACCTCAAAGCCTGGTACGGCGTGTTGGCACCGGCGAACACGCCGCCGGCGGTGGTCGCCAAGCTAAACACGGAGATTTCCAAGGCACTCAATTCACCGGACTTGCGGGACAAGCTGTTGAGTATGGGCATGGAGCCCATTGCGCTGAATCCGGAGCAATCGGCGGTCTACATCAAGACGGAAATAGACCGCTGGGCGCAGGTGGTCAGGAGTTCTGGCGCGCGTCTGGACTGAAGGCGGGGTGATGGCGGCACAAATGAGCCGACTGCCTCTGCAGGCCTTGGGTGTGACATGAATGGCTGGAAAGCCCTCCCGATATAGATTTTCCAGCTTGTTTGTCGTTTCGGCACGACAAACCTCGCGGAGGGGGATATTTGCAGCGTGACAAATTTCTCCCCGTGCGGGGGTAATGCCTGTCCCTCGTAACAGGCAGAGGTCAAAATAGACGCACCATTCAAGGGAGATAATTATGAAAAAACGCATTTTTGTTGGCGCATTGCTTTCCGTCTTTGCCGCCGCAGTGACGGCGCAGCAGGATCCGGCAAAACCGGCCAATCCGGGTTTCATCAAGCTCGACAAGAACAAGGATAATTTCCTCAGTCGGGCCGAAGCCGAAGGCGACAAGGATTTGCATGCCATTTTTACTAAGGTCGACCTGAACAAGGACGGCAAGCTCGATGAGGATGAATACCTCAAGGGCGTGTCCACCTACCAGCGCGAAAAGGCCGCCCAGTACGCCGAGGACAGCGCTATCACCACCAAGGTCAAGGCGGCCTTGCTTACGGCGAAGGGCCTGCCTTCCACCGCGATCAGCGTCGAGACTTACAAGGGCAGGGTGCAGTTGTCGGGCTTTGTCGACAACAAGGACCAGATCGCCCAGGCCGCAAAGGTGGTGTCCGCTGTGTCCGGTGTGAAATTGCTGCAGAACAATCTCGCGACCAAGTAGTCGCAAGCGGCAATACGGCGCGGGTAATCAAAGCACCGCCCACCATGAAAAACGGGACCCGCAGGCCCCGTTTTTTTATCCGCCAGCGGTAATTACTCGACCTTGGCTTTGGCGCGCAGGTCGGCAACGGCTTTTTCAAGTTGCTGCTGTTGCAGACGCTGCTGCAGGCCGGCTTTCACTTCATCGAGGCCCGGGAACTTCACGTCGCGGACGTCATCGAGCTGAATGACATGGAACCCAAACTGGCTTTTCACCGGCACTTCGGTGTACTTGCCTTTTTCCAGTTTGGTCAGTGCATCGGAGAATTCCTTGACGTAGCTCGCCGGGGTGTTCCAGTCGAGATCGCCGCCCTTGTCTTTTGATCCCGGATCCTTGGATACTTTGGCCAGTTCTTCAAAATTTTCGCCCTTTTTAATCTTGGCGACGATGTCCTTGGCTTCGGCTTCCTTCTCGACCAGGATGTGGCGCGCCTTGTATTCCTTGCTGCCCATCTGGCCTTTGACCTTCTCGTACTCGGCCTTGATGACCTCATCGGTTACCGGATGGGCTTTGACGAAGTCCTGCAGGAAAGCGCGCACGATCACCGCCTGGCGGGCCATGTCGATCTGGCTTTGCATGTCGGCGTTCTTGGTCAGGCCGCGGCGGTTGGCTTCCTGGACGATGATTTCGCGATTGATAAGTTCATCGCGGATGGCTTTGCGCATTTCCTCGTTGTCGGGCATGCCCTGCTGGGCGCGCTCCTTGACGATGGCGTCGACGCGCGCCTTGGGGATGGCCACACCATTGACCGTGGCGACCTTGTTCGAGGCGGCGGGTGCGGCTGCCGGCGCAGCAGCCGGTGCAGCCTTGGCGGCGGGTGCCGCGGTCTGTGCCGATGCGGGGGCGGATACGGCTGCGCTTAAAAGCACGGTCAGCAGTAGGCGGGAGGGGGTGTTCATGATATTTCCTTAGCGGTTGAATTGATTTCGTGGGGAGCGCTCGCCATGATGGCGAGCGCATGGATGTCATGCTTCATCATCGACCCGAGCGCATCGTACACCATGCGATGGCGGGCGAGGGTGGTCTTGCCGGCAAACTGCGGCGACACGATGGTCAGGCGGTAATGCCCGCCGCCGCCCTGCGCGCCGACGTGGCCGATGTGCTGTCCGCTTTCATCCAGCAGTTCCAGGTGTTGCGGCGCAAGCACTGCGAGGCGCTGCTCGATGTCTGCGGGGATATTCAGGGAGGCCATTATTTCGGATCTTCCTGCTGGATGTGTTTGGCGAGGAACAAGGCTTGTGCGATGACAAACACGAGCATCAGGCCCATGCCGCCGAACAGTTTGAAGTTGACCCAGTCATCGGTCGAAAAGTTGAATGCAATGTACAGATTGAGCACGCCCATCACGGCAAAAAAGCCGGTCCAGCTCCAGAGCAGATTTGTCCAGGCGACCTCGGGTAATTGCAGTTGCGCGCCCATGATCGAGCGCATCAGGTTGCGGCGGAAAATCAATTGCCCGCAACCCAGGGTCAGGGCGAACATCCAGTAGAGCACGGTGGGCTTCCACTTGATGAAGGTCTCGTCGTGCAGCAAGAGCGTGGCGCCGCCAAACACCACAATGATGGCGAGGCTGACCCAAAGCATGGCATCTATCTTTTTGCCGCGCAGTTTCAACCAGCCAACCTGGGCAAAGGTCGCGGCGATGGCCACCCCGGTTGCCGCGTAGATTCCGGCGAACTTGAAGGCGATAAAAAACAGGATTACCGGGAATAGATCAAATAGGAATTTCATGGGGCACTATTATAGCCTCTCACCCTGCTGGAGCGGGTTGACCATCGCTTGGACGAATGTGGCCGGCTATCCGGGCTTTTTGTCGAATTTAAGGGAGGCCGAGTTGATGCAATAGCGCAACCCGGTCGGTTTGGGGCCGTCTTCGAAAATATGGCCCAGATGCGCCTCACAGGCGGCGCAGTGCACCTCGGTGCGGGTCATGCCATGGCTGCGGTCAACGGTGGTTTCGACCTTGTCCGCATCGGCAGGCTGCCAGTAGCTCGGCCAGCCGCTGCCCGAGTCGTACTTGTGCTCGGAACTGAACAGTTCGGTGCCGCAGCAGACGCAGTGGTACACACCGGTATCTTTGTTGTCCCAGAACGCGCCGCTAAACGCGCGCTCGGTGCCGTGTTTGCGCGCCACCTCGTACTGCTCGGGGGTGAGTTCTTTTTGCCACTCGGCATCGGGTTTGACGACTTTGAGGGTGGTTTTGGTGTTCATTCGCTGCTCCTATGGCGGGCTTGCCTGTGAGTTGGTCGGATCTGCTCCGGAATCTTTCCGGATTTTGCCCCATTTTGCGATATCGGCCCGGATTAGCGCGGTAAATTGCGCCGGGCCGCCGCGCTCGCGTCGGCCCCCTGCGCTATGAACGTGTCCTGGATAGCGGTGAGCGGCAAAATTTCACAACCTAGGCATTGCCCCTGGCAAGGATGTCGCCGGGCATGGCCCCGGGCTTACGATTGCTTGCGGTATTCGGCGATGCGTGTCTTGAGACCGGGGTGCGACGCGGAGGCGACCAGATCAGCCAAGTCGACTGCGCGCGTGTCAGCGAGGGTTGCGGCATGCAACCGTGCCGTGGCGTCGGGTTCGAGCGTGATCGCCCGCGCCAGTTCCTTGGCCACCACCGCGTCCCAGTACCCCTGTTCGGCCACGTGCGTGACAAAGCCGATGTCGCGCGCCGCCATGGCGTCGAAGCTGCGGCTTTCGGCAAGAATCGCCCGTGCCTTTTCGGCACCGATGCGTTGTGCGAGGCGCCGTGTGCCCAACTGCAGCCCGAAGCGCAGGCCGGGCATACGGAAACTCGCATCTGGCGCTGCGACGCGCACCGAGGCCGCGACAAAAAGGTCGGCGCCGGCGCCAAAATTCTTGCCGTAGGCGATGGCCAGCGTCGCAAAGGGTGCGTGGTACAGCGCCTGCAGCAGTTGCTCAATGCGCACGAAACGCAGCACGAGGTCACCTTCGCTCTGCTCGTCGTAGCCGCCGAAATCAAAGCCGGCGCTGAAGTTGCGTCCCTCGCCCTGGAGCACCAGCAGGCGCGTGCCGTCGGTATGCGCCGCGGTAACGGCGCCAAGCAGCGCGTCGACCAGTTCGGCGTTGAGCGCATTGGCCTTGTCGGGCCGGTTGAGCGTGAGGCGGGTAAGGGCGCTCTCGTGCGTTACGATCAGGCTGCTCATCGGGCGCTTCCGGCCGCGGCCCTTACTTCGGCCGAACGATCCCAGAAATTGGGCAGCACGCTGTTGTGGTAACCCGACACAAAGGGTTTTACCGCGCCGGTCGCCGCGTCATAGACGTGGCGGCTGACCGCGCCGATGTTGGCGCCATAGACATGGATGCTCAGCGACACTTCATCGGTGAGCGCGTTGGACACGGTATGGATGTCGCCTATGGTCGGCGACACACGATCGACGCTGCCGGGACCGACGCGGTGCTCGTTTTGCGCATGCATGGCCTTGCCTTGCTGCGGCAACGGGTACTCGCGGCACAGCTCTGCACCGCGCATCACGCCGACAAGGCCCCACACCGTATGGTCGTGCACCGGCGTGCCGGCCCCCGGCGCCCAGACAAAGCTGGCGATCGAAAAGCGCTCGCGCGGGTCGCAATAGAGCAGGTACTGGCGGTAGGTGCCGGGCTCGGGTTTTGCAAATTCATCGGGCAGCCAGTCGTCGTGGGTGACGAGATCGTGCAACAGCTTTTCGCCCTCGTCGAGGATGTGCGCTTCGTCAGCGCCGGCGACGGTGACTAGTTGTTCGAGTGCCGTGACAAAGTGGCGAAAGCGGGCGGGGTTGGTTTGGGTTTTGGTTTGGGTCATGATAAAAATTGTTGATCAGGAAAATTTAAAAAAAACGTCCCCTCTCCCTTCGCTGGAGAGGGACAGGGAGAGTGGGGAATTCCCGCAGATGCGCTGCTGCATGCATTCATCCTCTCCCCAACCCTCCCCCGTCTAGGGGGAGGGAGTTCATTGGTTGCTGTTCGGAGATGGCCATGTTTCGTTTCAAGATAAACAGCCATCAGGCCTTGCCTTTGCCATGCGACGTCGGCCGTTTGGCCAGTTCTTTCACCACATCCATCCTGGGTGTGAAGCCCAGGCCCGCTGTTTCAGGCAGTAGCAGGTGGCCATCGACCGGCTTGGCGAGGCCTTCGAAGATCTGTTCGCACACCAGCACCGCGACATAGTGATACTCGACCAACCCGCCGTTGGCAAGCCCCGCGTGCAAATGCATGTTGTGGTGCGGCCAGGCGCCGCCGTTGGCGATTGGAATATTGAATGCCGATGCCATGCCGGCGATCTTGACGCACTGGCTGTAGCCGCCGCTGATGACCGCATTGGGCTGCAGCACATCGACCGCGTCGGCGAGCAGCATGTCGCGAAAGCGAAAGGCAAGGCCTTCGTTTTGTCCCGCGGCGATGCGCATGCCGGTGCTGCGGCGTAACTCGGCCATCTGCCGCACATCATTTTGCGTGACCGGCTCTTCGAAAAACGTCACGTCGCAATCGGCGATGCTGCGCACCAGGGTTTGCGCGTGAAACAGATCGAGGCTGCAGTTGGCGTCGATGTAAAGCTGCACATCCGGGCCGACCGCCGTGCGCACCGCACGCACCCGGCGTGCATCCTCGGCAATCACTTCAGCCAGCGGTCGTGCTTCCTCGCGGCGTTGCAAGGCATGGTGGCCGACGACCATTTTGAGGCGCCGGTGGCCCTGCGCGACCCAGTGTTTGGCGGCCTCGGCCAGTTGCTCGCGGTCGAATACGGCAAAACCGAAGGTCGTGTAAACCGGCACTGTGTTGCGCGCGCCGCCGAGCAGTTTCCACACCGGCATTCCCAGCGCCTTGCCCTTGATGTCCCAAAGCGCGATATCGAGTGCCGCGATGGCGTGGCTGGCGTAGCCGGTCTGTCCGCGCGGTGACAGCAGCCAGTAGAGTTTTTCCCACAGACGTTCCGTGGCGAGCGGATCCTCGCCGATAAGGGCCGGCCCGGCGATCTCGCGCACGATGGCGGCAATGACTTCCTCTTCGGTGATGGCGGTGAAGCCGTGACCGATCAGGCCGGTGTCGGTTTCTATTTTCACCAGGCAGACGGAAAGCGAGGTGGTCTTGTCCACGCCGGCAAGCTGCACGCGGGCCGGAATGTCGAGGGGGGTGGCGGAGACGCGGGTTATTTTCATGATGCCATTCCGGATGGGTAAGCGCGGTTCGTATGATAGCCTGCGGCGCGTTGCGGGGCGGGTGTGAGGGGCCGTTTGCCGCATCTGCTGCGACAGCGCTTCGAAAGCGCGTTAGCATGATGCGTAAGAAAAAAACGTCGATGTGCTCATCCAGGGAGAAGACTATGAAGTTCGCGTTTCGCGTCGCCATGCTGGCCGCTATGGCTTTGCCGCTGTTGCCGGCCCAGGCGCAGGATGCCTATCCGTCCAAACCCATCACCATGATCGTTCCCTTCCCGCCGGGCGGTGTGGCCGAGCTGACCGGGCGTCCGGCATCGATCATCATGGCCAAGTTGCTCAAGCAGCCGGTGGTCATCGTTAACCGGCCGGGCGCCGGCGGCGCCATCGGTGCCGCCTTGGTCGCAACCGCCAAGCCCGACGGCTACACGCTATTGATGGCGCTCGCCAGCGTGTCGACCAATCCGGAAGCCGATCGGGTTGCCGGGCGACCGGCGTCCTTCGAGTTATCGCAACTCGCGCCCATCGCACTGCTCTCGGCTGATCCGACCATATTGATGGTGCGCGCCGACAGCCCCTACAAGACGCTGAAGGATCTTGTCGACGATGCGAAAAAGCGTCCGGATGCGATCAACTATTCGTCATCGGGAAATTACGGCACCTACCACGTTGCCACCGAGATGTTTGCCAATGCGGCCGGCATCAAGATGAAGCACATTCCTTACGCCGGCGGCGGGCCGGCGCTCAATGCGCTGCTCGGTGGCCAGGTTGATGCCGGCCTGCTCGGCCCGTCCGTCGCCATCTCGCAGATCAAGGCGGGCAAGTTGCGTGCGCTGGGTAACTGGGGTGGCAAGCGCATTGCTTCGCTGCCGGAGGTGCCGACGCTCAAGGAACTGGGCTATAACGTCGAGTACAACATCTGGTCGGGCTTGTTCGCACCGGCCGGCACGCCAGAGGCGGTGATCAAGACCCTGCGTGAGACGGTGCGCCAGACCGTCGAGGATGCCGACTTCAAGACGGCGATGGCAAGGATCGAGACCCCGGTTGTTTACATGGACGCGCCGGAATTCAGGAAGTACTGGGAAGACGACGCCAGGCGTTTGGTCGAGGTGGTGCGTAAGATCGGGAAAATAGAATAATATTCCCCGGCTTCGCCTATCGAGTGTAGGGCGAGTGCAGGGCGAGTGCAGGACGCAGAGAAGGTCGATACAGACGGTGGAAGCAAGGAGGAAGGGATGAAAAAAATCACCGCTGCTTTGGTGGCGTGCCTGGTAGTCACGGGTTTGGCGCAGGCGCAGGACTATCCCAACCGGGCGGTGCGGCTGATCGTGCCCTATGCAGCGGGTGGGGCGCCGGATGTGTTCGCGCGTATCATCGGTCAGCGTCTTTCCGATGCCTTGGGGCAGCAGTTCATTGTCGAGAACCGTCCCGGTGCCGGAGGTATTTCCGCCAGCGAGGCGGTGGCCAAGGCGGCGCCCGATGGCTACACCCTGCTGGTTCCGGATGTGCCGCAGACGGCGATCAACCCCTACATGTTTTCCAAGCTGCCCTATGATCCGGCAAAGGATTTCGCACCGGTCAGCCTGATCGCCACCATTCCGCTGTTTCTTGTGACGCAACCTTCCGCGCAGGTCAACACGGTGGCCGAACTCATTGCCGCGAGCAAGGCCGCACCTGGCAAAATGAACTACGGCTCGGCCGGCATCGGCAGCCTGCACCATATCCTGATGGAGTCGTTCAAGGCATCGCTCGGACTGGATATTGTTCACGTGCCTTACAAGGGCTCGGGCCAGTCGACGCCGGCCTTTATCGGCGGTGATTTGTCCATGCTGGTCACGGCGATTGCCGCCATCGGTCCCCATGTCAAGGCGGGTAAAGCCAGGCTTATCGCCGTTACTTCATCTGCGCGCTCGCCGCTGGCGCCAGATGTACCGGCTGTTTCAGAGACGATTCCCGGCTATGATTTTGTGTCGGAAATCGGCCTGTTGGCGCCCGCTGGAACACCGCAGCCGGTGATTGCCAAGCTGGCGGCCGAGGTGGCGAAGGCGGTCAGGCACCCGGATGTCGTGCAGCGTTTGACGGCGCTCGGCGCGGTGCCGGTTGGCAATACGCCTGAAGCCTATGGCGAAATGATGAGGCGCAATCTGGCGCGCTACGCCAAGGCGGTAAAGGATTCCGGGGCCAGGGCTGATTGACGCCAGGGCTGATTTTCCCCAGCGTCGATTGATCCCAATGTCGATTGAGCGCTCAATCTGGCGCCGCCAGGCCGCAGCATCTACAATAAACATGTGCGATTCTGATCGCGAATTTGATGAGGCTACAATATGAAAGTGAAAGCCAGCAACCAGCTCAACCGCCTGATCGATGTTGCCGCGCCTTATTGGGCGGGCGAGGCCGAGGTGTTCAGCACCTATTGGAAGTGGGACAAGCGCACGCGCGAGACCGACCGCGCCTGGCTCGCCTTGCAATGTTTCAAGGAAGTCTGGGGCGCCAGCACCGACGGCAAGAAAAAAGGCCTGTTTCTCGGGCCACTCGAACAGCTTACTGAAATGTTTCCGAAAATCGACACTGGCGTCGACCGTCACGAGGTGCTCGATATCGCCGAAGGCTTGTGGGCCGAGTTTGCCCACTATTGCGCCTTTGCCGACGCTTACGACGCTCTGGGCCTGTCCGGCGAGGAAAAAATAAATCCGGCCGCCCTCTACAGTTGGCGTCAAGATAACCGTATGCCCGGCCGCACCGAGGACGATGCACTGACTAAAATGCGCAACGAGCACGGTGAACGCTATGGCGCGCTGGGCCGTCGTGCGCTGCGTTTCACCGAGGGCGGTTACTGCACCTTGTTCTCCGAGGGCATGAAACTGCGCGACTACCCCTCGGCAGGCCATGAAAAGGCCGACCGCGCCATCGCCGAGGCCTGCACGCGCGTCTACGACGACGAATTCGGCCACATGCTCAAGGGCGTGGTGGGACTGGACAGCGAGGGGCTCAGCGATGCTGATTGGAAGCTGATGATGGAAATTTCAGTCGAGCAATTGAAGGGGCGCATCCTGATGCGCAACGCGCAGTTCGGCAAGCCTGTGGCCGCCGCGCGCTTGCATGAATTGCTTGCCGGAAAGTGCAAGCCGCTGCCCTTCGACTACGCCCGCGCCAAGCTCGCGGCATGAAGCTTGATGGCTGGAAAGCCGCGCCAGGCGCGGCTTTCCAGCCTGTTATGCAATAAAAAAGCCCGCGCCGGATTTCCGGGGCGGGCTTTTTTACTTTGGGATTGCAGGCCTGCTGTGACCGGCTTGCGATCAGCGCATAAGGATCAGCGGTGTGATGGCGAGGTGGGCGACCTTGGTGGCTGTCGAGCCCATCAGCAGGTTGGCGGCGGCCGTCATGCCACGGGTGCCGATGCAGATGAGATCACATTTGTTCTTGCTGGCTTCGGCGACGATGGTTTCAGCAATCGCCCCGACCTTGATCAGCGGTTGGGTCGCATAGCCGGCTTTTTCAAGCAGCTTGATGCTGGCGGAAAGGGCTTCGCGACCTTCCTCCTGGTAGTAATTTTGCAAGGTCGATTTGCCGATTACCGCGCCCATGCCTCCCACTTGCGGCACCGGCAGGTGTACAAAAAGCGGGATGATCACCGGCGAATTTTTCCATTCTGCTGCCATGGCAATTAATTTGCGCGTGGCGTTGAGGGCGTGTTTCGATCCGTCGATGGAAAGCAGTATGCGGGTCATGGTTTTGCCTTGGCAGTTTGCGATGTTTTTAATTTTACGCTGCGGTTTTTTGTCCCTGTTGATCTACATCAAAAATCGTGTTTTCACCTTGTATTTTCAGCCGGTCTTGAAGCCGAGGCAGAGCAGACCCTCGCGCAGGTGATCGGCCAGGCCGGGAATGCGCGCCAGACCAACAAGGCCGAAGCCGGCGATCAGCATGCCCGCGGCGATGCGCGTGGAGCGGCGGCGCAGTCGTCCACCAAAACGCGTCAACAGCCAGGAGGCGGCAAGGAGGTTGGGTAGTGTGCCGAGGCCAAACGTGAGCATGATGGCCGCCCCGCGTAGCGCGCTGCCGCTGACCAGCGCCAGCGCCAGCATGCTGTACACAAGGCCGCACGGGGTCCCGCCCCAGGCAAGACCGGCGGCGAAGCGACCGCCGGCGGAGTCGCCAGAGGGCAGTCTGGCTGTAAGCGGTCTTGCCGCGCGCCATAATTTCGCACCCGTGCTCTCAAGGGCAAGCATGGTGCTGCCGACGCCGGCAAGGTGCAGTCCGAGCAGGATCATCAGGCCGTTGGCGACGACAAACAGCATCAATTGCGCAGGGATCAAGCTACCCGCGGCAATGCCCGCGCCGCCAATGCCCCCGACCAGCGCGCCGGCTGCGCTGTAGCTGGTGAGGCGGCCACCGTTGAACAGTAACTGCGCCTTGGTCGACGGCGCTCTTTCAATACGGCGCAAAGTCATCGCGCCCACCACGCCGCCGCACATGCCCAGGCAATGCACGCCACCCAGTACGCCCACGGTGAGTGCGGTGAGCAGCGTTGCATTCATCAGACCACCTGGGAATAGCGCGCGCGCTGTTCTGCGGCGCGCAAATAGCGGTCAAAGACCATGCAGATGGGGCGCACCAGCAGGCGTCCGCGCGCTGTGACATTGATGTAGTCGCCTTCTATCACGACCAGACCGAGACGCGCGAGTTCTTCCAGGTCGGCGAGTTCTGAGGCGAAGTAGCGGCGGAAATCGATCATGCAGGCAATCTCCACCGACGAAATGCAAAGCTCGAAATGGCACATCAGCGCCTGGATGACGGTGCGGCGTGCCAGGTCATCGGGGGTCAGCGCCAGTCCGCGCATGACCGGGAGAATGCCGCTATCGAGGCTGTCGTAGTACGCCGGCAGGTCACGGAAATTTTGGCTGTAGGTGCTGCCCACGCTGCTGATGGCCGAAACGCCAATGCCGACGAGATCGGTGTTGGCGCGCGTCGAGTAGCCCTGGAAATTGCGGTGCAGCCGGCCCTGCAGCTTAGCCTGGGTGAGTTCGTCATCGGGTTTGGCGAAGTGGTCCATGCCGATGTAGACATAGCCCGCGTCGGTCAGCGTTTGTATGGCGAGCACCATCAGGGCCACGCGCGCCGCCGGGGTGGGCAATTGCGCTTCATTGATACGGCGCTGCGGTTTGAACACACTAGGGAGATGGGCATAACCATAAAGCGCGATGCGTTCGGGCGACATGCGCAGCACATGCGCCAGGCTTGCGCTGAAACCCTCCGTTGTTTGTTGCGGCAGGCCGTAGATCAGGTCAAAGCTGATAGACCGGATGCCGTGCTGGCGCGCCTCGGTGACGGCGAGCTCGGTCTGTTCCACGCTCTGTACGCGGTTGACCGCCACTTGCACACGGCTGTCGAAGTCCTGCACACCCATGCTGATGCGGTTGAAGCCCAGTTGGGCCAGGCAGGCCATGGTCTCCCTGTTTACCGTGCGCGGATCGATCTCGATGGAAAACTCGCCGTCCGGGGTGAGGTCAAAATTGCGCCGGATGAACTCCATGATCTGGTTCATTTCCGCCAGGCTGTGGAAGGTGGGGGTGCCGCCGCCCCAGTGCAATTGTTCCACGGTCTGGCGCGTGCCAAGACTCTGCACGACCAGATCCATTTCACGGGCGATATAGCCGACATATTCGGTGGCCCGATCGCGTTTGCGGGTGATTATCTTGTTGCAGGCGCAGTAATAGCAGATAGAGTCGCAGAATGGCAGGTGCAGGTATAATGACATCGGTCTGCGGGAACGTTGGCGACCGCGGTTTTCAAGGGTTTGGTGGTACGCCGCCTCGTCGAAGGCCTCAACAAAGCGGTCAGCGGTCGGATACGAGGTGTAGCGCGGGCCAGATTTGTCAAAACGCGACAGCAGATTTGTATCAATAACCAGTTCATCCGGGTTTTGTTGGTGAAATTTTTGCACGGTCACGGACTTCCCGAAAAAAAATAAGGGGTTACATGAACGCGCCGGTAGCTAAGGTCAACCTCAAGCAACTCCAGACGCATTGTTCCTCTTGCAGCCTGCGTGAATTGTGCCTCCCCATGGGGCTCAGCGAAGAGGAGGTCGAGCATCTCGACCGGCTCGTTTCCAACCGGCGTCAACTCAAACGCGGTGACTGTCTTTACCGCAACGGCGATGCCTTCGCCTCCATTTATGCGGTGCGCAGCGGGTTTTTCAAAAGTCGCGTGACCAGCGATGACGGGCGCGACCAGGTCACCGGTTTTCACATGCCCGGAGAAATCATCGGCATGGATGGCATCGGCACGGAGCGCCATACGCTGGACACCGTCGCCCTCGAAGACAGTGAAGTCTGCGTCATCCCGTTCGCGCGGCTGGAAGAAATTTCCCACGAAGTAAAAAACCTGCAACGGCAGTTCCACAAGGTCATGAGCCGCGAACTGGTGCGTGACCAGGGCGTCATGATGCTGCTGGGCACCATGCGCGCCGAGGAACGCGTTTCGGCCTTCCTCATCAACCTGTCGCAAAGGTTTCTGGCGCGCGGCTGGTCCCCGTCCGATTTTCACCTGCGCATGACGCGTGAGGAAATCGGCAGCTACCTCGGGCTCAAACTCGAAACGGTCAGCCGCCTGTTTTCGCGCTTCCAGGAAGAGGGACTCGTGTCTGTGCAGCAAAAACATATCCGTATTCTTGACGTGCCCGGTTTGAAGAAAATAGTCGGTCAGGAGCCCTGCTGATTTTGTGTTCTAGCGGTACACCACCACGGGAATTTTCGAATGGGTCAGCACCTGGTTGGTCACGCTGCCCATCAGTAAGCCGGCAATGCCGCGACGCCCGTGCGAGGCCATGAAAATCGCATCGCATTTTTTCTTCTTTGCCGTGGCGACGATGCCCGCGTAGGGAATGACGGCCTTGGCCGATACGGTTTCACAGGCAACGCCTGCTGCGAGGGCCGTTTTCTTTATCGACGCCAAGTGTTTTTCGGCCAACGCCTTGCTCTGGCGTTCCAGGTTGTTGGTCATGCTCTTTGGCAGCATGTAGCCCTCAGAGTAAGCGTAGCGGATGGTCTCGTCCAGCGCTTGATATACGACCACTTTGGCACCGACCGCCGCGGCGAACTCGATACCGGCCTTGACGGCCTTGGCGGCGATTTTGGAACCGTCGGTGGGGATCAGGATATTCTTGAACATGGTGGTTTCTCCTCTGACAGCGTTATAGAATCTTGCCTTGATGTTGCGTTGATGTTGCCTTGATGTTGCCTTGATGTTGCCTTGACGTTGCGATAACAATGTTGGCTAACAGCCCCCGGGCTCAGAACGCCTCGGACAAGCTGCCCGGCGCTCGGCGCCAGGCCGGGGGCAGCGGTTTATTTCGTAAGCTGAGCGTTGCAGCAGGCAGGTCATGCCACTGGCGCAGGCGCCTAGCGCCCAGAAAAAGAAAAACCCCAGGGTGTAGGCGCCCATACGGCCGAGTTCCAGAGACTCGCCAAACAGGTGCATATCCGCAGGGTCGAACACAGCGAAGACGACGCCTACAGCGGGGATGGCGATAAAAAATGCCGGCCACAGAACCCAGATCAGGCGCTGCATCATTTTGCCACCCCACCCGCAACGGCCTGGGCATGAGGCTGCGTCCGCGCAAACGGGGTTTGGGCTCTCTGCCCCAGTGAGACCTGATCCTGTTTGCTGCGCCATGCGCCCACCAGACGCCAGCCCGCCTCGCGGTCTTCCAGTTGCAGGCGCCAGGTACCATCGCCGGTGGCCTGCAGGGGCGCCTCATAAAGGCCGGAGGAAACTCCTTTTAATGCGACGCTCTGGTCGCGTCCGGGAAGGGTGGGGTGGAGCAAGGACAGTCGCATTGACGCGGTCGGGCTGTCTTGTCCGATTAGCGTAATGCGAACCCGGTCGCGGCCGGGATTGAAAAGGATGTCGGCCGACAGGCCCAGCGTGGTGGCTTTTTCGTCACGTTGCAGGGTCTGGTTGATGACCAGGCCCTGCTTGTAATAATCGTCCGAAACCAGTCCGTCGCTGGTGCGCCAGGCGATCACCGCCGTGCTGACGCCGGCAACAACGACGATCGCCGGGCCGGCCATCACCAGCCACGGCCAGGGTTCGCGATACCACGGTTGTACTTGTGCGCTTGACATGGGTTTGCCTCCTTGGCGCAGCGTTACCGGGCGGGCCCGGGTATGAAGAAGCTCGATTTTTCCCTGATCGCAAACACCTCCGGTAGCAGGTGATTTTCGTCGTCGCTGGCTTCGATAATGAAATGAATGCGCTCTGATCCACGTTTGTCATGCTCGGGCGTTGCTCGCACACGGACCGGGATGGCGATGGTGGAGATGGCGTCGATTTGCAGCGGCTGTTTGACGTCGGTCAGCACTTCGATGTCCTTGAGCTCGTGTGCATCGGCGACGCGGATGACAAAGCGGTGCGCCTTTTCTGTCGTGTTCATGACCTGCAGGCGGTAAATGTTCTCTATTTGTCCGCCGGCAAGCTCGCGGCCGAGGCTGGTGCGGTCGCGGATGACATCGACCTTCACCGGCACGCGCAGCATCAGCGCGACGCTTGTGCCGATGATGACAGCGCCGAGGATGGCGGCGTAGATCAGCACACGCGGGCGGAAGGCGTGGGCGACGATCTGGCGGAAATTCCAGCCGTTGTTGAGCGCATTTTCCGTTGAGTAACGGATCAAGCCCTTGGCGTAGCCCATTTTCTTCATCACCTGGTTGCAACCGTCGATACAGGCGGCACAGCCTATGCACTCATATTGCAGGCCGTCGCGGATGTCGATACCGGTGGGGCAGACCTGCACACAGATGCCGCAATCGACGCAATCGCCCAGACTCAGTGCCCTGTGGTCGGCGCCGCGACTGCGCGACCCGCGCGGGTCGCCGCGCGATTTGTCGTAGGTGATGATCATGGTGTCTGGGTCGAACATCGCGCTCTGGAAGCGCGCGTAGGGACACATGTACTTGCACACCTGCTCGCGCATCCAGCCGGCGTTGCCGTAGGTGGCGAAAGCGTAAAACAACACCCAGAAGGTTTCCCAGGGCCCAAACGAAAGATTGCCAACCTCGCCCAGCAGTTCGCGAATCGGCGTGAAGTAACCGACAAAGGTGACGCCGGTCCACAGCGCCAGCGCGATCCAGGCGCCGTGCTTGAGCGCTTTGAGGCCTAGCTTGCGCGCGCCGAACGGTTCATTGTCGAGGCGGATGCGGGCACCGCGATCGCCCTCGATCTTGCGCTCTATCCAAATGAACATTTCGGTATAGACCGTTTGCGGGCAGGCATAGCCGCACCAGAGGCGGCCTGCGACGGCGGTGAACAGGAACAGCGACAGCGCCGATATGACCAGCAGCGCGGTCAGGTATATGAAGTCCTGCGGCCAGAAAACCAGTCCGAAGATGTAGAATTTTCTCGCCCCGAGGTCGAATAACAAGGCCTGTCGGCCGCCCCACTCGAGCCAGGCCGTGCCGTAAAAGGCCAGCTGGGTGGCGATGATGAAGAACACGCGCCATCCGGCGAACCAGCCGTGCACCGAGCGCGGATGGATTTTTTTTCTGACCTCGTAAAGCGACTGCTCGAGTGTTTCTTCGCCGCTGCTGTCTGCCAGTTTGATCGGTATGACCGGGCTCGCCGGTTTGACTCGGGGCAGATCGGTGTTCTTTAGCGCGTCGTTCATTGCAGTTTTAAATTTTCGCTACTTTGCCGCGGCGTCTTGTTTTGTATCCCGATGGGACAGGCTGTAGACGTAGGCGGCGAGAACGTGCACGCGCGCTTCGCCGAGAAAATCTTTTTGTGCCGGCATGACGTTGTTGCGGCCCTTGGTGATGGTCTCGATGATGGTTGCCTCCGAGGATCCGTACAGCCAGGTTTTGTCGGTCAGGTTGGGCGCACCCAGTTGCTGGTTGCCCTTGCCATCGGCCCCGTGGCAGGCGACGCAATTTTGCGTGAACACCGGCCTGCCGCGCGCCACGCGGATATCATCGGCGGCGAGCCCGGACAGCGAACGCACATAGTGGGCGACATCCTTGGCACCTTCACCGGCGAGGATAGCGCCAAAGGGCGGCATGATGCCGTTGCGGCCGTTGAGGATGGTGGTCTTGATCACCTCCGGTTCGCCGCCGTAGAGCCAGTCGCCGTCGGTGAGGTTGGGAAAGCCGCGGCTGCCGGCGCCATCCGAGGAGTGGCATTGCGCGCAGTAGGTGAGAAAGAGTTTCTGGCCGGCGGCGCGCGCAGCCGGATCGGCGGCGGCCTGCTTGATGTCGAGTGCGGCGAATTTCTGGAACACCGGACCGTAGTCCTTTTCCGCTTGCGCCACTTCGGCCTTGTATTCACCGATCGAGGTCCATTTTCCCGATCCGGCGTAGCTGCCGAGTCCGGGATAAAACCACAGATAGGCGAGGCCGAACACGATGGTGATGTAGAACAGCCAGATCCACCAGCGCGGCAGCGGGTTGTTGTACTCGCCGAGGTCCTCGTCCCACAGGTGGCCGGTCGTGCCGCTTATGCCGGCACTGCTGGCCGGGACGCGTTTGCTGGACAGCGACTGGAGCAGCACGGCGCAGGCGGCGATGCTGACCAACGTGATGATGCCGATGTAAAAGTCCCAGAAGCCGCTGGTGAAATCAGCCATTACTTCTCTCCCCGTGCCTGATCGGCAAACTCGTCGTTTTCCTCGAATGGAATGCGCGCTGCTTCGTCGAAGCCGCGCTTGCTGCGCTTGCCGTAGGCCCATAGCAGGATGCCCATGAAAATGATGAAGCTCACAACGGTGACGGCCTCGCGGATGATGTTGATGTCCATGTCCATAGTGGTTGGCGCTTCGGGCTAGGCCCTGGTGCAGTTCCCCCGGTTCAGGTTGAATTGGTTCATGTTTTTGTCGTTGCGGTCGCAGTTGCGTCAGCGTGCCGTTTTGATGGCGGTGCCCAGCACCTGCAGGTAGGCGATCAGCGCGTCCTGCTCGGTCTTGCCGGCGAGCGCTTTGGGCGCCCCGGCGATGTCCTCTTCGCTGTAGGGATGGCCCAGCGTGCGCAGCACCTTGAATTTTTTCTCGATATGCCTTGCATCGGCGATGCTTGTTTCAAGCCACGGATAGCCGGGCATGTTTGATTCGGGAACAAGGTCGCGCGGGTTGTTCAGGTGGATGCGGTGCCAGTCGTCGCTGTAGCGTCCGCCGACGCGGGCGAGGTCGGGGCCGGTGCGTTTGCTGCCCCACTGGAAGGGTCGGTCATAGACGAATTCGCCGGCAACCGAGTAGTGGCCGTAGCGCTCGGTCTCGGCGCGGAACGGCCGGATCATTTGCGAGTGGCAGTTGTAGCACCCCTCGCGTACATAAATGTCGCGACCGGTCAGTTGCAGCGCGGTGTAAGGCTTGAGGCCGGACACCGGTTCGGTCGTCGATTTCTGGAAGAACAGCGGCACGATTTCCACCAATCCGCCGACACTGACCGTCAGGATCACCAGAATGATGAGCAGGGCGCTGTTTTTTTCAATAAGTTCGTGGCTGAATTTCATCTTCTTCCTCGATCAGGCGTGTGCGTGAGCCGGGGTCAGCATCACGGCCGGTATTGGTGCGTCCGTGGCGCGTCCGTTGGCGATGGTCATCCATACGTTCCAGGCCATGACGAACATGCCCGAGAGGTAAAGAAGGCCGCCGGCGAGGCGTATCCCGTAGAAGGGGTAGGTCGCCTTGACGCTTTCGACAAACGAATAGGTCAGGGTGCCGTCCGGACTGACCGCACGCCACATCAGACCCTGCATCACGCCGGCGATCCACATGGCGGCGATGTAGAGGACGATGCCCACCGTCGCCACCCAGAAGTGCAGCGTGATGGCCGGAATGCTGTACATCTCCCGCCGGCTGAACAGTCGCGGGATCAGGTAATAGAGGCTGCCCATGCTGACCAGACCGACCCAGCCGAGCGCGCCTGAGTGCACGTGGCCGACCGTCCAGTCGGTGTAATGCGACAGCGCGTTTACGGTCTTGATCGACATCATCGGCCCCTCAAAGGTCGACATGCCGTAGAAGGACAGCGACACGATGAGGAACTTCAGGATCGGATCGGTGCGCAGTTTGTGCCAGGCGCCCGACAGCGTCATCATGCCGTTGATCATGCCGCCCCACGACGGTGCCAGCAGGATCAGCGAGAACACCATCCCCAGCGATTGCGTCCAGTCGGGCAGTGCGGTGTAGTGCAGGTGGTGTGGGCCGGCCCACATGTAGGTGAAGATCAGCGCCCAGAAGTGCACCACCGACAGGCGGTAGGAATAGACAGGGCGCCCAGCCTGCTTTGGGATGAAGTAATACATCATGCCGAGAAAGCCTGCGGTAAGGAAAAAGCCCACCGCATTGTGGCCGTACCACCACTGCACCATGGCGTCCTGCACGCCAGCGTAGGCGGAGTACGATTTCCAGAAACTCACCGGAATCGCGGCGCTGTTGACAAGGTGCAGCAGCGCCACGGTCAGGATAAAGGCGCCGAAAAACCAGTTGGCGACGTAAAGGTGCGGGGTTTTGCGTTTGGCCACGGTGCCGAAAAAAACCACGGCGTAGGATACCCACACCAGAGTGATCAGGATGTCTATCGGCCACTCGAGTTCGGCGTACTCCTTGCCCGAGGTGATACCCAGAGGCAGGGTGATCGCCGCGAGCAGGATCACTGCCTGCCAGCCCCAGAAGGTGAACCCGGCGAGCCAGCCGCAAAACAAACGCACCTGACAAGTGCGCTGGACGATGTAGTAGGAGGTGGCGAACAGGGCGCACCCGCCGAAGGCGAAAATTACCGCATTGGTATGCAAAGGTCGCAAGCGGCCGTAGCTAAGCCACGGAATGTTGAAGTTGAGTTCGGGTGCGTACAACTGGGCGGCGATAATGACCCCCACCAGCATGCCGACGATGCCCCATACCACGGACATCACCGCGAACTGCCTGACGACTTTGTAGTTGTAACTGGTGGCTTCCATCATCCCCTGGTCTCTCTATATTGTTGTTGCGAGGCGTTGCAGCGCGTGTGCCGGAATCTTAACAATCTGCAACAGGGGGCATTTGACTTGGATCAAGGCGGAGGTTCCTGCGGGGCGGACGAGGGCGGTTTCGGATTGTCATCGTCGGCAAGGATTCGCAGGGCCGGCCCGTCCAGGTCATCGAACTGCCCGCTTTTGAGCGCAAACCAGAACACCACCGCGATGAGAAACACCAGCACGACGCTGAGCGGGATCAATAAATACAGAATTTCCATCAGGCCGATGCCTGAAAACCCGCGCCAGACGTGGCTTTCCAGTCGGATCGCGGATGAATGGCGCGGCGGATGCGCAGGGCGTTAAGCACCACCACCAGGGAGCTCGCGGACATGCCTATGCCGGCAATCCAGGGCGTGACCCAGCCGCCGAAGGCCAAGGGCAGCACGATCAGGTTGTAGCCTAGCGCCCAGGCGAGGTTCTGGCGTATCACCGACCGCGTGCGCCGGGCGACGGCAATGCCCGCAGCCAGGTCGGTGAGCGAATCCGACAGCAGCACGGCATCGGCGCGCACCCTTGCCAGATCGGAGCCGCCGCCCATGGCAACGGAGACGTCAGCTTGCGCGAGGACCGGAGCGTCGTTGACGCCGTCGCCTATCATCGCCACGCGGGCGCCTTTGGCCTGCAGGGTTTTGACGTAAGCCTGTTTGTCGGCGGGAGAGGCGGCTGCCCTGACCTCGGTAATGCCCAGGCTGGCGGCGGTGCGCCGTGCCACGGCATCGTCGTCGCCGCTGAGCAGGTGTAATCGATAGCCGCGCTGTATGAGGCCGGCAATGGCCTTGGCGGCTTCCGGCCGCAGGCTGTCGCCCACCCGGAATGCGGCAAGCCAGCCCTTGTCGTCCCCAAGCCAGACCACAGTGTCGGTGGTGTGCAGCCAGGCGATGGGCGCGACGAGCCGGTGCAGCGCGCCGACAAAATCGGCCCGCCCGAGGCGATAAACGCGGCCGTCCAGCTTTGCTTCAAGTCCGGCGCCGGGAATATTGCTTGGGCTGTCCACCAGCGGCAGCAGGCCGTTTCCGGCGGCCTCGACCAGCGCTCGCGCCAGCGGATGTTCGGAGCTGCGCTCCATGGCTGCGGCGATGGCCAGGCAGGCAGCGCTGCTGAGCCTGTCCAGTGCAAGTGTTTCGAGCAGGTGCATTTGCCCCAGCGTCAGCGTACCGGTTTTGTCAAAAATCAGATCGCTGGCGCCGGCCAGTGATTCAATCGCGTGGCCGCGCGTCACAATCAGCTTGTGTCTGGCCATTTCGCCGGTGGCGACAGTCAGCGCAACCGGGGTCGCCAGCGACAGCGCGCACGGGCAGGTCACCACCAGCACTGACACGGCGATCCACAGCGCACGTGATGGATCGATCTGCATCCATAGCAGCGCGGCGGTGGCGGCCAGTAGCAGGATGGCGCCGACAAACCAGCCGGCGGCGCGCTGCGTGAGTTCGATCCAGCGCGGTCGCTCGCCTGATGCGCGCTCCATCAGGCTGACAATGGCGGCGAGTGCCGTGTCCTTGCCGACGCGGGTGACGCGCAGGTGTAATGCACTGCCGCTGTTGACCGATCCGCCGATCAGCGCGGCGCCGGCGGTCTTTGTAACCGGCCGGCTCTCGCCGTTGAGCAGCGCCTCGCTCAGGGTGGCGCCGGCGCTCTCGAGCACGCCGTCCGCGGGTAGCGTCTCGCCCGGGCGCACCAGCAAGAGATCACCGGGCAGGAGCAGGGCGCTGGCCACCGTCTCGGTTTCATCCGGCGCATCGGCTTTGCAACGATTGGCCGTTTCGGGCGCGAGCCGTGCCAGGTGTTGCAGCGTGCTGCCGGCACGCTGGCGTGCAAGCAGCTCAAGGTAGCGACCGGAGAGCAGCAGGAAGACAAACATGCTGACCGAATCGAAATACACCGCGCCGGCGGCGTTGATCGTCGCCCATACGCTGGCCAAAAAAGCCACTGCGATACCAATGGCCACCGGCACATCCATGCCAAGGCGCATCAGGCGCAGGTCGCGCCATGCGCCGCTGAAAAACGGCGCCGCCGAGTAGGCCATCACCGGCAGGGTCAGCACCAGGCTGGCCCAGCGCATCAGTTGCTCGATGTCCGTGCTCATGCTGCCCTC
Source organism: Pseudomonadota bacterium (assembly GCA_025356665.1). GTDB lineage: Bacteria > Pseudomonadota > Gammaproteobacteria > Burkholderiales > SG8-39 > CAITSH01. The sequence continues at coordinate 28,577 of JANXRV010000146.1, forward strand.
CTCTGCGAGGTAGACAGGCACCGCGTACATCATCACCTGCATCATGCCGAAGCCGGCGACAAACAGCCGCCACACCGCGCTGCGGCGTTCGCCTTTTTCAATCAGCGCGAGGCGGCCCTCCTCGTAAGGCCAGGCACGGTAGCCGATGCGTTGCACGGCCAGCAGCAGGGACGAAAGACGGGTGGCGGCGGCGTTCCAGCGCACGCGCGCGCGATGGCTGGTGTAGTTCACCTCGACGCCGCTCACGCCTGGCGCGCGCAGCAAAGTTTGTTCGATCAGCCAGACGCAGGCGGCGCAATGAATGCCCTCGAGCAGCAGTTCGGCTTCGGGCTGCCCATCGACGTCGCGAACAAAGCGCAATTGCAGCACTGGCTCGTCGTAAAGTGAAAGATCGGGCTTGAAGCTGTCGCCGGTGTCGGCCACGCGGCTGCTGGCCGGCACGCTGTCGCGCAGGCGGTAATAGCCGTCGAGTCCTTGTCCGACAATGACCCGGGCGAGGGTTTCGCAGCCCGGGCAGCACAGGCTGCGCCAGGTGCCGTCAACTTCAATGCGATAGGGGCTGCCTTGCGGCACCGGCAGGCCGCAATGAAAGCAGGCCACCGTTAGCGGTGTTCCGGGGGGCGCTACGGGCGTTATTTGGCTGCTGATTTGCAAGTGCTGAGGCCAAGGGGCACGTAAAGCGGGCAAAAGCGCATGAAGCCGGTGGCCACCGGGATCAAACCGAGCAGGCCGAACCAGCGCGCGCTGCCCGGAAGGAATAGGTAAAGGAGGGTCATGACAAGCAGGCCACCGACGATGCGGATGCTACGGTCGATGTTGCCGATGTTGGTTTTCATTTCTATCTCCAGTGTGCCGGTTTTGCCAATGTGGCGGCCGGATAAACCCTTGGTACGATGGTAGGCCCTATGCCTTCAGGCGTTTTGACCTGGATCAAACCGGCGACCGGACCGGAAGCACCGGGACCCGCGGGCAACTCAATCCAGGCTGGCGCTCTCGAGGTAGTCGGGGACTTCGCACGGCCAGTGCAATTCCTGCTCGATGCGTTGGCGCAGCGCATCGGCGGGGCCCGGTTCGCCGTGGGTGATGAAGGTGCGCCGCGGCGGTGTCTCAAAGCCGTGCAGCCAGCCGATGATTTCATTGCAATCGGCATGTGCGGAGAGGTTGTTGATGATCGCCACCTCGGCGCGAACCGGCACCATTTCGCCGTGTATCTTGACAGCCGCTTCGCCGGCAAGGATGCGCGCGCCGCGCGTGCCCCCGGCCTGGTGCCCGGTGAACAGGATGGTATTGCGCGCATCTGGCGCGAAGGCCGTCAGATGGTGGGTGACGCGTCCGCCCGTGGCCATACCGCTGCCGGCGATGATGATCATCGGGCCTTTGCGCCGGTTTAGCGCCTTCGATTCCTCGGGAGTATTGATGATTTTTGCCGCACGGCACATCGCTTCGCAATCGACCGGGCCGAGTCGGTGTTCCTTGCGATGTGTCATGAAAAGATGCGTTGCATTGGTGGCCATGGGACTGTTGAGATAGACCGGCGTGTCGGCGATCTTGCCGGTGGCCTTGAGTTGATGGATATAGTGCAGCAAGCTTTGTGTGCGGCCGACGGCAAACGCCGGGATGATCACCACGCCCTTGCGCGCGACGGTGCGGTTGATGACCGCCGCCAACTTGATGCGCGGGTCTTCGGGCTCATGGCTGCGGTCGCCATAGGTTGATTCGATGACAAGGTAATCGGTGCGGGCGATGCGCATCGGCGCGTGCATCACCGCATCGTCGGGGCGGCCAAGGTCGCCGGAAAACAACACCGATTCGCCGCCGGCGCTAATGCGCACAAAGGCCGAGCCTAGCAAATGCCCGGAAGGATGCAACTGCGCGCTTATGGCCTGTCCAAGATCGATCGCCTGTTCGTAGTCGTGCGCCATGAATTGCTTGAGGCTGCGCATCGCGTCCTGCTCGGTGTAAAGGGGTAGCGCCGGTTTGTGGCGCGAGAAGTCGTGGCGGTTGGCATAGTTGGCTTCCTCCACCTGCAGGCGCGCGCTGTCAGGAAGCAGGATGGCGCACAGGTCGCGTGTCGCGGCGGTGCAATGAATGCGACCGCGAAAACCATTGCGCACCAGCAGCGGCAGGTAACCGCTATGGTCGATGTGGGCGTGGGTGAGGATTACGGCGTCTATGTTGTCCGGGTCTACCGGCAGCGGCGACCAGTTGCGCAGGCGCAGCTGCTTGTAGCCCTGGAACAGGCCGCAATCGACCATGATTTTGCGATGGTCGTATTCAAGCAGGTATTTTGACCCGGACACCGTTCCGGTCGCGCCGAGAAATTGCAGCTTCATCATTGCTCCGATTGGCATCCAGTGCAGTCGCAGCGCGCCAATCCGGCTTCCTCCAGATCGACCTGCACAGACCACCACTGGCGCCGGACAGCAGCTGGAAAACCGCACCAGCCGGGGCTTTCCGGGCGATCGGGTGGTGTGACGCGGTTCACGCTGTGGTTATGGTTTTAAATCTGCCGCCTTGAATTGCGCCGGCTTGTCCATGACGCGCAGCAGCAGCAGCGACAAGCGCTTGCCAGCGAATTTCCTTTCCAACCCGCGCTGCACCGTCGCCAGCGGAGCGCGCTCCGGGTCGAAGGCAACGGCCAGCGCAGCGGCTTCGGCAGATGCTCTGGCGCTCCCGGCATCGACGCCGCGGCTGCCCTCTGCGGTGCGCTCGATCATGCGCCGTGCCGCCTCGTCTGTCGCCAGCGCCCCTTCTATGGCGAAAAACACCACCTGGTGTTTTGCCGCCAATGCTCGCGTCACCACCGCGTGGTCGTAGACCGCCGCAATCTTGTCCTCGACGCAGTGGCCGCAGGCGAGGGCGCCCGTGGACTGCAGAGCCGTCGCCAGGCCTATCGTGATGCCGGCGATGAGGGGCGCGGCGCGCATGTCAGTGGCCCACCTGTGCCGATGCGCTGACCGGCTTTTGCACGTCAATCCAGTGGAAGTACTTCAGGTATTGTTTGATTTCGGCATCCGATAGCGATTGGTTGGGCATCGGGATGTTGTTGAACTCTTTCAGCATGGCCTTGGCGTCAGCGTCGGTTTCGAGCATTTTCTCTGGCGACTTGAGCCATTTTTCCAGCCAGGCGTTGCTGCGACGCTTGGTCACGCCTGCAATGTCCGGACCGAGCTTTTTGCCTTGCCCGACAGAGTGGCAGGCGAGGCATTTGCTCTCGAAGGCGAGTTTGCCGGCGACGGCCTCGGGATCGGTCGGGGTGGCGCTGGCCGCCATGTTGTGGTGCTCGAGGTCTTGTTGCGCCGCTTTTGCGGCGGTCGATACCAGGCCGATGGCGCCCTGCGAGGCATTGGCGAAATGGTGGTCAACCATGATGTAGGAGCCGTCCTCGGGAATCATGAACTCGACGATCGCGCTGTTGGACGAGCCGAGCAGCACCGTCTGCATGCCGCGCATCTGGTTGTCCGGATTGCCCTCGAACCAGACGCGGTCGAAAATGGTCCCGACGACGTGAAAGCTCGATGTCTTGCTTGGCCCGACGTTGAGCACGAACAGGCGCACCTTCTCGCCGGGCTTCGCTGGCAGCGGATTTTTCACCATGCCGTTGTGCACGCCGTTGAACACGGTGTAGGTCGGCTGCGAGGCCTTGAGCTTGTCGTTGTCCAGCACGTAAAGCGGCGCGCCGTCCACCTTGCGCTTGGCCGGGTCGGGCTTGGCGTAGAACTCACTCTGGATAACCACGTACTCGCGGTCGGCTTTGGTCGGGTAGCCCTCGCGCGGTTCGACGATGACGGCACCGTACATGCCCGAGGCGATGTGCTCGAGAATCATCGGCGTGCCGCAGTGGTACATGAACATGCCCGGGTAGTTGAGCGTGAACTCGAACTCTATGGTCTGGCCGGGTGCGACTGAACGGTACTTGTCCTGCGGCGACACCATGGCTGCATGAAAGTCCATCGAGTGCATCATCGGCGCAGCCGTCATTTTCATTTCCAGGCCGGGCACCGTCTCGTCGCTGCGGTTGGTCATGGAAAAACGGATTTTGTCGCCGACGCGGGCGCGCACGGTCGGGCCGGGTACGGTGTCGCCGAACGTCCACGCGCTGAATTTCACGCCGGGGGCGATTTCGATGATCTTGTGCGTGGTGTCCAGACGCACTTCCTTGAGCGGGGAGGGGTCGAGCGGCTTGAGTTCGGCGGTCATGCTCAGCGACTTACCCTGCGCAAAGGCGCCGGTGTGGCGTTCGGTGCCGAGCTTGGCGGGCGTGGGCTTGAGGTCCATTTTGGACATGTCGTACTTGTCAGCGACCGCGATGGTCGCGACCGGCGGCGTTGGGTTGCAGGCGGACAACACGGACAACACGGACAACATAAGGACGGCAGCAATTACACCGGCGCGGGTTTTCATGGTCCATCCCCCTTGATTCTTGTGTGTGATTTCCTTTGCGCAAGTTACGCCGACGAACCCGCACCGATTTGATGCAAGTCAATGTCGAGTCAAATACTTGGAAATAAAAAAGCCCTATTTATATAGGGCTTTTCGGGGGAGGCTTTAAGGGCTTAGTTCAGGCGAACATACGCATAGTCGACCGCGAGGTTGTTGATGCCCCGATCCGGCGGGGCCACCCAGCCTGCCATTTTTCCCGGTTCGGTGACCCTTTGCATCAGGCTTTTAACATGGGTGCGGTCGGCATCCGTAGGGATCCAGTCAGCGATGCTCTTGTCGAATTCCTCGCGGCTGATTGGCCGGCCATCCGGGCTTGTCGGCACGCCTGCCCAGATGCCGATACCGCGGCGAAAACGTGTCGAGGGCAGCGTTAGCGCCAGGTCGTAGCCGGCACGCTTGATCTGCATGTTCCAGCGCTTCACGCCGATTTCACAGTCTTTCACGTAGGCGATGCGCGTCACTTCGTTCATGGCGTTGCGCATGGCTACCGTTTCCTTGCCCTTGGGGCCGTCCAGCTCGAAGCTCGCATCGGCGCAAATGTGATCGGTGTAATTGGCTTCGTCCGGCCGGCCTTTGATGCCGCTGGCAAACGAGGTCGCGGCGTTGGATGAAACCTCCGAACCAAACAGGTCGAGCGAGGAGGTGAACCAGAAGTTGAGGTATTTTTGCAGCAGCGGCAGGTCGACCACGCCGGCGCGGCGCAGGGCGGCCGGGTCGTCGGTGCCCAGTTCCTTCATCACTTCAAGGGTGCGCCTGACGACGCGGCCGATGCCGGTCTCGCCGACGAACATGTGGTGCGCCTCTTCGGTGAGCATGAAGCGGCAGGTGCGCGACAGTGGATCGAAGGCCGACTCGGCCAGGCTCTTCAACTGGAACTTGCCGTCGCGGTCGGTGAAATAGGTGAAGCAGTAAAACGACAGCCAGTCGGAGATGGGTTCGTTGAAGGTGCCGAGGATGCGCGGCTTATCGACGTCGCCAGAATGGCGCGCCAGCAATTCTTCGGCCTCTTCGCGGCCGTCGCGGCCGAAGTAGGCGTGCAGCAGGTAGACCATCGCCCACAAATGGCGGCCTTCCTCGACGTTGACCTGGAACAGGTTGCGCAAGTCGTAGAGTGAGGGGCAGGTGTGTCCGAGCAGGTGTTGCTGCTCGACCGAGGCCGGCTCGGTGTCGCCTTGCGTGACGATGATGCGGCGAAACTGCGAGCGGTATTCGCCCGGCACCTGCTGCCACACCGGTTTTCCGAACGAATCGCCGAATCCGATGCTGCGGTTCTGCACCTGGTCGGCAAGAAAAATCCCCCAACGATAATCGGGCATTTTCACCGCACCGTATTGCGCCCAGCCCTCGGCATCGACGCCGATCGCGGTGCGCAGGTACACATCCGATGAGGCGAAATCATGCGGCCCCATGTCGCGCCACCAGTCGAGGAAGGCCGGTTGCCAGTGCTCGAGTGCCCTCTGCAGAGTTTTGTCATTCGACAGGTTTACGTTGTTCGGGATGCGCTCAGAATAGTTTATTGACATGGTGTTCTCGCGATTCCGTTATTTCAAACCGATGTGGGGGATATGCAAGGGGGCGTCGCCCTGGGCGTTGCCCCCTTGTTCGTTTAGGCCGAGGTTGACGTTGTTGGGAATTTTTTCGCTGTAGTTGATGGACATTGTGTAGCCCCTTGTGAAGGAGTGAATGAGTGAAGGAGTGAAAGGGCAATGCTCTGTTCAGAGTTTCCGTTTGAGTGAGGTGCTGAGACCCAGTAGGATTCCTGCGACCTCGTCAGTTGCCTTGCTAAGCGCGTCGTCCTTGAGATAGCCGAGACGATGGGCGATTTCAATGTGTGTGTCCAACTCGGAGAGGGATGCAGAAGCAATATTTACGAAATGCACCAACTCTTTGGTGCCACCGCGGGCGGCACCTTCAGCAATGTTGGCCGGTACCGAAACCGCAGCACGCCGCATCTGCCCTGTAAGCCCAAACATCTCTTCTTTGGAAAAAGATTTGGTGGCTGCGTAAACAGCCTCTACCAGATCGACCGACTTTTGCCAGGCCGCCAATGACCGATGAGCACGTTTCACTCCTTCACTCCTTCACTCATTCACCCCTTCAAATATTTACACCTCAAACCCGCTCCCAGTTGAACCTGGCCTTGCTGCCGGTCCCGAACACCTTTAAGGCGCCGGTTTCGCCAACGGCATTGGGGCGGATGAAAATCCAGTTTTGCCAGGCCGACAGGCGGCCGAATATGCGTGTCTCCATGGTTTCGGCGCCGCCAAAACGCAGCGAGGCTTCAAGGCCGGTGAGGGCGTCGGGGGACAGGCTTGCGCGCTCCTCGATGGCGATGCGCACTTCTTCCTCCCAATCCAGATCATCGGGAGCGTAGGTGATGAGACCCAGACTTTCGGCCTCGGTCGCGGCGATGGGTCTGCCCAGGTGTGCGTGCAATGCCTTCGCGGCGGCAGTATCGCCGCAAAAGCGCGTGGCAAGACGGGTGAGGCCGTTGACCTCGGGGAAGGTGCCGAAGTTCGTTTCTGAGAGTGTGATTTGCGGCGCGCCTGCTTCATCGTCAGGCAGGGCCAGCATGTAGCTGCGGTCGCTGGCGAACGCCAGTTCGGCCAGCGTGCCGGCAAAGCAGGAGCCCCGGTCGATAATGGCGAACAGCGTGCGCGATGACACATCAAGTCGCGCGAGGGTGCGGCGCAGCAGTGCGGTGGTCTCTTTCACCAGCCAGTCGCCGGCATGCGCTTTTAGTGTCGCGTCTATGGCGAGCGCAACCGGCGCTTCGCCGCGCGTCTGCAGCAGCCAGGTGCCGATCTCGGCGTGGTTGGTGCGCAGCATCAGGATGGCATCGTCGAGTTCGCGTGCCATGGCAAGAGGCCACCAGCCGGCGCCGGCGGTGTGTATGCCGGCCACATCTTGCGGGCCGGCATCGGCGGGGGCCGATACGGTCAGCGTGGCGGTACGCGCTGCGGCGTCAATGCGGACGTCCACATGGGTGTAGTGGTAGCCGTTTGCGTCGGCGTTGCGTGTGACCGGTGTGAGTGTGACGCCCTTGCCGGCGCCGGGACGGCCGCTTTGGCGCGCAAGGTTTGCAGCGTGCTGCCTGATCGCGTCCTTGAACACCTGCGGTTTGGCGACGTGATCAACCAGCTTCCATTGCCTCGCCCGCTCGGCGCGCACGCCCTCTGTGGTGGTGCAGAACACGTCGGCGAGATCGCGGCGCACCTTGCGCTTGTCGGTCAGGCGGGTGAGCCCGCCGGTGCCCGGCAGCACGCCCAGCAGCGGCACCTCGGGCAGGCTCACGGCCGAGGAGCGGTCATCGATCATCAGGATTTCGTCGCAGGCGAGGGCGAGCTCATAGCCGCCGCCGGCGCAGGCGCCGTTGACGGCGGCAAGAAACTTCAGCCCGCCGTCGCGGCTGGAGTCCTCGATGCCGTTGCGCGTTTCATTGGTGAATTTGCAGAAATTGACTTTCCAAGCATGACTGGACAGGCCCAGCATGTAAATGTTCGCACCGGAGCAGAACATGCGATCCTTGGCGCTGGTCAGCACCACCACCTTGACCTCCGGGTGCTCGAAGCGGATGCGGTTGAGTGCATCGTATAACTCGATGTCGACACCCAGGTCGTAGGAATTGAGCTTAAGCTTGTAGCCGGGTTTGAGGCCCTTGTCTTCGTTGACATCCATGGCGAGGGTCGCCGTTTCGCCTTCGAAGGACAGCTTCCAGTGCGCGTAGCGATCGGGGTGCGTGTCAAAGCTGAGCGGCGGGGCGCTCAGCTTGGCTGCTTCTGCGGCGGTATTCATGGGGCTGGTTCCTCCAATTTCTGCGTGATGGCCCGTGTCAGTTCATGCAGGCTCTTCTCGGTGGTCTTGGCTGCGGTGTCTACAGTGATGTCGGCCTGACCGTAGAGCCCGGCGCGGTCATCGAGAATGCGGCGCAAGTCCTGCATCGCTTCGCGGTTGCCGGCCATCGGACGCGTGTCCCCCTGCGCGATGACGCGCGCCATGTGTTCCTCGGGCAGTGCTTTGAGCCATACCGTGGTGCACGAGGCGAGCAGCATGTCATAGGTCGCCGGTTCCGAAACCAGGCTGCCGCCTGCGGCGATGACCACGCGCTCATGCCGTTCGACGATATTCTCGAGGCAGCGCTTTTCATAACGGCGGTAGCCGGGCTGGCCGTAGAGCAGGAATATTTCCGACAGGCTGGTGCCCGCCTCGCGTTCGATTTCACCGTCCAGTTCCACGAAGGGCATATCCAGTGCCTGCGCCAGGCCGGCGCCCAGCGTGGATTTACCCGCGCCGCGCAAGCCGATCAGGGCAATGCGGGAGGATTTGTTGCCGTGTTCTTTCATGCTCTTGCCGTACTTGCGCTGCAGTTCGGCGCGGACAGTCGGAAGTCTTTGCGCCGGGATGCGCTGCAGCAGCGCGCTGATGAGTTCGAGTTCCGCCGCTTTTGCGTTTGAATGCGTGCTCGCAGGCCGTCGCGAAAACAGGGCGGCGAGCGGCAGACCAAGTGCATTGGCCACGCGCAGCAGCAGCACGATGGACATATTGCCGCGCCCGGATTCGAGCAGCGACAAATAGCGTTCCGACACGCCCGACTGCTGCGCCACGCTGCGCCGGGTCATGCCGGCGCGGGTCCTCTCATCGCGCACGCGTTCGCCCAGTGTTTGCAGGAAGGCGTTCTCGGTGTCGTCTTGGGCGCTCGTATCGTCGGGAGCGCGTTTGCGCGCCGTGTTCGAGGCGGTGTGTAAGGGAGGGTGCATTGGTGGGTGAGCGAGGCTCGGATGCTGGTGTAGTATAGAAATATATTGCTTTAAATGAAAATTAAAGTGCATTATAATTCTATATGCGTAAAATGCAATAAGTCTTACATTCGCGGCATCCAGCCCCTGTCAGCCATGTAGTAAGCCGGCGCTGGAGCGATAATCGGGCGTCGTCACCACCTGCAAATGTCAAAGTGTCAGTAACAAAGGCGTGGCAAAGGCGCAACCAATATGTCTCTTGAACTCACCATCCTCGTTGGCACCATGACCGGCACGGCGCAACTGGTTGCGCAGGAGATTGAGCTGACGCTTTCCGACGACAAGACGCACGTCCGCACACTGGAAATGGATCGCCTTGAAGCGACGGTGCTTGCCCCGGGCGGCACTTACCTGGTTTGCACATCCACTTACGGTCAGGGTGACGTGCCGGACAATGCCAAGACGTTTTACGATTCGCTCGCGACGCTGCGCCCGGATCTTTCCGCGGTGCGCTACGGCGTGTTTGCACTGGGCGACCGCACCTACAGCGACACCTTCTGCTTTGGTGGCAAGAAATTTGACGCGCTGATGGCTGAGCTGGGCGCCAAACGCATCGGCGAGGTGTTGTTGCACGACGCTTCGGCGGGCACCATGCCCGAAGAGGTGGCGCTTGAGTGGGTGCAGGAATGGATCAAGCTTTGCAACCCCAGCGAGAGCCAGGTTCTCGCCGGTTAAACTGATTCAAGTCCTGCGGTACACCGCAGGACGCAAATATAACAACACGACGGGACGGGATGCCGGCATAGAGCGGCAGCCGTTCCCTGGAGGAGAGCACAATGCCCCATCTGTCATCGGCCGACCACAGCACGAGCCCGCCGCGCGTCAGCATCCCCCGCGACTACAACGCCGCGTTCGACCTGGTGGAGCGCAACCTGGCGGCGGGCCGCGCCAATAAGCTCGCTTTTGTCGATGATGCCGGCGAGGTGACTTACGGCGAACTGGCTGAACGTGTCAATCGTGCTGCGAATGCCCTCACCGCGCTTGGTCTGTGTATGGAAGACCGGATCGTGCTGGCCCATCTGGACACCATTGATTTTGTCGCGGTGTTTCTAGGTGCGATCAAAGCCGGCATCGTGCCGGTCGCGGTCAACACGCTGCTCACCACGGCTGATTATGAATACATGCTGGCTGACAGTCGCGCCAAGGCGCTGGTGGTGTCCGAGGCTTTGATGCCTGTCTTCTCGCCCTTGCTTGACGCCGAACCGGCCAGGCTGCCCTTTCTGCGACACGTGCTGGTGTCCGGCCAGTCCGGACACCGTCATCGTCACCTCGGCGAGGCTATGGAAAAGGCGGCCGCGAAATTCGACGCTGCGCCGACCACCAGCGACGACGTCTGCTTCTGGCTTTATTCGTCAGGTTCCACCGGTGCGCCAAAGGGCACGCTGCACCTGCACTCGCACCTCATCCAGACCGCCGAGCTCTATGCCGTGCCGGTGCTGGGCCTGCGCGAGAGTGACGTGGTGTTCTCGGCAGCCAAGCTTTTTTTCGCCTACGGCCTTGGTAATGCGCTGACCTTCCCGATGGCGGTCGGGGCGACGACCATCCTGATGGCCGAGCGGCCGACGCCGGCGGCGGTGTTCAAGCGATTGCAGCACGGTGGAAGCAAGCCAACTGTGTTTTACGGCGTGCCCACCCTGTTTGCCGCGCTGCTCGCCAGTCCCGAGCTGCCGGGGAAAGCTGATCTTGCGCTGCGTGTCTGCACCTCCGCCGGTGAGGCGCTGCCCGCGGACATCGGCAAGCGCTGGACCGAACGCTTTGGCGTCGAAATACTGGATGGCATCGGCTCTACCGAGATGTTGCATATTTTTCTGTCCAACCGGCCGGGTGAAGTGCGTTACGGCACCACCGGAAAGGCGGTGCCCGGCTACGACTTGCGCCTCGTCGATGAGACCGGCGCGATCATGCAGGGCACCGGCCAAATTGGTGAGTTGCAGATCAGCGGCCCCAGCAGCGCGTCCTGTTACTGGAACAATCGGGGCAAGAGTCGTGCAACTTTCATTGGTGACTGGACGCGCAGCGGTGACAAGTACACGCTCGATACGGATGGTTACTACACCTATGCGGGGCGCACCGACGACATGCTCAAGGTCGGCGGCATCTATGTGTCGCCATTTGAAGTCGAGGGTGCGTTGTCCACGCATGCCGCCGTGCTTGAGGCTGCGGTGATCGGCGTGGCCGATGAGGCGCAGCTGATCAAGCCCAAGGCCTATGTTGTGCTCAAGCCCGGCCAGTCGGTCACCGAAGAAGCGCTCAAGGCACATGTGAAATCGCGGCTTGCGCCGTTTAAGTATCCGCGCAGCATCGAGTTCGTGACCGAACTGCCCAAGACAGCCACTGGAAAAATACAGCGCTTCAAGCTGCGCGCGCGGGCTTGATCGGGTCCGCGATCAGGCCTGAGTGGCAAGCTGCGGGTTTATCGTGACGGCTTGATGCGCGGGTCTTGCTGAATTTCACCCAAGTCCGTCGCCGCACGGCCCAGTTCGAATGCGCGGACGTATTTGAGCACCTTATCGCATCACCCGCGCAGCGCGGGTGACAGGCTGTCTGGAAGGTTTAGGCGTGGTAAATGAAGATGTGTCGACATCGCGGGCGCGTCGCGTCCTGCCGTTTTTAACAGCGCAGCAGGACGCGCACCCTCGGTAAGGGCGCGAGCTTATTCGCGCAGTTTTCGCGCTTCCTTCGCCTGTGGACGTTCGATGCTGGCCATCAGCCAGGCCTGGAAATGCGGAAATTTGCCGAGCTCGTATTTCATTGCGAAGAACGAGTAGCAGACGCTGGCCACCATGAAGTCGGCCATGTCCCATTTTTCCCCACCGAAGAATTTGCTCTTCGCCAGATGCTCATCCAGAACCTTGAGCCGGGGTTGCAGTTTGGCGTCGGCGTCGTCAGCCAGGTTGGCGTTGCGTTTTTCCGGCGCGAACATGACGCGGTGCTGCATCACGGTGACCATGTGCGGCTCGATGTCGTTGGCGGTAAAAAACGCCCACTGCAGCATGCGGCCGCGCTCCTGCGGCGTGGCCGGCCAAAGCGGGCTGTTGTATTTTTCGGCGAGATAAAGGTTGATTGCGGCGGACTCCCACATGATCAGGCCGTCGTCGTCGATGGCCGGTACCCGCGCGTTGGGGTTGATCGCTGCGAACCATGCCTCGGCCGCCTGCGGCGCATCGCCGTAGATGGTGACGTTGACGTGTTCGTAGGGTATGCCCGATTCCTTGCACAGCCAAGCCACGCGAAACGCGCGCGAGCGGAATTGTCCGTATAGCTTCAGCATTGTTGTCTCCCTTGATAGTTTATGGTCGTTGTTGCATATCGTCCGTCAATAGCGGCGTGCGGGCATTTTAGCGTGGCTTGATTTTTCTGTGCAATTAGCTTTGCAACAAAGCTAATTTGACAATGCAATTGTCCGGGCGTAGGGTGACGCAATGGCAGCTCCGAAAAAATCCAAAAGCGACGCGCGCACTATTTCGCGTCCGGCGCTTCTTATCGATGGTTCGGACGAGGCGTTTCGCGGCTTGATTCATGACCTGATGGCCTACGCCCACCGTCTTGACGCCTGCCGCGACGGTTTTGGCGCCATCATCGGGCTGACCGGTGTGCAATACGAAATCTTCATGATCGTGCGGCGCTTCGGCGGTTCTGCCGACGCAAAGGCGGGCAACGCGAAAGCCGGGGATGCAAAGACCCCGGGTATCAGTGTCGGGCAGGTGGCGGCGCGGCTGCACCGCAGCGGTGCCTTCGCCACCATAGAGGCGGCCAAGCTGGCCGAACGCGGTCTCATTGCAAAGCGCACCGACCCGGCCGACGGCCGCAAGGTTTTACTCGCCATGACCCCGGCCGGCGAGGCGCTGGCGTGTTCGCTTGCGCCGTATCAGCAACAGATTAATGATGTCTTGTTCGAATGTTTCGACCGGCGCCGTTTCGAAGCCTTGTCGGCTATGGCGAGTGACATGGTCGCCAGTGGTGATCGCGCCGTCGCCCTTTCTGAATTCCTGGTTGCGCAAGTTAGCCAACGGCCGGCTGCGCGAGCAGCCTGATTTTCTTTTTTCGGAGGTGGTATGGATTCCAAGCAGCATCTTGAGTTTGTCGGTGTGGACATGGACGACCCGCGTTGGGAGGTGCCGCCAGGCTATCCGAGCGGCTTTACGCAGCTCATTCTCGCCTCGGATATCGACGAGACGGCCAAGCGCGGCAGCCGCACGCGATTATTGCGCCTGCTGCCAGGCGCTTTCTCCACTGTGCCCTTTGTACATGACCATTGGGAGGAGGTGTTCCTGTTCAAGGGTGACCTTATCGTCGGCAACGACGACAAGGGGCGGGGTGGCAAGGCATCGCAGGCATTTACGTACGCTTGTCGCCCGCCCGGGGCTTATCACGGCCCCTTCACCTCAAAGGAGGGCTGCCTGCTCTACGAAATTCACTATTACGAAACCAGCGGCAGGCAAAAATAACGTCCAAAGCTGCGCTTCCGCAGCAAGCGCTGCGGCATCTAATTTTGGGTTTGAATGCAACATATTCTGCGCCCGCAATGCCCCCGGGGCGGCTGCCGTGCCCTGGTATTAAGGCGAGGCAGTGTCTTTGCCCGCGATTTTAAGCCGTCAATTCAAAACAATTTATAGGACATTCTCATGCTCAAGACGGGCGCTCAACACCTGGAATCCCTGCGCGACGGCCGTGTCGTTTACATCGGCTCGGAAAAAGTGACTGATGTGACCGCACATCCGGCTTTTCGCAACGCGGCCCATAGCATCGCAGCCATCTATGACATGAAAGCGGCGCCGGAAAATCGCGACGCGGCAAGTTTTTCAGAGGGCGGGGAGCGTTACAGCGCCTATTTCCTGCGCGCGCGCTCCAAAGCCGACCTGGAAAAGCGCACCGCCCTGCATCGCAAGATCGCCGCCATGAGTCACGGCCTGCTTGGTCGTTCGCCCGACCATGTGGCGAGCTTTGTCGCCGGTATGTCCATATTGCCCGAGGTGTTCGGCAAATACGCCGACAACGTCACGCGCTATTACGAGCACATGCGCAAGAACGACATTTACGCCTGCTATGCCGTTATTCCGCCGCAGGCGGCGCGCAACCCTGAGTTCTACGTCAAGCAAAACATCCCGATCCCGACCCTGCGCGTGGTACGCGAGGAGGATGACGGCCTGGTGATCTCGGGCATGAAAATGCTCGCCACCGGCGCGGTGTTCGCCAATGAAATCTGGGTCGGCAACCTCATTCCGCTGGCGCCGACGCAACTGGCGGAGTCGGTGACCTGCGCCGTGCCCTGTAATGCCAGGGGCCTGACGCTGTGGTCGCGCAAGCCCTTCGAGCGCGACGCCCAGGTCGAGTTCGACAGCCCGCTCGCCCATCGTTATGACGAGACTGACAGCATGGTGATGTGCGACGAGGTCAAGGTGCCGTGGGAAAAAGTGTTCGTGCATAACGATGCGGTGCTGGCGCGCGACATCTATATCAAGACACCGGCGCATTGTTACGGCAATCACCAGTCGAACGTGCGTTTTCACGCCAAGATGCGCCTGCTGGTCGGTCTTGCCTCGCGCATCACCCAGGCCTCGGGCGCGGACCAGATTCCGGCGGTGCGCGAAACCCTTGGCCGGCTTGCCGCGCTGGAGGCGACCCTTGGTGGCCTCATCGCCGGGCAGATACAGGACGCCGAGGACTGGCCGGCGGAGCACAAAACCTACAATCGGCGCTACATGTACGCGGGCCTCAATTGGTGCACCGAAAACCACTCGCAAATCATCGATGCCATTCGCGAATTGTGCGGTGGCGGCGTGTTCCAGATGCCGGCGGACATTTCGGTGATGAAAGACCCGGCCATGCGCGAGATGTTCGAGCAATACTGGCAGACGCCGCAGATGGGGGCGGTCGCACGCATGAAACTGTTCAAGCTCGCCTGGGATCTGATTGGGTCTGAGTTCGCCGGCCGCCACCAGCAATACGAAAAATTTTACGCCGGCGCGTCCTTTATAGTGCGCAACCACAATTTCCGCGAAACGCCCTGGGATGAGTTGCACGGTGTGGTTGATGACCTTCTTGCCGGTTACGACGTGCCGGATTGAGCGATAATCTGCCGTTCCTGAAATCGCGTGGAGGGCCCCGCCGGCCCGATTCGGCGTGAATCCTTTTCACAGGCTGGAAAAATGACTTTGTTGCTCCGTTACGCTGCCTGTTGCGCCATGGTCGCTGCGCTTGCGCTGCCCCACGGGGCGGCGGCGCAGGCCCCCTGGCCGTCCAAGCCGGTGCGCATCGTTGTTCCGTACGCGCCCGGTGGCATCACCGACACGGTTGCGCGCCTTGCCGCGCCGAAAATCCAGGAAGCCATCGGCCAGCCGGTGGTCATTGAGAACAAGCTTGGCAATGGCGGCGCCCTTGCCACCGAATACGTCGCCAGGAGCGCACCCGACGGGTACACGATTCTGATGGGTTCGGCTGCGCCGCAGACGCTGAACCAGTACATACAGACCCTGGGCTATGACGGTCTCAAGGACTTCGTACCGATCACGCTCATCAACACCAACCCACTGGTGCTGCTGGTCAACCCCGGCGTGGCGGCGCAGAACCTCAGAGAATTGATTGCACTTGCCCGGGCCCAGCCGGGAAAGCTCAACTTTGCAGGTGCCGGCGGCCTTACCCAGTTCAGCGGTGAAATTTTCAAGTATATGGCGGGCCTTGACGTGGTCTACATTCCCTACAAGGGTGGTGCGCCCGCGACCGCCGCCGCAGTGGCCGGCGACGCGCAAATCACGTTTGCAAATTACTCGGACGCGCTGCCCCAGATGCGCGCCGGAAGGCTGCGCGCCTTGGGTATCACCAGCAGCAGGCGCTTTGCGCAATCGCCCGAAGTGCCGACGATCGCTGAGGCTGGCGTTCCGGGCTACGCCGTCGATTCGTGGAACGGCCTGTTTGCACCAGCAGGCACGCCCCCGGAGATTGTCAGTCGCATCGCGCTTGCCGTGCAGCAGGGATTCAAGGATCCGGTCCTCAGGAAGCGCATGGAAGATATCGGCGCCACGCCCGTCGGTGATTCGCCCGAGCAGTTTCGCGCCTTTGTCCAGGCCGAGCAGCAAAAATGGGGCAGCTTTGTAAAACAGACGGGTATCCGGGTCGAACAGTAGCATCTCAAAA
This sequence comes from Pseudomonadota bacterium, assembly GCA_025356665.1. GTDB lineage: Bacteria > Pseudomonadota > Gammaproteobacteria > Burkholderiales > SG8-39 > CAITSH01. The sequence goes on from JANXRV010000146.1 coordinate 44,950, forward strand.
ATCGCAAAGAAGGCTCATGGACTCCAGTACCCACGACGCAATTGACACGAGTTTTCGCGCTGGCATGCGCCGAATGCAGCGGGCGGGCCGCATTCACGCGTTTGCCGGCGAGGTTGATCCGGAATTCCAGATCGCCGGCATGATGAAAAAACTCGATGGCGGGCCGGCCCTGCTGTTTCCCCGAGTCAAGGGCCACAGCATGGCGGTGCTTGGCAACATCCTGTCGTGCCGGGAAAACTGCGAAGCCGCGTTTGGCACCGACTACCGCGGTATCCGAACATTTGTCGCGCGCGCACTAGGCAATCCGGTAGCGCCGGTGCTGGTTGCCGCAGCGCCGGTGCATGAGAACATCATCCGTCCAGGTGAGCACGCGGATTTTGACATCGGCCGTATCCTGCCGGTGCTGCGCCACACCGACGGGGACAGCGGCCGCTTCATCACCGCCGGTATTGTGGTCGTGCGCGACCCCGAGACGGGTGTGTATAACGCGTCCTATCACCGCCTGCAACTCATCGGGCCGCAACGCACCGGTATAAAACTCGATTTTGGCCGCCATTTGCGCGCCGCGTATGAACGCGCGCAAGCGCTGGGCAAGCCGCTTGCCATCGCCGTGTGCATCGGCACCGACCTTGCGGTGCATTACACGGCGGCCACCATGGGTGCGCAAATGCCGGAGTCCGCTGACGAACTGGCGATTGCCGGCGGTCTGCGCGGGTCGCCTGTTCCCGTGGTGCAAGGGGTGACCCAGGACTTGTACTATCCGGCCGAGACCGAAATCGTGCTCGAGGGCGTGCTCCTGCCCGAGGCAATCGTGCGCGAGGGCCCGTTCGGCGAGTTTGTCGGCTATCTGTCGCCCGAGGGTGACGCGCCGGTGTTCGAGATCAGCGCGATCGCACACCGCAATGATGCCATCTATCATGCGATAAACGGGGTCGGTCGCGAAACCATCATGCTGCGCAAATACGTGTTGGAGGCGAGCCTGCTCAAGGCGCTGCAGGCGGGGACCCCGATCGTGCAGGACGTGGAGATGACCGCCGGCGGCCTGCACCGTTTTCACGCCGTGATCAGCGTTAAAAAAACCAATGCGCAGCAAGAGGGCTTGCAGCGCAACGCCATCCTCGCGGCCTTTGGTACGCTGAAGGATCTTGATCTGGTGATTGCGGTGGACGAGGACATCGACATCCAGGACCCGTGCGATGTTGAATATGCGCTGGCGATGCGCATGGAAGCCAGTCGCGATTTGTTCATTGTTCCGGGTGCCCGCTCGCACGAATACGTGCGGGTGAGCGATAACGGCATACGCGCCAAAGTCGGCATCGACGCCACGGTGCCGTTTGAAGAACGGTCGCGCTTCGAACGCGCGCCGTTCCGGGTGGTCGAGGTGTCGGCTGACGCATTTACGACCGACGGTCCGGCGTCCGTTGCCTGGCTCGCCTAGGCGGAGACGCTGTTGCGCCCATGCGTTCGGGCAGAGGTTTTGTGTGGCGCCGGAAATGCGCGGGTGTCGCGCCAGTTTAGGTAGAATGGCGAGTTGAATTTCATCGTTTCACCCGAGGAGAGTGCCATGCAAAAGAAGTCCTTCGACCGACGTCAATTTATCGCGGCAACGGCCGCCACGGGAGTCGCCGCCGGACTGGCCGGGTTTCCGGCCATCGTTCGTGCCCAGTCGACAAAAATCAAGGTTGGCCTGATGCTGCCTTACACCGGAACGTTCGCGCCGCTGGGCGTTGCCATCGAGAACGGATTCCGCCTCGCGTTGCAGGAGGCGGGCGGAAATTTCGCCGGCCGCGAAATCGAGTTCTCCAAGGTCGATGACGAATCGGACCCGGCCAAGGCCACCGACAACGTCAACAAACTGGTGACGCGCGACAAGGTCGACATGCTGCTGGGCACCGTGCACTCTGGCGTCGCGGCGGGCATGATTCGCGTTACCCGTGAAGCGGGCACGCTGCATATAATTCCCAACGCCGGCTTTGCGCCAGTCACCGGGCCGCTTTGTTCGCCGAACATTTTCCGCGCGTCGTTCTCCAACTGGCAGTCGGGTTTTGCGATGGGCTCGGTCATGGCAAAGCGTCCCAATGTCAAGAACGTCGTCACCCTGTCCTGGCGTTACGCCGCAGGCGAGGAATGCGTAAAGGGTTTCAAGGACGCTTTCCTCAAGGCTTCGGGCAAGAGCATCGTCAAGGAATTGTGGATTCCCTTCCCGAACGTCGAGTTCCAGGCGCTGCTCACTGAAATTGCCTCAATCAAGCCCGATGCGGTCTTTTCCTTCTTTGCCGGCGCTGGCGCTGGGAAATACCTCAAGGATTATGCCCAGTCCGGTCTGATGAAAACGGTGCCGCTGGTCGGCCCGGGCTTTCTCACCGACGGCGTGCTCGAGGGCCTCGGCGGTGCGGCCGAGGGTGTCGAGACGGCGCTGCACTACGGTGACGGCATCGAGACGCCGAAGAACAAGGCTTTTCGCCTGTCCTATGCCAAGACCTTCAAGATGCAGCCGGACGTCTACGCTGTGGCCGGCTATGACTCGGGCCTGCTGTTTGCCGCCGGCCTTGCCGCGGTTAAGGGTGACATGTCGAAGAAGGCCGAGATGATCAAGGCGATGGAAAAAGCCAAGATCGACAGCCCGCGCGGCGCATGGACACTTTCCAAGGCGCATAACCCGATTCAGGACCATTACCTGCGCAAGGTGCGTGGCAACGAGAACCGCGTGAGCGAGATCGCGGTCAAGGCGCTCGACGATGATCCGAGCATGATTGCCGCGTGCAAGATGCCGGGGTAGGACGGTTAATGGAGAATAGGGAATAGAGAATGGTTAAGGGCTAACGGCGACAGACCGGGGCCCGAGCAGGGAGGGCCGGCGTGAGCCGGCCTTCATTTTTGTATCGCGCGTTCGCATTGAGGTTCTGCGTTTTTACGATTTACCATTCTCCATTTACCATTCACCCCACAAATGGACTTCAACATCTTCCTGATCCAGTTGCTCAACGGCGTCCAGTACGGGCTGCTCTTGTTCCTGGTGTCCAGCGGGCTGACGCTGGTGTTCGGCATTATGGGCATCATCAACGTCGCCCACGGCAGTTTTTACATGATCGGCGCCTACCTCGCCTGGTCGCTTGCGGGGCAAGTGGGCAGCTTCTGGCTCGCCCTGCCGCTGGCGATCGCACTGTCTGTGCTCATCGGCCTGCTGCTCGAATGGCTGGTGGTGCGCTGGTTGTACAAGCGCGACCACCTTTACCAGGTTTTGTGCACCTACGGGCTTATCCTGGTTTTCGAGGAATTGCGCAGCGTGCTGTGGGGTGACGATGTGCGCAGTCTGCCGGTGCCCGACATCCTCAATTACTCCATACCGCTGAACGCCACGCTGTCCTATCCGGTCTATCGCCTCGGCATCTCGGTGGTCTGCCTTGCCGTCGCGTTGGGACTTTATCTGGTCATCCAGAAAACCCGTCTCGGCATGACCATACGCGCCGGAGCCAGCAACCGCGACATGGTGCAGTCCCTGGGTATCAACATCCAGCTTGTGTATCGCGTCGTTTTTGCCGCGGGCATCGCGCTGGCCGCCTTTGCCGGCATGATCGCCGCGCCGGTGTCGGCGGTGGCACCGGGCATGGGTAACCACGTGCTGATCATCTGCTTTGTGGTGGTGGTCATAGGCGGCCTAGGTTCGGTCAAGGGCGCGCTGATCGCCTCATTGTTGATCGGCCTGGTGGATACCTTCGGCAAGGTGCTGCATCTTGAAGTGGCGGGGCTCAAACTGCTGCCTGAGCTGTCGAGCATGACTGTTTATGTGTTGATGGCGGTCATCCTGCTGTGGCGACCCGAAGGCCTGTTCGGGAGAAAGTTTTGAACAGCGCACGTCCAAACCCAAGCGCGAGCGTGCAGGGCCAGGGCGCTTATGCCGGGCTCGCCGTGTTGGCGGTCGTGCTGCTCGCCTTGGCGCTGGTGCCGCACCTGGTGGAGAAATTCTATGTGCAGTTTTTCGCCAAGATACTGATCATGGGCATCTTCGCCATGAGCCTGGATTTGCTGCTCGGTTATACCGGCCTGGTCTCCTTCGGTCATGCCGCTTTTTACGGCGTCGCCGGTTATGCGCTGGCGCTGCTCACGCCGCAATACCAGGCGGCGAACTTCTGGACATCGTTTCCTTTGGCCATCGCGGCGAGCGGCTTGGTCGCGCTGCTCATCGGTTTTTTTGTCGTGCGCATGCAGGGCATTTATTTCATCATGGTGACGCTCGCATTCGCGCAAATGCTGTTCTTTTTGTTTTATGACACCAAGATCGCCGGCGGCAACGACGGCATTTATATCGACATGCGGCCGGTGGCGAAAATCGGTGACTGGCAGCCTTTTAATCTCGATAATTTCACCCACGTCTATTACCTTGTGTTGCTGATGTTTGTGGCGGTCTACGTGCTGCTGCGCGTGGTGCTGGCCTCGCCCTTTGGCCGCGTCCTTGCCGGTATCAAGGCCAACGAGCACCGCATGAAGTCGCTCGGCTACGCCACCTTTCGTTACAAGCTTGCGTGTTTCGTGCTCGCCGGTGCCACGGCCGGTGTGGCCGGTTATCTCGCGGCGGTGCAGTTCGGGGTGGTCAACCCGGAAATGATGGGCTGGCATTTGTCCGCTGCGGTGATGATGATGGTCATCCTGGGCGGCATGGGCACCTTGCGCGGACCCATCATCGGCGCGGCGGTGTGGATGCTGCTCGAACTGTGGTTTCAGGGCCTGACCAAGCACTGGCATTTGCTTATGGGCGGGTTCATCGTTCTGACCTCCATCATGCTGCCAGAGGGGCTGGTTGGACTGTTTTCGGGCCTGGCGCGGCGCCTGCTTGGCAAGCACAGGCCGGAAGCCGGGCCGGGCAGCGGGGGGCAGGCGTGAAGCAAGCCGTGCTGCGCACCGAGAGGCTGACGCGCCATTTTGGCGGGCTTACTGCCGTCAATGACGTGAGTCTTGAGGTCGGCATGGGTCAGGTGCATGCGGTGATCGGCCCCAACGGTGCGGGCAAATCCACGCTGACTAATTTGTTGTCGGGCGACCTGCCGCCCAGTTCGGGGCGCGTGCTGTTGCGTGGCGAGGATATTACCAGCCTGCCGGCACATCGCATTTCGCAGCTTGGGGTCGGCCGCAGTTACCAGAAGACCAATATTTTTTTGCCCTTTAGCGTGTTCGAGAATTGCCGCCTCGCGGCGCAGTCGCGGCTGTCCTCGTCCATGCGTTTTTTGCGGCCCGCCACGGCGTATGCCGAGGTGAACCGTGCCGCGGAGTCGGCCCTCGCGGCGGCGGGTCTGGAGGCGCGCGCCGGTGTGCCGGCCATGACGCTGTCGCACGGTGAGCAGCGTCAGCTTGAGATCGCCATGACCCTCGCAACGCAGCCTAGCGTGTTGCTCCTCGATGAGCCGCTGGCTGGCATGGGCGCTGATGAGTCGGCAAGCATGGTTGCCCTGCTGCGCCGCCTGCGTGAAAGTCACGCCATTTTTTTGATTGAGCATGACATGGATGCCGTGTTCAGCCTGGCCGACACGCTTACCGTCATGGTCAATGGCACGGTGCTTGAATCGGGCACGCCCGAGCAAATTCGCTCCAGTCTGGCAGTGCAGGAGGCGTATCTGGGTACCGATGAGGTGTTGCATGAATAGCCATGCTGTCGGCTGGAAAGCCGCGCCTGGCGGGCATTTCCAGTCATTGATTGGTTCTCTCTCCCCAACCCTCCGCCGTCAAGGGGGAGGGGGTGGATTCGCAGCAGCGCTGACTCAGTCATGCTTTTCAGCACAAGGACTGTGCACCAATGAGTGCTGACCTCCTTCTAGAGGCTCGCGGCTTGCACACTTATTACGGCGCCAGCCACATCCTGCACGGCGTGGATTTTGCCGTGGCGCGCGGCGAAACGGTGGGCTTGATGGGCCGCAACGGCATGGGCAAGAGCACGCTGCTCAAAAGCATGCTTGGCCTGGTGCCGCCGCGCGCCGGCGAGGTCAGCGTCAAGGGTGCCCTGGTCACCGGCCTCGCACCGCACGCCATTGCGCGCCTTGGCATCGCTTACGTGCCCGAGGGTCGCGGCATTTTTCCCAACCTGTCGGTGCGCGAGAACCTGCTGATGGCGGCGAGCCCCGGCGCTGACGGCCAGAACGACTGGACTTTCGAGCGTGTGATGGAGACCTTTCCCCGGCTCTCGGAGCGCCTCAGCCACGGCGGTGCACAGCTGTCGGGCGGCGAGCAGCAAATGCTGACCATAGGTCGCGCGCTGATGACCCATCCCGACCTGCTGATTCTCGATGAAGCCACAGAAGGTCTTGCACCGCTTATCGCGCGCGAGATCTGGAGCATCGTTAAACGCATCAAGGCAGCGGGGATCGCTACCATCATCGTCGACAAGAACTTCAAGGCCGTTTCCGCGATTTCGGATCGTGTCGTCATCCTGGTCAAGGGGGTCGTTGTTTTTGAAGGCGCAAGCGCCGATCTGCACGCCCGTCCGGAGTTGCATCGCCAGCACCTTGGCGTGTGAGTCTCGCCGTGCGGTGGCTGGAAAAAGTTTTCAGCTGAACAGACGCGCTTGGCGGATGTTATTTTTAATGCAGCAGACCGGCACAGGTGGATCGATGAAAATTCCGCGCAAGTTTTACCGGCCCGTCCACGTTGCCGTGCTCACTTCTATGATGGTGCTGGTCGTGACCTGTGTCGCGACCCTGATCAATCGCGGCCTCGCCGATGGATTTGTTCTGAGCTGGCTTACGACCTGGTTGATGTCCTGGCCGATCGCCTGGGCGACCGCATTGCTGTGGGGGCCGATGGCGAACAAGCTCACCCGCCTTGTCGTCGAAGAGCCCGCCTGAGATGCTGCTGCGCATCGAGTCGCTCGGGAAGACTTACCACGGCCTGCGTGAGCGCAAAGTGCTGCGCGACGTGTCGCTGGTGCTCGATGCCGGTGAGTACGTGGCCGTGATGGGAGAGTCGGGCATCGGCAAGTCCACGCTGCTCAATCTGGTTGCGGGCCTCGACACGCCCGATAGCGGCCGTATCCTGCTCGATGATCGCGAACTGGGCCTGATGGATGACGATGCGCTGACACGCCTGCGCCGCGACACCATGGGCTTTGTCTTCCAGGCTTTCCACATCCTGCCGTATCTCACGGTGGCACAAAACGTCGCGCTGCCGCTGCTTCTCGCAGACGTGGCTGACTCCGCGGCACCGGTACAGGCGATGCTCGAGGCGGTCAGGCTGGGCGATCGCGGCGACAGCCTGCCACGCGAGCTCTCGGGAGGCGAACTGCAGCGCGTCGCCATCGCCCGCGCGCTGGTGCACCGTCCGCGCCTGGTGCTGGCCGACGAGCCCACCGGCAACCTCGACCCGGAAAGCGCGGCGCAGGTGCTGGCGCTGTTGCGCGAGCGTGTCAAGTCGGTCAACGCCGCCGGCATCCTGGTGACGCATTCGCATGCCGCTGCCGCGACCGCCGATCGCGTGCTGATCCTCGGCGCCGACGGTCTGCGGCCGGCCTGAGCATGCTTGTCATCGCGTGGAGCGAAGCGACGCCCCGAAGGAAGTCCCCGGAGGGGGCGAAGCGATCCCGTCACCGACGCTGTCATTGCGAGGAACGCAGTGACGAAGCAATCTCGTCGCATAGCGGCGTTTTTCGCGAGCGCAATGAGATTGCTTCGCTGCGCTCGCAATGACATGACTTTATTTTGAAACTGAATCGTAATCTGTCGCGATTGCTGCGCTTCCTGCCCTTGGCGTTGGCGCCGCTGCGCCTGCACAAGGGCAGGGCCTTTGTCTCCATGCTGGCCATCGCCCTGGGTGTGGCGATGGGCTATGCGATACAAATCATCAACCGCGCGGCATTGGGCGAAATGGAGCAGGCGGTGCAGACCCTTTCGGGCGCGGCCGACCTGGAGGTGCGCGGACCGCGCACCGGGTTTGACGAAACCGTTTACGCCCGACTCGCGCGCATGCCCGGGATTGCGGTTGCCAGCCCCGTACTGGAACTGGAGTTGCGTGTGGTCGATTCGGATGCCGCCGCGGACAAACGCGACAATGCACCCCGGCCGGTGTTGCGCGTGCTCGGCCTTGACGCCTTTCGTGCCGGGCACATCCAGCCTGAATTGATTGCCATGCAATCGGCCCCGGGTTCGGTCGACAGCCTTGACATGCTGCGGCCGGACACGCTGTTCCTGAGCCCGGCGGCCGCGAATTTTCTCAAGCTTAAACCGGGTGACACGCTCAGCCTGCGCGCCGGCCTTGGTGAAAAGCCGTTCCGCGTCGCCGGCCTGCTTGCCGCAGGGGGCGAGCGCTATGCGGTGATGGACATCGCCGCGGCACAGGAAGCCTTTGGCGTCACGGCGACCAAGGCCGCGCCGGGCCTGATCAACCGCATCGACCTGCGCCTGCGTCCCGGCGCCGACGCCGAGCGCGTGCGCGAAGCCATCGCCGCCATGCTGCCGGCCGGGCTTTTCATCGAGGCGCCGCGCGTCAACGTCACGCGCAATGCCACGCTGACGCGCGCCTATCGCGTCAACCTCAATGTGCTGGCGTTGATGGCCTTGTTTACCGGCGGCTTCCTGGTGTTCTCCACCCAGGCGCTGACGGTGGTGCAGCGGCGCAGCCAGCTGGCCTTGTTGCGCGTGCTGGGCGTGACGCGCCGCGGCCTGGCGGCCTTGCTGCTCGCCGAGGCCGCGGTGATCGGCCTCGCCGGGGCGCTCGCCGGCCTCGCGCTTGGTCATGGTGCGGCCTCGGTGGTGCTTGCGCGCTTTGGCGCCGACCTGGGCTCGGGTTTTTTTCGCGGCCTGCAGCCGGAGCTGCGTTTTGAACCGGACTTGTTGTTGCTGTTCTTGTTGCTGGGCCTGGTGGCCGCGCTCGCGGGCAGTCTTGTTCCCGCCCTTGAAGCGGCGCAGGCCGCGCCCGCCCAGGCGCTCAAGGCCGGCGACGAGCAGCAGGCCCTGGCCCGGCTGCGCCGCGCCTGGCCGGGCCTGGTTTGCCTGGCCAGCGGCGCATTGCTGACGCTTGCCGGCCCGGTCAACGGCCTGCCATTGGCCGGCTACCTGTCCATCGCCCTGGTATTGTTTGGCACGGTGTTGCTGATGCCGCGCATGGCGGCGCTGGTGTTTGCGCGCCTGCCGGCGGGCGGGGGTGTCGCGGCGCGCCTCGCGCGCCTGCAGCTCGCGGCATCGCCGGGACAGGCGACGGTAAGCCTTGCGGCCATCGTGGCGAGTTTTTCGCTTATGGTGGCGATGGCCATCATGGTCTCCTCATTCCGCCAGTCGCTCGATGACTGGCTCAACCGGGTGCTGCCCGCCGAATTGTATTTGCGCGTGCCCGCCGGGGTGGATGGCGTGTTCATTTCGCCGGAGGAACAGCGGCGCATTGCCGCGCTGCCTGAATTACGCCGCGCCGATTTCCTGCGCGCACAGCAAATCCTGCTCGCCGAGGGCAGGCCGCGGATGGCGTTGCTGGCGCGCGAAATCAATCCGGCCGACCCCGGGCGGGCGCTGCCGCTGGTGAGCGAGGCACCGGCGCAAAAGGCCACGGCCGCAGCCACCGACCCTCCGGTCTGGGTGAGCGAAGCGGCGGCAGACTTATACGGATTGTCGTCGGGTGGCACCGTCGTGCTGCCCATCGCCGGGCGCGCTGTGCGTTTCCATGTTGCCGGCGTCTGGCGCGATTACGCCAGGCAGCAAGGCGCCCTGGTCATGGAGCGCAGCCGCTATATTGAAATGAGTGGTGACGGACTGGCCACCGATGCGGCCTTGCTGCTCGCGCCGGGTGCCAGCGTCGATGCGGCGAAGAAAGCCATACGCGCGGCGCTTGGCGGCGACGAGCGCATGGAGTTCGGCGAACCGGGTGAAATCCGCGCCATGTCATTGCGAATATTCGACCGCACCTTCGCCGTGACCTATGCACTGGAAGCGTCAGCGGTGTTGATCGGCTTGTTCGGCCTTTCAACGAGTTTCGGCGCTCTGGTGCTGGCGCGGCGGCGCGAGTTCGGCATGCTGCGCCATGTCGGCATGACGCGGCGGCAGGTCGCCGCGATGATCGCGCACGAAGGCCTGCTGGTGAGCGGCCTCGGCCTTGCCGTCGGACTCGTGCTCGGCTGGGTGCTTTCATTGATTCTTGTTCATGTCATCAACCGCCAGTCCTTCCACTGGGGCATGGACATCCATATTCCCTGGGACGAGCTTGGCGTGCTGGCCGCAGCCTTGCTCGTCCTTGCCGTCCTGACGGCTCTGTTGAGCGCGCGCCGCGCCCTTGCCGGTGAAGCGGTGCGCGCGGTGCGGGAGGACTGGTGAGCGAAGGTCGGTTAATGGGGAATGGGAAATGGTGAAGGGTGAAAGGTGAAGGAGTGAAGGAGTGAAGAGGAGGGGCTTTCTTGCTACGCCGCTGGTGTTGTTGGCGCTGCCGGCGCTTGCGCAGGAGTACGCGGCGGTGCGCGCGGGTGTGCCGCTGGTGTTTCCCCGCGACCACGGCAGTCATCCGCTGTTCCGTACCGAATGGTGGTACATCACCGGTTGGTTGAAGGAGCCATCCGGGCGCGAGTTCGGCGTGCAGGTGACGTTTTTTCGCAACCGGCCGCGTGTCGCCGAGGACAGTACGAGCCGTCTTGCCGCCAGGCAATTGCTGTTCGCCCACGCGGCCATCGCCGATGTGGCGACGGGAAAACTGATTCACGACCAGCGCGCGGCGCGAGCCGGCCTGCAACTGGCCGAGGCGACGGAAGGCGATTGCGCGGTCTGGATAGACGACTGGTCGCTGCGTCGCAAGGGCGGGGTCTTTAGTGCGCGTATCGCGGCGCGCGGCTTTGAACTTGGGCTGGAATTCGCGCAGACCCAGGCCCTGCTGGCGCAAGGCGGGGGTGGCGTCAGCCGCAAGGGCCCGAAGCCGGGGCAAGCAAGCCACTATTACAGCCTGCCGCAACTCGCGGTGAGCGGGCGTGTCGTGCTGCAGGGCAAGCCGCTCGCAGTGACCGGCAGCGCCTGGCTCGATCACGAATGGGCGAGCGACTATCTTGCGGAGCAGGCTGCGGGCTGGGATTGGACGGGAATAAATTTCGCCGACGGCAGCGCGCTGATGCTGTTCCGCATTCGTGACAGGGCGGGCAGCGTGTACTGGGCCGGCGGAACCGCGCGCAGTGCCGACGGAATACGTCGCGTGTTTTCACCGGCTGAGGTGAGCTTTGAGGTGCTGCGGCAGTGGAAATCGGCGGCCAGCGGCGCGACTTATCCGGTGGCGATGCGCATCAGGGCCGCCGGTATGACGATCGATCTGGAGCCGCTGATGGACGATCAGGAACTCGATTCGCGCGCCAGCACCGGCACCATTTACTGGGAAGGGGCGGTGCGGGCATCGCGGGCCGGACGTGAACTTGGGCGCGGTTACCTCGAGCTCACCGGATACGCGGCGAGGCTAAAGCTCTGAGCGGGCTTGCGCCAGCCCTCAAGCCGCGCGCGCCGCGGCTTGCTCCGGGGGCAAATTTTCGCTGAACGTCCCCAGCTTCGCCTCGAGAGTCATGCGTGCCAGTGCAATATTCGGCATCGCCAGCAACAACTCGATGCGCCGGCGAACGGCTATCGCCGTTTCGCGGACGGCACGCCGACTTTCCTCGCTGATCGTGGACGCGGACAGGTGCCTGGCAAGCACCCAGTTGGCCGCCACGGGACGCCCCGGCCATATTGCCGCCGGACGGACCTCGTCGTCGTCGAACAGGGACAGCACGTAGTCGAAATGCGGTGCGCCGGTGGATTGGAATTCATCCCAGGATTTGCTGCGCAGGCCCTCGAATTGCATGCCGGCCTCTCGCAGGAATTCGATCACTGTCGGGTTGATCCGGCCCTCCGGCCGGGTGCCTGCGGAGTAAGCGGAAAAGCGCCCCCTCCCCAGCGCGTTCAAATGCGCTTCTGCAAGTATGCTGCGGGTCGAATTACCCGAGCAAAGGAAAAGGACATTAAATTGGGATCGTTCCATGCCATACCCTTTTTGAACGGTTGATGGGGGTGTTCTGCGCATCGCTGCACGGGAATGATCAGAATTCCCGGGAGATGTTCGGTTGGTTTAAAAGGACTTTTTCATTGCAAACTAATGACATGGCTTCCCATAGACGGTTTCCGAACGCGGAATGATCTAGGCCTGATTTCTTAACGGCAGCGCGACTGGAAAATGCGAATTAAGTTTTTGTGACGACGGGTTTTGGCTTCAAGTCCACGAAGGCGGGGACCGATAAAGTGGTGCACGGTAAAAAACACACCCACTTGCCTGGAGTAACAGATGACCGTCGGCCTATCAAAAAGCTTTATGCCCCCTGCGGGGAGCGTGGTCGCGGGCGCACTCGCCAATGCGGCGCCACCGGTCACCGGCGTGGCCGTTCGCGAAACCTTGCAACGCCAGTTCGTCTTTATCGAGGATGGCCGGCTTCAAGATGCGCCGACCGTCCGGCAACTGCTGCGCCACCTTGAGCCGGTGCGCACGCGCGAGCCGAGCCAGCGCATCATGGCGCGCTTCTCCGAGGATGCGGCCTTGTACGCCCTGCCGGTTCTCGATGACGAGGGCAAACCGGTGGCCCTCGTTGACCGCAAGCATTTCATGGAATTTTTCAGCAAACCCTTTTCGCAGGAACTCTTTCGCCGGCGAAGCGTGCGTGACCTCATTGAACACAAGGAGTTTGGCGGGGCGGCGCCGATCGTGGTTGACGAAGGCTGCAGCATCGAGGATGTGGCGCAAATCATTCTTGCCTCCGGGATGCACCACATGCTCACCGGGTTCCTGGTGTGCAGCGCCGGCCGCTATGAGGGTATGGCCAACGGCCACGATCTGCTCAACATGATCACCCAGCGCAAGCAGGCCGAGCTGTATTACATGGCGCATTACGACCACCTGACCGGCATCCCGAACCGGATACTGCTGGCGGACCGGATCGAACAGGCCTGCCGCGAGGCAGAACGAAACGGCGACATGCTTGCGGTGCTGTTCATTGACGTGGACCGCTTCAAGCACATCAACGATTCGCTCGGGCACAGTGCGGGCGACGAGGTGTTGCGCAAGGTAGTCGAGCGCATCACGGCATCGGCGCGGCGCTCGGATACCGTTGCGCGGCTCGCCGGCGACGAGTTTGTGATCCTGATGGAAAATGTCAGCGACCCGTCGCTGGTCGAACTGGTCGCAACGCGTCTGGTCAAGGCGATGCGCGCGCCGATAGAAGTCGCCGGCCACTCGGTCGTCGCCACCGTGAGCATCGGCAGCGCCATTTACCCGCACGACGAGACCAGGGTTGCGGCACTCATCACCAAGGCAGACGCGGCCATGTACGAAGCCAAGGCGCGCGGCCGCAACGGCTACCGGCGGTATACCACCGCAACCACCGTTTACAATCCGGCCATCATTTCGCTGGAAGCCGAGCTGCGCAAGGCGATCGAGCAAGAAGCGCTCGAACTGCATTACCAGCCGCTGGTTCACCTTGCCGACGGATCCGTGTTCGGCGTCGAAGCGCTGGCGCGCTGGCAGCATCCGCAGCGCGGCCGTATCTCGCCGGCACAGTTCATCCAGATCGCAGAGGAGAGCGGACTCATCATTCCCCTGGGCGAGTGGGCCCTGCGCCATGCCCTGCGGCGGCTCAAAACGTGGAATGAAGCGGGCGTGCCGCCGTTGCGCATGTCGATCAACATTTCGGCGCTGCAGTTGCAGCGCAGGGGATTCCCTGATTTTCTCGGTGCGCAGATGCGGGAGTGCGGCGTCGATCCCAGATACATTGAGCTGGAACTGACCGAAACCGCGCTGATGCACGATATTGACGAAGTGATGGCGACCCTGAACAAGATCAAAGCGCTCGGTGTCAGCCTTGCCATCGATGATTTCGGCACGGGCTTTTCCAGCCTCAGCTACCTGCGCCGTTTTCCTGTCGACCGCCTGAAGATAGACCAATCGTTCGTGCGTGGCATAGAAAGCGCGCCCGTGAACGAATCAATCGCCCGCGCCATTGTCGCGTTGGCGAAAAGCCTTTCGCTCGACATCATCGCCGAGGGCATAGAAACGCCACTCGAGTGCGCGGTATTGCAGCGGATAGGCTGCCGTGAGGGGCAGGGTTACCTGTTCGGCAGGCCGATGGCCGAACCCGACTTGCTCGCATATCTGGGCGCAGGGCGGGCCCCAGACCCGGAAAAGGCGGCGGGGTAGGGCCGCGCCGTACGAATCGCGTTGGTGTCGTTCTGTGTTTGGAGGCCACTGCGGCAGCGCGGCAAGGCCGCGCCGTGCGCCGCGCGCCGCGGGCGGTTCGGCCTCAGTTTTTCGGTTCGCGAGGTGTCGCGCGCTGCATCTGCTCGAGTGATTGCAGCTCGTTATCCAGCTTGTCGCATCCGGCGCGCAGGGTGGCAAGATGTTCCTGCATCATCAACGCGAGGCTTTGTGTCGAAGCCAAGGGCGAAACCGCCAGGACGCGCACTTGATCTACTTTGTCCTGCAAGGCTTGCAGGGTTTTTTCGTGCTCCGGGGTGGCCGCGACAAGCTCCTTGAGCACACGGTCGCGGGCAAGGTAAAACGCCGCCGGGTCGCGCGCGGCGAGTTCCTTCCACCAGTCGAAATTGAATTCCGTCATCGCGGGTGCCGGCCGCTAGGCCTTGGTCAGTTGTGCGGCAAGATGTTGCATGCGTTCGGCGACAGACTTCAGCAGCGAAGCGCCGAAAGCCGGATTGGATTTCACCAGCTCGAGAAAGGCGTTGCGGCCGATGCCGATGAGGCGGCTGTGGGCTTCGGCCGTCGCGCTGGCGGCGCGCGCGGCGCGGTCGACCAGCGCCATCTCGCCAAAAATCCCGCCCGGAATGATGCGCTCGACCACCTTGTCCTGTACCGAAATGGCCACGCGGCCGGAGGCCACCACGTACATCAGCGCCCCGGCGGCGCCCGCACTCATGATTACCTTGCCGGCGGGGGCGGAGATCAATGATTCGTCCCCGAGAAGCTTGATAAGCTCGGCGAGCATGTCGCCATCGAGGGCGGCGCCATGGTTGGCCGTTCCCACGCCCGCGGCCGCCGCGCCCAGCTTGATGATGCTAAGGCGCATGCGCATCACCATGATGCCCATTAGCATCAGGGCGAACTCCGGTTTCTTGCGCAAGGCGGCGTGAAATTGTTTTTCATCCAGGGAAAGCAGTTTGCTGTCGGCCTTTGCCACTGCGGTGGCGCTGCGCGGCAATCCGGCGATGACCGCCAGTTCCCCAAAAATGTCGCCCTTCTTGACGGCGCCGAAGAACTTGTTCTTGGCCATCAGCCCGACTTCGCCCTCATACAGCAGGTACATGCGCGCGGACTTGGAAAAAAATCCGCCGGTTTTTTCGTTTTCGGCAAAAATCACCGCGCCGCCCTTGAATTCCTCGGTTGATCCGGTAGAGCGGAAAAAATCGTAGGCGACTGCCGGGTTGTAGAGCGGACTTTGCGCGGTTGCCTGCACTGCGCTGCGCGCTGCGACTGCCGTTTGCGCCGGGGTCGGCGGCTTGGCGGAAAAATCAAGATCATCCATGGGAGTGATTTTATCTTGAAGCGCGGCGGATGCGGCAAGGCTTTGTCCCGGGGCGGGTCAGAGTCGCCACCCGGTGCGCGGTGCCGGCGGCCCTAGACGATCTTGCAGGGAATGACGATGTCCTCGTCGTAGGAGTACATCGCGCAAAGGCGGTGATAGCCGTCGGCGATGACCACCTTGCCGTTTTCGCTGTTGCGCAGCAGCAGCAGCGGCGACAAGGCCTTGCCGGCGGCGATTTTCTCGAGGTTTTTTCCGACATGGGCGTTGCTGGTGCCGAGCAGGGACAGGCTTGAGGCGCGAAAGATGTCCTTGGCCTTGAATTCGCTCATGGGTGCACGCCGGAGTTTCTCCACCTGCGCGGCCGCGGCATGGTCGTCGTAGATGAGGCGCAAATAGGACAGGGCGGCCGGATAGTCGTGCTCTTCGGGTTCGGACAGCCACTTCAATGCGGGTCTTTGCGCCATCGCCAACACCTCTCCTGACAGCTTGCGCCTGAACATGCCGGCAATCCGGTCCTGTGCGGGCCGGTGCGGGCCAGTGCTAGCTCCGCGTCCAGTGTACCGTTTCAAATGACGTTGTGCGGCTGCTCGATCATGTGCTGGTAGATCAGGCTGTGCAGGATCATGTCATCGTTGGGCTGAAGATCCTCGAACTCGATGCCATGATGCACCATCGGCGCCTGCGCGCTCTGGCCGGGTTCATCGTCGCGAAAAACGGCGCGGATGACGGCGTTGGTTTTCAGCAGCAGGTCCATGTTGTGCAGGTTGACCCGGAATGTCAGCGCCAGTTTCTGCCCCTTATCGCCAAGCGGCTTGCGCGCATCGATCAGGGCGCCGCTGTAACTGATGTTCACGATCATGCCCGATGCCGCCTCGGCCTCCGACGTTTCGGCGCGAACGATGGAGGCGATGATGCGGATGCGGATGCGCGGCGATTTGCGCACCACAGCGCCCTCGATCTGGTGTGGGAAGGACAGGTGCAGGTAATCGAACGGCAGCTTGCAGACGCGTGTCACGACACTGGAAAAAGCGAATGCGTTCTGTCCGGAAAAAACCCGTGCGACGACCAGATCCTCCTTTAGCAGCGCAACGCGAAGGCCGTTCACCGACGGGCTGGTGACCAGGATGCTGGCCGGCTCGTGGTAGCCGATCAGCTTGACGATGTGGCGCTCCGGGCCGAGGCTCGCCGGCGGCGCAAGCTGGATGCGATCGCCGGCCTTGAGGCCCATGTCGTGGAAGGTGAATATTTCTCCCGGCGTTTGCGCCGGTTCCGGTTCCGCGGATGTGCCGCGGTCCTTGGTCTCCGGCCTGCTTGAAGAGTGCAGGCTGAGTTCGCGCATCGGACCCGCGTCAAGTAACTGTTGCAACTGCGCTTCGTCCGCGACCGATTCGCCCTGTGCCTTCAGCAGGGCGTGCTTGTGGTCGTAAATGGCCCACGGCAAGGGCCGGCCAAGCGCAACTTCGCTTTGTGTGACTGCTACTAGACTCACGGAAATGCCTCCTGTTACCGCCTGCTGCAGGATTATCGGAAAAGGTCGGCCGATCTTGAATTTAAAGTTCCGGGACGCCGGATTCGCCCAGATGGCCGGGGCAGGGCGTTTGCAAACAGGCTGGAAACCCGCGCCAGACGGGCATTTCCAGCCTATTTGCCGGCCTGTCGTCGCCATGGCGGTTGCCGCTGGTGTTTGTTGCGGTGGCGCGGCGCGGCGTTTCGGCTACACTGCGCGGGCTTTGTCATTGCACGCCAATCTTCATGTCCGCTCCTTCGCAAGAATTCATTTTTATCCAGGGCCGCAAGCTCGAAACCAGCTTCATTCCGGCCGGCCGTGCCGGCGTACCGGCCCTGGTGCTGCTTCACGAGGGCCTCGGTTCGGTCTCACTCTGGCGCGATTTTCCTGCCAAGCTGGCTGCCGCGACCGGATGCGCGGTGCTGGCCTATTCGCGCTACGGTTACGGCCAATCCGATGTGCTCGATTCGCCGCGGCCTGTCGAGTACATGCATCGCGAGGCACTCGATGTCCTGCCCGAACTGCTGGCACGTCTTTCCATAGACGCCCCGGTGCTGGTCGGGCATAGCGACGGCGCCTCGATTGCGCTGATCAACGCCGGCGCCCGCCATGCCGTGCGCGGTGTCGTCGCCATGGCGCCGCATGTGTTTGTCGAGGACGTGTCAGTGAAATCCATCGCCGAGGCGAAGCTGGCATTCGAACAAACCGACTTGCCGCAAAAACTCGCGCGCCATCACACCGACAGCGCAAAAACCTTCTACGGCTGGAACGATACCTGGTTGCATGCGGATTTCCGCCCTTGGAACATCGAGGAATACCTGCCTTCGATCCGCTGTCCGGTGCTGGCCATCCAGGGTCTTGATGACGAGTACGGCAGCATGGCGCAGCTCGAGGCCATCGCGGCGCAGGCGGGCGGGGCGGTGGAATTGCTCAAGCTCCCGGCCTGCAGGCATTCGCCGCATCGCGACCAGCCCGCAGCGGTGCTTGGCGCCATTGCCCGATTTGTCGCGGCGCTTTGACGATAAAAAGGGAGCGGCGCTGGCTTTAAAGCACGCGAATCACCGCCGGCCGACATGCATCGCGGTGCGCGTGGCGGAATCAGCTGCGGCGTGGCTCCAGCGATTTGGTGTAAAGCGTGGCGCCGGTCAAATCTTTCAGCGCCACCGTCATCGCCGCAGACTTGGCATCGATTTTTACTTCGCCGTAAAACTGCAGGTTGGCAGTGGGCGGGGTATTCTGCTTTTGCGGCGCTTTTTCGTACATCACGGTGATGCCGAAAGTGCCATCCTTGGGATTGGGACCAAAGCTGCCGGCGTTGAGCGGACCGGAGACGAATTCCCAGAAGCCGTCGAAGTCGCTGAACTTTGCCTTGGCCGGATCGTAGTAATGCGCGGCGGTGTAGTGTACGTCGGCGGTCAGCCACACCACGTTGCGAATACGATTTTTCTTGATCCAGGACAGCAGGCGGGCGAGTTCCAACTCGCGGCCGCTGGGCACACCGTCCACGCCGTTGGCAAGGGCCTCCCACTTGTCGCGCCCCTGCGCATCCTTGCCGTCGGGTACGCCAAGGCCGAGGGGCATGTCGGCGGCGATGACCTTCCACACTGCCTTGGACGCTTTTAGCTCGCGCTTGAGCCATTCGATCTGCGTGTTGCCCATGAAGGCGGTGTCCTCGCCTTCCTGCGTCTGCGTGTTGTGCGAATTGGCACCGCGATAACTGCGCATGTCCACGACCATCACGTCGAGCAGCGGGCCGTAGGCAATGGTGCGATAGACGCGCTCGGCTTCGTCCTGGGTGTGCCAGCGCATCGGCGCGTATTCAAGAAAGGCGCGTGTGGCGCGGGCGGTCAGCAGTGGCACATTTTTTTCGGTGTAGCGTGCGTCGCCCGACAAGTCCTTGCTGTCCGACCAGTTGTTGGTGACCTCATGGTCATCCCACTGCCAGATCTGCGGCACCTCGGCGTTGAAGCGGCGCACGTTGTCATCGACGAGGTTGTAGCGGTGGTTGCCGCGAAAGTCGTTGAGGGTCTCGGCGACCTTGCTTTTTTCCGGTGTGGTGATGTTCTTCCAGATCGTGCCGTCATCGAGCTTGATTTCGGGTGGGATGATCCCGTCGGCGTAAATGGTGTCGCCGCAGTGGATGAAAAAATCCGGGTTGTCACGGCGCATGGTCTCGTAGCACTTCATGCCGCCCCATTCGGGGTTGATGCCAAAGCCCTGGCCGGCGGTGTCGCCTGACCAGAGGAATTTGATGTCCTTGCGTTTGGTCGGCGCGGTGCGAAAGCGGCCGGACACCGGCTCGGACAGGGCGTGGCCGCTGGAAGCATCCTCAAAGCGTACCTGGTAATAGACCTCCTCGCCGGAGGGCAGGCCGGGGAGGTCAAGCCGGGCGGTGAAGTCGGTCACATCAAGGGCCATGGGGCCGCGCACTTTGCGGCTGTCGCGAAAGGCCGGGTTCATGGCGTACTCTACAAGCATGCGTGCCGGCCGGTCGGTACGGCTCCAGATCATGGCGCTGTTGGCCAGCACATCACCGGACATCACGCCTTGGGCGATGGCCGGGCGCATTCGCTCGGAGGTAATGACTGCGGGGGATTGCGCGAGGCCGGCGCGTGGCAGTAGGGTCGTGGAGGCGGCGAGCGTTCCCAGGGCGGCGGAGTGAACGAGAAACCGGCGGCGAGGCATAAAGATTTTGTCCATCAGTACACTCCATGCGAAAGGGGAATGCGATCGACTTTAACGACCCCGTGTGACAGGCTTGTGAACGGTGCGTCAGTTTTTGGATACCGCCCGCTGCGGGGCGTTGAAAACGAACATCGACACGATCACCAGCGCGGCGCCGAGCAGTTGCAGAGGGTTCATGTATTGCTCGAGTATCAACGCGGCGAAAACGATCACACCCACCGCCTCGAAGTTCATGAAAAATCCGGTGCGTACGGCACCCAACACGCTGATCGCCGTCATGGTGCCCACAATCGCCACAAAGTAGGCGAGGGGCGCACCGGCAAAGCCTATCCATCCGCTGGCTGTCGCCGGAAACATCACATCGCCGGTAATGATGCATGCAAAGACGAAAATTCCGGTTGCGGACATGATCATGTGCAGGGTGTGTGTTTGAGACTTGCGGCCGCCCAGCATCCGACCCGACAGGTACATCAGACCACCCCAGCTTGTCGCGGCCGATATCGCGTACGCAAGACCCAGCGGGTCAAGCGGGCCGCCTTTTGCCTGCAGCGTCAGTGCCAGTCCTATGAGCGACAGGATCAGCGCGGCGGCGACACGCAGTGTTGGTTTGTCCTTGCCGGTCATCCAGCTGACTATGCTCAGCAACACCGGGTAAGTGTAAAAAATGAGCAAGGCGTTGGAAACGGGCAGGCGGGCGATGGCTTGGTTGAGGAAAAAATTCGACAGGGCGAGTAGCACGCCCAGGGCGAGCGAGATATTGCGCTCGTTGGCAGGCAGGCGCCACTTTGCTCCGCTCCAGACCAGATAGGACCACAGCGCCACCAGCACGAACAGCGCGCGTGCGGTGATGACCGTGAGCACATTACTGCCACCATCGTAAGCCAGCCGGACAAAAATGGAGACCAGGGCGTACGCGAATGCGACACCTATGGCGTAAGCTGTGTTGACGGGGATTCGGGTTTGCAAAAGAAGTCCTTTGACGGGCAGTCGCCCGCGTGGGTGAGGTTGATTCGGATGGGTGTGTCGGCGGGTGGCGGTGTTTGCGAGTGGCGGCTTTTTATTGTTCGACGGGCATTGCACGCTGGAATTGTGTGTTCCCGCGGCATTGCCCGGCGCCGGTAAGTAGCCTCAAAAGCTTAACGGATTCTTCCCTCGGGCGGCGCTGTGAATGCGTTGTGCCGGATCGGCTTTTAGGCGGCATGGCGCCCTCTGCCCAAGGCTATAATGATCCCCATAACACTAAAGAAAGTCCCCGTTTGAATACTGCTTCGACGCTGCGCGCCGATGTGCGCACCATCGGGCTGATCGGGATTGCGCACCTCACCAGCCATTTCTTCCAGCTCGTGATTCCGCCCATGTTCCCGCTGCTCAAGGAGGAGTTTGGCGTCGGTTATACGGAGCTTGGCTTCGTGATGACGCTGTTTTTCATTATCTCCGGCGGCTTTCAAACGGTGGCTGGTGTGCTTGCCGACCGCTTCGGCGGGGGGCGCGTGCTGTTGTGGGGCTTGGCCTTGCTTTCCTGCGGCATCATCCTCGCCGCATTCGCGCCGTCCTATCCCTTGCTGATCCTGGCGGCATTGGTGGCGGGTCTCGGCAACAGCGTTTTTCACCCGGCGGATTTCGCCGTCTTGAACGCACGCGTAAATCCGTCGCGCCTCGGTCATGCCTTTAGTGTTCACAACATCGGCGGGCATCTGGGGTGGGCAATGGCGCCGGTGTACACGGTCGCCATGGCAGCGTTCGGCTGGCGTTCCGCGTTGCTTGGCGCCGGTTTGCTGGGAGGCGCGATTTTTTTGCTGCTGCTGTGGCAGCGTGAGGCCTTGCGCACTGATATTCGCACTGCCGCGCCTGGCGGCACCGCCGCAACCGGGAGCGCGCGCGTGCTGCTGGCGCCGCGGGTGCTCCTGTGCTTTGTATTTTTCGTATTGCTGTCGATTTCGATGGTGGGGACGCAGAACTACCTCATCCCTGTGCTGCGCGCGCTCTACGATGCGCCCCTCCTGCTGGCCAGTTCGGCACTGACCGCGTACTTGCTCGGTAGCGCGGCGGGGACGTTCACCGGAGGCTTTATCGCCACGCGCACCCGCCATCCGGAGCGGGTCACCGCAGCCGGTGTTGCGGCGCTGGCGCTGTTTTATTTTCTCCTTGCGAGCGGTGTCGTCCCGCAGGCATTGTTGCTGGTGACTGCCGCAGTTTCCGGCTTTGCCCTCGGGGTGGTCCTTCCGGCGCGCGACCTGATCGTACGCGATGCGGCGCCGCCAGAGAGTCGCGGCAAGGTCTACGGATTTGTCTACTCGGGCCTCGACCTTGGAGCGGCCATCGCCCCGGTGTTGATCGGCTGGCAGCTTGATCGCGGGCAGTCCGGCGGCCCTTTGCTTACGCTCGCTGTATTGCTGTCGTTCAGTGTCCTGCTCATTGTGCAGACTCAGCGCCTGCAGCGGCGTGCGAGATCCGTCTGACCCGGCTGCATCAATCCGTTTTCCCACCAAGGAGCATATATGCGTTACGAAAAAATATCGGCCCCGGGCGTCCCTGAGCCAAAACCGCGCAGCTACACCAACTGCAAGAAAGTCGGGGACCAAGTATTCATCTCCGGTATGGTCGCATGGGACGAGCAAGCTCGGCCCCTCGGCGGGAACGACGCCTATGAGCAGTCGCGCATCATTTTCGGCTACATCAAGGCGTTGATGGAGGCCTCCGGCGGCACCATCGACGATGTCATGACGATGACTGTTTACACCACAGACATGCGCTACCAGCCGGATTTCTGGAAGGCCCGATCCGAATTTTTTAGCGGTGACTTTCCGTGCTCGACGCTGGTTTGCGTGCATTCGCTCTTCCTGCCGCAACTGCTGATCGAAGTGAGCGCAACCGGTGTGATTGGCGCGGGCGCCGCAGCTTGAACGTGCAATATGCCGTCCCCGGGTGTTGTCGTTCAAATGCAGTAAATATCCACCATCGAGGGTAGATAGTCGTTTTGAAGTACGGTTTTCTTTGCCTTGATGCGCCAGTCATCGCCCTGAAGGCTTAACGCGTATTCTGCATGACCGAACAGGGTGGTGGTTTTTTTGTGACGTTGCTCGAAAACGTGGCATGACCAACTGGAGCGCAATTTCATCGAGTGGGCACTTTGCTCGATGACGAGCACGGAGCCGAGGATGTGGGTGGTGCGTCGAAGCGGGGTGGTGGCCGGGGATCGTTCCGAACGGATACGCACGATGCGGTCCTCCAGGCCCGCGCGACTGGCATAGTAAATATGTGCGATTTCTTTTTGCGGGTCTGTCGATAGGTCTTCCTCGGTGAGCCAGGATGGCACCCAGTATTCGCAATCGGTGGAAAACAGCGCGAGCCATTCATCCCATTGCCGGTCGTCGAGGTAGGCTGCCTCGCGAAATGGTATTTGCCGGCCAAGCTCGTATTTGCTGTCCATGTCAAATCCCATAAGGCTTTGTTCCGGCGATGCCCGTCTGCAGTAGCCTGCCCCACTCCCGGTAGGTTGCATGGAAGCAGGTTTCGGTTTGCATGTAGTAGGGCCCCTGCGTGCTGGCGACTGGCGTCATCTGCAATTCAGCGGCACTGGCGTTGGCGCCCGGGGTTTCGGCTTTCATGCCGCGTTGGTAGCCTTGCAACCACTCAAGCCCGGCGCTCTGAAATCCGACCTGGGCATCCTCGTAGATGGTGGTGTCGTCCGGGGTGGCCATGCCACTGACGTTGAAAAAATCTTCAAACTGGCGCAGGCGCCATGCTCTTATCTGCGGCGCTTCGCCCACCGGGGCAAGGCACCATACGCGCATTTCTGTCTTGTCGACTGCCAGCGGCCGGAAGGTGCGGATCAGCAGCGAGGTTGAGTCGGCGATTTGCATGTTTGGGAATATGGTCAGGTTGCGCAGCTTTAGCATCCAGTCGGCCCGCGTTGCCCCGATGCGGGATTTCGCCTCTTCGATGGTGTTAAAAATCGGGCGGTTTTCAGGTTGCCCCTGGTTAAGCCAGGTCGAGGTGTGGCCGTTTTTAAACGTGAAACTGCCTCCTTGCTGTGTAAAGCGCTTGCTCCAGTCGAACTGTTTGGCCTCGAGATTGCCGGCTTTTGCCTGTACGCGGCGTTCGACCACCGCCATCAGGCTTGGATGTGTGGATGTCAGGTGATAGAAGTCGTTGCCGTTGTCCATTTGGAGTTTCCAATTGGCGTCATAGGTGTAGATGATGCGTCCCGGGACGAATTCCATCCCCTGCGGCCCCTGATCCATTGCAAGGTCGAGCAGTGCCCTTATCTCGCCGAGAAATTCCCGCAATGGCGGCACGTCAGGGTTCAGGCTTCCAAATAAAAGTCCTTTGTAGGATTCAAAGCGTGGCAGTGGCAGTAAGTTATGGTCGTCCTTGTCAAAGCCCTCGCTGTAGCACCCCGCCTCGCGATCCTTGATGTCAACGCTTTCACCGGCGGTGTTGTACGCCCATCCGTGATAGGCGCACACCAGGTATTTTCCATTGCCGCTTTCGGTTCGGCAGACGAGGGCGCCTTTGTGACGGCAGGCGTTGAGAAAAGCGCCAAGCCCCCCCTTTGGATCGCGTGCGACGAGGACCGAGGTGCGACCTATGCTGCCGGTTATGAAGTCGTTGGCCTTGGGTAGCTGGCTATCGAGTCCGAGGAAGGACCAGGTGCGCTCGAAAATATGTTTCTGCTCGAGTTCAAACAAGGCCGCGTCAGAAAAGGCCTTGCGATGCACGCGGAACACGCCGTCGTCCCGGCGGTCGTCCAGGTAGTCGCTGATGTCGATAGGGGGCATGTTGGATTCCTGCAAAAGGGACTTGTGCGTTGCGTTCGAGCCGTATCGGCTCGCGATGATCTGACCGCCTAGTCGCGGAACGTTGGATCCAGTCGGGAGGCCTGTCGTATGCAGGCGTCCCAGTTCTTGGAGCGCGCCAGCTGCGGATCTGAATTTTCGACCTGCTGCACTGCGAACGCGCATACCTTTTCGTCTATCAGCGTGTATTCCGCACCGCCCGCCAATGCGGCGATCTGGCCGCGGCAGGCTGTCTCAAGGTAATGGTGATCGACAAAGGCTTCTTGCACCGTACGGCCACACACGAGCGAGCCGTGGTTGCGCAGCAGGGCGATTCGCATCAGGCCAAGGCTCGCGACCAGCGGATCGCGCATTTCCATATTGAATTCGAAGCCACCGAAGTCGTGGTAGGCGATGCGTCTGTAAAAGCCCACGGCGTGCTGATTGATCATCAGCAGCCCGTGTTTCTGCGATGCCACGCCCATGTTGGCAGGCGTGTGGGTGTGGAAAACGGCGTTCAGATCGGGGCGCGCCTTGAGTACGCCGGCATGAATGACGAGGCCGCCGCCGCGTAGCGGCGGGCTATCTTGCAGGGGATTCCCGTCAAGGTCGAACTTGAGCAGGCTCGATGCCGTGATCTCCTCGAACATCATGGTCATTGGCTTGATCAGGAGGTGGTTTGGCTCCCCCGGAACGCGCATCGACAGGTGGTTATAAGTCAGGTCGTTGACGCCGGCGTGGGCGAGCAGCCGGTGACAGGCTGCGAGGTCCACGCGTGCCGCCCATTCCTGCTCGGATACGCGATCACGCACTTGTTGCGGGGATTTGACGGCGCTCAGGTTCATTGCTTTTCCATTTAAAGGGATCACCGATCACGGATGGCGGCTTGAGCCGACAAGCGCGATGTTTGCCTAGTCGATTCTGATGCCGTTTTCTTTCACCACCTCAGTCCAGCGTGCCACATCCGACTTTATCTGCTGTGTGAATGCTTGCGGGGTACTAAGATCTATCTCGAGGCCGTGTACGGCAAGACGTTGTTTCATCTTGGGGTCTTTCATGATCGCCGAAATCTCTTCGTTTAGCTTCGCCACTATCTCCGCTGGCGTCGCGGCCGGTGCAAGCACGCCGTACCAAAGGTCGACGTTGTATCCAGGCACCGTTTCGGCCACGGCCGGTAGTTCAGGCGCGACTGCCGAGCGCGTGGTGCCTGTCGTGGCAAGTCCGCGTAACTGGTTGAGCTTCATCGGCTGCAGTAAGGTGTTGATCGCGCCAAACAGCACTTGTACGCGGCCGGCTAGCATGTCGGGCACCATCTGCGTGGCGCCTTTGAAGGGGATATGCTCCATTTTCGTTTTTGTCGTGGCCTGAAAAAGTTCAGCTGCGAGATGCTGCACTGTCCCCGGACCCGCCGATGCGTAATTTAATTTACCTGGCGCCGATTTCAGGTGTGCAATCAACTCTTGCACGTTTTTTGCGGGGACATCCGGTGTGACTACCAATGCAATTGGAATGGTCGCGACGCGTGCGATTCCGGTGAAGTCCTTGATGAGGTCATAGGGCGAGTTTCGCGCCAGGACGGCGTTGATGGCTATGCTGTTGGCGGCCATTAGGATGGTATAGCCGTCGGCGGGGGCCTTGGCGACGAAGTCGCCGCCTATGGTTCCACCTGCGCCGGCCTTGTTTTCGACAATCACCGCTTGCCCGACCCGTTTTTGAAGTTCCTGTCCAATTTCGCGTGCGAGCAGATCGTTACCGCCGCCGGGCGCAAATGGCACGATGAAGCGGATGGGTTTGTTGGGGTAGGTCTGCGCCATGGACGGCGTAGCAAACCAGGCTGCCAGCAGGCAGACGGCAAGACGGTTGGAAATAGTCATGCTTGCACTCTCCACAAAAGCGATATTTCTTTACTGTTCGGTTGGGCGGGTTTGCCCGTGTCTACCTGGCTTCTCGCTGTGTGTATCCGTGGTGTTTTTGGCAAGACAGCCTCATCTGCGGTGGGCGTATCTATCCGGGTATCGCGTCCGGCTATTCCGGCTTAGCTCCGGAAATCTTTACCGCTTTGGAGAAAATCTGCAGGTTGCTGCGGATGTTTTCTGCGTAGGCTTCGGGGGAATTGGCAATCAGTACAAAGCCCATCGTCGTCAGTTTCTGGTTGACTTCCGGGTGTTGCAGCGCTTTGCCGATTTCCGCGTTGAGTCGCGATACGATGGCTGGCGATGTACCTGCCGGAACGACGATACCCAATTCTGAGCTGAAATTGAATCCCGGCACCATATCTGCCACGGGTGCCGCCTCAGGCGCTTGTGGCATGCGGTTGCTGGAAGTAATGGCGACGAATTTTGCCTTGCCGGTTTTAACGTGGGCTGCGAGCGCGGGGTAGGCGGACACGACTAGCGACACTTCCCCGCCTATGAACGCGGGCACAGCCTGGCCGGTGCCCTTGTAGGGCACGTGTACGATGTCCAGGCCCAGCGCCGCCTTGAGCGATTCCATGGTGATGTGGTGGATGCTGCCGATTCCGGCCGAACCGTAGGTGAGTTTTCCAGGATTGGCCTTGGCGTAACTGACGAGTTCGGGAAGTGTGTTTATGTTGAGTGAGGATTGCGCGACGATGAACAAGGGGATGGATCCGGCCAGCATTACGGGCGCGAAGTCCTTGGCCGGATCGTAGGGGAGTTTGTTGAACATGTACGGATTGATGGCCAATTGCTGGATGTCCGAGAAGAACATCACATAGCCGTCCGGGGGGGATTTTGCCGATGTTTCTGCCGCGGAGATCCCGCCGGCACCGGGCCGGTTTTCGACGACAAATTGCTGTCCCATGGATTCGGCCAGACGCTGACCCAGTAGGCGTGCGAGTACGTCTGGTGCTCCGCCTGGCGCGTAGGGGACGATCATGCGAACCGATTTGGCCGGATAGGTCTGGGCTGAGGCGACCGTCGCGAACAGGGTCGCGCAGGCGAGGATGATGCATGCCCGGAGGCGAGTTGACTTGATCATTGTGGCAATCTCCGTTGAAAAACCCCTTTGTGGCTGCGCGTCAGTGCGCCCTTGCCTCATTTTTTGCCGAACTTCGGCACTTTATATTGATTCTGCACTGTTTAGAACGGTTGCGTAAGCATCGGAAAACGCTGGTCGCAGTTGGTGAGCTCGACTTTTTTCAGTACGATCTCCAGGCCCGCAGCTGTGCGTCGCAGGGTGTGGGTGTAGCGCCCGCCGAAAACCCGCCGATCAGCGCCCGGACGGTCCTCGAGCATCAGGAATTTGGAGCGCACGCGATATTCGTTGCCGTCGTCCGAGGCCCACTCGACTTTGAAGTTGGACAGCACGCGTACGCAGTTGGACTTGGGATCCTGACAGTGGATCATCGGGTGTTTCAGTCGCTGGACGCGTGTCTTCATCGTGTGCTTGTCGTCGTAGAAGAGTGACACGTGATCGAGCCAGCTCGTCTGGTCCGGCTTTGCCGGCGCCCAGTACACGGCGTCCTCGGCGTAGAGCGCAACCCATTCGTCGAAGCGCTGCTCGTCCAGGAGGTCGGCTTCGTTTTCGATGAAGTCGCGCAGTTCCTCTATCGTCAACGTGCTGCGCCGCGCTGTTTTGATCTTGTTTGCAAGGTTGCTCATGGATAGTGTCCTTTGTGATCGGGTCAGGCGCTCATCAGGTCGCGCCACATATTGTGCTTGGCGCGCATGCCCACTTCGCTTGAGCGCGGGCCGAGCAACACGCCCTTGCCCTCATCGATTTCGGCGCCCACGCCGCGCGCTATAAGGACCCAATCCGCACCCTGCGTCTTGAGGCCTTCCTGGCAGCGTTCGAAGGCCTCGAGATCGTCGGTCTGGATGAAGGACGAGGCCGAATGTGTGATGTTGACGAACTTCACCAGGTCGGTCGAAATGACCTCCGGTGCGCCCTTGAGCCGAACCGGCCAGATTTCCACCTCGGTGAGATCGACCGCGAGCGGTTTGACGATGCGCACCGAGGTCTGCGCGATAAGGATGTCCGTGGTCGGGAACAGCGTCAGGCTGTGGCGGCGGTTTTTCATGATTTCGGCGGTGCGCTCCTCGCCGAAACGGCTGACCATCAGCGCGCGGTACTCCTCAATCACGCCGCCACGCTGTTCCTTGTCGAACATGGATTGTTCCGAGCTGTGGCCGTTGGGGAATCCGCGTACGCCCAGTTGCGACACGATGGCCTCGCCATTGGGAGCGAAGAAAGGTGCTGCGCCGCCCTCGGCGCCGGCGCGGCGCTGGAATTGTCGCCCGTCCGGCCCGACTGTGGAACCGTGGCAGGCCGCGGGGTGGTAGGTGTCGGCCATGTTGTCCATCTGCAGCTTCCAGTTGCCCTTGTAAATGTAGCGGTGGCAGCCGGCCCAGAATTGCACCTCGCCATCCGGTGCGCGGTCAACCATTTCATCTATGCCGCGGATCGCCTCGCCGAGGTAGTCCTTCAGCGGCATGACTTTGGGGTCCAGGCAGGCGAAGACAAAGCCCCGATAGGATTCGAAGCGTGGCAGTGGCGCCATGCCGAACACGGGGTCGTCGAGTACGCCTTCGGGAAAGTCGCCGCGCATCGGCACGCCGGCGAGTTTGCCGTCGGGTCGGAACCCCCAGCCGTGATACATGCATGTGAATACGCGCTGGTTGCCGCGTTCCTTGGACAGCACCTTGGCGCCGCGGTGGCCGCAACGGTTATAGAGCACGTGGAGCTTGCCGGCTTCGTCGCGGCTCAACACAATGGGTTGGCGGCCGAGTGTGGTGCAGTAGTAGTCGCCGAAATTGGGTACCAGGCTTTCGTGGCCGACAAATACCCAGGTGCGGCCGAAAATTTTCTCCATTTCGATCTCGAATATCTGCGGATCGGTGTAGACGGAGCGGTGGACCCGGTCGGTCTGCACCAGGTTGCGAAAATGTTCGTTGTTGTAGGCGCTCATTGGTGTTTCTCCATTTAAAGCGGATTAGCGGACCAGCACACCTTTGCCGGTGTTCTCGTCGTACTGAAAAAGGCCGTTCAGGAAAATTTTGTGCCGCTCGTAGTACATCTGCTTGCGCGGTGCCGGTGGCGTGCGGTCGATCGGCCGCCCCGACTTGAAGATGTGGTCGAAGCGCGATGGCTTTTGCAGCAGCGTGATGTCTTTTGTCGGGTCGCCGTCAACGACCAGAATGTCGGCATAGCGTCCGGCCTCGAGCTTGCCCACTTCATGGCCGAAGCGCTTTAGGATCTGCGTCGCGGCGTGGGTGCCGGTATTGATGGCCTCGAGCGGGCTGAGTCCGAGATATTCAACAAAAATCTGCATTTCACGCGCGTGCCACTGTCCGTAGGGTACCGGCGACCAGCCGCTCTCCGAGCCCTGGATCAGCGGCACCCCGGCGCGATACGCGCGCGGCAGGTTTTGCACCGCAGCGTCGACCTCCCGCTTGAAGGCGTCGGCGATGGAGGCGCCGGCATTGGGAGGGCTGGCCTCGAGTATGTTCACCAGCAGGGGCAGCGTTGGCACGATGATGCACTTGTTCTTCAGGCACCAGTCAATGCCCTCGTCATCAATGAACGAGGCGTGGAAAATGATGTCAAAACCGGCCTTGGCCGCGAGCAGGATCGAGTCGCGGGAGCGCGCGTGCACCGTGCAGATCTTGCCCAGGCGGTGCGACTCGTCGGCGATGGTTTGGAATTCTTCGAGCGTGAAGGCAGCGCCGTCAAGGGAGTCGGGCGTGATCAGCGAATCATTGGAACCCGAGACCTTGATCGCATCGACGTTGTCCTTGGCCTGGTAGCGGATTTGCTCGATGATCTCGTCGCGGCTTTTTACCAGCACGCCGGCCTGACCCGGGGGGAACTGCATTTCGTTGGGGAACGAGTCCTCGAGCCCCTGGTGC
Source organism: Pseudomonadota bacterium (assembly GCA_025356665.1). Taxonomy (GTDB): domain Bacteria; phylum Pseudomonadota; class Gammaproteobacteria; order Burkholderiales; family SG8-39; genus CAITSH01. The sequence continues at coordinate 75,283 of JANXRV010000146.1, forward strand.
GAGGTGAGCTGCTTGCCTGAAACGGCGAAGCGCGGACCTTCGAACATGCCGCTGTCGATGGCATCACGCACCGACTGCGCGATGTTGTAGGTGGTTGCCGCATCGAAGGTGCTGGTGACGCCGGCCTGCAGCACCTTCTTGGCGTTCCAGATCGCCTTGAGGGTGCGAAATTCGACCGGCGTGTACAGCGCGAGCTCCTCTTCGGAGCGTGATTCGCCGAAGGAGATGTGGATGTGCCCGTCGATGAGGCCGGGCATGATGCTGCGTCCGGGGAGGGCGATGCTCTCATAGCCCGGAGACAGATATTTTTTCGGCAGCGCATCGGCATTGCCGACCCAGACGATACGTTCGCCTTCGGTGGCGACGGCGCCCTTTTCTATGGGCTTGTCCAGCGTGCCGTCTATGAGCTTGCCCTTGAGGACATAGCCCTTTGGCGCCTTGGTATTTGCCATATGTTGCTCCTTGCTAGGGGTGCCCGGTGCCGTCGAAAAATGACTCGGCGAGGGCGAGGAATTTTTTCGGGTATTCGAATGCGACCGAATGCGAGCAGCGGCCGAGCAGCACGATATCGGCGTGCGGCAGCGAGTGGCCGACGGTCAGCGTCAGCGGCTCCAGCGGGAAGCCCTTGTCCTCGCGGCCGTGCAGCATCAGTACCTCGCATTTGACCTTGGATAGTTCCTCGGCACCGAGGACGGCCTGATCGATGTAGCGCAGCTTGTCGCCCTCGAACATCGTGCTGAAATAGGCTTCGTAGTCGCCGGAGAACAAAACCTTTTCCCGGCCGGATAAATAGGCCTCGTCAATGAGCGACTTGTCGTGGATAAGGCCTTCTGCCGCGAGGCGCAGTTCGTCGCGGTTTTTCGGGAAGGTCCAGGTGCGCAGCGACGCCTCGGACAAGGGGAACACCGCGCCCACGGTGGCTGTGGTCATGACGTGCGATATGCGCGGCTCGCGCGCGGCGAGCTTGAGCGCGAGGGCGCCGGAGATCGAATGGCCGATGATGCCCACGCGTTCACCCGGCATACGCCGGATCATTTCCAGGCATTGTTCCACCCAAAGCGGGAAATCGAAGTAGGGTGGCGATGGCTTGCGACCGGATTTTCCAAACCCAATCAGGTCCATGCCATACACGTGGTGATGCTTGGCCAGGGGCTCGAGCACCAGCCGCCAGTTGCCCTGGGTTGACGCGCCGGGGCCAGAGCCGTGGATCATTAGTATCGGGAAGCCCTCGCCGCCTTCGACGTAATGGACTGGGATGCCGCGGAAATCAAAGCTTTGATCCTTCATCATTTTGGGCCTTCGCTCAGATCGCCGCGATGGCCTGCACTTCGACGAGGAAGGGTTCTTGCACCAGGCGGTCGACCATCAGCAGGGTATTGGGCGGGTAGGCGCCGTTTGGGAACATACCCGGGAATTCGCGCAGGCGGTAGGTCATGAATTTCGGGATGTCCTGCGAGTGGACGAGGTAGGTCGTGAATTGCACGATGTTGCCCCAGCCGGCCCCCACCGACTTGAGCGCGGCCTCGAGGTTGGCGAACACCTGCGTGCACTGCTTGTCGAAGTCGTTCGTACCGACGATATTGCCGGCCTTGTCACCGGCGAGCATGCCGGCGATAAAAATGAATTCGGAGGCCTTGACGCGGGTAATTTGCGAATATTGGCCGAGCGGTGTGCCCAGCGTATCTGGGTTAAAAATTTTAATGTCAGCCAAGGCGCTCTCCAAACGGTGAAGGGCAGATTGTGCGCTACCCGGCGCAATCCGGCAAAATGCCGGTATTGCATATAAATGTAGTAAAACAAGCTAGTTGCATTCATTCTTCGCAAGAATAAAGCCTGTCAATTGCTGAATGCTTCTCAACAATAGCTAGGTGCCAGTAGACTGTCACACGAATTATCTTGCGAAAACACATGAGAAAAAATAAACTGAACCATGGCTTCGACGCTGCCCCCCCTGACTGCATTACGTGCTTTTGAGTCCGCAGCGCGCCACCTTAGTCTGAAAAAGGCTGCGGCTGATCTCAGCGTTACGCCGGCGGCTGTCAGCCATCAAATCCAGCAACTCGAAGCCTGGTTGGGGGTGAGGTTGTTTCGCCGCCGCCATCGTGCGATCGAACTCACTGAAATCGCGCAGGCCTGCCTGCCCAAGTTGCAGGAAGGGTTTGATTGCCTGCGCCAGGCGGTAGACCGTGTGCGTGACTATCGCGGCACCGATGTGCTTACCGTTGGTGCATCGCCCTCCTTCGCTTCGCACTGGTTGATGCCGCGCTTGCATCGTTTTGTCATCAGTCACCCCGACATCGATGTGCGTGTGTCGACGCAAATGCGCCAGTTCTCGCGTCTACCGCGTGGTCAGCGTGGCGATTTCGAAAGCGTGCTGGCCTGGGCTGACGAGGTCGATGTGGTGGCGGTATTCGGTAATGGCGATTATCCGGGCATGCGCGTTGACCGGTTGTTGCCCCTGGACATTACGCCGATGTGCAGTCCGCTGCTGCTCGCCGGTGAGCATCGCTTGGAGACGCCGGCGGATTTGTGTCGTCATACCTTGCTGCACGATGACAGGGGCGTGCTCTATGAGGGGCGTTCGTTCTGGGACATTTGGCTGGAAAAGGCGGGTGTCGGGGGAATGGACACGCAGCGTGGCCCGCACTTCACCCATTCTGTGCTGGCGCTGGAGGCGGCGATGGCCGGGCTGGGGGTGGTCGCCAGCACTCCGGCGCTGGCGACCGCAGACTTGACGGCCGGTCGCCTGATCGCGCCCTTTGCGCTGAAGGTGCCGTTGGCGTCCAGTTACTATGTTGTGAGCAATGATTTGTCGTCCAGGCGCGGTGTGGTCGGCGTGTTTCGCGACTGGCTGCTGGCCGAGGCGAGCAGGCAGGTTGGTGCCGCCAGTGCACCTGACAAGGTGGCGGCTAGCCGGTGAGCAAGCCGCGTTTCTTGTGCCACTCAAGAATGCCCTCATCGGGATAGCGTGCAAAGGCGATGTTTTTGCGGCCAGCCTTGGCAATGTCGGACCAGGGGGCGGCGAAGTCCAGCATGATGTTGCAGTGTTGCGGCGGCAGCGGCAGTTTTGTGTCTATGGCTGAAGCGAAGGGATAGACCCATTCGGGCCAGCGCGGGTCGGCGACCCAAAGCGCGCTGCCACAGTGACTGCAAAAGTGACGACGGCCGGTGCTGGTTTTTTTTGATTTGCCGCTGCCCAAGCGGGCGCGGTAAATGGAAATTGCGGCTTTGCCCTTTACTTTGAGCGTTGCCGCTTCGCCCATGATATTGATGGCGTAGCCGCCGCCGCCGTCGGTCTTGCGGCAGATCGAGCAGTAACAGCGCATGTAGGGGTAGGGCGTGGTTGATTTGAGCGTGAAAGCAACCGCACCGCAATGGCAGGATCCGCGCAACAGCATCGTTCATCTCCCGGCTTGAATTTGTGTTTGGACTCGCGCTCATCCTAGCCGATTCTGCGGTGCGCGCCGCCGCGGGGCTAAGCGATTTTCCTGGCAGGCAGCGCCGGACGCACAACCGGCGCGCGTGAAGTCTCATTGAATGCGTTGCACAAGCGCGCGAGCAGGGTGGCGAGTTGTTTGCGTTCGGTTGCCGACAGCGGTGCGAGCAGGTCTTGCTGTGCACGCTCGAGCGACGGGCCGGCCTCGCGCAGCACATTTTCGCCTTCGCGGGTCGGCGCGATGCTGCGTCGCCGCCCGTCCTTGCCCGAAACGGCGCGACCGACGAGGCCGCGTGTCTCGAGACCGCGCAGCACCTGGCCGGTGGTGGCGCGGTCAAAGCCAAGGGCTTGTCCGATGCCGGTCTGGTCTATCCCCGGGCAGCAATGCGCGATCAGCAGCGCGCCGTGCTGCGCCTGGGTCAGCCCCCAGGGGCCGCAGGCTTCGAAGTGCACCGCCGCGGCGATCTGGTTGACCCGGCGGATCAAAAAGCCGGGACGCTTGTAAAGGGCGTCGAGGATGGCCGCGGCAGTGCGCGGCGCCGGTTTTTTCAGTTGGTCAGTTTTTGTTCTCATGTTGACAAATGATACGTATTCTTACTAATATTTCAAACTTGTATGCATACATAATAGATACCGTGGTTGGTGTCAAGGCTGGTGCTAAACCCTGATGCTAAAGCCGGCGCTAAAGCTGCTACAAAGGCGGGTGCTGTGGCTGGTGCTGTGTCTGGTGCTATGGCTGGTGCATTTTTCGCACCGCAGCAAAAGCGGTTTTCGAATCGGGCTTAAGCTGCACGGTCTGTTCCAGACCGTGTCCGTCAAGTCAACAAGGAGGCTTTTCGCATGAACCGAACACCGATTGCCGCACTGGTATTGCTCGCCGCGTTAGCCATCAATGGGCCGTCACAGGCGCAAGCACAGGCGTATCCCTCGCGTCCCATCACTTTCCTCGTGCCATTCACCCCCGGCACCGGCATGGATATGATCGCCCGCACCGTCGGCCCCAAGTTGTCGGCGCGGCTCGGTCAGCCGGTGGTGGTGGAAAACAAACCGGGCGCCAGCGGCAACATCGGCGCAGAAATGGTTGCGCGCGCGGCGCCCGATGGCTACACCGTGATGATAGGCGCCAACACCATGCTGATCGCCGCCAGCCTGTACAAGAATGTGCCCTTCGACCCGCTCAAGGATTTTGCGCCGGTGTCGCAGGCGGCTTATGGCACCTTGATGCTGGTGACCAACGCCAAGTCGGGCATAGAGAGCGTGCAGGATATGATCGCCAAGTCCAAGGCGCGGGCGGCAAGCCTGACCTACGCCTCGCCGGGCGTTGGCACGCCCCATCACATGTCGATGGAACTGCTCAAGGACCTCGCCGGCATTGACCTGCTGCACGTGCCTTACAAGGGCACGGCTGGCGCCATCACCGACACGCTTTCGGGGCAGGTCAGCGTGATGTTCATGCCCATCCATGTGGCCATGCCACACGTCAAGGCCGGCCGACTCAAGGCGCTCGCCGTGGGCAGTGCCAAGCGCCATCCGAGCGCTGCCGATGTGCCGACGCTGACGGAACTGGGTATCAAGGGCGCGGACGTGGACATGTGGTACCCGGTCATGCTGCCCAAGAACACGCCGGCCCCCATCGTTGCCAGGCTCAATGCGGAGATCCGTGCCATCCTCGCCATGCCCGATGTCAAGGCAAGCCTGGACGGCCAGGGCATGGACGCGACCTCGTCCACACCCGAAGAACTGCAGGCCTTGATGCAACGCGACTTTGCCCGCTGGGCCGCGGTGATCAAGAAGAACAACATCAGCGCCGAGTAACACCGGCTTATTGGAGAGTTCATGGCATTCCCATCCACGCTTCCCGTAGTCATAGCCGGTGCCGGACCGACCGGGCTGATGGCCGCGCTCGCACTCGCAAAACAGGGTGTCACTGTTATCGTCTGCGAGGCTGAACCGGCGCTGACGCTGGACCTGCGCGCCGGCTCGTTTCATCCGCCGACGCAGGAGATGATGGCCCCTTATGGCATTACCGAGCGCATGCACCAGATCGGCCTTAAGGTTGGTAACTGGCAGATTCGCGAGCGCCGCGGCGATCTGGTGGCGGATTTCGACCTTGGCCTGCTCTCCGACATCACGCCGTATCCCTACCGCCTGCACCTCGAACAGCACCGCCTGACGCCCATTCAGTTTGACTTGCTCAAGCAACAGCCCACTGCATCGGTGCTGTTCGGCCACGCTGTCACCGGGTTTGAGCAGCGCGGCGACAGTGTCATGGTCTCGGTCGAGTCCGGCGGCAAAACGCAGACCATAGAGGCGGCATGGCTGGTGGCGGCCGACGGCGGCAAGAGCGTTATCCGCAAGCAGACCGGCGTCAACTTTGAGGGTTTTACCTGGCCCGAGCAATTCCTTGTTGTCAGCACCGAATACGATTTTGCGCAGCACGGTTTTGCCATGAACGCCTATATTTCCGACCCGGTCGAGTGGGCGGCGATTTTCAAGGTTCCCGATGCGGGCCCGCCCGGCCTGTGGCGTATTGCCTTTCCCTGCAACCCTGAAGTGCCTGACGAAGAGCACCTCAAGGCGCCCAATGTCGAGCGGCGCATGCAGGGTTTCCTCGAACGCGATGTGCCCTATGAGATTCGCTACAAAAGCATTTACCGTGTGCACCAGCGGGTGGCTGACAACTGGCGCAATGGCCGCGTGCTGCTCGCCGGCGATGCGGCACACCTTAACAATCCGCTGGGTGGCTTCGGGCTGAACAGTGGCATTCACGACGCCATCAACCTGTCGGAGAAGCTGGGCAAGGTCTGGCGCGGCGAGGCCGACGAGACGCTGATGGATGTTTATGTGCGCCAACGCCGCAATGCCACGATCGAGCAGGTGCAGGCGATGTCCATACGCAACAAGAAGTTGCTCGAAGAGCGGGACCCGGCGGTGCAACGCCAGCGCGTCGCAGAAATGGTTGATATGGCGAAAGACCCGGTGCGCTGCCGCGAACACCTGCTCAATACCTCCATGATCAGCGGGCTGCAGCGCAGCGAGCTGGTGCAGTGAGATATGTCATTACGAGGAGCGCAGCGACGAAGCAATCTCGTGGCAGTGTGACGGACCTGACTAACGCGACGAGATTGCTTCGCTGCGCTCGCAATGACGGAAAGTTTTTAGAGAAATTTAAAACCAAGGACCTTACGCATGCGCATCTGCCGCTTTAACGACAACCGCCTCGGCCTGGTGCTGGCGGACGGCATACACGATGTCTCCAGCGTGCTCGCCTCGATTCCTGCAGCGGGTTATCCGCTACCTTCACATGATCTGCTGATCGCCAACCTTGCCATGCTGCGTCCACTGATTGAACAGGCGGCCAAGGGCACGCCCGCGATCAAGCTTGAGTCGGTAAGCCTGCTCAGCCCGGTGGCCAACCCTGGCAAGATCATCGCCGCGCCGGTAAATTACAAAAAACATCTCGAGGAGGTGCTCGCTGACAAGGGCATACACCATGGCAAACTCGTAGACGAAATCCAGCGCGCCGGCCTGTTCCTCAAGGCGACCAGTTCGCTGGTGGGGGCCGGTGCCGGGGTCGACCTGGTGCATACCGACAGGCGCAACGACCACGAAGTCGAGCTGGCCGTGGTCATCGGTAGCAGGGCAAAAAACCTCAAACTTGCCGATGCACTCGCGCATGTGGCCGGCTATTGCATCGGCTTGGATATCACCATACGCGGTCCGGAAGACCGCAGTTTTCGCAAATCGCCGGACAGCTACTGCGTGCTCGGCCCTTGGCTGGTGACTTCCGACGAGCTGCCTGACCCGTCGCACCTTGATCTTTCTATCAAGGTTAACGACCAGTTCCGCCAGCAGTCCAATACTTCCGATTTGATACTCAGCGTACAAGAGCTGGTCGTTTGGGCTTCTTCGTTTTACACGCTGCACCCGGGCGACGTGATCATCACCGGCACGCCGCAGGGTGTCGGCCCGATCAAGCCGGGTGACGTGATGGACGCCGAGGTGCAGTGTATAGGTGCGATGCGGGTCGAAGTGCGCGGTTAGACACGCCGGCCGGGAGCGCCATCCTCAACCCGGATGGCGCGCCCTCAAGTCCGCGCGGCATGGCGGCTTGCAGACGGAGGGATGGCTGAGAATGTTTTCTGCGGCAGCGGCGAAAGAAGCAGGCACAAGCCTGTCCCGTGAGCCCCCGGTCCCACGCAATTTTTCTCAAACGCTTTTGCGGCTCAAAGTGCAAATCCATGCGGAAAACTAACTTTTGAAATGACAGGGCCTCTGGAAAAGCTGCGTTTTGACAAATGGCTTTGGGCGGCGCGCTTTTACAAAACGCGCAGTCTTGCGCTGCAAGCCATCGATGGGGGTAAGGCCAAACTAAACGGTGAGCGCGTCAAACCCGCCCGCGATGTACGAGCCGGCGACACCGTGACGATTCGCGCCGGAGAGCTTGAATGGACGGTGGCGGTGCTTGGCGTGTCGGACCGGCGTGGGCCGGCCAGCGTCGCGGCGCTGCTCTATGCCGAGGGCGAAGAGAGTCGAAATAAACGCGAATTGATGGTCGCTATGCGACGCACCGGCCCGCAGCCCGATCCGGACGCCAAGGGCCGGCCGACCAAGCGTGACCGCAGGTTGATCCACCGTTTTACCGAAGGCGATGACTGACGGTGAGAAAGAGCAGCAAGGGCATTTGGTGGTTAGGGGGGAGATGTGCTGTGGGGGGCGCGCTATCCGGTATGCTTGCAGGCTGGGTTGGCGCTTGGCCACGAAGATTGATCAAGTCTGGGCTGAAAAAACCCAAAGTTGAGGCGGCACCCGCCACCGCCATCGCACTTTTAGAGGAGTTAAATTGAACAAACCCAATCGATTGCTACGACATTGCGGCGCCGCGTTAGGCCTGCTGCTACTGGCGCTTACTCCGGCGGCCTTGGCACAAAGCACCTATCCCTCGCAGAACATCAAACTGGTCGTGCCCTATCTTGCGGGCGGCGGCGTCGATATCGTCGCGCGCCTGCTGGGAGAGCAATTGCGCGCCCAAGAGGGCTGGAATGTCATCGTCGACAACAAGCCGGGCGCCTCGGGCATGATAGGTACGCAGTTCGTCGCGCGCGCGCCGGCCGACGGCTACACCTTGCTGATGTCGGCTTCAGGCGAAATTGTCGTGACTCCGCACTTGTTCAAGAAGCAGATGGCCTACGATGCGGACAAGGACTTGCAGCCGATCACGCTGATGGTCAAGGTGCCCAACGTGCTGGTGGTCAACACCGACATCCCGGCGCGCAACATTGCCGAGTTGATCGCTCACGGCAAGGCCAATCCGGGCAAGCTGACGTTTTCATCCAGCGGTATCGGCAATTCGCAGCACCTCGCCGGCGAGTTGTTCAATACGATGGCCGGCACGCAGATCGTGCATGTTCCCTACAAGGGCGCTTCGCAACAGCTCACCGACGTCGCGGCCAAGCAGGTGTCGATGACTTTTGTCAGCATCGCCTCGGCGCTTCCCCTTATCAAGAGCGGCCAGATCAAGGCCATTGCCGTGACATCAAGGGAGCGTGTGTCGGCGTTGCCTGACACGCCTGCCCTGACCGAGCATAAGCCGCTGGCCGGCTACGAGCTGGTCAACTGGTTTGGGTTTTTTGCACCCGCAGGCATTCCCGCACCGGTACTGGCCAGGATTAGCGATGCAGCGCAAAAAGCCCTGAAGAACCCGGAGTTCGCGAAAAAACTGCTTGCCCAGGGCGGTGAGCCCACCCCAGACACGCCCGAGGGCTTCCGTGCCTTTGTGCGCGCCGAGTCGGCCAAGTTCCAGCGCATCATCATCGGGTCCAAGGTCACGCTGGAAAACTGAGCAGGGTGTTTTGATGACCGACATGCACGACCGGCTGCAGGCAGGTGGCAAGACCTATGCGCTGCTTAGTCTTCGCCGTGCATTGCCCGCGGATACGCTCCCGTGCATCCCGTATGTGCTGCGTGTGCTGTTTGAGAACGCGTTGCGTAACGAACCCGATTCGCTGGCGGCGATCACGCAGTGGGTCGCCGATCGCAGCCTCGAGCGCGAGATTCCGTTTTATCCGCTGCGCGTGCTGATGCACGACACCACCTGCTCGCCGGCCCTGGCTGATTTCGCCGCCATGCGGGATGCCGTGGCGGCGGGCGGGGGCGACCCGGCGCGCATCAATCCGGTGATCCCGGTGCATCTGGTTATCGATCATTCGATCGCGGTCGATCACTATGGCGTCGCCGACGCCATGGATCTCAACCGCAAGCTGGACTTTGCGCGCAATACCGAGCGTTACGGTTTTGTGAGATGGGCCCAGAACAGCCTGGCCAATTTTCGCGTGGTGCCGCCCGGAACGGGGATCATTCATCAGATCAACCTGGAGCTGCTTGCTGACGCGGTGACTGTCATCGAACGCCCGGGCGATGTGCCGCTCGCCTGCCCGGACACGCTGCTGGGTACCGACAGCCACACGCCGATGATAGGTGCCTTGGGCATTCTGGCGTGGGGCGTGGGCGGCATCGAGGCGCAGGCGGCGATGCTCGGTCAACCCCTGGCGGTTCGCATCCCCGATGTGGTCGGCGTGCACATGCGTGGCGCGCTTGCGCCCGGAGTCACCGCCACTGACCTGGTTTTGCGCGTGACCGAGATGCTGCGTGCCCATGGCGTGCTGGGCAAGTTCGTCGAGTTTTTCGGCGTCGGCGCGGCTAGTCTGTCGCTCGCGGATCGCGCGACGGTGGCGAACATGGCGCCCGAATACGGCGCCACCACGGCGTTTTTTCCGATGGACAAGGTGGCCATCGATTATTTGCGTGCGAGCGGCCGCCAGCCGGCGCAACTGGAACTCATCGAGTCCTATATGCGCGCCCAGGGCCTGTGGTGGGAAGAGGGCGCGGTGGTGCCCGAGTACAGCGGGCTGCTGGAGCTTGATCTGGCGGCGGTCGAGCCCTGCATGGCCGGTCCGCGCCTGCCGCACGATCGCAAACCGCTGTCGCGTGTCGGGCCGGGCTTTTTGCACGACCTGCCGGGGCTCGCGCCCAAAGGCGCACCGCAAACGCCGCGTGTGTTCGCCGATGCTGGCGCCGGTTACGCGCTGCGCGACGGCGCGGTGGTGCTCGCCGCCATAACCAGTTGCACCAACACCTCCAACCCGGCTTTGGTGATAGGCGCCGGTTTGCTGGCACGCAAGGCGAGAGCGCTCGGCCTGACGCGCCAGCCCTGGGTCAAGACCTCGCTGTCGCCCGGTTCCAAGGTGGTGGCCGACTACCTGCAGTCCTCCGGCCTGCAGGAGGACTTTGACGCACTGGGATTCAACCTTGCCGGCTACGGTTGCATGACTTGCATCGGCAACTCGGGCAGTCTCGAGACGGCGGTGGTGTCCGCGGTTGAGCAAAATGGATTGTGTGTGGTGGGTGTGCTCTCGGGGAATCGCAATTTCGACGGGCGCGTCAATCCGCATCTTGGTGCCGCCTATCTCGCATCGCCGGCCTTGGTGGTCGCGTACGCGCTGGTTGGCAACATTGTCATCGACATCGCGAACGAAGCGCTAGGCCGTGCTGCATCGGGCGAAGCGGTGTACCTGCGCGACATCTGGCCTTCAGACGCAGAGATCCAGGCCGTCATGGCCGCACACCTGACGCCGCAGGCCCATGTGGCGCGCTATCGCGATGTCTGGCAGGGCTCGGACGAGTGGCAGGCCATCAAGGCGCCCGACGATGTGTTGTTTCCGTGGGATCAGGTTTCCGATTACATCCGCCGCCCGCCTTATTTCGACGGCTTTTCTCCGCACCAGCCCGCGCCCCTGAGCTTGGAGAACGCGCGTCCCTTCATGATCCTGGGCGACAACGTCACCACCGACCATATCTCGCCGGCGGGCGCGATCCCGAAGGAAAGCCTCGCCGGGCGCCATCTTTTGTCGCACGGCGTGCCGGTGGCGATGTTCAACCAGTACGCCACGCGCCGCAGCAACCATGAGGTGATGCTGCGCGGCGCATTCAGCAATCCGCGGCTGGTGAATGAGTTGCCGGGTGCGGCCTTGCCCGGCGGTCCGACCTGTCTCACGCTCGACGCCGATGGCGCGCAGCCGATGACCGCCTACGAGGCGGCGCAGAGCTTTCGCGAGCGCGGCTTGCCGCTGGTGCTGCTCGCCGGTAAAAACTACGGCGCGGGCTCGAGTCGCGATTGGGCGGCCAAGGTCTCGGCGCTGCTGGGCGTGCGCGCCGTGATTGCCGCGAGCTTTGAACGCATACATCGCAGCAACCTTATCGGCATGGGCGTCATTCCCTTGCTGCTGCCGGCGGGGCTGGAGCGCGGCGAGCTTTGCCGCCATGGCGGCGACACGCTGTCTTTTGAAGGACTCGGGGTGCTGACACCCGGGCCAAACCGCGTCATGGTGACGGTGTGCCGCACCGACGGCGGCGTCAAGGCATACGAGCTTGTGTGCCAGATGGACTCGCAGCGGGAAATCGACACCTTGCGCCATGGAGGCATCCTGCCTTATGTGGTCAGGGGGGCGCTCGCCACCTGAATCGTGGCTGCGGCAGCGGGCGGATGGCTGCAAATGCCCGTCTGGCGCGGCTTTTCAGACGATTCGTTGTGCGGCGTGACGTTGCGACCGGCTGGGTGAAGCAAAACGGCGCAGTGGTCTTTGGATGGGTGCGCGCAGACGGACGGTATGATGCTGCTGCTGTCGCCGACCTTAACGGTTTAAGGTTTGAGGTTTAAGGCCAAGAAGAGGCGTTCCGTAGCCAGGAATTTTGGATTTTCACCATGTTCGCATCTGAAACTGCCATGCTGTTGCTGCTCGTGACCGGGGTGTTCCTTGCCTCCGGCTTCGTCAAGGGCGCCGTGGGTATGGGCTTGCCGTCTGTTTCGATTGGCCTGCTCACGCTGGCGGGCATGTCGCCGGCGCACGCAGCTGCAGTGGTGTTCCTGCCTGCGCTGGTGACCAATCTTTGGCAGGGCTTGTCCGGGCCGGCGCTGGGCGCGTTGGCAGCGCGCTTCTGGAGCATGATGGCGCTGGCTTTTGTCGGAACGCTGCTCGGTTCCGTTGTCATGGTCGGTGGGAATGCCAAGCTGGCGGTGTTCGCGCTGGGCGTCGTGCTCTTTCTGTCAACGGCCTTCAACCTGTTTGCGGTGCGCTTTTGCGTGCCGCGCCGGCGCGAGTGGTGGCTGTCACCGATTATGGGAATGCTGACCGGCCTGATCACTGGTGCTACCGGGGCGTTCGTGTTTCCGCTCATTCCCTATATGGCGGCGCTCGAACTGAGCAGGGAGGAGCTTATCCAACTGCTTGGCCTGACTGCCATTTTGTCATCACTCGCCTTGGGTATTGCACTGTGGTGGCACGGTTCGCTCGGGTTCTCGCTCGCCGGCACTGCGGCTTTTGCGCTGTTGCCGGCCTTTGCCGGCATGTTCATCGGCCAGACGGTGCGCCGCCATATCAGCGAGGCGGCGTTTCGTCGCGGTTTCCAGATCGGTTTGTTGTCGCTGGGGCTTTACCTCGCGCTCAAGAATATTCCCTGATCAGCAGTTGTAGTCGCAGACACCGCGCGTATTTTTTTGCCGCAGCGCTTACTTGCCCCGGTACAGTTCCGGGAATTCCTTTTTCAGCGCGGCCAGTTTGGGCAGGTCGTTGAATACGATGTAGGGCTGGTTGGGATTGCGGGCGAGGTAATCGAGGTGGTAGGCCTCGGCCTGGTAAAAGGCTTTCATCGGCACCAGCTGCGTGACGATGGGCTTGGGGTAGGTCTTGGCCGTCTGCAACTGGTTGATATAGGCCTGTGCGATTCTTTGCTGTTCGACCGAGGTGTGAAAAATAGCCGATCGGTATTGCGTGCCGCTGTCCGGGCCCTGGCGGTTGAGTTGGGTCGGGTCGTGCGCGGCGGAGAACAAGACCTTCAGCAGCGTACCGTATGAAACCTTGGACGGGTCGAACACCACCTTGACGGCTTCGGCGTGCTCGGTCGAGCCGCGGCTCACCTTGTCGTAGGTCGCCGTGTCGGCGCTGCCGCCCGAATATCCGGATGTCGACGAGAGCACGCCGTTGATGTTTTTGAACACCGCCTCTATGCCCCAGAAGCAGCCGGCGGCAAACACCGCGGTCTCCTGGCCGGGGCTCTTGGCCAGCGCTGCATCCACGACCGGCTTGGGCAGGGGTCTGGTTTCGCCTTCGGCGCGCGCCTGGCTGCAGAGGGTGCACAAAATGAGCGCGGTGCTGAGCAGAATGCATACTTGGGAGAGCAGGTGCTTGTTCATAGGGGCTGGTTCCTTTGGTATGTCGTGTGCGTTCGTCGTTGCAGTGTCTCAAAGCTTACATCTATGCGGTATGGCCGCGCTCCGGTTTCCAGTTACCGGTTAATTGTGACGCATGCTTGGGTGATGTTTCATAGGCGAATCAAGCCGATATATTGTTGACACAATCAGCTAACTTTGAAACACTGCTTTTCATATAAAAACTGCTGTTTCATAAGTGAAACGCGCATGGTATCGCCAACATACCGTGCCGCTCGAGTCGAGCCAAGGGCGTTGGAGTCGCCTCGTTCGACAGCCTTTTGAGTACATTGAAAACACGGAGCCTTTAATGGCGCAAAATCCGACCGGTTCATCCATGATAGGCAAGTCGATCCGCCGCGTGGAGGATGACCGCCTGCTGCGCGGCAAGGGGCAATACCTCGCCGACCTGAGCCCGCAGGGAACTTTGCACGCGGTTTTTGTCCGCAGCCCCCATGCGCATGCAAAGATTGTCCGCATCGACACAAGCGCCGCGCGCGCCTTTGCCGGTGTCATCGGTGTGTTCACCGCCGCTGATACAACGCACACCACCGAGCCCATTTGCGTGTCCGGAGAGGTGCATACGCCCGAGCGCCTGCAGCGCGAACTGAAGCCGCTCGACCGTCTGCATCCTATCCCGCTGTTCCCGTCTGAAAAAGTCACCTACGTCGGCCACCCTGTGGCGATGATTGTTGCCGAGAGTCGCGTCGCGGCGCTCGATGCGCTCGAGCTGGTTGAGGTCGAGTATGAGCACCTGCCGGTGGTGACTGACCCGGTCGAAGCGCTCAAGTCCGGCGCGCCGCTGGTAGAGCCGGCATGGAATACCAATCTTGCGCTGTCGGTGGCCACCGGCAAGGGAGACCCGGACGCGGCCTTTGCCGGCGCGGCAGTGGTGGTGGAGGAAGAGTTCCGCACCCACCGTTATGTCGCCTCGCCGATGGAGACGCGCGGCATCCTTACCGTCGTCGAACCCTTTAGCGGCGCGCTCACGGTATGGGCGAGCACCCAGACACCGCATGTGCTGCAGACCATTCTTGCCAGCACACTGCGCATGCCGGTTGAGCGCATTCGTGTCGTTGCCTGCGACGTGGGTGGCGGCTTCGGGCAGAAGGGCATACAGGCGGTGGAAGATGCGCTGGTGCCTTTTGCCGCGCGCGAACTCGGCCGCCCGGTTCGCTGGGTTGAAGAACGTGGCGAGAACCTGACCGCGGCGGCACATGCGCGCGACCAGGTGCACCGCATCGCCATGGCCGCCGACAAGGACGGCAATATCCTTGCAGTTCGCGATGACGTGATTGTCAATTTCGGCGCCTATAACGTCATCGGGCTGGTGGTGCCTTACAACACACTTTCACATCTGCTGGGCGCCTACCACGTGCCCAACGCGCATATCTCGGTGCGTGCTGCGCTGACCAATACCTGTTTCACCACGCCTTACCGCGGCGCCGGCCGGCCCGAAGCGGTGTTCGCAATGGAGCGCATCATTGATCGGCTTGCCGCAAAGCTCGGCATGGATCCGGCTGACGTGCGCGCGCGCAATCTGGTCAAGGCCGAAGCCATGCCCTACGACACCGGTCTGCTGTATCGCGACGGCAATCCGCAGGTTTACGATTCGGGCAATTTCCCCGAATTGCTGAAGCGCGCGCGTGCCATGATCAAACTCGATGATATTCGTGCCGCGCAAAAGTCTGCCAAGCCCGGCGGCAAGTTGATTGGCGTCGGCTTTGCCCTTTATGTCGAGGGCTCGGGCATGGGGCCCTTTGAGGGCGCGGTGGTGCGCGTGCTGCCCTCAGGGCGCGTGCAAGTGGCGACCGGCGCATGCAGCCAGGGCCAGGGGCATCGCACCGTGTATGCGCAAATCACCGCTGATGCGCTCGGCGTGCCCTTTGACTCCGTTGATGTGATCGGCGGTGACACCGCGACCATCGCCTACGGCATCGGCACCATCGCCAGTCGCAGTACCGTCACCGCCGGCAATGCCATCCACAAAGCGTCGCTCAATGTAAAAGATCGCGCGCTCGAAATCGCTTCCGGCCTGATGGAAACGGCCGTGCCCGATCTTGAACTGGTCGACGGGCAGATTCGCACAAAGGGTATCCCTGAGCGCGCCATGTCCATCGCCCAGGTGTCGCAGGCGGCGGCAAAGATGGTGCTCAAGCAGGGCGCGCCCGGTGACGGGCTGCTCGCCGACACGGCGTATTTTGTGCCGCCGACCGTGACCTATTCGAGCGCTGCGCACGCCGTGGTGGTCGGCATTGATCCGGACACCGGCGTGGTGACGCTGGAGCGTTACGTCGTCGTGCACGATTGCGGCCGCGTGGTCAATCCGCTGCTCGCCGACGCGCAGGTGGTCGGCGGCATCATGCAGGGCATAGGCGGCATACTGCGCGAGGAAATGATCTACGACGAGGCCGGCCAGCCTGTGACCGGTAGTTTTATGGATTACGCCATACCCATCGCCGCGGACATGCCGCCTATAGAACTTGACCATATCGAGAGCCTCTCGACGCGCAACCCGCTGGGTGTTAAAGGGTTGGGCGAGGGCGGCGCGATCGGTCCGCCGGCGGCGATTGCCAATGCGGTCGAAGATGCGCTCAGGCCTTTTGGTATTGTCATTCGCCGCGGACCGCTGACCTCGGCATGCATCCATCGCCTGCTTCAGGGGGCGGAGCAAAACTAACAGGCTGTTGAAAATTGCTTATCCATGATCGAAATGACGTCATCGGCATGCAAGCTTCCCTCTCAATAGCCGCTGATTCGGGGGATTTAAAGGGGGCATCGCCCCCTTTTTCCACACACTACTAATCTTGCAGTCCAACCAGGGAGTCATCGTGAAAAAACTTGCATCTTCCGTAGTCGCCGTATTCAGTCTGCTGGCCTTGAGCCTGGGACCTGCCGCCGCGCAGCAGTGGCCGTCAAAGCCGGTCAAGATCATCGTGTCTTATCCGGCCGGCGGCCCGGTCGACATTCTCGGTCGCAACCTCGCCACCGGACTGCAGCAGTTGTGGAACGGCACGCCTGTGGTGGTCGAGAACAAGCCGGGCGCCAATGCCATTATCGGCACCGACTACGTCGCCAAGCAGCCGGCCGACGGTTATACGCTGTTGTTCGCCAATGATCCGTCACTTTCTTCGAACCAGTACCTCTACAACAAGCTGCCCTACGACCCGGTAAAAGACCTCGTTCCGGTGGTCAATGTGGCGAGCACGACGTTGATCCTGGTGACCAGCGCGTCGGTGCCGGCGAAGAACCTTGCCGAATTGATTGCGCTGGCCAAGCAAAAGCCCGGCGTGCTCTCCTACGGCAGCTTCGGCCCGGGCAGCGTGGTCCACCTGGATATGGAAGCCTTTGCCTCGGCTGTCGGCATCAAGCTGCTGCACGTGCCTTTCAAGGGTACGGCGGACGTGATGCAGGCGCTTGCCGGCGGGCAGATCGACATGGCCTTCGCCGCCATCGGACCCGCGGTACCGCAGATCAAGGCCGGCAAGATGCGCGGCCTCGGCGTGGCCAGCCTGCAACGCCAGCCGCTGGTGCCCGATGTGCCGACATTCATTGAGGCCGGAGTGCCTAATTTTGAGGCGCGTTCCTGGTTCGGTATCGCTGCCCCCGCCGGGACACCGCGCCCCATCATCGATCGCATCGCCGCCGACGTTTTGCGCGTCGTGCAGACGCCCGATTACCGCAAGCGCGTGGTACTGGATCTCGGGCTTGATCCCTTCGAAATGGGTCCGGACCAGTTCGCCGCTTTTCTGGTCAAGGATCGCGCCAAGTACGAGCAGCGCATCAAGAACGCCAACGTCAAGCTCGACTGAGTTTTTCGCCACGGCTGTATTGGCAGGCCGCGCAACTATCGGGGGTATGTGCTGAAAAGCCGCGTCTGGCGCGGCTTTTCAGCCTGTTGTCTGATTTCAGGCGACCTTGGGGTATTCGCAAACCTCGACCAGATTGCCGTCCGGATCGCGCAAATAGATGGAGCGCATGGGGCCGAGGGCGCCGCGGCGCGACACCGGGCCGGTGTCGATGGCGATGTTCTCGGCCTTGAGGTGGGCGATGACGGTGTCCAGGGGCGCAGCGGCAACAAGGCAAAAATCGCCGGCGCCCAGCGTCGGCACGCGCGCCTTGGTCGGTGTTTCGGTGGCGGCGTCCTGCAGGTTTATTTTTTGCCGGCCGAACAGCAGGGCATGCCGCGGCTGGCCCTCGGGGCCGCGGAAAAATTCGCGTTCCATGCCAAAAGCGCGTTCGTAAAAACGGCTCGCCGCCTCGATGTCGCTGACGGTGAGCACGAGGTGGTCGACGCGGTCGATGAGCTTCATGCCGTGCGTTCCGGTTCAGCGCGCGGCCGGGGCCACGGCGACGCCTTCGATCTTGTGGCGCTCCAGCGCTTGGGCGACAAAGCCCGATGCTTTCATTTCTTCGATAAAGGCGCGCATGTACTGGATGCCCTCGTCGCGGCCCTTGGAGGTGCCCATGGCCTGGTTTATTTCCATGAAGCGGCCATCGAGCATGCGCAAGCCCGGGACACGCTTCATGTCTTTTTCAAGTTGTTGCTTCACGCCGGCGGCGACTTCGAATTTCTTTTCAATGAACATGTCGATAACGCCGCCCGAGGTGACAGTGCGCTCAAGCGTGGCCTGCTTGATTTCGCGCGTCAGGAACAGGTCATAGGCGCTTTTTGCCGCGACAGCGATGTGCGTGCCGGCCTTGTCGACATCGGCGTTGGCCTTGATGGCGGAGTCGTTGCGTACGACATAAGTGCCTTCGATCACGACGTAGGCGGCGGTGTAATCGGTGTCAACGCCGCGTGCCGGGTCGATGGCAAAAAAGGCGATGTCGGCCTGCTTGTTTTTGATCGCCTCAACCGATTTATTGGCGGCGTCAAAGGGCAGCAACTCAAGCTCGACGCCGAGGCGTTTGGCCAGCTCGCGTGACAGGTCCACTGAAACGCCGCTGACTTCGCCGGTGCTGGCGTCGCGCCTGGCAAGCACCGCGTTGCCGTAGTTGATCGCGGCGCGCAGCTTGCCGCTGGGGGTGAGTTGGGATACGGCGGAGGCGGGTGGGCTTGTTTGGCTAGGGTTCATTGAGCAGGCAGTCAAAAGAAGGATTGAGAAAAAGGTGCTGGCAAATCTGGGCATCGTATTGATCCTTCCAGGGCTTTGCGGTGCCGGCCGGAATGGCGCCGTCGCGGTGTGGCGTGTGTGGCGTGTGTGGAGTGTGTGGCGTGTGGCGTGTGGCGTACGGCTTGTAACGGTGTCGTGTATCGAGAAGCTCATTTTATCAGACAGGCTAGCCGTGCCCCGGCCCGCCGTGGTGTTTAGGGCTTAGAGCTTTTAGGGTAAGGGCATGCTGTATGGCGGCGCTTGCGCGCTTTGCCCTTCAAGGGCCCGGAGAGGTCTCTGCGTAGGCGGGGCGAGGTGTTATGCAGTGAATTAGTTTGGCCAAAACACGGTCTATGTGCTGTTTTGGCAGGGATTTCTGCGTAAACATGGCAAGGCGGGCACTCTGGCGACCCCTCTTTCCGGTAGAATCGCGCCTCTCCGCAAGTGTCGCCAGTCACCCATTACCGTCCATTGGAATCACATTGATCGTCACATCAGGCATCACCATTCAGTTTGGCGCCAAGCCGCTTTTTGAAGGCGTCACCGTCAAGTTCGGCGACGGCAACCGTTACGGTCTTATCGGTGCCAACGGCTGCGGCAAGTCCACGTTCATGAAAATCCTCGGCGGCGACCTTGAGCAAAGCGCCGGCAGTGTGGCCATAGACCGCAACGAGCGCCTGGGCAAGCTGCGGCAGGACCAGTTTGCTTACGAGGACACACGCGTCCTTGACGTGGTCCTGATGGGGCACGACCAGATGTGGGCGGCGATGAGCGAGCGCGACGCCATTTACGCCAACACCGAGGCAAGCGACGAGGACTACATGCATGCGGCCGAACTCGAGGCCAAGTATGCCGAGTTCGGTGGTTATACCGCCGAGGCGCGCGCCGGCGAGTTGCTGATGGGCGTGGGCATTCCGATCGAGCAGCACGCGGGCCCAATGAGCGCGGTGGCCCCGGGCTGGAAGCTGCGCGTGTTACTGGCGCAGGTCTTGTTCGCCGATCCGGACATCATGCTGCTGGATGAGCCGACCAACAACCTTGACATTAACTCGATTCGCTGGCTCGAGGACATTCTTAACCAGCGCAACAGCACCATGGTGATCATTTCCCATGACAGGCACTTCCTGAACAGCGTCTGCACCCACGTCGCCGATCTCGACTACGGCGAGCTGCGTGTCTACCCGGGCAATTACGATGAATACATGCTGGCCTCGACGACGGTGCGCTCGCAGCAGCTTGCCGCCAACACCAAGGCAAAAGAGAAGGTCGCCGAGCTGCAAGACTTCGTGCGACGCTTTTCGGCCAACAAGTCCAAGGCGCGCCAGGCCACTTCACGCGCGCGGCAGATCGAAAAAATAAAGATCGAGGATGTCAAGCCCTCGAGCCGGCAGTACCCCTTTATTCGCTTCGACTACGACGAGAAGGATAAGCTGCACCGTCTCGCCGTCGAGGCGAAAGACCTCTCCAAGGCGTATGACAAGCCGCTGTTCAAGAACCTTGACCTCGCCATCGAGGCGGGTGAGAAGGTCGCCATTATCGGCCCCAACGGCATCGGCAAGACCAGCTTGCTGCGCTGCCTGCTGGGTGAGGCATCGGGCGGGTTAAAGGCCGACTACGGCACGGTAAAGTGGGCGGAAAAGGCGCGTCTCGGCCATTGCTCGCAGGATCACACCGGCGAGTTCAGGGACGATGACATCCTGACCGATTGGATGACGCAGTGGCGGCGCGAGGGTGACGACGATCAGGTGGTGCGCGGTATTCTCGGGCGCCTGCTGTTCTCTGGCGATGATGTCAAGAAACCTGCAAAGGTGATCTCCGGCGGCGAGGAGCAGCGCATGGTGTTCGGCAAGCTGATCCTGCAGCAGCCCAACGTGCTTCTGATGGACGAACCGACCAACCACCTCGACATGGAGTCCATCGAGTCGCTCAACGGCGCGCTCGAGCGTTTCAAGGGCACGCTGATTTTTGTCTCGCACGACCGCGAGTTCGTCTCATCGCTCGCCACGCGCATCATCGACATGCAGCCCGGCGGCGAGGGCAAGCCGGCGCTCATCAATGACTTCCGCGGTACCTACGAGGAGTTCCTGCGCGAGCAGGGCGTGCCCGAGTAAGTTTGTCCGTCTGCAGTTTGCGCACCCGCGTCGGCGGCAGTACAACGCCACGGGCTTGTTGCAGAAAAGCTATTTCAGGGGTGGCGTTGTTTGATGGTGTTGCGATGTTTATAAGGGTTTGTTGCGTCTAGCCATCGTCATCGTGTCGGACAGCGGTGCTTAAATAGCCCACGCTGTCCAACGCGGTCGTGCGGAGCGTGGCCTAAGGCCTAAGGCCCTATGCTGATTCTTCGAAAAAAGAGGATGGAACGGATGAAACGATTCATGCTTTTGGTGGGGGTCGCGCTGACCGGTTGTGTGGTGGCTCCGGTGACGGATGTTCAGGCCACCCTGCCTATCATGAGCTTGCAAATGCGTGGCGGGCCGCAAGAGGCCGCAAAATGCGTGGTAATAGCCATCAATGCGCTGAAGATGGGCGCCACAGTGCGCGACTTGGGTGCTGAAGTGCAGGTGCTGTGGGAGCCACAGCCTTTTGGCACACCGCTGGGACTATTCTCGCTGCGTAAATCGGCCGCCGGGCCGGGCAGCGCTGTAGAGATTCACATGGGTGCTGTGCAAGATTTGGAGTCCTACCGCAAAGGATGGGCGCAGGCGCTTCTGGCTTGTGCCTGACAGGACTTGGCCGGGATTTGCCAAGTTTCGTTTCGGTGGGCTGGTTTGGCGAGGCGCTGGTACGGGTTTCGCAAGCTCGTACACTAACAACTGCCTGCGCTACCTGACAGGCTTAATACGCCTATAGCCGCCCCCTGACATTGCGGGGGGCAAGAGGTACAGCAGGCGCGCCTGTGCCCCATCGCAAGGCCAATTTTTCTGGCGTAAGTTTTTGGTGCCCCTATTTCTGTTGTGCTTTGCGCGCGGCGTATTTAGAGTCGCGCGCGGCCTTCTGTTCCTTTTTCAGGGCGGCTTCGGCTTCCGCTTTGGCGGCACGCTCAGCGTCCCTACGTGCTTTCTCTTCAGCGGCGACTTGGGCCAGCCTGGCTTGTTCGGCTTTGCGCGCCTCGTCCCTTTGTTTGGCTAAGACTTGGTTTGCGAGTTTGCGTTCGGCGATGCGTATTTGGCGCGCTTTTTCTGTTTCTATCCGTTCTGCCTGCCGCTCGGTCGCTTGTGCGTCATTGGTACGCACCGTCACCTTGATCTTTTCCATCTGGGCTTGCTTGGCCTTGGCCGCGGTCTGCAGGCGTTCCGAGAAACTTGGTTCTTTACGAGGCATATCTTTAATCTTCCCTTTCAAGGCAGTCGCACGGAGGCGCGATGGCGCTCCGTGAGCTTAATAGCGGTCACGAAAGCGTGCGCCGCTTTTTTGCAGCCCGTATCTTATGACCTTTTTGTTTGGAATGTGCGTGGAAGGGGACAGTTTTTGTGTCATGAGCAAGGGGCCCCCTCTTGCCCGGGCGTGCTAATTTTGACTTTTTCGCCCCAGGCGGGAACCAAAGCTGAGACGCGTCGCCGTCTGTGTGCGCGCTTATGACAAGCAAGGAAGCTGGCTATGATGAAGCCGCCATGGTTGCAGCCGCGTTTGTACTGCCCGGCGTCAGGCAAGGTGTCATGCGTAGATATGCTGCGGTTATTGTGCAGCTTGTGAAAGCCCGGCTAAGCAATGAAAATCGGCTGCAAATGCCCGCTTGGTGCGGGTTTGCAGCCGATTGCATATTGCGGGGGCGATATGTGCGCCCCTGGGTGCTGATCAGACGGCGGGTTTGGTTTCACCGGCCGTTGGAGGTGCGGCCTCTCCGGTGGGGGCATCGTCGGCGAGTGCTTCGTCCGCGGAGCCCTGTTTTTTGCGTAGTTTTTCTTCCTTCTTGGCCTTCTTGGCCATTTCTCTCTGGCGTTTGGCGAAATCGTAGTTGGGCTTGGCCAATTTGTAGGTCCTTTTGACGAGTTGCGGATGTTAACAGCCCGAGAGTAACCGCTTTTGCCCCTGAGCGCACCCGCAAACAGCTAAATAGACGGGTAAAAAAACTGGCTTCGGTTCGGTGTAGATGTCGGCGGGGAAGTCGGCTATGGAAGACGCTATAGCGTGCGCGGTGGAGAAAGCTTCGAATTGGCCAAGTAAGCACTGATCAAGTCCGGCAAATGAGAATACCCTGCCAAGCGTCCTTCTTGAGTGGGGAATATAAGGGGGCTTGCCCCCTTGTTTAGGGCATACCCAAACCCTCCGCCGGCAATGGAGCGATGGCCGGAAATCCAATGCTGGCGAGGGTTTTCAGCCACATGCCGCGTAAATAGCGAAATCACACGGCGAGAGCGGGCAGGCGTTTGTGCCAGTCGCTTATGCGCTGATAGGCGTCGCCGGCGCGCAATAACAGAGCTTCGGTAAAGGGTTTGCCGACGAGCTGAAAACCGAGCGGCAGGCCGTTGGCAAAACCGCAGGGCAGGCCGAGCGAAGGCAGGCCAAGGTAGTTGATGCCGCGCGTGCAGTGTGTAAGGACGCCGATCTTTGCCGCTACGGCGGCCGGGTCGCCGGATGTGGTTTCCATGATGGAGGGCACTGGCACCGATATGGCGGGCAGGTGCAGCAGGTCGGCGCCCCTCATGGCGCTGGCGATGTATTCGGCGGCGATCTTGGCGCGCAGCGAGAGCGCTTCGGTGTAGCGTGTCGCCGGGTAATACAGGCCGGGCTCGATACGGCTGCGCACCTGGTCGGCATAGTCCTGCGGCCGGGTGGCCAGCCAGTTGCGGTGCATGCTCGCGGCTTCAACCGCCATGACCACGATCATCAGCGCGTTGACCAGGGCCATGTCCGGTGTCGTCGTGGTGACGATTTTTGCGCCCAGGTCGCGCATCGCCTCGATTGATGTGTCGAGCGCCTTTTTCACCTCCGGTGTGACGTGATCGTAATAATAATTTCCGGGCACGGCGATGGTAAGGTTTTTCAGGTGACCGCTCAATTGGGATTCGTAGTCGGGTACCGGTATGGCCGAGGCGGTCGGGTCCGCGGCGTCTGCGCCGGCGATGACCTGCATGATGCGGGCGCAGTCGCGCGCAGTCTGCGCCAGCGGTCCGACGCAATCGAGCGACCATGACAGCGCCATGGCGTTGGCGCGACTGACGCGCGACCAGGTCGGCTTGAGGCCGGTAACGCCGCACATCGCGGCGGGGTGGCGGATGGAGCCGCCGGTATCGGAACCGAGTGACGCGGTGACCAGCCTGGCGGCCACGGCGATGCCCGAACCGCTGGAGGAGCCGCCGGTCACATGATCGGGATTCCATGGGTTGCGCGCGTGGCCGTAGGGCTCGTTGTAGCCGGTGGGCGAGAGTGCGAACTCAGCCATGTGCAGCGTGCCCAGATCGAGTGCGCCGGCGGCGTCGAGGCGCTTGAGCACGGTGGCGGTGGCGCCGGGCACAAAACCCTGGCGGATATTTGAGCCGCCTGAACAGGGGCGTCCGGCGCGGTAATACAAGTCTTTGTGGGCGAGCGGCACGCCGTGCAGCGGTCCGATGCGCTTGCCCGCCGCGCGCCAGGCATCAGCCGCATCGGCCGCTTCGAGCGCTTTGTCCTCTTCGAGCAGCACCACGGCCTTGAGTTTGGTACCGATGTTTTTCAGGCGTGACAGGCTCGACTCGGTGGCGGCACGCGAGGTGATCTCGCCCCTGGCGATGGCGTCGGCCAGTTCGCTCAGTGACAAGGTGTGCAAGGCGGCGCTCACGCCTTGCGCCCTTCTAGCCAGGCGACAAAATCGCCCGGACTGTCGTCCA
Source organism: Pseudomonadota bacterium (assembly GCA_025356665.1). Taxonomy (GTDB): domain Bacteria; phylum Pseudomonadota; class Gammaproteobacteria; order Burkholderiales; family SG8-39; genus CAITSH01. The sequence goes on from JANXRV010000146.1 coordinate 99,886, forward strand.
TGGCGAGGCGCTCTCGCGCCGCCTGCGCGACGATGGCGTTGTTGGCTTCCACCAGCGGCCGGGTGCGTGCGACCCGGTCGGCCGGCAACTCGAATTGCTGTAGCGCCGAGGTGAGCTCGCCCATTGCGGTGTCCTGAATCGGTTTGGTCATGATCAGCTTCCTGGAATGATGCCCGGCGGCAGGGCCAGGCAGTGATTGGCGATGTCGCCGGGTTTGGTCCACCACACGCGTGAGGCGAGTGGATGGTGCAGGCAGTGTTGCAGCGCCCGGCGCAGTGCGCGAAGGCGAAAAGGCTGGCCGAATACATAGGGATGAACGGACACATTCATCACCAGCGGATGGCGGGCGCTTTGCCCGATCATTTCATCAAACTGAGCGACGAGCATGTCGCAGAACACCGCGGCGCTCCATTTGCGGTGGATGATGGCCTGTGCATCGTCGGTCTCGACCGGGTAGGGCACAACCAGCATGGGGCCGGTGCGGGTGCGCAGCCATACCGGCTGGTCATCCATGGGCCAGTCCATCAGGTAGGTGTAGCCGATTTCTTTGAGCAGGTCCGGCGTGTGCGCGGTTTCGTAGGCGCCGGCGCCCATCCAGCCACGGGGAGGGCGGCCCTCGTGCTTTGTGATGGTGTCGGTGACCTCGCGCAGCAAGCGTTCTTCATCGGGCAGCCACAGGCCGCGCAGGTTCTCGGCGTTGCTGCGGCCGTGGGCAATCAGTTCATCGCCGCGCTTGCGTATGGCGTCGGTAATCTGCGGGGCGTAGTCGTAGATCAGGCTGTTGGTGGTGTGTCCTGCGGGCAGCTTGAGCTCGTCCAGCAGGTCGAACAGGCGCCAGATGCCGATGCGGTTGCCGTAGTCGCGCCAGGAATAATTACGATGTGTTTGTGGCTCGCCGGTCTTGGCCGGGTCATGGCCCATGCCGGCGCCAAAGGCGAACCATTCGATATTGGTCGTTACGGTGAAGGCGAGGCGTTTGCCCTCAGGCCACGAGTAATCCCTGCGCTCGGGCAGCGGAATGAAGTCGTAACGGTCATGCTGGGGTAAAAGGGGATTCATGCGCTGCGGACGGCGAGACTAATAAGCGCGAGCCGTAAGGGGCCGTCGGTTCATTGTCCCATCGCTCGCTCTGTGGGCCGCAGTTCGCTGCTCATTACCGCGGCGCGTAGCCCCACAGATCGAGCAGCAGGCTGGCCCCGGGCACGAACATCGTCGGCGCTACAGCGATGGCGCTGAAGGGCAGTCCGGCATCGCGCAGTTCGCGGTCCCACGCCTGGTGCGCCGCGTGAAAGTCGGTGAGGTCGGTGTGAAAATAAAGCGCGCGAACGACATTGGACAAGTCGGTGCCGGCGGCGGCGAATATGCTTTCAGCTTTGGCCAGAATGTCGGTCATTTGCGCGCGCGCGCTGTCATGAAAGTAGGGGGCGGACGCCTGCACTTGGGCGCCGGGTACGAGGCCCGCCTCGTCCACGGCCATCAGTCCGGAAACAAACAGCAGCTCGTCGAAGCTGCAGGCCTGAAGCGCGCCCTCTGCGATCAGTTCGACGTCACAGCAGATGTCGCGGATGCGCGGCTGCGCCGATGCGTGGACGGCGATGAGGTTGACTTCGATCGTGGCGTCGATGGTGCCAAAGGCCGGATGTGTCACCGGCACGATGGTGGTCGGCGGTATGCGCCGGCCAAAGCATTGCGTCCAGCTTTGCAGGAAGGCGGGTAGGTCTGCCGGGTGACTCAGGTAGACCTGCGCCTTTAGCACGCAGTCCGGATGGCTGCCCGCTGCCTCAAGTGCCGGCAGCAGGCGTTTCTTGAACAGATATTCTGTTTCCAACTTGATGCGCGTGCCGTTCCATTGCTGCCCGGACGCTTGCCTGGCTTCGGCGGCGATGTTGCCCGAATTGTCGCGCGCCAGTTGCCCTGCCACAAACACCATGTCGCCAACGCGCAGACAGGGCGCGTAGCCCGAGGTCTGCGGCGCGTTCAGGTCGGCTTTGACACGCTCGATGGCGTAAGCGCTTGCGCTGGTGGCGGCCATGACTTGCACATCCATGCCGGCGTCCTTATTGAGCAGGCCGGGAACGATGATGGAGGTGCTGGGCGCAACCTGGCCGGCCAGCGCTTGTTTGCGTGCAACGTGATAGGGATCGACCGAGCCCGGGTCCGGGTAGTATTGGTCGAGGCGGGCGACGCGCGTCATGGCGCTGCCGGCGGAGTCGAGGTGCGTGCGCATGCGCTCAAAAATCAGTTGCGCCTCGCGTTGTGGTTTGGGTGGCAAAGACAGCGGACGGCCGTTGCCGAGCACGGCCGGATCCATCAGGCCGTCCGGCTGCGTGGCGCGCAGCCCGGTGCCGAACACCCAGTTGCCCGCGCGCACAAAAGGCACATGAACGATGTCGCCATTGCCGTAACGGGTCTTGCCAAAACGCTCCAGGCTCATGTTTGTTCTGCCTGCCTTAATCGACGCGTGCGCCGGTTTCCTTGATCAGGCGCGCCCACAGGTCGCGGTCTGCGCGGAAAAAAGCGCCGAACTCGGCGGGTGTCGAGCCAATCTGTTCGATGGCCGCGTTATTCATATAGGTCTTCACAGACGGCGCTTTGAGCGCGGTGACCAGTTCGCGGTTGAGCTTGTCGATAATGGCGACGGGTGTGCCTTTGGGCGCGAGCAGGCCCATCCAGATGTAGGCGTCGTAGCCTTTGAAGCCCGACTCGGTGAGGGTTGGCACCTCGGGTAGCAGCGGCGAGCGTGCGGCGCCTGTCACCGCCAAGGGGCGCAGCTTGCCGTCCTTGATGTGACTCATCATCGCGGCGAGACCGGGCAGCGCGGTCTGGATTTGTCCGCCGAGCAAATCGGTGGTGACGCCAGCGCTGCCTTTGTAAGGGACGTGGGTCATTTTCAGGTCGCCCATGGACATCATCAGCGCGGTAAAGAGATGCTGGGCGCTGCCATTGCCTGACGAGCCGTAGTTGACCTTGCCCGGATTGGCTTTTACATAAGCGGTGAATTCTTTCATGTTCCTGGCCGGGAAGGACGGATGCACCAGCAGCACCGCCTGCTCGCGACCGAGCAGCGAGATCGGCAGGAAATCATCGACCGGATTGAAGCTCAGGTTGTTGTAGAGCGACACGCTGATGGCGTTGGGGTTGGAGGCGAGTAACAAGGTATAGCCGTCGGCCGGCGCCTTGACCACGACTTCGCTGCCAATCATCGCGCCCTGACCGGGCTTGTTTTCGACCACGACCTGGTGGCCAAGTTGTTTGGACAACTCCTGTGCGATGACGCGCATGGGACCGTCCGATGAGCCGCCGGCACCATAGGGAATTACAAGGCGTATTGGCCGTGTCGGGTAATCCTGCGCCTGGCACGGGGCGGTGCTGATGCCTGCCAGGGGTAGGAGGGCAAGCAGTGCAATGCGTTTGATCATGTTCATGGCGGGTTTCCTGTCAGCTTCCGGGAATGATGCCCGGGGGCAGTGTGAGGCAATGGTCGGCGATTTCGTGCGGCTTGCACCACCAGACGCGGTCAGCCCCGTCGTGCTCGACGCAATGCTTGAAGGCGCGGCGGATCATGCGCAGCCGGAACGGTTGGCCGAATACGTAGGGATGGATGGAGACGTTCATCACCAGCGGGTGGTGCTCGCTTTGCTCGACCATTTCATCAAATTGTTCGGTGATCATGTCGCAGAAAGCCTCAGCGTCGCCCTTGCGGTGGATCACATGCTGTGAGTCGTTGAGTTCGATCGGGTAGGGAACCGACAGTATGGGGCCGGAGCGCGTGCGCATCCAAACCGGTTGGTCGTCCATCGGCCAGTCCATCAGGTAGGTGTAGCCCATTTCCTTCAGCAGGTCGGGTGTGTTGCCGGTTTCGTAGGCGCCCGAGCCCATCCAGCCCTTGGGAGCCGCGCCCTCATGTCTCGCGATGGTGTCGGTGACTTCACGCAGGATGCGCTCTTCATCCGGTTGCCACAGCCCCTTGAGGTTCTCGGCGTTGCTGCGGCCGTGGGCGACGATCTCGTCACCGCGCTTGCGTATGGCGTCGGTGATCTGCGGCGCGTAGTGGTAGATCAGGCTGTTGGTGTTGTGCCCCGCGGGCAGCCTCAATTCGTCAAGCAGTTCGAACAGGCGCCAGATGCCGATGCGGTTGCCGTAGTCACGCCAGGAATAATTGCGGTGCGTCTGCGGTTCCCCGGTTTTGGCCGGGTCATGGCCGAGTCCCGCGCCAAAGGCGAACCACTCGATGTTGGTGGTGATGGTGAATGCAAGACGCTTGCCTTGCGGCCAGGAGTAATCCTTTCTCTCGGGGAGAGGGATGTAGTCGTAGCGGGTGTGCTGGGGGAGTAAGGGTTTGGTGTTCATGGTCTGTGACCTTGCATGGAACCGGTTTCAAAATGAGGGCGCGTCATTGCGAGCGCAGTGAAGCAATCTCCTCGTTCTTGCGGAACTTTGAAATGTTCCACGAGATTGCTTCGTCACTTTGTGCCTCGCAATGACAGCAATGATTCGAATTACGCTTATTACGCTTATTACGCTTATTTCATTTGTTTCATCAAAACTATTCCACCTTCGCTCCCGACGCCTTTACGATGGGCGCCAGCGTTGCGATTTCCCTGCCCAGCATTTCGCCGAAGGCCTCAGGGGTGGTGGTGATGGGGTCTGCGCCGAGGTTCTCGTAGACCCGTTTGATGTCATCGCTGGCGATAACTTTGGCGATTTCCGCGTTGAGTTTTCGCACGATCGCCGGATCCATGCCCTTGGGGCCCAGAATACCGTTGTAGAGTACGACGTCGAAATTGGCCACGCCGGCCTCGCCCATGGTTGGAACTTCGGGTGCCGTGGGCACGCGCTTCGGGGTGGTTACGGCGAGGGCGCGCAGTCTGCCCGCTTTGACGTTCGAAACCGCCGGCGGCATGCTCGAGAACGTGAAGGCAACTTCGCCCGAAAGGATGGCCTGGGTCGTCGGTGCGCTACCTTTGTAGGGCACGTGTTGGATGTCAATGCCGGCGCCTGTCTTGAACATTTCGCCGGCAAGGTGGGTGATGGCGCCAGTGCCCGACGAGCCATAAGATAACTGGGCGGGTTTGGTCTTGAGGTAGGCGATTAACTCGCGCACTGATTTGGCCGGCGTGGACGGGTGCACCACTAGCATCAGGGGCGTGGATGCGACCAGCGCGATAGGGCTGAAGTCCTTCAGCGAGTCGTAGGAGAGCTTGGGATAAAGGCTGGCGTTGATGGCGTGTGTGGTGATGTCCTGCAGCAGCAATGTGTAACCGTCAGGGGCCGACTTGGCGACGTAATCGGCGGCGATGGTGGTTCCGGCCCCGGCCTTGTTTTCGACAACGACTTGCTGGCCGATTCCGGCGGAGAGTTTTGCCGCCAGCGCCCGCGCCAGGACGTCGGAAATGCCCCCTGCCGTGAAGCCGACCACCAATTTGACCGGTTGCTTGGGATAGTCCGCCTGCGCCCCGGCTCCGAAGGCGGCGAGGAGCGAGACTGTCAATAGCGCGAAGGTGGCGGTGTGTTTGATGTTCATCGAATGCTCCCGAAGTTTTGATGAGGCAAAAGCGGTGTCGCCACCCGGCAGGTCTTTGCACCGGATCGCGGGAATTTATTTCACACCGAGGAAGCGGTGCATGGTGTCATGGTCGCCGCGCAGCGATTCGGCGCTGCCGTGCCAGACGATGCCGCCGGTTTCGAGGATATAGACCTCGTCGGCCACGGCCAGCGCGCTGTAGAGGTTTTGCTCCACCAGCAGGATGGCAAGTCCGGTTTGTTTGAGGGTGGTGATGATGCCCTCGAGGTGCTGCACCATTACCGGCGCCAGCCCCTCCGAGGGTTCGTCCATCAACAGCAGCGTTGGATTGAGCATCAGCGCGCGACCCACGGCCAGCATCTGGCGTTCGCCGCCCGAGAGCTGATTGCCGCGGTGGTTGCGCCGTTCGCCCAACCGCGGGAACATTTCGAAAATGCGTTGCACGGTCCAGGCGTCCCCGTCGGCACCGCGCGATTCGACCATGGTCAGGTGTTCGGTGACGCTGAGCGATGGAAACAGCCGCCGCCCCTGGGGTACCAGGCCGATGCGCTCCTGCGCAATGGCATGCGGGGTGAGTCCACGTAATTCTTTGCCGAGGTATTTGACGCTGCCCGAGGTCACCTGTGGCGAGGTGAAATTCATGATCGAGCGGATCAGCGTGGTCTTGCCCATGCCGTTGCGCCCGAGCAGCGCGACAACGCGGCTGGCAGGGACCTTGATGGATACGCCGTGCAGGATGCGCGCGTCGCCGTAGTTGCTATAAAGGTCGCGGACTTCAAGCATGGTGCGGCTTCCCCAGATAAACCTCTTGCACCTTTTCGTTGCTGCGTATGGCGTCTGGCGTGTCCTCGACCAGCACCTGGCCGTGCTGCAGGCAGGTGACGTAATCGACCAGCCCGAGCGCGAGGTCCATGTCGTGCTCGATCAGCACCAGCGTCAGCGTGCGCGGCAGCGCGCGGATGATTTCGGCCATGCGCACGCGCTCCGCCGCAGACAGCCCGGCGGCCGGTTCGTCGAGCAGCAGCAGGGTCGGCTTGCCGGCCAGAGCAAGGGCGAGTTCGAGCTGGCGTTGTTCGCCATAGGACAGGTCGCGTATCGGCACGCCGCGGCGCGCGCTCATGCCGCTCTCGGCGAGGGCTTCCTCCACCGCCGCGTGCTCGACCTGGTTCAGCTGGCCCGAGCCGAACAGCGAAAATTTGCGCGGTGAAAGGCCGCGTACCGCGAGGCGCAGGTTGTCTTCAACCGAAAGCGCGGCGAATAGATTGGTGATCTGGTAGGTGCGGCCAATGCCCAAGTGAGCCTTGGCATGCGGTTTGAGGCGTGTGACATTGCGTCCGCCGAAGTCGACCCTCCCGCCGGAAGGACGGATGTCGCCGGCGATGGCATTGAACAGCGTGGTCTTGCCCGCGCCGTTGGGGCCGATTATTGCCCGGCGTTCGCCCGCTTTGACTGACAGAGAAACCCCGTCCACAGCGCGCAGCGCGCCGAAGGTCACGCTGACATTTTCGAGTTTGAGCAGGGGGGCGGTCATTGAGTCGATGTGTTGATATTGGCGTCCTGCGGGGCGTCATTCCCGCCTGGGCGGGAATGACGGTGCGTCGGTGGACTGGTGGATTGGCGGATCAGGCCTTCTTGATGCCTTGGTAGGTGCGCGAGTACGGCGGCTGGGACATATACTGCTCCGGCGCGTACTTCCAGAACTGACCGACGTTCGGGTAGGACGTGACGGGGACGTTCCACAGCTTGCCATCCGGGCGTTTCACCGTTTTGCGAATATAGACGTCGTAGACCGGGTTGCCGTAGGGATCGAGTTCCACGCTCTTGCCCAGCGGCGAGCCGGTCAGCTTGACCTGGCGTACTTCGTTGAGAAAGGCGACCTTGTCCTCGACCTTGCCGTTGACGCGCTTGATCGCCTCGGCGAGCCACATCGCGCCCGAGTAGTGGGAGAAGCCGTAAATGGAGGGCAGTTTGTTGTAGGCCTTGTTGTAGTCGGCGAGGAATTTGTTGTTGGCCGCTTCGTCGCGGCCTTCGCAGAAATGCGCGCCGGAGATCAGGTTTTCCGCCTCGGGACCCATGGTGCGGATGACCGACTGGTCGGTGGCGTTCTGGCAATACAGTACCGGGATCTTGTCTTTGAGGCCGAAGTTGGCGAATTGCTGGATGAAGCGCGAGGCGTCGGCGCCGGTTTCCATGACAAAAATAACGTCCGGCTTGAGGTTCTGGATTTGCGCCAGGTAGGGGCTGAAATCGGCTGTGTTGATGGGGTTCCAGAACTGCTGCATGATCTGGCCGCCGCCTTCGGTGAAGGTCTGGCAAAAACCGCCGCACTGCTCGTGGCCGAAGGCGTAGTCCTGCGAAATCGTTACGGCCTTCTTGTAACCCTGCTTGAGGCCGTAGTCGGCGATGGGGCGCGGCGTCTGGCTCGAGCTGTAGCCGGCAATGCGCACGACGTTGTTGAGGCGCTTGCGTTGTGTCAGTTCATCGGCGGCGATGACCGGGATGAAGTAGGGTACGCCGTTGCCCTTGACGTACTCGGCCACGGCAAGACCGGTGTTGGCGAGGATGTTGCCCACCAGCCAATGCACGTTACGCTGCTCGACCAGGCGGCGCGCCTTTTGCAGCGAGGTGTCGGGGTTGGCGCCGTCGTCCTCGACGATGACTTCGATATCGCGCCCGGCGACTTTCTTGCCCACCTGCTCCCAGTAAAGGTTGAAGCCTTCAACGACTTCGCGGCCGCCAGCGGCAACCACACCGGTGAGCGGAGCCATCAGGCCGATACGGATCGGGCCGGTCTGCGCCGACGCGGTGTGCACCCACGGTCCGACCGAGGTGACGGCACTGGTCGCTGCGGCAGCGCCGGTGGCTTTCAGGAATTTGCGGCGATTCATCATGCTGATCTCCAGAAAAAGTAGGAAGGGTGGGGGGGGGCGATGTTCGGAATGCGCTTGCTGTTGCTGATATGGCGGTTGAAATTTTTTGGGCAGGGGCTAGTGGCCTCCGCCTTTTTCCCCTCCATCTGTGGAGGGGGAGTTCGCCGCGCCTTGGGTGGCCGCAGCGCTCAGGCGCGCCTGGCGGCGTGCCATCAACTGCCGCGCCTTTCCGACCAGGCCCTCGGGCGCAAAGATCATGGTGAAAATGAACATCAGGCCGAGCACCATGGACCAGCGCTCGGTGTACAGGCTGACGAGATTTTCGAGCGTGATGATGACAATGGAGCCGATGAGTGAGCCAAACAGCGTGCCGATGCCGCCGACGATGGCCATCAGCAGGCCGGCCACCGATTGCCTGAGTTCAACGGTGGAGGGGCTGACGAAGGAGTTGTAGAACGCATACAGGATGCCCGCCATGCCGGCGAAAAATCCCGACACGACAAAGCCGATAAAGACATGCAGCGGCACGTTGTAGCCCAGGGCCTTCATGCGGGTTTCGCTCTCGCGTATGCCTTTGAGCGTCAGGCCGAAGGGTGAATTGACGAAGCGCCACATGGCCAGCGCCATCAGCGAGGTGATGGCGAGGGTGAAGTAATACAGGTTGACGTGGCTGGCCAGCCATTCGGGTTTGACCGTGCCGCGTATGCCGTTTTCACCGCCGGTAACCGATGTCCAGCGCAGCGACACACCCCAGACAATCATGCCCAGCGCCAGCGTGAGCAGCAGAAAATAAACCCCCGAGGTGCGGATGGCCAGCGCACCGAACACCACGGCGGTGCCGACCGCGGCGAGTATGCCCAGGGCGATGCCGCCCAACAGCGAGCCGCCGGCGGTGGTGACGTAATAGAGCAGCACATAGGTTGCGACGCCGAATATCGCACCATGACCCAGCGGCGTGCGCCCGGCGTAGCCGGCGAGGATGTCGATGGACATGGCCAGAGCGGCAAAAATCAGCATCTGCGTAGCGAGGCTGGTCTGGTAGCCGGAGATGGCAAAGGGAAGCAGCGCCAGCGCGGCGAGCACGATCGCGGTCCAGATATGGTGCTTGTTCACCTTCAGTGGTTTGTTCATGTGGCCCGTCCGAACAAGCCAAGCGGTCGGAAAGCCAGCAGTACCGCCATCGGGCCGAAAATCACAAAGTAGGCCAGTTCGGGGAACCATACCTGGCCGAAGGTGGCGAGCATGGCCACCAGTAGTGCACCCACCGCCGCACCGGCGAGGCTGCCGCGACCGCCGATGATCACCACCGCCAGGCTGAACACCAGTATCTCGGCATCGGCAGTCGGGTAAAGCGAAAGGAATGCGCCGCCCAGCGCGCCGCCTATGCCGGCGAGCGCGGTGCCAAGCATCAGCGTGTAAATGAAGACGCGGCGGATGTTGACGCCCATGGCCTCGACCATTTCGGCATCATCCACGCCGGCGCGGATGAGCGCACCAAGACGCGTCTTGTTGAGCAGCAGCCACAGGCCGAGGAAGATCGCCACACCCACAGCAAGCACGAACAGACGGTAGACGGGATAGGTCATGCCCAGGAACTGCACCGGGCCCTGCAGCCACTGTGGTACCGGAACCGTAAAGGTGTCGCCGCCCCAGATAACCAGCATGGCGTCGTTGAGCACCAGCGCCACGCCCACGGTCAGCAGCACCTGGCGCAGGTCGTTGCCGCGCACAAAGCGCAGCAAAACGACGTCAATCAACAAGCCGGCGATGGCAACTGCGCCCGCCGCACACGCGATGCCAAGGGCAAAGCTGCCGGTTTTCATCGCGACGCTGAACGCCACATAGCCGCCCAGCAGATACAGCGCGCCATGGGCCAGGTTGACGATGCGCATCAGGCCGAAAATCAGCGTGAAGCCGCTTCCGACCACGAACAGCAGCGCGGCAAACGTTGCGCCATTGAGCAGGTTGAAGCCGAGCATAGACATGGTCAGATCGCCTTGCTTACGAGTTTGCCAGCGTCACCAGTCCTAGCGCCTGCTCCCCCGCCCCCTCTCCCGCAAGGGGCGAGGGGAGCGTGGTGAATGACGATGATAAAGCCTGTCGTCATTTCGCCTGCGGACGCTGTTTCTGGTACCAGTCGAGTATCTGTTCGCCGTTCCAATGCACCACGCCGGGGAAGCGGCTCATGTAATCGTACACGGCTTCGAGGTATTTGATGCGGAAAGGCTGGCCGCTGACGTAGGGATGAATGGCAATGGCCATGATGCGCGGTCGGTCGGCGCCTTCCATGTACAGGCGGTCAAAGGAGTCGATGCACTTTTGCTGCCAGTAGGCGGCTTCGTGGTGTTGCACCAGCATCGCCGGGATGTCGTTGGTCTCGACCGAGTAGGGCAGGGTGATGAGCGGCCCTTTTTCTGTCTTGATCTCTGTAGGCTCGTCGTCATAGACCCAGTCGCCGATGTATTTGACCCCGGCGGCAGCGAGGTATTCCGGCGTTTCCAGAGTTTGGGTCAGTCCGGGTCCGAGCCAGCCAACAGGACGTTTGCCGGTGAATTTTTCAATGGTGTCCATCGAGCGGTTGATCATGCCCGGCTGGTCTTCTTCCTTGTGTATCGGACCCTGCTCCCAGCTGTGGCCCATGAACTCCCAGCCGGCATCCTTGCAGGCGCTGGCGACGCGCGGGTAGTCGAGGCAGACGCGGGCGTTGATCGACAGCGTCGGGCGCATGCCGAGTTTTTCGTAGAGCGCATGAAAGCGCCAGAAACCCACACGCATGCCGTACTCGTGCCAGGACCAGTTCGGCACGTCGGGCAGCAGCATCGCGCCGGTGGGCGGCGGGATGACCTGGCGTGCCATGGGTTTGGCGATATCCCAGACCTCCAGGTTGACGATGGTCCAGACGATGATGCGGCCGTCGCCGGGCAGCTTGAGCTTGGGGCGGTCGACAATGGCGCTGAAAGGGACGCGATCGCGGGGTTGCATGGCCATGGTTTGGGGTCTCCTGCTTTGGGTTGCTGTTGGTATGGGTTTGAGGGGAATTCAGCCGGCGCCCAGTTCGGGCGCAGCCATGATTTCGGTGTTTTTCATCACAAAGCCAAATGCGGTGCGCATGCAAAGCAGGGCTGCGGCGTGCAATTCGGGCGCGTCCATGGTGTCGACACAGTCTTCGCCGACGATGACCGCATAGTCTTTGGAGCAGGCGGCGACAACGGTCGACAGGATGCAACTGTTGGTGTTGACGCCGGTGATGATGAGTGTGTTGATGCCGTGCGAGCGCAACACAAAATCGAGGTCGGTGCCGACGAAACAGTCGTAGCGCTTCTTGGTGTTGACCACCCAGTCGCGTTGTTGGTCGTGCAGTTCCGGCATGATGGTGCAACCGGGCATGCCGGCGATATTGTGCTTGAGCACATTCTTGCGCGGATTATTGGGGTTCTCGGCGCGCGTGCGCCAGAACGGGTTGACGCGGATTTCCTCGGCATCGCGGTAGGTTGTCACCAGGTGCGCGATGGGAATGCCCTTGCCGCGACACCAGTCGAACAGAGCCTTGTTGGCCTCGATAACGCGCCGCGCCTGCGCCTCGCTTTGCACCGGCATGGTCGCCACCGACAGGTCGAGGTGGCCGCGGTGCAGGTCTATGGCCACCACGGCGGCTTTGATGTTGTCGACACCCAGATTCAACATGCGGTTTCCTTTGTGCGGGGCCGTTCCGGCTCAGGCCGCGCTGAATTGCAGCGCAGTCTGGTCTATGCCGAACTTGTCGGCAAGCCAGTCGTTCATCAACTCTTGTCCCAGCGTCGGGTTGTCGTGCTGACAGTGCTCGGCGCCGGTTTCCTCGGCCGAGGTCAGGCGCAGGGTAACGTCCTTGCCGCGCGCCTTGGCGTAGTCGTAGACCTTGGTTGCCTGCGACACGGTCAGTACATCGTGGCCGCCGTGCAACACCAGCATCGGGCACTTCAGGTGATCGAGGTGGCCCTCGAGGGTGAAATCTTTCGCGCGTACCATGGCCTCCTTCATGGACTTGACGCCGAAGACCCAGCGGATGTGTTCGGCCAGGCCGTGACTGTCGTCGGCATTGCCCCACAAGTCGGTGATGGCCCAGACGGCGCCGTGCGCGATGACCGCCGCCAGTCGCGGCTCATAGCATCCGGCGCGCGCGGCGTAATAACCGCCCAGGCTGGAGCCGCAGCAGGCGATGCGTGCCGCATCCACGTCGTCGCGCTTTACCAGCCAGTCTATGCACTTGCCCACCGGTACTTCGGTGTCGACGCGGTTGGGAATCTTGTGCCGGCGCAGTGTGCCGCCCTGGCCGGGCAGGTCGACCATCAGCACCGAGATACCGCGTTGCAGCGCGCCGTGCGCCTGCATGAACCACATCTCGTCCTTGATCGAATCGAGGCCGCCAAAGCAGATTAGCACCGGATGTTTGTTGCTGCGATTGGGCTGTTGCTGCGGTGTGCGCACGAAATAGCCGCAAATCGTCGCGCCGTTCTCGTAGGGAATCTCCACCGCCTCGCCTTTGGGCGTCAGGTGGGAAATAAATTTTTTCGAGCAGGCTTCCATTTTTTCGAAGGTCGGCAGGCGGCGCGGATCTTCGGGGGTGAGGTGGAACTCGGCCTGGCGATAGTAATCGGCGGCGCGCAAAAAGCAGTTCATGGCGCTGCGAACGTGTCCGAGTTTCTCCTCGGCAAGGCCGCGGTTCCAGTTGTTGTCGGCGACGACCATCCATTCCTTGTGCCAGGACTCCTTGTCGCCGGGGACCATGCGACTCGCGGCGAGGAAACATTCGCTCACCGCGCCGCCGCCTTCCTGCGTCTCGCCCAGTGCGCGGCGGAACTGGTAGGTCAGCCAGGGGTGTTCGGGCCAGTGGTGCCAGCCATAGGGCTCGTAGTGGGCCTGCCGGTTGGCGGTGATTTTTTCAATCAGATTGTCTTCGGTGGCGTTGGAGTCCATGATTTCATCCGGTTTTTGGCGCTGTTTTTGGTGCTTGTTGCTTGTCGGTCGGCAGCAGGTCAATGCTGCGGATTTATATTCAAGTCACTTGAATGGAGGACTTTATGAAGTCGCGCCAGTACTGTCAAGAAAGGTTTTAAATTGGTGCGTTGCCGCACCAGTAAAGGGCGACTGGATGGCATTTGCCGGGTTTGGGCTGCGCTTGCGCAGGCTCGCAGCGACGCATCAAAATGTCGGCGGGGTGCTGACCCAAATGATTCGGGCATGCTTTTTTGATGGATTGCGGTAGCTGTGCGGGATTTCCGAGCGAAAGGTGAAGGAGTCGCCGGCGGCGAGCAAATAAGTACGGTCGCCAACGGTGAGTTCCAGTTCACCGTCTATGATAAAGCCCACTTCCTCGCCATCGTGCGAGAGCAGTCCTTCGCTGCCGCCACCCGGTGCGAGGATATGCAGGTTGCCTTCGAGCAGGTGGCGGCCTTCGGACGGGATCAGTCGCTCGAGTTGCGAGCCGGCTTTGTCGATGCTGAAACTGGGGCGTTTGCCACTGCGCCCGACGATGCCGCGGTCGGCGTTCTCATCGGCAAACAGTGCCGCCATGCTGACGTTTAGTGCGGCGACAATCTTGTGCAGTACGGTGATCGAGGGCAGTGCGACGCTGTTTTCTATTTTTGAGATCAGGCTCTCGGAGCAACCGACGCGACCCGACAACTCCCGCAGTTTGAGGCCCTTGATCATGCGCAAGGCCTTGATGTTGGCGCCCAGGCGGTTGTTTTGCGTCTGTGGCAGGCTGCCAGCGTCCTTGCTTGCTGCCGCGCGTTTTGCGCTTTTGCGAACGGGTTTGCCAAGCTTCTTGAGCATGCGGCGAGTGTAGCGGGTGCGGGGGCTTATGTCTTTATGTCTTTATGTCTTTATGTCTTGGGGTCTTGAGGTCTTGAGGTCTTGAAGTTTTGACTGCGTCTTAACTGCGTCTTAACTGCGTCTTGGGGGCATCTATTCGACGAAGGGTTCTATGCCCATGCCTTGCAACAGTGGCGCCGCGGCGGGCGCGGTGAAAAAGCTGATCAGCGCACGCGCGGCTTCAGGTTCTTTGGCCTTGCTCCCGGCGCCGGCGGTGAAGCCGATCCAGGTCTGTAACTCCGGCGGAATGGTGCCGATGAATTGCACCCCTGGCACGCCGGCGATGCGCGATGCGACGACGACAACCATGTCGACCTCGCCCTTTGCCACCAGTTCGACATTATTCTCCGCCGGCATCGGGCGCAGTTTGGATTTCATTTGGGCGCTGATGCCAAGCCGCTCGACCACGCTGACAAAGTATTTGCCGCTTGCGCCTTCACCCGGGAAAGTAACGGCGTTGGCGCCAAGCAGGGCGCGCTTGAAGCCGGCGATGGTGGAAATGTCCGGTTTGGGCGCTCCGGAGCGCACTGCGGCGGCTATGCCGGCGCGGCCGATCACGGCGCGCGAGGCGGCGACAACGTGTTCTTGTTTTATCAGTTCGTCGAGCACCGGCGGATTGAGCACAGCCACATCGAAGGGTTCGCCGGCCTCGATCAAGCGTTTGACGTCAGAATTGACTTCAAAGCGTATGGATACCGTATGGCCGGTCGCGCGCTCGAAACGGGCGGAGAGTTCCGCCACGGCAGCGCGCGCGCCGTTGCCGCTGAGCACCCTGAGTTCCGCCGCGTGGGCGGGGATATTCATGGCTAAAAGAGCCAGTGCCCCGAGAGTTCCCAGCCATGCTGTCGCCACTTTGGCGTATTGGCGCGTGATCAAGGTATTCCTTTCATTGCGTTCAGGCGGGGGGCAAATATCGCCGGGGCCGCTCGCAGCGTCGCAGGTTCATTGTCGAGTGTACCGCGAGTTCTGCAAGGCTAAAGATAAAGGACACTGGACACTGGACACTGGACGCGGGACACCGGACATTGGACGCTGGACAAAGCAGTGCTGCTTGTTCCGGCGGGCCAGGCAGCGGAATCATCGCGATATTGCTGTTTTTTTCGCTTGCCGCCGGGTGTTGTCTTCGCTTGCGACGGCAGGACTAACCTGCCCACCTGTGTTTGCCTGGAGTTTGCCTGGAAACTCAAGCGCCGTGACGCTAGGGGCTGCAGGCTGGAAACCCGCGCTGGGCGGGCATTTGCAGACGATGACTTTTCGGCGTGCGCAGACGGTAAAATAGCCGCTGATTCCAAAAGTGGGATGCGATATGAAAAAAATAAGGCTCATTTAGCGAATGATGTTGTTGAACTCATGCTCTGACCGCCAGAGCGAGCAACCGTGCGGGATCGGGGCTGAAGCGGGGCGACCGGTCGAGAACTCTAAACCATCCGAGGTAGTTGGTGAGGTATTTC
>JANXRV010000163.1:0-33664 GCA_025356665.1 Pseudomonadota bacterium
CCCGGGGATTTCACCGGAGGGAAACTACACAAAAATGAGGATTCAAGGTTCAAATCGGCACCAAGCAAAATCGGCTGTAAAGCCGCGCCAGTATTGGCTTTCAAGCAAATTAACACCCATTTAACCGGACACTACTGATGCGACATCTGTCTGAAAAACTTCACGAAAAGCAGCAGATCGAAAAAAATCTGGCCGGCGTTGTCGAGGAAATAAATTTCCTAAGGAAGATCCTTGATGAGCGAGTATTAGCCGCACAGGCGCGTGAAAAACAGTCGCTGGCGGCCAGTAAAGTCCGGGTGGAACTCATGCAAGAGCTGGTAACTACTCTTGCGGCTCCCGGTGGAGTTCAGCGAAAAAAATGAGAACGTTCAGATCATTTGAGGTTTCTTTGTGGATCGTTTTGGTCCATTGGTACGCGTTGGGTTTGCTGGTGTTTTTTGAATACACGCATGCCGGGTCTGGATGGCTGGCCGATTTGCACTGGGACTACTGGTTTGAAGAGTTTGTTGACGGTCTGGGTGGCGGCAAGCTTAGTGCTGGGACGCTGTTATTGTTTCTTTTGTATGCGTTGATAACAGTCAGCGCGGTGGTGTTGACGTATATTTTTGCCAAAATCTCCGTTCATGCCCTATCTGAACTCTATAGAAAACGAAAGAATGGCCTGAAAAGTAGCGACGCCCAGTCCTTGACGTCCGCCTCAGCCGCTGCAATCGCCACAGTCGCAGAGGTCCCAGAGGTCGAGGATACCGACATACGCGCGTTTCTTATTGAGCGGCCCGAGTTGGAGGCGCGGATCGAAAATTTCAGAAGTCAGATGAGAAAAGTTTCGGGCATTTCGGGCTAACCGGGTCTCTTTCATGCATGCGCTTCAAGCGCTATCGGGCGTATTGCTTATGATCCAACAAGCGCCCGCCATCGATTGATGACAGATTGGGGCGGCATACGCGTGATGAGCCCCATGGGCGGTTGCTGTGGACTGCAGAACTTCGCTAACTATCTGAAATGAGACGAGTTGAGCGTGGAAGAGGTAAGAGGCCATGCATCAGGTTGCTCCATGAGAGGATTGTGAGTGTTCCCGCGCTGAAAAATTGGGAATTCTTTACCGACGGGTTAAAGCATTTGCGTGCAAACGCATTGAAGGCCAGCGAAAGCTGGCCTTTTTTATGTTTCGCTTTCATGTATCGGTCGCAAAAATCGACAAAGCACGGTCTATGCGCTAGGCTTTCGCTCCCTGCCGGACTTCCTGGGCTTGCGCCCGCTCCCGTGCCGGATTACCCATTTTCTAACAGCCACAGACACCTTATTGATGAAGACTGCAAATTTGATGAAGACTGCAAATTCGAAAGAAATTCTGATCGCCGGTGGCGGTATCGGCGGACTCGCGACAGCGCTGGCTCTGGCCAAACGCGGCCTGCGCGCACGGGTGATGGAGCGTGCGCCCGAGTTCGGTGAAATTGGCTACGGCATTCAGCTCGGCCCCAACGCCTACCGCATGCTCGATTTTCTCGGGGTGGCGAAAGAGGTTGAGGAAACGGCTGTTCACCCCGAGTTTCTGGTGCTCATTGATGCGCTTACCGACAAGGAGCTGACACGCATTTCCTGCGGCGATACTTTCAAGGCGCGCTATGGTGCCTCCTACATGGTGGTGCACCGACGTGATTTGCATGGTGCCTTGCTCAAGGCCTGCCAGGCAGAGGAGGCGATTTCCTTGAATACGTCCAAGGAGCTGGTCAGCTTTGCCGATCACGGTAACGCGGTTAGCGCGACATTTGCCGACGGAACGGAGTACGAGTGTGATGTGCTGATCGGTGCGGACGGCCTGCGTTCGAAGGTGCGCGAGGTCATCGTGGCGGACGGCGCGCCGCGCGTGTCGGGGCATGTGACTTATCGCGGTGTCGTGCCTATCGATCAGGTGGAAGATAAAACGCACTTCAATAACATGACCATCTGGGTTGGCCCTGATTTGCATCTGGTGCAATACCGCCTGCGTGGCGGCACCGTGCTAAACAATGTTGCTACAGTAGTCAGCAATAAATTCCGTCAAGGCAATACCACCGACTTTGGCGGTCCGGACGAGCTGCAGGAGGTGTTTTCCCACACCACACCCAAGGTGCGTGAGATGCTGAGTTACATCGGCACCGACAAAAATTGGGTGTTGCATGATCGTGACCCGGTGCCCAACTGGACCCGCGGTAATGTCGCGGTTCTGGGGGATGCCGCCCACCCGACGCTGCAATATCTCGCGCAGGGCGCGTGCATGGCCATCGAAGACGGCGTTGTGCTGTCCAAGCAGCTTGCCGGGGCCGGTGGGAACTACAGTGCCGCGCTGAGCGCCTACCGGGATGCGCGCTACCTGCGCACGGCCCGGGTGCAGCTGACCTCGCGTATCTTCGGTGACATCATCCACACGCGCGGCGGCGCGCGTGATCTGCGAAACCATCTGATGGCGCAGCGCACCCCGGAAACCTTCACCGAAGTGGACTGGCTGTATCGGGGCATCGAAGTCGGTTAGGAAGCTTTGTTTTCGCCAAGGCCCACTGTGGCTGCCCCCGTCCCTGCAACACCGACCGACGCCGATTACCTGTCGCGCGATGAGGTGCTGGAAATTCTTGGCATCAAGCGCCAGACGCTTTATTCCTATGTCAGCCGCGGTTACATCCGCAGCGTTCCGCAGGCTGGAGGCCACGCCAGCTACTACCTGCGCGAGGACATAGAGCGGGTCAAGGCGAAGAACACCGCGCGTTCCGGCCACGGGCCGGCGGCGGCGAGTGCGATGCGCTGGGGCGAGCCGGTCATTGTCACCAGCATCACGGAAATAACGGAGGAGGGGCCGCGCTACCGCAACCGCCTTGCGCTCGATCTTGCGCGCTCGCGTTGCTCCTTCGAGGCGGCGGCAGAATATCTGTGGACTGGCAACTGGACGGACGAGTCTGTGGTGTGGCAGTCCGCGCCCGCGCCGGCAGAAGTCCCCGACCTGCTTGCGGCCACGACGCGGCTGCATCCGCGCGTTCACATCCTGCAATTGCTGACGCAGGCAACGCTGTCCATAGGCATAGCTGAGGGGGGCAGTGAGCGTGTCGGCGGCAGCGGCACGCCGGTGCTGTCCGCCCGCCGGCTTATTCGCATCCTTGCCGGTGTGTTCGGGTTTCTCGGGCCGCGGAAGGAATATGTTGCGCCGCTGGACGGCGAGCCTTTGGCGAAAAGCCTGGCACGCGCGCTTGGTCTGCCCTTGGAGCCGCTCAACATCGGCGCGCTCGACACGGCCCTCGTTCTGGTCGCTGATCACGAGCTCAATCCGGCCACCTTCGCCGCGCGCATCGCCGCTTCGGGCGGCGCCGATCTGCATTCTTGCATGGGCGCCGCCCTTGACGTGCATTACGGCATCGGTCGCGGTTGTGACCGGGTTGAGGCCATGTTCATGCCACCGGCGGCGCCCAAGGCGGTGCTCGAACTGGTGAAGAGCCGGCTTGACGCCGCGCAAACGCTGGTGGGCTTCAACCACAAGCTCTACCCGCACGGCGATCCGCGCACCCAGATGTTGTTGGATATCGCACGTGAGGCCGGCCGGGAGCGCAAAATGACCCGCAACATGTTGCTGGCTCTCGAGGATATTGAAAAGCAGTTCAAGGCAAGGCCGAGCATAGAAACCGGCCTTGTGGTTATTTGCCGGGCCCTTGGCTTGCCTGACTACACGGCCGGGGGGCTGTTTGCCCTGAGCCGCTCTGCCGGTTGGGTGGCGCATATTCTTGAGCAGCGTCTGGCCGGATTCATGATCCGGCCGCGCGCCAAGTTCACCAGTCCCGTTCCGGGCCGCTGAAGCGGGCAGGTTTCGAGTCGGCGGCCTTCCAGTCGATTGCCTAATCAAGCTTGATTCAACCCTGTTGCGATGCCTAAACTACGCCCTGTAATGCCCCGTTCGAGGGCGGAGGAGATTGCAATGGGTAAAGCTGAAAAAGAGTTGGGTCTGACTTTGACCGCTGACGGACTGAAGTGGCCCGACATGCCGGTGTTTGCGACCAAGCTGGACGAGCGCCTGCACCGCAAGCAGCGCCTTGCCGCCGCCTACCGGATATTTGCGCATTACGGCCTGAATTACGGCGTGGGCGGACACATCACGGTACGCGACCCGATCCTGACCGATCATTTCTGGGTGAATCCGCTGGCGGTTGATTTCAGCCGCATTTGCGTCTCCGACCTGATCCTCGTCAATCACGCCGGCCAGATTGTCGAGGGCACGCGGACCATTAACGCCGCCGCGTATGCCATTCATTCGAGCATCCACAAGGCCAGGCCCGACGTCGATGCAGCGGCACATTCGCATTCACGTTTTTCCACGACCTTTGCGTCGCTGGGAAAAATGTTGCCCGCAATAACGCAGGAGGCCTGTTCCTTTTATAAGGATCACGCGCTCTACGACGGCTACGGTGGGGTTGCCGCCGATGTCTCGGAGGGCGACATGATTGCGAAAGCGCTCGGCCCCCACAAGGCGGTGATCTGTCGCAACCACGGCGCCTTCACCGTCGGCCACACGGTGGAGGAGGCGGTGTTCTGGTTTCTGCGCATGGAGCGCGCCTTCGAGCAAACCCTGATGGCCTGGTCGGCCGGGACGCCGGTCCAGATCGACGACGCCACCGCATCGCTCGCCGCGCGCCAGGTCGGCTCGCACAAGTCGGGTTGGTACAGTCTGACACCGTTGATGGACAAGATACTCGCCGAGCAGCCGGACCTGCTTGACTGACTCCGGCCTGACCCCTGTTTGAGCTGAGTCTGACCCTTCACTGAGCTGAGCTGTCCTAACGTTACGCGACGAGATACGACCATGGATATGAGCAATATCAAAAATTATATAGACGACCGTCCGGCAGACGGTGTGTTCCGGGTACACAAGGATGTGTATTCAGACCCGCAGTTGTTCGAACTCGAAATGAAATACATTTTCGAGCGAACCTGGTCGTTCATCGGGCATGAGTCGCAAATACCCAAGCCCCATGACTGGGTCGCCACGCACATCGGCCGCGTGCCGGTGCTCGTTTCGCGTGACGCCAAGGGCAAGCTTGGCGCCTTCCTCAACGCCTGCCGCCACAAAGGCGCGCGGCTGACGCGAACCGAAAGCGGTAACCGCAAATTTCACGTCTGCCCTTACCACGGCTGGGCTTATGGCTCGGACGGTCGCAGCGCGGACGTCAAGGACAAGAAAGACGGCTGCTACACGCCGGCCTTCGACAACGATTCGCACGACCTCGTGCCGCTGGCGCGCGTGGCCTCGTACAAGGGCCTGTTGTTCGGCAGCCTCTCGCCGGACGTCCCCGAGCTCACCGATTTTCTCGGAGAACTGCGTTTTTTCATCGACCTCGCGATGGAGCAGGGCGAGCACGGCATGGAGTTCGTGCCCGGGCGCATTGAATATGCCTACGATGCCAATTGGAAGTTGCAGCTCGACAACGGCACCGACGCGTATCACCTGACCTCCACCCACACCAGCTTCCTCGATGTCATGGCCAAGCGCGCCATGGGCGAGGGCAACCAGGAAGCCCGGCAGTTTGACTGGCAAAAGCGTTTCTCCCAGCAGGGCGGAGATTTCCAGTTCGCCAACGGCCACACCGTCATCTGGCTTAACCAGGCTGAGGTGATAAAGCGTCCGATCTACCCGGGCATAGAGGCCATTCGCAAACGTGTCGGCGCCGAGCGCGCCGACTGGATGCTCAAGATGCGCAACATGTCGGTGTTCCCCAACATGCAGATCGCAGACTCGACCTCGTTGTTGTTGCGCACCTTCCGGCCGCTTTCGGTTGATCGCACCGAAATGCGCTACTGGTGTATGGCGCCCGTGGGCGAACCGCCGGCGCAAAGGGCGTGGCGCTTGCGTCAGTTCGAGGACTTTTTCAACGTCAGCGGCCTTGCCACGCCCGATGACACCGTCACCTATGAAACCTGCCAGGCAGGGTTTGCCGCCAATCAACTCGACTGGTTGCAGGGGCATTGCCGCGGTCTTGCTGCGATCGAGCAGGGGCCAAACGATATTGCCAAATCACTGGGTTTCAATCCGGTCGCAAGCCTCAAAGGCGGTTTTGCCGTGCAGTCTGAATCAGCCTTCCAGCCGGTTTATCGCGA
Organism: Pseudomonadota bacterium; assembly: GCA_025356665.1. Classification (GTDB taxonomy): domain Bacteria; phylum Pseudomonadota; class Gammaproteobacteria; order Burkholderiales; family SG8-39; genus CAITSH01. The sequence goes on from JANXRV010000163.1 coordinate 6,112, forward strand.
ATGGGCGAGGCTCATGCAGGCGGGCATATCCGGGGAGAAAGCCTATGTCTGAGCAACGTGAACTGCTCGACTCGGGGCGCGATGTGCTCTCGCTGGAGGCCGCATCGCTCGATGAGCAGCGCTGGGATGACTGGCTGGACTTGTTTCGCGCCGATTGCGAATACTGGGTGCCCACCTGGATCACCGAGGAGCAACTCGCCGAGAACCATGAGTCGCAACTGTCGCAGATTTATTACTCCAGCCGCGCCGGTCTTGAGGATCGCATCGCCCGCATCCGTACCGGCAAATCGCCGGCATCGGTTCCGCTGCGGCGTACCACGCACATGGTCTCAAACATCGTTCTGCTCTCCGCTACGCCGGGGGCGAGCATGACGCTGCGCTCGTCGTGGACATGCCACGTCTTCGATCCGAACAGCAAAAAGATTTATGTTCTGTTCGGTCATTCCACGCACGGATTGCGCTTTGCCGATGGGAATTGGCGGATCGCCAGCAAGAAAATCGTGATACAGAACGATTACCTGCCCACCATGGTGGACATTTACTGCATCTGAAGACCAACGCGTTTGCGGCACAGACTGCGAACCACCCCCGAGGAGTTGCAAAAATGAAACAAAGACTATTGGCCGCTTGCCTGGCCCTGGCGCTGCTTGGTGTCAGTACCGCCGTGTTGGCGCAGGCCTATCCGAACAAGCCCATCCGCATCATCGTGCCCTTCACCCCGGGTGGGGGCAATGACGTCTACGCCCGCACCGTGGGGCAGAAGTTGAGCGAGCGCCTCGGCCAGCCGGTGATTGTCGAGAACAAGCCGGGGGCTGGCGGCAATATCGGTAACGAGTATGTCGCGCGTAGCGCGCCGGACGGGTACACGCTGCTGCTGTCGCAAAATGGCCTGACCATGGCGCCCTCTCTGAGCAAATCGCTGCCCTTCGATGTGATGAAAGACCTTGCTCCGATCGGCATCGGTGTCAATCTGCCCATGGGTCTTGCCGTGTCCAATTCATTGCCGGTTAAAACGGTTCCAGAATTGATCGCCTATGCCAGGGCCAATCCGGGCAAGTTGCTCTACGCCACGCCCGGCATAGGCACGCCGCACCATCTTTCCACGGAAATGTTCCTGAGCATGACCGGAACCAAGATGGAGCAGGTGCCCTACAAGGGCGCGGCCGGCATGATTCCGGCGCTGATGACAGGCGAGGTTCAGGTTTTGTTCGGCGCGCTCAATTCCATGTTTCCGCATATCCAGTCTGGAAAGATCCGCGGCCTTGCCCTGGGTGACCGTCAGCGCAATCCCATTCTCAAGGATCTGCCTACTGTGGCCGAAACGGTGCCCGGATATGAGTCGGTGTTTTGGTTCGGCCTGATGGCGCCCGGTGGAACGCCCGAGGCGATACTGAACAAATTGTCTGAAGAGCAAAGGGTAATCGTCAATCTGCCGGATGTGCGCGAGCGCCTGGCCAAGGTCGGATTCGAGCCGAATGCGACCACGCCTAACGAGACGCGCCGCATCTTTGCGGAAGAACTTGAAAAATGGGCCAAAGTGGTCAAAGACGCGGGGATCAAACCAGAATGAGTAACGCAACCGAATTTGCAGGACGCACCGTTTTCATCCCCCAGGATTTCATGCTGGTGGAGGTGTTCAACGATATCGCAGCCCGCCTGAAGGCGCGCGGTGTCGAAGTGATCCGCGGGCCGGAGTCGATACCGGGACAGAAAGTCGCCTTCCCGAAAGAGCGCTGGGCGGAATGGTTCGGCCGCGCCGAGGTGGCGATGTTCTCCAGTCGCAATGTCTGCACGCGCGAGATCCTGGAATATGCGCCGCGACTGCGTGGGGTGATCAATCCGACCATAGGCCTTGAGACGGTGGATCTTGATGCGGCGAAAGACCTGTCCATCATCGTCGGGCACGGCGCCACGCCGGAGAATTTTCTCGGTATGTCCGAGGCGACGGTGATGCTGATGTTGATGCTCATGTACAACCCGCAGGCGACGCAGGAAGTCATGCGCGGCACGCGCGCGCGGCCCAAGCCGACGCCCACCGACATGTGGGCCGGCATGATGTTGGGTCGCACGGTAGGCCTGGTGGGCCTTGGGCGTATCGCGCGCGGCGTGGTTGAGAGGCTTGCCGGCTTCGGCGTGAAAATGCTCGCCTTCGATCCTTACGTCAAGCAGGAGGCGGCACCCTCAGGCGTCATCATGACCGATCTTGATACGGTTCTGAAGAGCAGCGATATCCTTGGTTTGTTTGTCAGTATCACGGCGGAAACGCGCGGCATGATCAACGCGCGGGCATTGTCGCTGATGAAGTCGACCGCTTATCTGGTGAACACTTCGCGCGGCGAGGCCATAGACGAGGCGGCCTTGTACGACGCCTTGAAGAACAAGCGTATCGCCGGGGCCGCGCTCGACACCTTTGTGGTGGAGCCGCTGCCCGCAGACAGCCCGCTGCGCACTCTTGATAACGTCATCCTCACACCGCACATGGTCGGTCATACCCGCGATGTATTTGTGTCTTTCGGCAAGGCGGGCGAGGAGAACATTGCGCGCATCCTGCGCGGCGAGCCGCCACTGCATTGTAAAAACCCGGAAATTATTCCCGCCTGGCGGGAACGTCTGGCGCGCCTCGCGGCGAATAAATAGCCACTTCGCAGCACGTGCTAATGGCTGGAAAGGCGCACCAGGCGCGGCTTTTCAGCCATTCGCGTTGATCTTCGGCTGCGATTTTCGGTTTGCTATCGTGAGTGCTAGCTCCACATGAGAGTCATCGCGAAAAACGACATCTGGCGATGCTTTGAGGGCTGAGTTGATTGGGGACATACGCGGACCATCGTTCGCGCCTGCGCGCATGGATGGTCCGCTTCAAGGGTGTTGCCACGAAATACCTCACCAACTATCTCGGATGGTTTAGGGCTCGCGACCGCTCGTCCCGCTTCAGCTCCGATCCCGCACAGGTGCTCGCGCCTGGTGGTCAGAGCATGAGTTCAACAACATCATTCGCTACATGAGCCTTTACAAAACGCCGCGCAAATTGATCGCTTCTCGGTCTGATGGTACAGTCAGTGCATGGAGAAAAAGGTGGTTTAAATTTCCTATACCCTTCGCGCATTTCATATATGCCGAATCATGCAAGTGGGCCAAAGGTATCCGCGACAACAACATCTAAGTGGACTGAAGCGGGTCCGCGCATTGGCCACTCCTTTTGTGCTTGCACTTGAAACTAACCTTGGAATACCCAGATGAATCCCAAACCCATCCTGCTTGACGAACTCCGCCATCCCCAAGTCAAAAGCCTGATTTCGCGCGGCATGGAGATGGTCATGCTGCCGGTTGGTGCGGTTGAGCAGCACAGCCTGCACCTTCCGCTGAATGTCGATTTTCTTCTGGCGCAGGAGATTGCCCGCGGCGTGTCGGCCCTGACCGGGGTCCCGGTACTGCCGGCGATCCCCTATGGGCATTCCTCGAACCATCGAGGTTTTCCCGGCACCTACTCACTCAAACCCGAGACTTTCCAGAAAGTCATCGAGGAGATGTGCGACTGGATATATGCCGAGGGCTTTCGTCGCGTGCTGTTTGTCAACGGCAATCTGCCCAATCATTTCCCGTTGCAGAACGCGATCGCCAATTGCGGCACGCGCTACGCCGACCTGCGCATGCGTGCGATGAGTTGGTGGGAGATCAATGCGGAACTGCGGAATTGGTTTTCCACCGATGAAAGCTTTGGCCGTTGTCATGCCAACGTGGCGGAAACATCGCTCATGCTGCATCTGCGGCCTGACCTGGTGGACATGTCCAAGACCTATCGAATGGTCGGGCATGGCGTGCGGCCGTTCTTTCACTACTCCCATGCTGCCGTATCGCGCGATGGTCACCAGGGTGATCCCAGCACCGCGACAGCGGCCGCGGGCAAGCACTATTTCGATCTCGCCGTCAAAAGCCTGGCGGAGCAGGTCACCAGCGCGCTGACCGAAACGCCCCCTTCACTCGTTTGATGCAATAGCCATGCTTTTTTCCAGAGGTCTGGTCGCAATCGGGATTGTTCTCACGGCGGTTTTAGGCGTGAGCGCACAGGCGCAGGAATACCCTGTTCGCCCCATCAGGTTTATCGTCAGCTATCCGCCGGGAGGGCCGGCAGACATCCTGGCGCGCAGCCTCGCACAAAAGCTGGGAGAGGGGCTTGGCCAGCAGGTGCTGGTGGATAACCGCGGTGGCGCCAATGGCAACATCGGTGCCGAAATAGCGGCCAAGTCGCCCCCTGACGGTTATACGATCTTCATGATGACATCCAGTCATGCAGCCAACGTGACCTTGTATCCAAAGCTTGGCTATGACCTGATGCGCGATTTCGCCCATGTCAGCAACGTGGCTTCGTATCCGCTGATGCTGGTGGTGCATCCCTCCGTCGCCGCGCGTACGGTGGGCGAGCTCGTGGCCGACGCGAAGGCGCGCCCCGGTATCCTGAATTTCGCTTCTGCCGGCAGCGGGGGCGGCGCACACCTGGCGGGCGAATTGTTCAAGGCCATGGCTGGAGTAAATCTGGTTCATGTTCCGTACAAGGGGACCGGTCCTGCTTTGCTCGATGTCGTGGGTGGGCAGGTCAACCTGATGTTTGCCGGGGTTTCGGCGGCTGTGCCACATGTCAGGGCGGGAAAGCTGCGTGCGCTGGGCGTTTCAAGCCAGGGGCGGTTGAAGGCACAGCCTGACATTCCGACCATTTCCGATGCGGGAGTAAAGGGGTACGAAATCGCATCCTGGCTGGGCGTGTCTGCGCCGGCAGGCACGCCCCCTCGCGCGATTGCCCGGCTCAATGCCGAAATCGTCAAGGTTGTGCAGCAGCCGGATTTTGCCGAGCGGCTCGCGATTGACGGAGCGGAATTGCAAGTGACGTCCCCGGAACTTTTTACCCGCTACGTCGAGGCGGAAATCCAGAAGTGGGGCAAGGTGATCCGCGACTCCGGGACCAAGGGGGAGTAGTTGCCTGGGCGGAAGCGGATACGCGGCGGAAAAGGGCTAAACTAGCGCCCCATTGGACGCGGTGTTGGATGGTTTCCATGACCCGTCATCAGAGCCTGAACCTTGTCTCCAAGAGCGTTCAGGCTTTTTCATTTGCACATCTTTGAAACGGATGTGCGCCCGAATGCCGGCACACCCGCCTTCCCGGAATTGTGAGGCGGGCCCGATGTCTGCCTTACCATAGAACACAGCTCATCATGCAAAAAGAAACCTTCATCCGAGCAAGGACACCTCGCTCGAATCGACCATCGCCACCATGCGAGCCAAGCTGGCGACGCGCGGTTTCGAACTCGCCGAATCCTTGTGGCTCAACCTGGTGGATGCGATCGGGTCGGTGCATGTGCGCGACCGCGATTGCCGAATGTTGTTCGCCAACGGCAAGAGTGTTGCCACGAAATACCTCACCAACTACCTCGGATGGTTTAGAGTTCGCGACCGGTCGCCCCGCTTCAGCCCCGATCCCGCACAGGTGCTCGCTCTGGCAGTCAGAGCATGAGTTCAACAACATCATTCGCTAAATGAGCCTTTACAAAACGCCACGAAAATTGATCACTTCTCGGTCCGGTGATACCGTTGGGCATGGAGAAACAGAAGGTTTGGATTTTCTATACGCTTACATGCGATTCATCTTCACAATTAAAGGTCTGACATGAGCTTCAGGAATGTGCTTTGCCGCATGGCTGGGTATGTATTGACGTTTTCCGTTCCGCTCGCGTTCCTGTTCCTTGCGGGCGGTGCCCATGCCGCCGATCAGCTTCGCGTCGGACTTTCGGCCATCTATCCTGTGTACGGCGTGGCCTTCGCAGCGAGGGAACTGGGCTACTACAAGGAACGCGACCTGGACGTGCAATTGACGGATTTGTCGGGAGGGCTTGCGCAGGAAGCGCTTGCCGCCGGTGCGGTGGATGTGATCACCGCCTCGCCCTCCGGCGTGGGCGTCGCCATCTCCAAGGGCATCAAGGAGCGGATCATCGCACCGACGGGGGGAATTACCCCCGACGGATGGCATCTGGTGGTGCCGGTCAACTCGCCGATCAAGACGCTGAAGGATCTCGAGGGCAAGACGGTGGGCATCTCGAGCAAGGCATCGTCGATGGATTTTTTTGCGCTGTGGGCGGCGCGCCACGCCAAGATCACCATCAAGACGATTCCGCTCGGCACGCCGGGGGTTCCTCCCGCACTGAAGAACAAGCAGATCGACGCGGCGATTCTCTGGCCGCTGGTGAGCTACCGCCACCTGATCGATGGCGAATACCGGTCGCTTGTTGATTTCGGCAAGGAGATGGAGCCGGTGCTGCCCGACACCTGGGCGGCGACCCAGGAGGCGATCGACAAGAAGCCCGAGGTGCTCCGGCGCTGGCTCCAGGCGAACGCCAAAGCCATCACCTATATGCAGGCAAACGAGGCCTGGACGCTCGAGTTCCTGAAGCGCTACACCAAGGAAACCGACCCGCGGATACTGAAAATGGCCTACGACACGATCATCAAGCGGCTGAAGACCGACGGTGCCATGGATGCGCAATGGATGGCCAACTCGCTCGCGCTCGCCACCGACGCAGGATTCAAGCTGCCCCCGGCCTCAGAGATTTTCCGGCCGATCAAGTTTTGAGTATTAGGGTGCGTGAAACCTTGAAAGCAGGAGCGCCTCCTTGCGCCTGAAGGTGCTTGCGATCCAGGCGTCGTTTTTCGTCGCGCTCGGAACGATCTGGGAACTCGGCAGCCGCGCGAAGGTGCTTGATCCGGAAATCCTGCCGTCGCCCTTGCAGATCGCCGCGGCCATGGCCGATCTGCTGCAGGAGGCCGCCTTCATCCAGGAGGCCGGCATCACCTTGTGGCGCGTGGTCGTCGCATTCGTGATCGCGGCACCCATCTCGCTTCTGGTCGGGTTTTTGCTCGGTGAAAACCGCCGCTTCGGCGACCGGCTGGGCGGCCTCTTCAATGTCGTGCTCGCCGTGCCGCAATCCATCTTCCTGCCGATTTTCATTCTCATGCTCGGACTCGGGACGACGCAGAAGATCGCCTACGGCATCACGCATGTGTTCTTCGTGGTCACCATCACCACCATGGCCGCGGTACGGCAGGTGCCGGCGCAGTGGGTGCAGGCCACCCGTTCCTTCGGCGGCGACCGGTGGCGGATCTACCGCAGCATCTACCTGCCCGCGATGGCGCCGCAGGTCATGACCGGTCTTCGGCTCGGCCTGATCTTCTGCATCATCGGAATTTTGCTTGCCGAAATGTACGGGTCGCGTGACGGCGTCGGGCTTGTGATCTACCGCTTCGGACAGGCCTACCAGACGGTCAACCTGATGGCCTCGATCTTCCTCATATCGTTCATCACTGTTGCAATCAACGAGACGATGCGCCTGTGGGAAACGCGGCTCGGCAAATGGAATCTGGAACGCTGACATGCAAGCGAACACCACGCCGGTCATCGAGGTGCAGGGTCTGCGCCATGCCTACGGGCAGGGCGCGAACGCAGTGCTCGCGCTCTCGGACATCGCGTTGTCGGTTGCGGAAGGATCGTTTGTCTCCATCGTCGGCCCGAGCGGCTGCGGCAAGTCGACCCTGCTGCAGATTCTTGCGGGCCTTTTGCCATCGACCTCGGGCGAAGTGCGCATCGACGGCCACACCGTCCAGGGCCCGCAACCGGGCAAGATCGCAGTCGTGTTCCAGGACCCGACACTGCTGCCGTGGAAGACGGCACTCGAAAACGTTCTGTTCCCGCTGGAAGTGCAGGGACGTCCCGCGGATGCGCGGCGCGAATCGGCGAACGCGATGCTGGAGCTGGTGGGCCTGCGCGACTTCACGCATCGCTACCCGCACGAACTCTCCGGCGGCATGCGGCAGCGCGTGTCGATCGCGCGCGGCCTCGCGCAGGACCCGCGCATCATCCTGATGGACGAACCTTTCGGTGCGCTCGACGAACAGACCCGTATGCGCATGGGGCAGGAACTGCTCACCATCTGGGAGCGCACGCGAAAGACGATTCTGCTCATCACACACAGCCTGACCGAGGCGCTATTCCTTTCCGATCAGGTGCTCGTCATGAGCGGCCGGCCCGGGCGCATCGTGGAGCGCATCGACATCGACTTCCCGCGGCCGCGCAACATCGACATCATGGGCAGCCCCGAATTTGGCGTAGCGCGCAACAGGGTGTGGCATCTACTGGATACGCCGCCCGAGGGGCAAGCGTGCGCTTCGGCGACGCGGAGCGGCAGCGCGTGAGCCGCAACACCTGGATCGTGACAATCGTCATCCTCGCGGTGTGGGAGGCGGTCTGCCGCCTGCAGTGGGTGCCGGGCGTGATTCTGCCGGCGCCAAGCGCGATTGCCACCGTCGCCTTGGAATCGTGGAAGGAATTCGCGCTGGGCATGCGCGTAACTTTGATGGAAATGGCGGCCGCCGCGGCGATCGCCTGCGTGACCGGCATTGCGCTTGGCACGCTGCTCGGCCGCTCGGCGCTGGCCAGTGCCGCTGCCAGTCCCCTGTTGACGGCGGCCTTCGCCGTGCCGCTCATCACCTGGTACCCGCTGTTCATGACCTGGTTCGGACTCGGTTCGGCATCGAAAATTGCCTACGGTGCAGTCTCCGGCATTTTTCCGATTGCACTTGGTACGATCAACGGCCTGCGGGGCGTGGACAGCGCGGCGCTACTTTTCGGCCGCTCTGTCGGCTGCGATCGCTTCACGCTCTTTACGCGCATCGTGCTTCCGCTGGCACTGCCGTCTATCGTCACCGGCATGCGCATCGGACTTGCGCTCACCGTCATCGGCGTGATCGCCACCGAGATGCTGTCATCGCTGGATGGCGTCGGCTTCCTGATCTCATACAACCGCTCGATGTTCAACACCGCGCATGTGTATCTTGGCATCCTGCTCGCCCTGCTGTGCGCCTGGGGCGTCAACCGCGGGCTGACGGCGATCGAGCGACGGTTTTCTGCTTGGCGGACGGACGAGTAGGGTTGACCCAGTCGGCTGCTTGGGCTCGAGAAGTGTCCCCAAGCTAAAGGACGGTAACCGGGCAGGAGGGGACATTCAATATCGGTAAGTTCGAGCCTTACTTGGCTCCCGACCTCGACTCGAGCCAGGGATCTGCGCATTAACAGTTGTGCCTAGAACTCCAACCATCAAGCATGGGCGTCATGCTGACCTGCAGCGGTTCCGTTGTCGCCACGGCAATCGCACCTTCAATACGCTGATCGGAACGCCCCTTGCGCATTTGCATTTGTGCGATATTTAGAGTCCTCGACCGGTCGCCCCGCTTCAGCCCCGATCCCGCACAGTTGTTCGCTCTGGCGGTCAGAGCATGAGTTCAACAACATCATTCGCTAAATGAGCCTTTACAAAACTCCGACAAAACTTCGCGCAAATTGATCACCCCTTGGTCCGGTGATGCCGTTGCGCATGGAGAAACAGAAGGTTTGAATTTCCTATACGCGGGGAGGAATGCTGTTAGAATATTTTTCTGGTTCGTGCGCATCGAAAAAAAACCGCGCCACAACCAACAAGGAGGAGTCATTCATGTTAGTCATAAACGCGAATTCCACGCGCATTGCAGCGCTCGCCGCATCCCTGATGCTCATGGGCGGTGCCCAGGCCCTCGACCGTACGGTCGTCGGCAAGTACGGAATGATCGTCGCGGGCCATCCGCTCGCGGTTGAATCGGGCATGCGCGCGCTGCGCGCAGGCGGCACCGCCTGCGACGCGGCGATTGCCACTGCGACCACGCTGAGCGTGATGATGCCTGACATGATGGGCCCTGCCGGGTCCGGCTTTGCCCTGCTCTGGAACGAGAAAAAGCAGGACCTCTCCACGATCGATTACAACGGCGTGGCGCCCAAGGCGATCCGGGCCGCCGATTACACGCTGGAGAAGAAGCACCGCGGCTACTTGGCACCGACGGTTCCTGCCAATCTGAAGGGCTGGGAGGCAGTGCACAAGAAATGCGGCAAGCTGCCATGGGCCTCGCTTTGGAGCGATGCGATTGACTATGCCGAGAGCGGGCGCCCGGTCGATTTCGACAGTTCCTTTCACACCCGCCGCTACGTTACCGAACTGGCCATTTACGATGGCTGGAGCAAGGAATTCCTGATCAACGGCCAGGCGCCCGCGCCCGGCGCGCTGCTGGCGCGCAAGGACCTCGCTGCGTCCTATCGCCTGTTCGCGAAGATGGGATCGAAAGCCCTGTATGGCGGCCCGGTGGGCGACAAGCTCGTCGCCGACATGAAAAAGAACGGCGGCCTGATCACCAAGGAAGATCTGCTTGCCTACAAGGTAATCTGGAGAAAGCCGATCGAGACCACCTATCGCGGCATTCGTGTTGTCGGTGCGCCGCCCCCCTCGGCGGCGATCACCTGGATGCAGATGCTCAATGTGCTCGAAGGCTATGACCTGGTGGGGATGAAGCACAATTCCTTCGAATACCTCAACATGATGGCCGAGGTGTCGAAGCACGCATACCTGGACAGCTACAAGTACGTGTCGGATCCGGACTTCGTGAAGATACCCACCGACATGCTTTTGTCACGTGAGCACGCGGTGTCGATACGCCAGCGCATTGCGCAGGGTCGCTTCGACATGAAAACGGTGAAGCAGGCGGTTCTCGACCTGCCCTCCAAGTCCGCGACCTCGCACATGTCGGTGGTGGACCGCTGGGGCAATGCGGTGTCGATGACCAACACCCTGGGCAACTTCTGGGGCTCGGGTATCGTCGCCGAAGGCACCGGCCTGCTGCTCTCCAACGGCATGGACTGGTTTGACATCGACGAGAACGTGTGGACGGGCGAGAAGCCTGGCAACCTGGCCATGGCGCCGGGCAAGCGCAACCGCTGGACACTCTCCCCCGGGATGCTGTTTCGCGACGGCAAGCTCTACATGGTGGTCGGCGGCGCGGGCGCGGAGTCGACGATGTACGGAATCGCCCAGCCGATCGTAAACGCGATCGATTTCGGGATGGACGCGTTCGCTGCCGTGAGCGCGCCGCGGGTGCTGTGGGGCGACACTTACCACTACACCGGCGGCACCGAAGTCCATCTCCAGCCGGGCATTTCCGAAGAAATCCGCGCGCGGATGAAAGCCGCCGGCCACAATGTGCCCGACGTCGGCAAGAACCGGAACGCTGCCGCGGGCGCCACCAACATGATCATCATCGATGCGGCGAGCCGCACCTATTCTGGCGCGGCAACGAGAAACGCACGCGACTTCGCCGCGGGTTACTGATCGGCATCGGCGGGCGGCCGCAATGCCGCCCGTTGAACAAGGAGTCCCAATGAGCAACTGGTTATCGGGTGTCACGTTCGCACTGTCGCTTGTGTGCACCCCGATTGCAGTCCACGCGCAGAACGTGCCGGCCGCACCCTTCAAGGCGCCACTGCCCGTGATGGTCACCTCCTCCGGCCAGTCGCTGGACGGCTTTACCGCCAAGACCCTGCTCACCCGCGCGGGCATTGCCAACGAGTACAAGGCGCTGGCGAAGACATCGGACCTCGACAAGGTCAGGACGCTGGTCATTGCGTTTGGCGCGAGCGTGAAGGGCTTCGGCACCGCCGGCGTCACCGCGGAATCCGAACTCGCGCGCACCCGCGAACTGCTCGCCGCCGCGCGCGAGAAAAAGATCCGGGTGATCGGCATGCATATCGGAGGCGCCGAGCGGCGCACCGGGCTGTCGAAGGAAATCGTGGAGTTGGTAGCCCCCGCCTCGGAATGGCTGATCGTCTGGGACGACGGCAATGCCGACGGCTACTTCACCCGGCTCGCCTCTGACAAAAAGATCCCGCTGACGGTGATCAGGCAGCCGATGGAATCGGGCAAGGTGCTCGCCACGGCCTTCAAGTAAGGCGGCCTGACCGCCTCATGTCCCCACCCGCGCTGTTACTGCTGGGCGTCGCCGCGTTCGCGGTGTTCCTGCGCGGGCTCCGCTTGCCGTTTCCACTTGCGCTCGCCGCCAGCGCAATAGTCATCGGCGTAGCGGGCACGCTCGAGTTGCCGCTGCGTCACCTTGTCGAAGGCGGTTTCGGGTATCTCAACCTGATGCTCGCCTTGTTCGCCGGCGCCTGGTTCGGACAGGTCGCGCGGCAGTCCGGGCTCGCCGACGGCTTTGCCAACGGGCTCCTTGGTCTTACCGGCGCGCGGCCGGCGATCACGCTCACCGTGGTTGCACTGCCGCTGTTTGCCGCCGGCATGTTCACCGGGCTTGCCGGCGTGGCGGTGCTCACCGTGGGTGTGTTCGCGGTGCCGGCGCTGCGCAGGATCGGCCTGGCCGCGCACGACACGGCCGCCTTCGTCGCGCTGGTGGCGACCTGCGGCATGATCGCGCCACCCGTGAACCTGCCCGCGATGATGATCGCCGATGGCGTGAACATGCCGTTCCTGAACTTCGACCGCACGCTGTACCTGATTTCGCTGCCGGTGATGGCGTATTCGGTGATCCGTTACGCACGCCGCTGCGCCGCGCCGCGCGACGGCTTCGACCAGCAAAGCTGCGCCCGGTCCGGCGCGCCGCCGCGCGCCGCGCTACTCGGCGTCCTGCCGCTCGCGCTCACGCTTGGTTTCTGGCTGGTGCTGCGGTTGCTGCCCGGACAGGTCTTCGATCCGGGCGTTCCGGCGGTGCTGGTCATGGTTGCGATCCTGATGCTGCCGTTGCTTGGCCGGCACGCAATCATCCGATCGGCAGGCGAAGCGCTCTCGGGCACGCCGCTGTATCTCGCCGCCGCACTGGTGGCGGTGGGCATACTGGTGCAGATCATGACCCTCACCGGCATCCGCGGCTGGCTGGTGATGCAGACCATGGCCTCCGATGCACCCTGGCTGCAACTGCTGCTGCTCGCGCTCCCGGTAGCGGGCGGCGTGCTCACCTCGTCGGGCGCGGCCAACATCCTCGGTGTGCCGTTTGCCTTCGCCTTCATAAACCAGGACATGATCATCAATGTGAGCGCGCTATCCTCGATCGCCGCAATTTCGGAGTTCATGCCGCCGACGGCGATCGGCGCCGCGCTGGCCGGCTATGTGGCAGGCGAGCAGCACCTGCTGCGCATCGTCCGGTCGGCCCTGCCGTCGCTCGCGCTTCTCCTGGCGATCAGCATGGCGCTGATCCTGTACGCCAAACCGCTCGCGCGCTTCCTCACCGCGACCTGAGGACGAACCGGGCATGTTCATCGACGAAATCACGCTCCTTGGCTACCGCGCAATGGCGGCGGCCATCGCGATCGCGATGGCGGTGTTCGTCCTGCGCTCGCAGGATTGGCGCGCGCAGGTGTATGCATCCCTGGTGTTCGTGCCCTTCGCGCTGCGTGCGCTCGGGATGAAGTAGCGATGGCCGCTGCCCGTCGTGGCTGGATCCTGTTCCTGGTGGCGGTGCTCGTCACCGCGCTCACCGGGCGTGAATTCCAGTCCATGCACCTGCGCGAGCCGGTGTATCCCGGACCGGGGGTGACGCGTAAGGCGACGCTCGGCGACTATGTGCCGGCATTTGAAGGCTCTGCGGCCGACACGCCGGTATTCATCCTTGAGGGAACGAGCCCGGGGCCGACGCTGCTCGTCTTCGGCGGCACGCACCCGCAGGAAATCTCGGGCATGCTCGCCGCGGTCCTGCTGGTGGAGAACGTGCGTGTCGAGCGAGGGCGGTTGATCGTGATTCCGCATGCCAACCAGAGCGGTTTCACCTACACCGAACCGCTGGAGGCGTTTCCTCACGACTTCGGCATTGCCACCGCGAAGGGCGAGCGACGCTTCCGCCTGGGCATGCGCCTTACCAACCCGCTGCACCAGTGGCCCGATCCCGACTTGTACAGCCATTTCCCCAGCGGCGAACCCCTTATCGGGTCGGAGGCACGCAATCTCAACCGCGCCTATCCCGGCAGGCCCGACGGGCGCTACACCGAGCGACTCGCAAACGCGATCCTCACGATTGCGCGCAAGGAGAAGGTGGATGTAGTTCTGGACATGCACGAGGCCTATCCCGAGTATCCGATCATCAACATGATCGTGGCCCACGAGCGCGCCTTCGAGATCGCCACCATGACCACCGTGGCGTTGCAGGCGCGCGGGGTGCCGATGAACATAATGGCCTCGCCGAAGAATCTGCACGGGCTCACGCATCGCGAGTTCGGCGATCACACCCAGGCGCACGCATTGCTCTCGGAGACCGCGAATCCCGCGATGGGGCGGTTTCGCGGCCGCACGGATGAGGACCTCGTGGTTGGCGGACGCGATGCGAACTATGTCGCCGCGGCGACGCTCAAGCGCCTGTTCGTGCCCTTCGATGACAAGGGCCACCCGCTCGTCGCGCGCGTCGCGCGACAGATCGTCACAATCGAGGAGCTGCTCGCCGCCTGGAACGACGCGAACGGGACGAACACCTTTGCGATCGGTGGCCTGCCTGCATACGACGAGATCCGCAGCCGCGGCATCGGCGCCTTCCTGCGCCCGCCACCGGAAATGTCCCCGGCCCCGCACTAGTTCGCGGGGTTCCTGTCGCGCGCTCAGCGCGAATAGATGAGCGGATTCTTCCCCGCCTCGGGCAAGGGCACCGGGTCGTTGGGCAATCCGTAATGGCGCGCGAACTCCCGTATCTTGAAGACGTTGATGACCGTCACACCCTGGGCAAGCGCAATCTGTATCAGCCCGGGTGTGCCCCGGGTGCAGGGGATGGGCTGGTTGATCAGGCCATAGGGAATGTCAGCTGCTTCCAGGCAATCGCCGAGTGCGAGCAGCGCGCCGCCGATGTTCACCAGCACCGCCGGCCTGGCCTCGGACGCCGGTCCTAGGCCCATCACCGTCGACGCCTCGCGCACCGCATCGGCGAAGCTCTCCCTGCGGATCAGCGGCACGTTTGCGCGCTGCACGGCGGCGAGCAGCGCGGCGCGTGCATCGTCGCCAAGGTTGCGAGCCATGCCCGCCTCGCCGCCAAGCAGGGCGCGGAACGAACGCACGCGCCAGACGCCCGCTTCGCGTACCGCGGTCTCCATGTCAAGCCAGGTGAAGTCCGGATCCGCTGCGCCATACATCGAGGCACCGAGCGAGGACACCACCACCGGTCGCAGCCCGTACGATTCGATCGCGCTAAGCACCGCGACATTCCCGCCCACGAACGAGCCCGACAGAACCACCGCCACCGTGTCGCCGCGCTGCATACCCGCGAGGCGAAACAGGCGCGAGAACAGCGCCGCGGTGTCCGGGTTGGTGAGCGTGCGTTTGGCGCTCAGCCGGCCGACGGTGGTCATGGTCTCCGACCACTCCGGGCCGATCAGGCCGGTGTTGTTCGGATCGAGATCCTTGTCCTGCATCAGACCCTTCGCGATCTTCGCCTCGCGGATCACCGCGGTGGCGCGGCGCATGATCTCGGTCGCGTTGTGCATGATTTCCACGTCGGGGCCGAGGCGCATCGAGAGATCCTCCGCGATGCGCCATAGCGTGAGCGAAGCGGCGACGCAGATCAGAAGCCAGGCGAGCCTGACCCTCGGCTTCGCTGCTGCGTCGATACCAAACAGCTTGTCGATGTTCACCACGCCCCCGGGAGCATCTGGAGCAGCAGCACGGCAGCGCGCGTGAGCGGGGCTGCTATGGCGATCATCAGCACCGTGCGCAGGATGCCCTGACGCTCGAAATGCCAGGCGATCAGGCCGGGGACCAGGTAGCCGAACGCGCTCCACTCCACCGCGAGCGCGGTCGGTGGAACGTGCAGGTGCGCCATTGCGTTGAGCACGCCGCCGAGCAGGACCGAGAGACCGTAGCGCCGGGCGCCATAGAGCGGCATCAGATGTGACAGACCGCGCACGAGCACGAACACCCCGAGCGCCAGCGCGAACAGAAGACCGAGGGACGCCGGGCTCGACAGGATGAGAGAAACATAGGCGGGGACGATGATGCCGCCGGCCACCAACCCGGTGAGTTCAAGCAGAAGCAGGCTCATCGCGATTCCCGCGGTGAGGGTCAGCGCGAACACGCAGCCTCCGGCCGGGCAAGCAGTTCGCGCGCGATGCGTTTTCCCGCGCCGTGATAGTTGCCTGCACCCCACAGGATCGCGCCCTCGGGCACGGCCTCGGCGAGCGATTCGATCAGTCCGGCGCCCGAGGTCCACGGGTGCACCCGCAGTGGCAGGACCTCGAGCCCTCGATGCCGCGCGGCGCGGCGGAGCCAGATAGTGCCGCCCAACAGCATCAACCGCGGCCGCTCGGGCTGTGCGGCGAAGAAGTCCAGAAACTGCAGCGACCGCAGCGGCCGGTCGCTGCGGTGGTTGAGCAGCGCAACCGCGCGGTGCGCATCCTGCGTCGCCTCACTGCGCCAGAGCCGACCGAAGGACTCGGTGTCGTTGCAGGCGAAGGCATTGGCAAAACGTATCCGCCTGCCGCGAAGTTCGCACTCGGACACGCTGAACGCGCCCGGGTCGGTACTCGAATGCGCACCGGCAAAGCTTGGCGATGGGACGCCCGCCACCGTGCATACCGCCCGCGCAAGCGCGCAGTTTGCATCCGAAATCGCCAATCCGGCGGTGTCCACCGCAATGACCGATGTCCCGCGTGCCGCGGCATGAGCAAGCAACTCCGGGATCAGCGCATCCTGGCTTCCTACCAGCACGCCGCGATCCGGCACGAGAGCGCGCGCGCCTTCGATCACGGCCTCCCGGTTTGGCAGGTCCTCGAGATGGTCAGGCCGAAGGTTGGTGATAACCGCTATGGTCGCGCGCACCAGATCACGCTCGCTTGCCCGTACGAGATCGGGACGGATTGCCATGCATTCGAGCACTGTCGCCTGCGCCCCCGTACGCGCGGCGATCTGCGCGAAGCGCCGTTGTTCGGCGATCGTCGCCGGCCCCAGACGGGGCCAAGGCCGGGTACGGCCATCGGGCAGAATCAGCAGCGGTTCGGTGCCGGTGGTCTTGGCAAGCGTGCGCATGCCCGCATTGCGCAGGCCGGTGGCGATCAGCCGGCATACCGCCGACTTGCCGCGCGACCCGCCGACGTGGATGCGGACCGGCACCCGGGCAAGCGCCCGGCGCAGGCGCAGTCCGCGCACCAGCAGGAGGACAAGCAGCGCCGCGACAGGAAGAATCAGCGCGTACACATCGGCGTAGGGGTTGGGGGTCACAGCCGGTCGTACTTCCGCACCGGACCGCGTGACTTCTCCAGCGGGTACTTGTGCGCGTTGTGCTCGGACTTGGCGCGGATCGCGTCGTCCAGGTTCACCCCGATGTCATGCGCCATATAGGCAAAATACCCGTCCGCGGTTGGGCACGTCGCGCCAGAGTAGTCCGCTCGCTTTTGACATGTCGACCGGCTTGTAGATGACAAAGGAGGCGACGTAGCGCACCCTGCGGTCGGCGTCCTTGGCCAGTTCGATGTCCTGGATGATGGCCTTGCCCGGCGGCTTGGGATCGGGTTCGCCAAAAGCACGTCCCGCGACCTGCTAGTAGGTGATGGCCGCGGCCGCACTGCCGGCGGGCATCGCTAGCGTTTCATCAACGTCGATGCGCGTGATGCGTGCATCGACCGCGGTGCTTAGTGCGAGTGTGAACACGCCCGCAGCCAGCGCGCCGGAAATGATTCTCATGTTGTCCTCCTGGGTACTCTGTTTGCAGTACGGGGTACGGTTGTGCGTACAGGTCAGTGCGCGCGGTCACCCGATCAGCCGGGTCGCATGTATTTTTTTGCCAGTGTAATGCACGCACCGGCAAGTCTACGTTAAGGCGGCACACTGCGTAGCAGGCCTGCCAATGAACGGGAGGGTTGCGGACTTGACGTTTCATGGTGCGGCGCGCGGTCTGGCGCAGTGACAGGCTGGAAACCCGCTCTGGTCGTGCCTTTCCAGCCTCTGAAGGCGATACGCTTCGCCAATGGCCGCCGCATACCACTCATACCGGATAGCTTCAGTGAGAATTTTGCGTCGATGAACCGTGGCAAGCAGTCGGTCGTGCACAGCATGACACGCACCTTTGCAATCCATCCCGTATGGTCAAAAAATAGTAAGCTACAGAAGCTGCGGTAGTTTAGGGCTGCGAGGTGCGGCCTTCGAGTGTTATGTTTGTGACATGATGGCGCAGGTGGGCATGGCTTGTCGGTTGCGCACACCTGCCGTAGATGTCTTGCCTGGCTGTAGTGTGCAGGTTTCGTTTTCTCTTGTTCGCGCTGTCCCTCACGGGTTTCGGCATAGAAAAATGGGGAATGCATGAAAGATCACTCCGGTTTTTTCTTGGTGGCCATCGGTGCGATTTGTGCGGTTTTGGGAAGCGGCGCTTCCCATGCCTACAAGGTGGAGCGGCAGTGCGAAGAGGTGATGACTAAAAACGGTCTGATGGAAAAATGCAAAACGGTGATGGTGCAGGAGGCCGCTCCGGACAAGAAAGACGGCAAGAAAGACGACAAGAAGGACGACAAGAAGGACGACAAGAAGGACGCCAAAAAAGACGCCAAAAAAGATGAAAAGAAAGGCGCTGAGAAACCCGCCGCGGCGCACTAGCGCCGTTTTGGCCTGCAGGTAGCCGTTTAGCGCGCCGCCGATCAATCCGCCCAGGATGGCCGGGGGTTGTGCGTTGTCATGGTCTGGTGCGGCCTATCCCAAGTCACTGTTAACGGTTCAGTAACAGCGCCGACGATGGCGCGCGGCCTGCGCTTGCACATGGCGGTCAGAGTGCATCCAAATTAGCCTCGACGGGGCGACGCAGCGACCAATAAACCCGATCGAGAGGGGAATTTTCACAAAACATCACGCAAATTGATCGCTGATCGCTTCTCGGTCTGGTGGTAAAGTCAGCGCATGAAGAAAAAAGTGGTTTGAATTTTCTATACACTCACGATAAGAGGCCGACATGCTTTCACAGGCGGATCAGGACCTGCTCAGTCAGGTTGAACACGGGACGCCGACGGGCGAATGGCTGCGATGCTTCTGGTATGCCATCGCCATCTCGGATCAATGCAAGGACATCCGGGCGGACCTGAAGCTCGACGAGCTGGTCACCTTCAACGAGCGCACCGCCACTGTCTCGGAATGGGGACAGCGGGTCGCTACCTTCACAGGCAAACCGACACACGTCCGTATCCTGGGCGAAGACCTGGTGCTGTACCGCGATGGCGGTGGCGAGCTGGGGTTGCTCGGGATCCGCTGCCCGCATCGTGGCGCCTCTCTCGTCCACGGCCGCATTCAGGAGCGGGGGCTCGCCTGCTGCTATCACGGCTGGACGTTCGACGCGAAGGGCCGCTGCCTGGCGATGCCGGCCGAACCGGCCGGCAGCACCTTCAAGGACAAGGTGGTGCACAAGGCTTACCCGGTGCGCGAGATGGGAGGGATGGTGTTCGCTTTTCTTGGCAAGGGCGAACCGCCCAAGCTGCCGATGCTCGACGTCCTGGCCCGCACTGACGGCGTGCGCGCCGTCGAGAACTTCGGCTTGTGGGGCGCGAACTGGCTTCAGATCATCGAGAACTCGGTCGACCCGGCGCATACCGGTACCCTGCACGGCACCGGGACCTTGCGCAGCGACTTGTGGAGCGAGATCCCCGCGATCGACTTCACGCCGGACGCACATGGCATCCAGACGCGCCAGACGCGCGGCAACTACGATCGCACCGGCTATCTGCGATTTCCCTCGACAATGCTGATCAACCATCCCTGGCCCGGCGGAAAAATCAATCACCCGAGGTTCACGGCGATCTTCCGCACCCCGGTCGACACCACTCACACGCTGCTGTTTCACGTGACCTTCACGCCATATGTGAACGGAAAATTGCCGGAGCTGCCCGAAGGCGTCGGCTTCCATCTCGCGGAGTTCGTGCAACGCATCTTCCAGCAGGATTACGAGGCAATCGTCAGCCAGGGTGCGGTGTTCGATCGCACCACCGAACGCCTGGCTACGACCGATCGCGGCGTCATCCTGTATCGCAAGCTGATGCGCGAAGGCATCGAAGCCGTGCGGCGCGGCGATGATCCGGCCGGCGTCCTGCGGGGGGCAGAATGGGACCGCATCATCGACTCCAGCGAAAAAGTGACGGATGGATTCATGCAGCCCCGGGTCGCGGTGGCCAGCACATGAAGCGTGCGTTGCAGGGCGTCGCGCTGCTGTGCCTGGCACTGGCGGCGACAAAGGGCTTTGCCCAGGCCTGGCCGAACCGCGCCATCACATTGGTCGTTCCCACCTCGGCGGGCTCCGGACCGGACGTGCTGGCGCGCATCCTCGGCCAGAAGCTTTCGCAGCGCATCGGCCAGCCGGTGGTGGTGGACAATAAGGCCGGGGCGAGCGGCAACATCGGCGCCAACGCCGTGGCCAGGTCTGCAGCCGATGGCTACACCCTGATGGTCACGATCAACAATTTCGTTATCACACCCGCTTTGTACAAGGACCTGCCCTACGACCCCGTGAACGACTTCACCGCCGTGAGCAAGATCGCAGTGGGCAATCTCGCGCTGGTGGTGAATCCCAAGGTGTTGCCGGTGCAGAACCTCGCCGAACTGGCGGCTTACGCGAAGGCCCGGCCGGGCCAGCTCAACTACGGCTCCCCGGGAAACGGCTCGCCGATTCATCTTGCGGTCGAACTGCTCAAGCAGCAGCTCGGCCTGAACATCGTTCACGTTCCCTATAAGAGCATGGGCGGATTCATGAACGACCTGCTGGGCGGCCAGGTGCAGCTGTCGGTCATACCGGTGCACACTGCGTTGCCGCTGGCCAGGGCAGGGCGATTGAACGTGATCGCGGTATCGGGCGAGCAGCGCTCGGTGCTGGCCCCGGAATCGCCAAGTTTCGGCGAGTCCGGGCTGAAGAACGTGGATATCGAGCTTTACTTCTGGATCGCCGGTCCGGCCAGATTGCCGCGCGAGATCGTGGCCCGGCTTAACCAGGAAGTGGTCGCGATACTGGCAGACGCGGAAGTCCGCGAAGCACTGCTCAAGCAAGGCATGGTGCCGGGCCCGAGTACGCCGGAGGCCATCGGTACGCTCATCAGGACGGACGTCGCGCGGTGGAAGAAGTTCATTTCGGATAACAACATCACCGCCGACTAGGCAATAAAAAACTCATCATCGTTTTACTTGGCGCATGCAGCGCTGGCCCATCGTTTGCTGCTGCTAGCCACGCCGTACGGGAGCAAGCGACAAAGAAGGGAGCCTACGTTGCGCCAACCGGTGCCACGAACCCGAACGGAACGCAGCGGGACAACTACAGCGCACAGCCAAATGTTAACCCAGCCAAGGGTACGCAAGGAACACGGATGCCGACGAGGTGATTGATGAAACGACTAGTCCTAATCGCACTACTTCTCCTCGCCAGCCCCGCTTGGGCTGCGCCAATTGACGATGCTGCTGCCAATGCGTTTGTATAGATTCGGATTCCCTTTCGTTACGGTGCGAATCGTGATGCGGTAGTGCCGACGGTCTTTTGGGCAAAACCCGATTCAAAGGCGGTGTTGATCTTTCTCCGAGGAGGCAATGGCAGTTTTGGTCTAAGCGCGCAGCCTGCACCCTCTGGCATCTGGGTTTGCCCGCCCGCGCGCCACCGTGCTCACCGGCGCGGCCGCTGCCTATCTCCCAAGCAGCCTGATATGCAAGGCGAGAACGGTTCGGTAACAGCGCCGACGATGGCGCGCGGCCTGCGCTTACGCATGGCGGTCAGAGTGCGTCCAGATCGGCCTCGACGGGGCAACGCAGCGACCAATAAACCCGATCGAGAGGGAAATTTCACAAAACATCGCGCAAATTGATCGCTGATCGCTTCTGGGTCTGGGGGTACAGGTCTGGTGGTACAGTCAGTGCATGGAGAAAAAGGTGGTTTGAATTTCCTATGCACTCGCCGCACGCTCGGCCCAGTTTGCCGTCATAAGCAACATTCAGCCTTCCTGCTCAAGACACGTATAAGGCGTTGGCACCCTAAAAGTCGCGGTTTTAGGCGAACGAAATCGTTAGACCTATCTTGATTAGTGCGCTCGTGTAGCGCAGATGGGTAGGCTGCTACTGAGTAGGCCGAAAGTTTTTTGAGAGTATCAATTTGTGCGCCATCGCGTATAGCCGTTAAGAAGTTTTACTGGAGGATTCAATGAAAATTGCTTTTTTGATATTAGCTTCACTTCTCTCTGGTGTCATGGTCGTGGAAGCGGGAGCTCAGAGTCCTAATAAATGGCCAGATCGTCCAGTTAAGCTCATTGTGCCATTTGCACCTGGTGGTAGCACCGATATTGTCGCAAGACTGATTGGTGCACGACTCACTGCTGAGTACGGGCAGCAGTTCATTATCGAGAATAGGCCTGGCGCTGGCGGCACAATAGGGGCAGAGCAAGCGGTAAAAGCTAATCCGGATGGTTATACGTTCGCAGTTGTGCCATCCAGCTACGTGACTAATTCCGCGCTCTACAAGCTACGCTATCATCCGTCCAAGGATATTGCTTCCGTCGGCCAGATTGTGAGTTATCCAGTCATCCTCGTGACACACCCGGCAGTTCCGGCCGCCAATTTAAAAGAACTTGTGGAATTGGTTCGATCTAAGCCATCGGTTTTCAATATTGGATCGCCGGGTACGGGTAGTTCCCCGCATTTGGTCGCTGAGTTATTTCAGCAGCGCAGTGGCACTAAATTCGTCCATGTACCCTACAAAGGGGATGCTCCCGCGCTGAGTGATTTGCTCGCGGGTCAAATTCAGGCCTTGTTTGTTTCAGGCTCGGTCGCTATGCCGCATCTGAAGTCCGGCAAGCTGCGCGCACTAGGCGTCAGTACTGTAGACAGATCTAGTGCGTTGCCCGAAACCCCAGCCATCGGTGAAGTGGTACCAGGATTTTCGGCCAGCATTTGGATTGGCATGTTCGCACCGGCAGGGACGCCCAGAGAAATTGTACAGAAAGTTAATCAATCTCTTGGCAGGTATCTGAAGAATCCTGAGTTGCAAGAGCGTCTACGGTCTGACGGGACCGAGCCCGCCTATTCCACGCCAGAAGATTTCGAAAAACTGATAGACCGTGAAGTAAAAATGTGGGCCGAAGTTGTCCATTTGGGTAATATTTCAATTAACTGATTATCTTATGTGTGCTTAGCTTAAATAAGCGAGGAGTAATAATGGCAATCGCAAGGCATAAACGTCCCGCAGAGCTTCTAAATGCCAGCATTGATGATATCGGACAAAAATACATTAAACGTTTCTTTGATACAAAACCAGACTGGCATGCCTACGCGGATGCTGAGATAGAGGGTTTCCGCCGCGCTAGGCATGGAGTGATTGGTGGCGGTGCTTCCGGCAAGCATAATGACCCCAACGTCATTCCTGCCGGTGGTTTTACTATGGCAATTATGTTTGTCGAGCCAGGGCAAGGTAATGCATCGCACACTCATGAGACCGAAGAAGTTTTCTTTGTCTTAAAAGGTCAATTAGCAGTATTTCTTGAGGATGAGAGCGGGCGGCAGATTCGTTATAACCTGGGGCCGTGGGATACCATCAATTGCCCACCGGGTGTGATACACGGGTATCAGAACGAGAGCCATGAACCTGTCTATATACAGATTATGTTAGGCAAGGCGAAGCCAGAAACAATGGGGTATTCTGATATTGAGTTGTTCGAGAAAAGGAACGACCACCTAGCGGCGAGTTAGCAGCCGGCCCGGGGCTGCTCATAGCGCCTTTTGAGGAGGAGGGAAGATTTCGAAGACTCGATCAAGGGCTGAGCGAGATCTTGGGCATCATTGGCAGCGAGCTTACAGGTGTCGAAGTGACGTCCGCAGATTGGAGTTGAGCCTGTGCACAGTTGCCGCCCGGGACGAGAAAAACACGCGGGCGCTGTGCGCCGATGCACACGGCTTCAGGCTGCACGCCGGGGTGCGTTGTGGCGCGCATCAGCGCAAGGAACTCGAACGCCTGTGCCGCTACATTACGCGCCCGGCGATCGCCAATGGCCGCTTTATGGAACGGACTATGACCGCCTCGGTCTGAACCCCACGTTGGTCATAGTCCGCTCGCGCCAGGAGCGGTCTACCGCCGTTACGTTTTAATTTTCCGCCTGTCCGACACCCCGTACGTGCCCACGCGCTGCTGCCTCTCTTCCAGGCAGACTAACAATCAAGGCTGCAAGGGTTCGGCCTCTGGGCGCCGACCATGCTCGGCCTGCGCTTGCACATGGCGGTCAGAGTGCATCCAAATTAGCCTCGACGGGTCGACGCAGCGACCAATAAACCCGATCGAGAGGGGGGGCTCACAAAACATCGCGCAAATTGATCGCTTCTCGGTCTGGTGGGACAGTCAGTGCATGGAGAAAAAAAGGGGGGGATTTTCTAGGCACGAAGACTGCGTGTCTGAACATGCTTCCCCTCCCTTGTCTGCCAGATGCGGCGTTTTTGCCGCAAACCGTGCGCTAGCGCTTGGCCACCGCGCGGTATGCCGCCTCGACGTTATTCGGAAAACGTTCCTTCGCCGCCCAGTCGTCGTATTCGGGCATGCGCAGTTCGGCCTTGACCTGCTCGATCGATTTGCCCTCGCCGGCGAGCTTGCCCACGCGCTCGAGCAAGAGCGCGTAGTAACGCTCCATGTCATCAAAAATCGCCGTCGTTCCCGGCTCGCCGTGGCCGGCGATGACCACCTCCGGATTGAGCTCGCGCATGATTTTTATCGAAGCAAGAATGTCCGTAATGTTCAGGAACGGGCGGATGTTCGGGAAGCGCTTCACGCCGACCGCGGCGGTGGCAAAGAGCACGCGCTCCTTTGGCAGCCATATCGCGGTGTCGGCCTCGCTGTGCACGTTTTTAAGTTGCAGCAGTTCGACGACGCGCTCGCCCACAGCGAGGGTCATCTTGCCCTGGTACTCCACCTGCGGCGCAATCATGCGATAGCCCTTGAATTCCTCGGCCATTTTCGGGTCCGCAGCCATTTGCTTGAGGTTGCGCGCTTCATAGCCGGCGCGGCGCATGGCGTCGCCCGTGCCGGCCACCGCCACAACCACCGCCGGTGGCGAGAACACGTAATGCCCGGTGGTATGGTCATCGTGCGGCTCGGTGTTCATGACAAAGCGCACCGGCTGCGTGGTGAGCTTTTTGACAATGCCGGCCACCGCATGCGAGTCGGCCGGGAAGTGGCCGCTATCGACCAGCAATACGCCTTCGCTCGTTACGATGATGCCGCAGTTCGAATCGGCGGCCTTTTGCGCATAGACATAAATGCCCTCCTTGACCTTGCGCACCGCGGGGCCAATATCCTGTGCAAGCACCGGCAATGCCGGCAACAGGGCGCACGCCGCGAGCGCGGCACAAAGCAGTTTAGGGGCAGAACGGTTCATGGTCGGGTCTCCAGCAGTGCAGGTGGTTGGGGTGGGTCGGTGCGATGGGGCAGGCAATTACGGCGTCATTTCCTGATGAGGCGGATGCTCGCCAGGTCGGTGCGGACCACCACGTTGCCTGTAAATCCGCTCGTCTCGACCATTTTTCGATAGTCCGTTTTGGTGACAGGGTCACCGGGATTCATGTAGGGGCCGTGTCGCGCGGTGGTGGAACCGGGTGAAGGCCGCTCCAGCGCGTCCTTTGAAACGAATAGTTGGGCGTCAAACGCCATGGTGCATCTATGGTCAAAGTTCGATAAACAGCGGTCACACGGGTTGCTCAAGAAAATTCAATCGTTCGGCCATAGGCGTTTCGGGATATACATAGCCACAAGCCCTGCAAGTGCGCACCTTTTCATCGGCGTTGAATTCACTGTATATGGCGGAGACTTGCGACGGAATATCTCCTTGGCTTACCGGCTTGGATAATACGAGTTCGTCACAATTTTCACAAAACCAGGCGAACGCTTCCTGTTCCTCCTGTCGCCGCTTGCGCTCAATCACCAATCCCCAAGTATTTTTTAATCGTCTCGGGGAATGCGGCATGCCGCCAGGGCAAACAAAGATCTCCCCTTCCTTTATTTTCACGATCTCCCGTCGCTTGCCTTCGGGTTTCAAAACTAGTTCTATATCGCCTTCGATTTGGTAGAAGAACTCATCGCCCGGCTCAATATGAAAATCCAGACGCGTATTGGGTCCGCGAAGAACCATCACAAGAAAATCTTTCTGATGAACCAACAATTGATTGGTTCGAAACGGAGGGTTGTAAAGATGTTCATTCTCCGCAACCCATTTTTTCAAATGGTAGGTGGAAATATAGTCCATGATTTGAATGCCCCTTCACAAGGAAGTTCTTCAAGCGAATCTTGACATTGACTTCAATTTTCGACCCCAGCATTTGCCTGCTTTAAGGTCGAAAGCCTCTGTTGCCCTGCTTTGAAGCCCAACGTCGCTGGTCATCGGTCGCCAACAGCGATCCGATGTACCTCAAGTTAGATTCCGATGATCTCATTGAGGCCTTCGACTACAAGCGCAAGCTCCTCCGGGGTGGTGCGCCCCAGCTTCGCGCCGATGCGCTCAACGGAGAGGGTTCGTATCTGGCTGATCTTGACCCAGGAGCGTTTCGCCAGTTTTGGAGATTTTAGTTCGTGTGTGAGAGGAAATCCCGCGCGCTGAGCTTGGCTGGTCAATGCAACCGCGATGACTGTACCGGAGCGTTCGTTAAACACGTCATGACTTAGAACCAGCACGGGACGCAGGCCGGCCTGTTCGCGGCCGCGTATCGGGTTGAGATCGGCCCAGCGAATTTCGCCTCTCAGTATTCGGGCCACGACTCAAGCTCCTGGCCCAAGCCTTCCTCGGCGAGAGCTTTTTCAAACTTGGGATCGAGTTTGGCACACTCCAACGCAAGGCGGCCACGCTCCATTCGGGCAAGTTTCTCGCTCACGGCCGCCTGAATCGCGCGACTACGGTTGGGGAAGATGCTCTTCGAGACCAAACTATCAACGCGGATCAGCGTGTCCTGATCCAGGGTAATCGCTACCTTTACGCTACTCATGTTTTTCTCCAAAGTATGACAATACATCATACCGCAGGCGGGTACAAGGAATCTAACGTTCCGGTTAAGCGGCGCGCTTTTGCGTCCGTTTTGAACCGGTGGTTAGAGCTTGCGAATGGTGTTCGGCATACGCGTCAAGCAATCGTCGAATCATTCGCTGGTATTGCGTATTGTTTTTCTGCGCCTCGATCTTGAAGAAGTCGACGCTACGCTTGCTCAGGGCGATGGTGACCTTGACCCCCGCGTCTTGAAAAGCGAGATCCTCAGGCCGCGGTAGGAAGTCAGCGACGACCTTGGGGCTTCCGAGTGGTTCGTTCGTGTATTTTATTTTCGCGTTCATAGATTTGTTTGCCCTTCCGCCAATAGCCTGCTCCAAATATGCGAATTACATCGTCTCGATACGTAAAGCGCACCGTTAGGATGCCCTCGCCAACCCAGCCAAAACAGAAATGCCGTTCCTCAACGGAACTGTGGGGGTGATCCGCGAGTACGCGATGGGGGTCTGCAAAAGCGAACTGCGCTTCCGCGAAGGACACCCCGTGCTTTTCCTGGTTCTCGCTATCTTTCTTCGTATCCCATGCAAACCTAGGGAAACACTGAACAAGTCCTCCGCTGCGCTGTCGAAGTATGAGACGCAAACGGGAGGGATTTATTATGAAACAAATGACATTCGCGACGACCAAAGGATTCGAGGCGCACGGTAGAGCCACCCGCAAGGCGGCGTT
>JANXRV010000024.1:0-2088 GCA_025356665.1 Pseudomonadota bacterium
TGCCCCATGCCCTGGTAGACCGACTTCACGATTGCCGCTTTGTTGATTGCCATATTAAGCGCCTGGCGTACGAGTTTATTGTCGAAGGGCTTCTTCCTGGTGTTGAACGCGATATAGGCGATGTTGAGGCCTTCCATGCGCAGCACGTTCAAAGCCGGATCTTTTTGCATGTCGGCAACGTCCGCCGGTTTCGGCAAGGTCGTGATGTTGCATTCGCCGGCGCGCAACTTGGCGTAACGCGCGGTGGCGTCACGCGTGATCACGTAAACCAGCGCGTTAATCTTGGCGCGGCCGCCCCAGTATTCGTTGAACGCTTTGTAACGGATCACCGAGTCCTTTTGATACGACACGAATTCAAACGGGCCGGTGCCGATGGGCGCGTCGTCCGCGACGTTGGGCGTGCCTTTTTTCGCCATCGCCTCGAAATACTCCCGCGAAAGAATTGAGGAGAAATCCATTGCCAGGTCAGCAAGGAACGCGGCTTCGGGCCGTTTTAGGTTGAAGCGCACCGTGTAATCATCGAGCTTCTCCAGACTCGCCACAATATCCTTCATGCCCATGTCGTCGTAATAGGCAAAGGTCTGGCCCAGCGGCAGTTTGTGAAAAGGGTGGCGCTCATCGGCCAAGCGATTCCAGCTGAACAACACGTCGTCGGCATTGAAATCGCGGCTGGGCTTGAACCAGGTATTGCCGTGAAACTTGACGCCTTTGCGCAATTTGAAGGTAAGCGTCTTCGCGTCGGTGGAGACCGTCCACGATTCCGCAAGCGAGGGCACCACATTGGTCGTGGCGGGTTCGAATGCCATCAGCCGGTTGAACATGGGCACCGAGCTCGCATCGAACGTGGTGTTAGTGGTAAAAAACTGCGGCTGAAACCCCTGCGGGCTGGCTTCCGAGCAAAATATCAATGTGTTGGCGGCCAGGCCGGGTGCAGCCGCACCAGCCATGCAAATACCAAGCAGGGCGAATCCGCAGGAACGCAACAAAGACAGTGCGCGGAAATTGATCAAGCCTGGCATGGGAGCCTCGTGAAGGGGTGACGATAATTATATGCGGCGCCGCGCCGTAAGCGCAGAATTCCCACTCTTGACGCCCCGAAACATAGCCCGTAGTCTTTAAAAATGAAACTCACCCTGATCGCCACCGGCGGGACCTTCGACAAGGAATACAACGAACTCGACGGCGCGCTGTTTTTCAAGAACACGCATTTACGCGAGATGTTGGCGCTCGGGCGTTCGCGCCTATCGGTAAAAATCCAGGTCTTGATGATGAAAGACAGCCTGGAAATGACCAATGCGGACAGGCAGGCCATCGCAGACGCCTGCCAGGGTGCCCGCGACCAGCGCATCGTCGTGACCCACGGCACCGACACCATGGAAAAGACCGCGAAATTTCTCGCGAAAAAAGTGAGTGACAAGACCGTGGTGCTGACCGGGGCAATGATTCCTTATAAATTTGGTAGCTCAGACGGGCTGTTCAACCTGGGGAGTGCGCTGGCGTTCGCGCAGGTTTTGCCGCCGGGGATTTATATTGCGATGAATGGGCGGTATTTTGCCTGGGACAAGGTGACCAAGAATCGGGCGGTAGGCGTGTTTGAGGAAAAGAGGACTAGCATCATTCCACGATGAGCCTGGTGATCTGACTGGGCATTCCTAGCGCGTCAACTCGCGAGCTTTTGTTCCCATCGCCAAGCGTGCTCTATGATGGTTTCAATGTCCTCGTACGCAGGCTGCCATCCTAAAATTGACTTCGCCCGCGTCGCGTCTGCCACCAGTCGCGGCGGGTCAGCTGGCCTCCGTGGTCCGTCCGATGTTTTGATCTGCTTGCCAGTGATTTTTCGAGCTGCATCAATTACGGTCTGCACTGAAAAACCGCGGCTTTGCCAAGATTGAAGGCTTCACTTTTACGACTCGCAAGCAGATAGGTCAGCGCCAAGGCGTGTGCCGCCGCCAGGTCCGAAACATGAACATAATCCCGCACGCACGTGCCGTCCGGCGTTTCATAGTCACGGCCGTATACGGTAAGAGCGTTACGGCGTCCTGCGGCCGTTTGCAGAATCAATGGAATCAAATGCGATTCCGGCTCATG
>JANXRV010000096.1:0-12088 GCA_025356665.1 Pseudomonadota bacterium
CGCTTGCCCTTGTTTTTTTTAGAGGCGCAAACAATGAGGCACAAGAAATCTATTTTTATCCGACAGTATTACTGCAAAATGCGCTGCTGCTAGGACTCAATCAAGAGCAACTCTGGGGCCAGTACCTCCGTTACAACAACCCAGCATGGACCCTTGATGTCGAGCTTCAATATTATCTTTTAGTACCCGCGTTAATGTGGGGATATTCGAAGTCTCCCAAATTTTTAACAACCTTCATGATCGGGTCAGCTGCACTCAGCATATATCTTTTGATTGCTCCGACAGAAAAGATCTACATTGATCGTTCGCTATTAACTTGGGCAGCGCTATTTTTTGGGGGGTTTCTTTATTTTCAAGCGCACATCGAAAAATTTCCTTTCCGTACCAAAAACTTCGCCTTGGTTGGAATCCTAGTTACCTTGACCGCGATGCCATTCCCTGAACCGATTCGCACACCCGCCATCGCAATTGGACTGCTGCTAATTGCAGCACACTTGCTTAAGGTCGATGAAACCGGAACTAAAAATAGAATAAACAAATTCCTTGGCGATTTATCGTATCCGATCTATATATTTCATTATTTTCTTATTGGCCCAATACAAGCACGCTCTGCTCCTATTTTTGAGGCGATGGGTCTTTCCAGCTCAGTACTTTTTTTTGCAATTTTTCTTTTAAATGTCATCGTCTGTCTTTTTGTTTGTTCTTTGGTTGTTTTTTGGGGGGATCCGATAATTGAAAAATACCGATCACTCCTGAGATCATAGGAGAGCGAGCCTGCAATTGATTTCCCTAAGCTCAAGGCAATAACCACAAAAAGCATACTTTTTTATCTAAAAATCCAAGAATCCTGGCACCTTAAACAGCTACCCATGTCCTCCGGCGTCCAATTTGAATAACCCGGCAATCCTCGTTTTAATGCAAGCCAGAGTTTCATCTTCGCGCTTGGGAAACAAAGTAATGCGGCAAATTCTCGGAAAGCCAATGCTCGCGCATCAAATCGAGCGTGCTATGCGAGCCCACCGGATCGAACGCCTGACCGTCGCCACGAGCACGCGCAGCGAAGACGACGCCATTGAGTCCCTTTGCCGCGAATTCGGCGTGGCGTGTTTCAGGGGAAGCCTGGATGACGTTCTCGACCGCTACTATCAGGCGGCGTTGATGTCCCGCCCCGATCATGTGGTCCGCCTGACCGGCGACTGCCCGCTCGCCGACCCTGCGGTCATCGACCAGGTGATTGATACGCACCTGGCTGACGCCAACGACTACACGTCCAATGTGCTGCCACCAAGCTTTCCCGACGGGTTGGACGTCGAGGTGTTCAGTTTCAGCGGCCTGGAAACGGCATGGCGGGAAGCGACACTGCCGTCACACCGCGAACATGTCACCCAGTATTTCCAGAAAAACCCGGCGCGCTTCAAGATCGGGAACGTCAGCCATCATCCCGATCTGTCGCAACTGCGCTGGACGGTGGACGAATCCAGCGACTTCGACTTTGTTACCAGGGTATTTGAGCGCCTCTATCCGTCGAATCCCGGATTTGGCATGACTGATGTGCTCGATTTGCTGGAACAAGAACCCGATTTGGCAAAAATAAACGCGGGCATAGGTCGTAACGAAGGCCTGCTCAAGTCGCTCGAGGCCGACAAGGTATTTTCGCGCAAATCCGGGGCTTAATCCCCGGAGCCGGTCGCCTATTTCCCACAGCAGGAAATAGCTATCATAATGACAGTGTATCCGCTCTGGAGCCAGCCAATTGTGGCGGCCGGAAGGCGGGTGTCGAATTTAACCGCTACAGGCACGCAATGAAACGAATCACCGATTTTTCAAAATCCCGTGAATTCTCGCGCCAGATCCAGGATGTAATCCCGGGCGGGGCGCATACCTACTCAAAAGGCGACGACCAGTTCCCCTACAATGCACCCGGCGCCATAACCCACGGCAAGGGCGCGCATGTCTGGGATATCGACGGCAACGAATTCGTCGATTGCAGCATGGGCATTTACTCGGTTGGCATCGGCCACGGTTACGAACCCGTGGCAAAGGCCGTGGCCGATGCGGCGATGCGCGGAACCAACTTCAGCCGCCCGTCATCAATTGAGCTCGACGCGGCGCGCGTGTTCCTCTCCACGGTAAAGTCGGGAGAAATGGTCAAATTCGGCAAAAACGGCTCGACCGTGACAACGGCGGCGGTCAAATTGTCGCGCGCGTTTACCGGCAGGGCAAAAGTGGCGATTGCCCAGGAGCACCCTTTTTTCAGTTACGACGACTGGTTCATCGGCGCGACCGAGGCCGATTTTGGCGTACCCGAGGCCGTCAAGCAGTTCACGGTGCGCTTTCGCTACAACGACATTGACTCAGTCAGGCAGTTGTTTGCCGGCAAGGACCATGACATTGCCTGCCTCATTCTCGAGCCAGTCAAGTTCACCCCACCGGTGGACGGCTTTTTGCACAAGGTTGCCGAGATCTGCAAGAAGCATGGCGCGCTGCTGATTCTGGATGAAATGATTTGCGGCTTCAAATTCGCGCTCGGCGGCGCACAGGAGTATTTCGACGTCGAGTGCGACTTGGCGACCTGGGGCAAAGGCATCGCCAACGGCTTTTCCGCCTGCGCGCTGACCGGCCGCGCCGACGTCATGGAACTGGGCGGCATACGACGCACCGGAGCGCCAAAGCTGTTTCTGACCTCGACCACGCATGGCGCAGAGACCACCGGCCTCGCTGCATTGCTCGCGACAATAGAAGAATTCAAGCGCCATGGCATGATCGCCAGCAACTGGCAGCGCGGCCAAGTCCTGCATACGCGCATGGCCGAGACCATCGTCCGACATGGCCTGTCGGATTACCTTGAGGTCGCCGGTTATCCGTGTTTTTTCTCGGTCGGCTGTCGTGATGCGGCGAAACAGCCGAACGACGGATTTAAGACGCTGATGATGCAGGAAATGATCGCGCGGGGTGTGCTCTATCAGGGCATACTGTTCACCACCTGGTCGCATCAGGCAGCGGAACTGGATACCATCGCGGCGGCGTTTGACGAATCCTGCGGGGTTTATAAACAGGCGATCAATAGCGGCGGGTATGAATCGTTCTTGGTCGGTCCGCCGATCAAACCGGTATTCCGCAAACGCGTATGACCACGGTCCTTGTGACCGGGGCGACTGGACTGCTGGGACAGGCACTGACCGCGCATCTCGCTTCGCGCCCTTACCGCCTGTTGCGCCACAGTCGCGGTCCAGCAACCGAGTTCAGCGGAGACCTGGGCGACGCCGGGTTCGTCGCCCGGATGATGGAACATGCCGCGCCCAACGTCGTGATCAACCTGGCTGCACTTACTGACGTCGATCGATGCGAGCGGCATCCGGCGGAAGCCTTCGCCGCCAATGTCAGGACGGCGCAGAATCTGGCCAGGCTCGTCGCCTCGCGCGCCAACGTCCGCATGATCCAGATCTCGACTGACCAGGTCTATGACGGCCCCGGGCCGCACCTTGAAGCCGATGTCGCCCCGTCCAACATCTATGCCTACTCCAAATATTGCGCAGAACTGTCCGCACTCGCCATGGGCGGGACGGTGCTGCGCACGAATTTTTTTGGTCCCGGCCTGCCCTCACGAAAGAGCTTTAGTGACTGGCTGATCGATGGTTTTTCCAGGAAAATCCCCCTGCGCCTTGTCACCGATGTGTTCTTCAGCCCGCTACACCTTGACACGCTGGTTCGCATGATAGAGAAGGTGGTGTCCTCGCCTATGCCCGGTGTTTTCAATCTTGGCAGCCGCGGCGGCATGAGCAAGCGCGACTTCGCCCACGAGCTGGCGCAGCAACTTGGATTCGACACCCGTAACGCCACCGACGCGACATCAGCAGAACTGGGATTGCACGCACGCCGCCCTGGCGACATGCGCATGAATGTCAGAAGCTTCGAACAAACCTTCAATGTTCGCCTGCCCGAACTGAAAACGGAAATTTCGCTGCTGGAGCGCACTGCATGAACCTTTCCCCTGTTCCTGAAATCACCATTGGGCAACACAAGATAGGCGAGGACCACCCGGCCTATTTCATCGCCGATGTCGCGGCCAACCATGACGGCGACCTTGAGCGCGCCAAAGACCTCATCCACCTCGCCGCCGAAGCCGGCGCCGACGCCGCCAAGTTCCAGCACTTTCGTGCCGATACCATCGTCAGCGATTTCGGCTTTCGCAACCTGGGTGCGCAGGTATCCCACCAGGCCAAATGGAAGAAATCGGTATTCGAGGTCTATCAGGACGCGTCGCTCAATTTCGACTGGA
Source organism: Pseudomonadota bacterium (assembly GCA_025356665.1). Lineage (GTDB taxonomy): Bacteria > Pseudomonadota > Gammaproteobacteria > Burkholderiales > SG8-39 > CAITSH01. Next base: position 4,280 of record JANXRV010000096.1, read on the forward strand.
CGCCGGTGCTGCGGGAAACTTGCGAAAAGGCCGGCATCGCCTTTTTCACCTCGCCCTACTCGCTGGACCTCGTCGACGCCGTTGACGCGTTCATTCCCGCCTACAAGATCGGCTCGGGCGATATTTCGTGGACGGAAATCATCGAGAAAATCGCCTCCAAGGGCAAGCCGGTGCTGCTCGCCACCGGCGCATCGACAGCAGAGGATGTTGCACGCGCTGTCAGCAGCATTCTTCGCATCAATCCGCAGCTCATCCTGATGCAATGCAATACTAATTACACCGCCAGCCTGGAGAATTTCAAATTCATCCACCTGAACGTCCTCGGTACCTACCGCAAAATGTACCCGGGCATGATTCTGGGCCTCAGTGACCACACTCCCGGGCATGCCACAGTCCTGGGCGCGGTGGCGCTGGGTGCGCGGGCGATTGAAAAGCATTTCACCGACGATACCGGCCGCTCCGGTCCGGATCACGCCTTTTCGATGGATCCGCGCACCTGGCGCGAAATGGTCGACCGAACGCGCGAGCTCGAACTCGCGCTCGGGCATGACGTCAAAAAAATAGAAGATAACGAGCGCGAAACCGCGGTGTTACAGCGACGCGCCATCCGTGCAAAGCGCGACCTTAAAAGGGGGACGCTGCTGGCACCCGAGCACCTCGAAGTGTTGCGCCCCTGCCCGGAAGACGGCCTGCCGCCTTACCGCCTGCCTGATGCAATGGGCAAGGCCTTGGTTCGCGATATCAAATCCGGGGAGCACCTCAGGTGGAGCGACCTGAACTAGCCATTGTCATACCCGCGTTCAATGAACAGGCCACTATCGGCCGGGTCGTCGAACAGGTATCGCGTTACGGGCTTGCGATTGTGATTGACGATGCCTCGACGGACGCCACGGCGGAACGCGCCGCAAGCGCCGGTGCGCTGGTCTTGTCGCAGACAGCAAACCAGGGCTATGACGGCGCGCTCAACCGCGGCTTTGCCAAGGCTGCGGAAATCGGTGCCGAGTACATCATCACCTTCGATGCGGACGGCCAGCACGACGCCGCATTGCTCGGACGCTTTCTTGAGGCCTTGCGCGGCGGCGCGGCGGTAGTGCTGGGCATTCGCCCCGCGACAGCACGCCTCGCCGAGGCGGTTTTCGCGCGCTACGCGAAGCTGCGTTTCGGCATTGACGATCCGCTGTGCGGAATGAAGGGCTATCGCATAGCGGCGTACCGCGGCATCGGTCACTTCGACAGCTACAATTCAATAGGTACCGAACTGGCAATCCGCATCATCGCGTCGGGGCAGGCATTTGCGCAGGTGCCCGTGCCCATTTCCGAACGCGCAGATGCACCGCGGTTTGGCCGCCGATTCAGGGCGAACCTGCGGATACTTCGCGCAATGTTACTGAGTTTCAGGATCGCGTAATGCCAAGCTGGCGAATGCATCCGCATGAAACATCAGGCTCGTTTGCCAATTGTTCCACACTTTGGATGCCCACATAGCCCCGACCTTTGATATAAGAATTGCACAAGGAGGATGCATCAAGGAAATCGATGCGGTCGTATAGCGAAGCAGAACAATTTCAGACAAGCACAAAACGGAGGCCAAAAAATGAGCAATCAATCAACCACATTTAAAGACGGTGAAGCCGACGAATGGTTTCTCCGAAATAAGTCTGCGTTGAATTCCTGCGCATCAGAGACCAGCAAGGGTTTTCCAGAAATTGATTGGCTTGGCTCTGAGCTCGCGCCATTCGCGAGCGCAACAAACTCAATCCTTGAAATTGGATGCAGCAACGGCGCGAAACTTGAAAGTCTATGCAAAATCCTGGGCGCCAGAGGGCATGGCATCGATCCGTCAAGCCTGGCGGTCATGGAAGGGAACGCAAGGCTTGCGGAAGGAGTTCTGCTCTGTACAGGCACCGCCTCCAGCCTGCCATTTGAAACTGAATCTTTCGATTTTGTTTATTTTGGATTTTGCCTTTATCTGCTTGATCGACATGATTTGTTCAAGGCGATTGCCGAAGCCGACAGGGTCCTGAAATGCGGCGGATTTCTCGCGGTCACCGATTTTGACCCGATACATCGGCAAAAGCGTCCACATCACCACAAGGATGGTGTCTTTTCTTACAAGCAGGACTACTCAAAACTATTCACATCCGGGGGAAACTATTATCTGGTATCGAAGAAAAGCTACTCACTGAAACAGTCGTTTTTCGATTCAGATGGCGGCGAACGGGTTTCGACAACACTGCTGTTTAAAGAGCTTGACGCCTACTGATGGCTGCGCTCAATTGGCCCACATCGCAGCGCCCTACTTAGGGCTCGCAATAAATGTCCCCTTTTATTTCACCATCGAATACAGCGGTGCCCTCTGCCGATATGTTTCTCGCCACTACCGCAGAGGAAAGTTGCTGGGATAAATCCAAAAAAATCGTATTTTTGGGTGAATGGTGCCGTCGCTTCAGCAAAGCGGAATCTTGGGAGGCGCTCGAGACGGAAACACTTCCGGATCCCTGGGTCGATCCCGCAGTGCGGCAGGCTGCGTATGAGGACATTGGACGCATTTATGAGCGTTTGTTACCGCGTCTCGGGGACGCTCTGAATGAGCTTCACGGTGAGAAACATGGTTTGCGCTATTGGCGGCTAACAGTCGGCCATTGGCTTTACGAATACATTTCCGTTCTATACGACCGTCACGCCACCCTGCTCGGCGCACTGGAACTCCATCCGGGAATCTCTACGGTGATACTGGCTCAGAGCGGCATGGTTGTGCCCAGGAGCTCGTACGATTTCATACGACTGCTTTTGACGGAGACCTATAACTTACAAATTTACACGCGCATCCTTGGCGCGATCGGTCAAGATGCCCACCCACAGATCACGCTGCCCCCTCCGCAAGCGTTGCCGGTACCCGCAAAACACGGGGCGTCACCAAAATTCCGCGCATTCGCGCGCTCGCTGATCGGCGGCACCCTAAATGCCTTGGGACGCGGACGGCTTATTTTGCATGATTCATTTTTTTCTAGAGCGTTTGAATTACAACTAGCCGTTAAAACGAAGGGGCGCGTCCTGCCCTGCATGACCATTGCAGGCGACGGCCGGGCTCCGATAAGCAACCCATCCTCCCGACACAAATTAGGCGAATTATTATCGGACGCGGACGGTTTCGAATCCGTGCTTGTAAAGCTCCTTCCACATGACATTCCAACCTGCTATGTTGAAGGATACACAGCCACAACTGAGGAGACGAAAAGATACCCCAAGTCGCCTTGTGCGATTTTCAGCGCAAATAGCTGGGCGTACGACGAAGTATTCAAACAATGGGCTGGACGGTGTTCTGAACACGGCACTCGCCTCATCGGCGCGCAACACGGAGGTGGGTACTACGGCATCAGCACTTATTTCTTTTATATCCATTGGGAATTGAGCATCGTCGATCATTACTTCTCCTGGGGATGGCGTCCGAACGGCAATGACGCGACAAAAGTGCAACCAATGTGCGCCACGCTTTTATCCGGCAAACCGCAAATTCCGCCTGACAACCGGAAATTTGGAATTTTGTACGTCGGTACCGCCGAGCCCAGGTATTTGCACACGATGCAATTTTTGACTGGGCATTTTATTCAGTACCTCGACTGGCAAGCGAAATTTCTGCAAGCGTCACCCGACGCTATTCGAGATGCATTGGTCGTACGCTTATACCCTGAAGAATACGGATGGGACATACGCGCCCGTTGGGAAGCCATCGCCCCCACCACAGCATTTGACGATACGACGCGCCCATTCCTTGACAGCTTGAAATCCTGCCGCCTATATGTTTCCGACCATCTTGGGACCACTTTTTACCAATCCATGGCGGCTAACCGGCCGACAATTCTGTTTTTTAATCCGGACTTCAACCCACTCTTGCCAGAAGCCCAAAAAGCGTTTGATAACCTGAGACACGCGGGGATTGTGTTCGACACCCCGGAAGACGCCGTCGCGGCAATTTCACTTTGCTACAAAGATGTCGAAGGGTGGTGGAATGCCAGCGGCATTCAGGCCGCCCGAATCGCTTTTTGCGCGGGGTATGCGCGCACATCCTCGACGGCAATAGACGATTTCGCAAGAGAGTTTTCGCGCGAAATTTAGAATACCCACCAGATGCAAACGTCCTGATATGCCATGGGAATCAAAATCCCACGATGCCGGCGCTACTGAATGAACATCACAGCACGCCTGATCGCTAACACCTACAGGGTCGTTCTTGCGAATAGGTCCATGAATGCCCGCGCCTGCAAACCGGGGGAAAAACGCGCCTCAGCCAATGCGCGGCAAGCGGCACCCATTTGCTCCGCACGCTGCGCGCTTTCAGACAAGATGCGCTCCACGCCCGCCGAAAGATCAACTGGATCCCTCAGCCGCGCCACATAACCTGTTCTTCCCTCAAAAAGGACGTCCTGCGCCACACCCATATCAAATGCTGCCACGGGCGTTCCGCAGGCAAGTGACTCCAGAATCATCATGGGGCCGGAATCCTCAATTGCTGGGGAAACAAATATGTCCGCCGCCTGATAGGCAAGCGGCAAGCGCGTCTGCGCATCCAGCAAACCAAGGTGATGATGTGCGAAAGGCAATTTTAAATCGGTAGCCGCCAATGAACTGCCTGCCGTAATAATCGATGGCATTCGACTAAGACCACCATCATGCAGATTTTGTCGCAGCAGGTGCAGCGCCTCAATGAGATAACGGATGCCTTTGCGTTCCTCGTCGGCGTAATGCGCGCCAAAAAAAATATACTGACCGTCCTCGGGCAGCCCGAGTGCGCGGCGCGCAGCCCGTCTGTCATTAGTACAGTAACGCTCAAGGTCAAGGGACAACTCAATCTTATGAACCGGCGTACCCTTAAAAATGCCGCTTTGGCTTGCCTGGCGCACCAGCCAATCATTTGGAGCGACCACGGCCCCATGTGACTGTTGCGCCGCCTTGCGGCGCGCATGCCAAAAATACCGCGACCAGTCCCTATCATGCCCGGACGCTATCGCAGGGCATCCTCCGCACTGGCGCGCATAGGAATCGCAATCGAACGCAAAATGGCACCCGCCTGTCAGCCAACCCATATCCATCAGATGCCAAATTACAGGGACATTCCATGTGACGCCGATTTTGGCGAGCGACGCTGCCGAAATAAAACCTGCGGAAGAGTGCGCAACAATCACATCGGATCTTAGCCCCATCCGCTCGATCGAAGCAGCCGTAAGCAACGAGTGATTGAAATCGGCGTAGAAGTACCGGGCGCGCTCATTTGAGCGCGCACGCCCCTTCACAACGCGATCCGATATTCGACTTAACAATTCGTAGGCAAAGCGATTCTTAGATGGCGCGGAAAATACCCCCTCCACGTTCTCGCGGCCGCGATGGGTGACCAGCAGCCTTGAATCGACTCCCTCCGCCACCAACGCCCGATGAAGCCTGAATGCGGCCGTACCTGCGCCGCCAGCATCAGATAGGGATAAGTGTAAAACCTTCATCAACAACTATTCACGCTTCAGGAATGCGAAGGTCGTAATCTGCGTATCGATCAGACATTTTCACGTATCGGTTCACGACGAAAGCGATGTTACGACCACGTCAATGACCCGCTGCTGTTGGTCCTCGAGGCCAAGCCAAAGCGGAAGTCGTAACAGCCGTTCAGACTGGTCCTCTGTAATATCCATTTTTCCGGATGTCCGGCCGTACTTTAGTCCCGCAGGCGCGGAGTGAAGCGGTACGTAATGGAAGACCGCCTGAATACGCTCATGCTTGAGCGCGGCAATGAGCCGAGAGCGGGATTCCAGATCAGGTAGCAGTATGTAATACATATGCGCGTTGTGAGTGCACTCCGGGGGAATGACCGGACGACGTAACAGCCCGTTATCCTCAAGCGGCTTTAAAGCCTCATGGTAGCTATTCCACATACGCATACGCCGCTTGGTGATTCCGTCCGCTTCCTGCATTTGCGCCCAAAGAAACGCCGCGATCAATTCGCTTGGCAGATATGAGGACCCAATATCGGTCCATGTGTACTTGTCCACCTGTCCGCGGAAAAACTGGCTGCGATTGGTGCCTTTTTCGCGAATGATTTCAGCGCGTTCTGCGAATTGATGGTCATTGACCATCAGCGCCCCTCCCTCCCCAGAAATAATGTTTTTAGTCTCATGAAAGGAAAACGCTGCCATCTGGCCTATTGATCCCAGAGGCTTGCCTTTGTAACTAGACATCAAGCCTTGGGCGGCGTCTTCGACGACCAACAATCCGTGGCGCTTGGCCGTTGCCATGATCGAATCCATCTCGCATGCCACGCCAGCATAGTGCACCGGCATGATCGCCTTCGTGCGCGTCGAAATCGCAGCCTCGATCTTGCTTTCGTCGATGTTCATCGTATCAGCACGAACGTCGACAAAAACCGGCACGCCGCCGCGAAGCACAAAAGCATTCGCAGTCGAAACGAAGGTAAACGACGGCATGATGACCTCGTCCCCAGGCCCTATATCCGCCAATATCGCGATCATCTCCAACGCAGCGGTGCAAGAATGTGTAAGCAAAGCCTTTGGGGCGCCAGTGTGCGCCTCAAGCCAAATGTGACAGTGTTTCGTGAACTCAGCATCGCCGGCCAAATGCCCCCTCTCATGCGCTTGAGCCATGTAACCAAGCTCCCTTCCCGTCATAAAGGGTTTGTTGAACGGAATACTCATAAACCGAATGCTCTCATGAATTTTTTACGTAATGAAAAGTCATTTCTGGCGGAAGAAAACGATATCCCAAACTCGCGTAGAGATTCAGAATTCTGGTATTTCTTGCCGAAATAGTTGTTTCGATCGCTCGGACGCCTTGCAGTTGGTGATGGCGCATCATCGCCCTCCACGCCCTCCGCCCAATCCCTTTACCCTGAAAATGCGGCGATACAGCAGTAAGGTGCCAATACACTGTGACCGGATCTCGAAACTCTACGACGAATAGCGCCGCAAGCGCTCCAGCGTCCGTGACTTTTAGCAACGACTGAGTTGGATGACTCATACATCCCTTGACCCAATTGCCATATCTCATATTGGCGCGCATCGAGTCCATCCTCGGATCGATATGAAACCGCTCATGCGAAAACGCCGACTCGGCAATGTCAATCAGCGCTGGCAAATCGGCTTCCGTTGCGGGCGCGATCAACATACCGTTCTCCGCAAGCTCCAGCCGGTCCAAACCCGTGATATGCGGATGCAATACCATTTCGATAAATCGAAATTGCTCCTCCTCCAAAAAAATAGACTCAGCCAGACGCTCATGATGGAGCCGGCAGCTGACAAAACGGACCCCTTCTGTTGTGAACCATTCCCGCGCCCTTCGAAATTCCGCGTGAGCCAAACGATCCTCACTGACGCGCAGCGACTCGATTTGCGCGACGGGAAACCCAAAGACCTCGGCGTCCCAGGAGACCAGACGCATGGATAAGGTGATGGCCTGAGAATCCAATAAAAAAATTCGCGTGTTGCTCACCCCCCCCCCCCGCAACAGGCAAGCCGAACCGAAGGATCCGGATATCCCAAGATACCCAGAGAATTTGCCATTAAACGCAAATCCGCGATCGAAAGTGCACCATCGCCTCCGAAAGGAAAAATCAGGGGATTCCAGACGAAAATTGCCCGCCTGCAAGTTCCTTTGGCATATTTTTTTAGGCTCATTTAGCGAATGATGTTGTTGAACTCATGCTCTGACCGCGAGAGTGAGCAACCGTGCGGGATCGGGGCTGAAGCGGGGCGACCGATCGAGAACTCTAAACCATCCGAGGTAGTTGGTGAGGTATTTCGTGGCAAC
>JANXRV010000104.1:0-2017 GCA_025356665.1 Pseudomonadota bacterium
AGTGGCTTGCCTATGACTGACTCTGGACGGTCGCTTCGGCAAGCCACTTATCCACACTCTAGTAACTAACAAAACGTGGAAAACTTGTTCATTATCTATGCCCGCCCCAAATAATAATCATCGAGATTCATCCTCAGCATGTCGAAATACTACGCTCATACACAAAAAAACAAACCGGAGGTGTTTTGGGAAAACTTGGCGATTCACCTAGAGTCAGTTGAGACAGGCGCGCAAGCTCGGGGTGACCGTTTTGATGCCGGTATGTTGGCAGCGGTTGCAGGTCGTCTTCATGATCTCGGCAAGTATCGTCCCGAATTCCAGGCTTATCTACGTGGCAAACCTGGGCGCGTTGATCATTCAAGTGCCGGTGCAACCTTTGTACGTCGATTTCCGCGCCCCTTGGGGCGAATTCTGGCCCATGTGATTGCAGCCCACCATGCAGGCTTGCAGGATGGGCTGTTCAACGAAAATGGTCGCCTGGACAAGGCGCTCGCCTATCTGCCCGGAGTCGAGCTTGCCGCGCAGGGGGATGGTCTGGTCTTGCCGGACCGGTTGGAAGCGCCAAAGAACTTCACCCCTTGCCAGAACGAAATGGGCTTTCAGTTCGCCCTGCTGATCCGGATGCTGCTTTCCTGCCTGGTCGATGCCGACCGAAGTGCGGCCGCGGCCTTCGATGACGGCATCGAAGGCGAGCCAGCGATGCCTGGTGCAACGATGGAGGCCTTGTTGGACGAATTGCAGGGCTGGATCGGGCGGCAGACTTACGAACCCTCAGACCTCAACCAGCTGCGGCGCGATATTTTTACGCATGTCAGTGCGCAGGCCGAGCAGCCGCGCGGTATTTTCACGCTGACTGTGCCAACCGGTGGCGGAAAAACCCTTACCTCGCTAGCGTTCGCGCTCGCCCATGCCAAGGTGTGCGACCTGGATCGGGTGATCGTGGTGATCCCGTTCACCTCGATCATAGAACAGACCGCTGCGGTTTATCGTACCGCGCTGGGGCCGCTCGCCGATCAGGTGCTGGAGCATCACAGCAGCTTCGATATGTCCGAAGAAACGACATCAATGGACGCCCAGATTGGGCCGGACCGGCTGAAATTGTCGATGGCGAACTGGGATCGGCCGATCATCGTTACCACTGCAGTGCAGTTTTTCGAAAGCCTGTTTTCCGATCGCCCGAGCCGCTGCCGGAAACTGCATGCGATTGCACGAAGCGTCGTGGTGCTGGACGAGGCGCAGACCATGCCGCTGCATTTGCTGCGCCCCTGCGTCGCAGCGCTGAAGGAATTGCAGCGCAATTACCGCACCTCGGTCGTACTGTGTACGGCCACCCAGCCGGCACTGAATGCGCCGCTGAAGGGCTCGGATGCGGGGTTCAAAGGCGGATTTGAGCATGTGACGGAACTTGCGCCGGATGTGCCTGGCCTGTTTGACCGATTGCGGCGGGTGACGGTGCGCGATATCGGGATGCAGGATGATGCAGCACTCGCCGACCATCTCGGCCGGCGCGAACAGGCGCTTTGCATCGTCAATCAACGCGCCCATGCACGGGACCTGTTCACCACGATTGCAGATTTGCCCGGTGCGCGGCATTTGTCGACCTGCATGCATGCGGCGCATCGCGCGCGCGTCCTGGGGGAAATTCGGGCCGATTTGCGGGCGAACCGGCCGTGCCGGGTTGTTGCCACGAGTCTGGTTGAAGCAGGGGTCGATCTCGATTTTCCGTTGGTGTTGCGTGCATCGGCCGGGCTCGACCAGATCGCCCAGGCAGCTGGGCGCTGCAACCGCGAAGGCCGCCGCGCAGCCGTGGAGAGCGATGTGCTGGTCTTCAAGGCCGCCACGTATGATGTGGTTCAATCGCTCCGGAAGAATGCCGAAACTGGCGCCGAGATTTTGCGCGGCCACGCCGGCGATCCGTTTTCGCCTGACGCCATGCGGGCTTTTTTCGACCTGCTTTATTGGCGCAGTCAGGATGGACAGGTCGATGGGCTCGACAAGCATCGCATTCTGGCAAGCT
>JANXRV010000111.1:0-21650 GCA_025356665.1 Pseudomonadota bacterium
TGAAATCCTACAAATCCTGAGTCTGACCATGTTCGAAACAACACCAATAAATCAATTGCTTCCAAACCCCTCGACCAATTCAGAGCCGCCAAGTAAGCCCATTCAGGGCATCCTCCTCTGAAAAACGTTGGGACACTACTGCTTTGTATGCACTAGTAATCGTGGTATTCTAATTCTGTACTGATACAGTTGAAATTGTATTAATGCAATTATAAGGTGGTCTTTGATTGCCTGATTCTAGTTTCAGATGGGCGTATTGTATCTACGAGGAGGCTTTGTGTATAAGGACAATCCTGCACTCGGTAGCGCCGAACCTTATGTCCCCGGCCTGACTACCGATTACGTTTCGAAGAAATACGGCATTCCGGTTAATGATGTAGCAAAGCTCGGATCGGCGGAGAACCCATTTGGCCCGTCTCCAAAGGCAACCGAGGTCGTCATGTCGGCACGCAAGATCGAGAACTACCCCGACTGGACTGCCACCGTGCTGCGGGAGAAGATTGCCACCAAGTACGGCTTCGAACCCGACCAGGTAATCTGCGGCGCTGGCGAAACAGAAATCATACCTTGGATCATCCGTGCTTACTCGAGCAAGGGCGACAAGGTACTGATGTTTGTGCCGGCTTTCCCAATCTATCATATGGTTGCGGACAACGAGGGCCGAGTGCCGGTATTTATTGGCATGGGCGACGACCTCGACTTCAAGTGGGACGACTATATCGCTGCGATAAAGGACGATGTTCGCATAGTGTTTCTTACCAACCCTCATAGTCCTACCGGTCGGCTGATTACGAACGAACAAATTCGTAAAGTGTGTCGCGCAGCGAAGAGCCAGCTGGTGGTGCTGGACGAGGCTTACATTCACTATTCAAATACGAATGGTGGCATGGACCTGGTCAAGGAATTCAACAATTTGATCGTGCTACGCACCTTTTCTAAGGTCTACGGCCTTGCTGGCCTTCGCGTCGGCTTTGGCATTTCGACGCTGGAAATAATTAAGCCGCTGATTCATCTCAAGCCCACTTGGAATATGGGGGCATTGCAGACTGCCGGCGCTGTCGCCGCGCTTGATGACGACGAGTACGTTAAGAAGACGGTTGATACAATCACCGAGATGCGCGCCTATGTCCTGGCCGAGATCGCCAAGCTCAACGGGCGGTATTCAGTCGTAGGAGAACCCAGCTCCAATTTTTTCATGCTGCGTATCAACGAGTCAGGCATGGATTCGACGACCCTTTTCAACGAACTTTTGAAGCGTGGTGTGATAGTGAAGGACGGCTCAGTATCGTTTATCGGGCTTGGCAAGCGCTACATGCGGATCGATGTTAGCCTCAAAAAGCACATGGACCGCTTGGTACGGGCCTTGTCGGAGATCCATCCAGCGAAGTAACACTGCAATGCCACCCTCTCGAGTGACTGCAATGAAGAGCACGCGGATTTCGGATTACGTCGACGGCAAGCGCCTTTGGAGTGACCTCATGGAACTTGCAACGTTCGGAGGTAACCCCCGCGGAGGCGTTAACCGGCCAGCGCTTTCTCCCGAGGAGATCGGCGCGCGCGCCGCGCTAGTGGGCTGGGGCCGTGAATGCGGCGTCGAGGCTTCGGTGGATCTGGCGGGCAACCTGTTCTTGAAGCTTGCAGGGCGCGAACCCGCGCTACCATCGGTGCTGCTCGGTTCGCACATAGATACGCAGCCGACTGGCGGTAAGTTCGATGGCGCCTACGGTGTCGTGGCTGGGCTTGCGATCCTTCGCGCAATTGTTGTCGCCGGCGCGCGTCCACGCCGCTCTATCGAGGTCGTGGCCTGGATGAACGAGGAGGGGTCGCGTTTTGCGCCAGGCATGATGGGTTCGGCCGCATTCACGGGTAAGCGCAATCTCGAAGAAATCATATCTGTAAGAGATAAGGCTGGCGTCAGCGTGGGCGATGCGCTGGATGCCGTACTCGCCGCAGAGGCGGCGTTGCCGCGCCGGCCGCTCGGTTTCCCGGTGGCCGGCTACTTTGAAGCGCATATCGAACAGGGGCCGAGGCTCGAGGCCGATGGTAAGACTATCGGCATCGTCACCGGCATCGGCGGAAAACGGACCTTCCGCGTTGAGGTCAAGGGCCAGCCGGCGCATGCAGGCACATCGAAGCGGCGCGACCGACGTGATGCGCTGGTCAGTGCGGTGGCTATCGTCGACGCCCTGCAGAAGGCAATGTGGGACAGCGCCGATACGGTGCAGTTCACGGTCGGCATGTTCGTCGTGGAACCAAACGCGCCGTCCGTGGTACCAGCCCGCGTGTTTTTCTCCATAGACCTCAGGCATGACGATGACGGGGTGGTGTGCTCGCTCGGCGATAATGTGAAGCCAGTTTGCGAGGCCGCCCGTGGCAAGTGCGACGTTACTGTTACCGAATTGTTGTACGACCCCCCGCTGCAATTCCCGGAACAGATGCGGGATCGCGTGCGCTCCGCCGCAGCGCAACTGAGTTATTCGTACATGGACTTGCCCTCCCCGGCGGGGCACGATTCGCGCTATCTTCACTACTACACTCCAACCGGGATGATCTTTATACCGTGCAAGGAAGGCATCAGCCATAGCGAGGAGGAGAGTATTACCGCCGCCGATGCGGAGGCTGGTACGCGCGTGCTGGCTGACGTTGCCTTCGAGTACGCCGAGCGCGCATGATCCGCCATGGGATCCAAGTATTTAAAACTCCGAATGCCGCGGCATGCTTGACCTGCTGATCACCAACGGCAGCATCGTCGATGGGCAGGGAGTCATGTCCGGCAGCATCGGCGTGGCCGACTCACGCATCGTGGCGCGGTACGCCACTGGCCAGGAGCTGCCGCCCTCTCGCGCGACTATCGACGCAAGGGGCTTGCTGGTGCTACCAGGCGTAGTCGACCCGCATGTACACTTTTATGGCGAAGGTATCGGAGAATATTCGCGCCTCGCCGCGCGCGGCGGCGTCACTACTTTCATCGGCATGATTCGCGGTGCGCCAGAGAGCCAACTTGCTACCGTGGTAGACGAGCACCGCCACGCCGGACTAACAGAGGCGATCACCGATTTCTCGTTTCACGTGGTGTTGTATGACCGCGAGGACAGTATTAAGCAGATTCCCGCGCTTGCGGCGCAGGGCTTCCGTTCGTTCAAAATGTTCATGGCCTACAAGCGCCGAGGCATGATGGTGCGTGACGAGTTCCTGTTCGCCGCTATGGATGCAATCCACCGGGTCGGCGGCATCGCGCTAATCCATGCAGAGCATGGCGAGTTGGTCGACTACCTTGAACTCGCAGCGGCTGCATCCGGGTGCACTGGTGTCGAATGTTACGAGCCGACGCGCCCGCCCGAGGCTGAGGCGGCTGCGATCGAGGTGGTGGCACTCGCTGCTCAGGCGACCGGCTGCCCAGCTTACATCGTGCATCTTTCATCCAACGCCGGCCTCGCGGCCGTTGAGCGGGCGCGGCGCCGTGGCGTCCCGATCTGGACTGAGACCTGCCCACAGTACCTGACCATGGATGATGGGACGCTGCGCGCCTTGGGCGCCGTGGCCAAGGTGGCGCCGCCGCTGCGTACCGAAATGGATCGCCGCTCTCTCGCTACTGCGCTTCGGGTTGGTACGATTAATACCATCGGCAGCGACCACGCTAGTTTCAGCGCGGAGGCCAAAGGCAGCAGCAGTAATATCTTCGCCGTGCCGTTCGGCATGTCGGGTGCGCCGACACTGTGGCCTTCAATGTTCACCTGGGCGCTCGACAACGCGATTCCACTGCCAGTGCTGGTGCGTGCGATGTCCGAGTCGCCCGCACGGTTGTTCGGGTTGTCGCATCGAAAGGGTTCACTCTCCCCGGGCGTCGATGCCGACATCATTCTGGTTGATCCAGTGTTGCGCCAGATCGTGGACATGAAGGTGATTTCGCCCAAGGTGTGTCCGAATCCAGCCGCGGATGTTCCGCTTGCAGGTTGGCCACTAGTGACAATCTCCCGCGGCGACGTCATCTGGGGTGATGGCAACGTCACTGGCGCTGCGGGGCGTGCACAACTGATCCCACAGATGGAGATGGAGCTCTGAAGTGACAACGATCTCTGAATCCCTCGCCGACCTTGCTACGCAGTCAGTTGATGTTGCGGAAGTGGCGCGCGCGCTGAAGATGCGAACTTACGCGCTCGATACCCTTTCCGTAACGCTCGCCGGGTCTGTTGCGCCGTCGAGTGCTGCCATGACGCGCACGGTACTTTCGGCCGCCGGCAAGCAGGAGGCGACGGTGATGGGTGTAGGTCGTGTGACATCCGCTTGGGATGCCGCGCTTGTTAACGGTGCGTTTGCGCATGCTCTGGAACTGGACGATGATCATCGCATCGCGGTGCTGCACCCAGGTGCGGTTGTGGTGCCCGCGGCGCTCGCTGCGGCGGAGGCCTCTAATGCGAGTGGTCTCGTGTTCCTACGCGCGCTGCTGATGGGGTACGAAGTAGTCTGCCGTCTTGGCGAAGTATTCCGGGGCAGTCAGTTTTACCATGGTGTCCACCCAACGGCGCTGTGCGGTGTGTTCGGTGCAGCGGCGGCGGCAGGCGTGGCCATGGGGTTAGATCGCGATGCCATCGTGCGCGCGCTTGGCATCGCTGGCACCCAAGCGTCTGGTCTCACAGAGTGGCGCGCCGATGGTTCTTGGATAAAGCGTTTGCATCCGGGGCGCGCAGCGCATGCCGGGGTACTGTCGGCTCGCCTCGCGCGTGAGGGCTTTACCGGACCAGCAACTATATTCGAGGGCGAAAACGGTTTTTTTAATGCCTTCTCTTACGGAGAGAAGATCGACAGGCTTTGCATGACGCGTCAACTCGGTTTGGACTACCGAGCATTCGGTACCGCCATTAAGCCGTATCCGTGCTGCCGCTTCGAGCATGGGGCGATCGATCTCGCCATCGAGGCGTACGAAGGCGGCATCGCTGCGGCTGATATCGCCGAGATCACCATCCGTATCTATCGCACCGATGTACTGTCCTATCACTGCGAGCCGAAAAACCCCGTAGATGCGCAGTTTAACGTGCCCTACAGCGTAGCCGTTGCTCTAGTCCGCGGCAAGGTTAGCCTCTCGGACTTTACCGAAAGTGCGATACGCGATGAGCAGGTCCTAACTGTATCGCGCCGTATCAACGTAGTCGAGGACGATGAGTATTCCTTGCGCTATCCGACCGACTACTGTACCGAACTGAAGCTGAAGATGCGCGATAGTGGCGAGCGGTGCTTTTTCAGCGAATGCCCGAGCGGCGACCCCGAGGCACCGCAGTACCGAAGCCACCAGGGCCGGTTTCAGGCAGAGGTCGAGCGAAAGTCGGCGGCCCTGCTCGAAGAGTGCGGTTTCGGCGAACGCGCGGATGCTCTGCGCCAATGCGTTGCCGGCCTAGCGGAAGATGCAAGCGTGCACGCGCTGGCAACCATACTGGGTGTGCCGGGAAGTAAAAACATTGAAACAGAAAGGATCGCGACATGATGAAGGTTGGCCTCTACATAGCGACGCAATTCACTCCACAGTCGGATGTTTGCGCCGCACGCCCCGAAATGCTAGAGCAGGTGAGGGTCGCGCGCCAAAGCGGTTTTTCCTCTTTGTGGGTGCCGCACCACTATGCGACGCAACCTATGCAGATGTTAGCGCCCGTGCCGATGATGGCTTGGTTGCTTCGCGAGGCCGAAGGTATGACCATCGGCCCGAATATCCTGATCATGCCTTTGCTTAATCCGATTCACGTCGCAGAGGACGCTGTCACGCTTGACCTGCTGTCGGGCGGTAAATATGTGCTGGGCATCGGCATCGGTTACCGTGATGCGGAGTTTAATGCTTTCAACGTGCCGCTTAAGGAGCGCGTCCAGCGGATCACCGAGGGCGTCGAGATTATGCGCCGATTGTGGACCGAGGACCGGGTCACCTATAAGGGCAAAATCTTCACAATTGAAGACATGGGGGTTGGTCTCAAGCCTCTACGTAAGGGAGGTCCCCCGATCTGGCTAGCGGCAACCGTTCCGCCAGCGGTCAAGCGCGCTGCCGAAATCGGCGATGCCTGGCTTATCACCAATTTCGCGCACCTTAAGGACCTGGTGCCGCAGATGCAGATCTACCGTGATACGCTCAAGGAGGTCGGAAAGCCATTTCCTCAAGATGTGCCTATAACGCGTGAGTGTTACATCGGCTCTACCAACGCGAAGGCGTTGGAGGAGTGTAAGGCGGCGCTGCAGTATAAGTACGCCGCGTACTCGTCGTGGGGGCTGGATGCCCAATCGAAGGGGGCTGAGTCCTTTCAGCAGCCCTTTGAGGAATTTGTCAAAGACCGCTTCATCATCGGTGACAAGGCCTTCGTGAAGGATGAGATTCAGCGTTACAACGAGCTGCTAGGCGTAAATCACTTCATTATGCGTGTGCAGTGGCCGAGCTTAGAACACGCAAAGGTTCTGCGAACGATCAAGTCCCTGGGGGAAATTTTCAGGTAGCGGTGCATACCGCGGATTACTGCAACGTGGTGAGCAGTCCAAGCTACTATCATGAAGTGCAAATCTACAGTCACTAAAAGAGGGGTATCCATTATGCTCAAAGACGCGCGACGCTACTTCCATACGACCGTACTCACACTCGCCGCCTTTGCGGTGCTGCCGTTTGTATCCCCCACCAGCGTGTCTGCTGCGGACCTGACCCCCGCCTCGTTGCGGCTCAAGTGGCTGCCGCAGGCGCAGTTCATGGGTTACTACGTAGCAAAGGCAAAGGGCTACTACGCCGCCGAGGGCATTGATCTCACCATCAACCCGGGCGGTCCTAACATCATCGCCGAAAACATGGTTGCCTCTGGTAACAATACCTTCGGCCACGGCGGCGGTATGACGTCGTTGCTGCAGGCACGCGAAAAGGGGCTGCCCATCGTCGGCATAGGGATGCTTTTCCAGGAAACGCCTTACCGTCTGGTCGCGTTAGAAAAGTCGGGTATTAAGAAATTCTCCGACATCAAGGGTAAGACGGTTTCCACGTGGTTCACTGGGCCTCAGTTCATGGTGCAGGCTATGATTAAGGCGAACGGCTTAGAGTCGCGTGACGTCAAGCTCGAGGCGCAGGCTAATAGTATGGTTCCGTTCATTGAGGGTAAGGTCGATATGGCCACCGTCACGGTCTACAATGAAGCTCTGATCCTTAAGCGCCGCAACGTAGTGCCGACGGCGGTGTTTAATCCAGCTGAAATGGGCGTCAATCTCGCTAACGAGTCGTTGATCGTTCATGAGAGGACTATCAGGGAAACCCCCAAACTGGTGCAGGGCTTTATGCGTGCTTCTCTGAGGGGTTGGGCGGACGCGCTCGCCAACCAGGATGAGGCGATAGCCATCCTGCTTAAGGAAGTGCCGACCGCCAATGCCGTTGAGCAAAAGGAAACTCTGTCGGTTCTGCCGTCGCTGATGGTGTACGGTGAAGCCGCCACTAAGGGCATCGGTTACTTTGATATGAAGAATCTTGAGTTCGCACAGAAGTTCTTGCTCGAAAATGGCGTGATGAAGACGGCTGTTGACCTGAAAAGTGCCGCCAACACCACATTCTGGGATCAAGTGCCGGCAAAGGACAAGGTTGTCACGCTTCAACGCTAATGAACGCTTTCCGCACCGCGCGGTAGCGTACTCGTAGTGAACTTAAGTACTTTCGAATTAATTAGAGTCATATCTTGATACCCAAGATTCGTCTGCAGAACATCTCCAAGCATTTTCTCGCCGGTGGGCTTAACGTTCCCGCTCTTGCGAATGTCAACCTTAGTCTCAACGAGGGTGAGTTCGTCACGCTGGTTGGTCCAAGCGGTTGCGGCAAGAGCACGCTGTTCAATATTCTCGTGGGCCTCGCCGCACCCGACCCGGGTGGTGAGCTCTTCATTGACGGCAGGCTGCAACCCCCCGACCACCTGCTGGGCCGGGTGGCGTTCATGCCTCAGCGTGACATGCTGATGCCTTGGCGCACGGTGCTCGATAACGCCATTCTCGCTGCCGAAATTGACGGCGTGCCTCGTGTAGAGGCGCGCGAACGCGCTCGCGCGTCGCTGGCGCGTTTCGGACTGCTTGGTTTTGAGAATCACCACCCGGGGCAGCTCTCGGGCGGCATGCGCCAGCGCGTCGCGCTGATGCGCACCTTCATGTTCGACCGCGACATCATGCTGCTCGACGAGCCCTTCGGTGCGCTCGATGCGCTCACCCGCGCTATGATGCAACGCTGGCTGCTCGAAGTATGGGGGGGCGCCAATCGTACGGTGCTCTTCATCACCCACGACATCGACGAGGCGATATTCCTCGGCGACCGCGTGCTGGTAATGTCAGCGCGCCCCGGCCACATTAAGATGGAGCTGCCCGTGCCGTTGCCGCGCCCGCGCCAGCCCGATATCATCACGAGCGCGCCCTTCGTCGACCTCAAGCGCACCCTGCTCGCCGCCGTCGAGGATGAAAGCCGCAAGGCGTTTGCGGCCATGAGTCAGCAGACGCCCGGTGCAGAGGCACAGGGCTGATGTCCGGCATCTCCGTCGCGACCGAACCAGGTGCCGGCGTTACGTCGGGCGGCACCGCCGAACTGGCGGCGCTCGCCGGTATGCTGGTGCTTTGGGAGGTCGGCGTGCGGTTGCTGGATGTTTCGTCAGACAAGCTGCCTGCGCCCTCGGTGGTGCTGGCCAAGATATGGACGGGTCGAGACGCCCTCGCGGGCGCCGTCGGTACTACGCTGTTCGAGGCAGTACTGGGGCTCATTGCAGGAATTATCTTCGGAGTGACAAGCGGCGTCGCGTTCTCGCGCTTTCGGCTGCTCGAACGTATGATGCTGCCGTACTTCGTTGCTTCGCAGGCGGTGCCGATAATTGCGTTCGGCACCATCATCATTCTGTGGTTCGGCAACGGCGTCGCCTCCAAGGCTGTGATCGCGTTTTACCTCAGCTTCTTCCCTGTAGCCGTCAACACGCTCTCGGGCATCCAGCGTGTCAGCGCGGAGGAGATCGGTCTACTGCGTACCTTCGGTGCGAGTTCCCTAACCATACTCATGAAACTGCAGTTGCCAGCGGCGCTGCCTCCAATCTTCACCGCTATCCGGCTCGGCGTTGGGCTTGCGCTGGTTGGCGCCGTCGTCGGAGAATGGTTCGGCGCGAACAAGGGTCTCGGGGTGGTGCTGCTTACCGCCATGTTTGACAACCAGGTCGACCAGCTGTGGGCAGGTATCCTGCTCACCGGACTCATCGGCGCCGCGCTCTTTGCGCTCGTCGCGGTCCTGCAGCGCAGGATCGTCTGGTGGCAGCCGGGGGTCTGAATGACTAACGCCGTCATGGGTAATACGATGCCCGCGTCCCGTGTTAGCAATGTCTGGTCATTGGCGTGGCCGCCACTGCTGGCGGCCGTTTTTATCCTCGCCTTCTGGGAGTTCGCGGTATGGTGGTTCAATCTGCCGGACTTCGTGCTGCCCACGCCCCGCGCCATCGTCGCCAACGCCATGGAGGACCAACGTCGCTTGTTGCACGACACGCTGGCGACGGTCTATGAATCACTCATCGGCTACGTGGTAGGCTCGTTGCTCGGCCTCGGCCTCGCGTTGATGTTCGTGACCTTCGGGAAGATCGAACGCTTCCTGTTGCCCGCCTACGTCACCATCAACTCGGTGCCGATGGTCGCCTACGGCCCGCTGGCCATCATCTGGATTGGTATTGGCCCTGGTTCTAAGATCGTGCTGATCATCTTGGCAGTCAGTTATTCGGTTGCGATTAATGCGTTGGCGGGGCTTAGGAGCTGCGACCCGTGCGCCATCGCGCTCTTGCGTACTTTTGGCGCGAATGACCGCACTATTCTGTTCAGATTGCGCCTGCCAGCGGCGATGCCGTCTATCTTCTCGGGGCTGCGCGTCGCCGTCGTTCACGCGATGATCCTTGCTGTGGTGCTTGAAATGCTGGGTGCTAATGCCGGCCTCGGGTGGAGCATTTACAAGTCGACGCAGATGATGAATTTTGTTGAGGCCTGGGTTTCGGTGGCTGCCGCGGTGATTGTGAGTCTGTCGATTTACGGCATCATCAACTGGATCGGAAGTAAGGTGGTCTGGTGGTAGCTGCGCTAGGCGGCACCATGAGTGAGTGGACCGATGCGCAGTTGCGAACACTCAATGCCGAGGCGCCGCTCGCGCGTCTCCTCGAAGAGGCTGTTAGGCTACGCGACGAAGGCCATGGGGTGCGTATATCCTATTCGCGCAAGGTGTTCATCCCATTGACACGCTTATGTCGCGACGTCTGCCATTACTGCACCTTTGCGACCACGCCAACGCGGCTGCCCGCACCCTATCTGTCGCCAGATGAAGTGCTTGCCATCGCGCGCGCCGGTGAGCGCGCCGGCTGCCGAGAGGCCCTTTTCACGCTGGGAGATAAGCCGGAGCTACGCTGGCCTGAGGCGCGTGCTGCGCTCGCTGCCATGGGGTACGCGACTACCATCGATTACGTCATAGCTATGTGCGAACGTGTGCTCGCTGAGACGGGTCTTCTGCCTCACGTTAACGCGGGGGTGTTGACGCGCGAGGAGCTGGCGCGGCTGCGCCGCGTTTCGGCGTCGCAAGGCCTTATGCTTGAGACCTCATCGGCGCGGCTTTGCGAACAAGGAGGTCCTCATTACGGCTCGCCCGACAAACACCCGGCGTTACGCCTCGCTATGCTTCGCGCTGCTGGTGAGCTGGCTATCCCATTTACCAGCGGCCTACTAATTGGCATCGGTGAAACGCGTGAGGAACGGCTCGATTCCCTTTTTGCGTTGCGTGACTTACAGCGCGAGTTCGGTCACATTCAAGAAATTATCATCCAGAATTTCCGCGCGAAGCCGGGCACCGCCATGGCGGGGGCCAATGAACCAAAACAGCAGGACCTCGCCAGGACGATCGCGATGACCCGTTTGGTATTTGGCGCCGCGATGAACATCCAGGCACCGCCCAACCTTAGCCCCTCCGACTACCAGGGACTGATCGGTGCCGGCATTAATGATTGGGGTGGTATTTCGCCGGTGACTCCTGATCATGTTAATCCGGAAGCGGCCTGGCCTCATATTGAGGTGCTGCGCGAGCGCACCGCTGACGTCGGGAAGATACTGGTTGAGCGCCTAGCGAGCTATCCGGCGTACTGTCGCGAGGCTATTCGCTGGCACGATTTACGGGTGATTCCTCGCCTATTGCAGCACTCTGATGCCGAAGGTTATTCGCGCGATGACCGCTGGAGTGCGGGCAGCCTCGCAATGCTCCCGGTTTCGGCCTCGCCGAAGCGCCAGCGCTCGGACGAACTCGATCGCATCCTTGGGTTGGCCGAGCGTGGAGACACACTCAATGAACATGACGTGGTGCGCCTTCTTTGTGCACGCGCTGACGAGGTTGCGGCAGTCTGCGATGCCGCCGACGCTGTTCGTCGAAAGGTGAGTGGTAATACGGTGCGCTACGTCGTCAACCGAAACATCAACTACACCAACGTGTGCCACCACGGTTGCAGCTTCTGTGCATTTTCCAAGGGGCGCCACAGTAATGCCATTCAGCAGCTGCGTGGTTCGCCCTACGACCTGGCCCACGACGAGATCGCGCGGCGTGTCAAAGAGGCTTGGGCGCGCGGCGCTACTGAGGTGTGCATGCAAGGCGGTATTCACCCCGGCTATACTGGCCAGACCTACCTGTCGATCCTGCGCACCGTCAAGCAGGCGGTTCCTCAGATGCATGTGCACGCTTTCTCGCCACTTGAGGTTTCGCATGGGGCCTCCACGCTAGGTCTTTCGGTCGAGGTTTTTCTCGACCGCCTGCGCGATGCGGGGCTAGGCACGCTGCCGGGCACCGCGGCGGAGATCCTCGATGACGAGGTCCGCCGGCGTATCTGCCCCGACAAGATCAACACCGATGAGTGGCTGCACGTGATGGAGGCGGCACATCGCGCCGGTCTACGTTCTACCGCTACCATCTTGTTTGGCCATGTCGAAGGGCCGCAGCACCAGGCGCGGCACCTCTTGCGTGTTCGTGCGTTGCAAGTACGGAGCGGCGGGTTCACTGAGTTTGTTCCACTTGCCTTCATTCACATGGAGGCACCGATGTACCTCAAGGGAGGTGCGCGCAAGGGGCCGACTTGGCGCGAGGCGCTACTAATGCATGCCGTCTCTCGGCTCGTGCTCCACCCGCTCATTCCCAATATTCAGGCTTCGTGGGTTAAGCTCGGCCCCGATGGCGCGCGCACGGTTCTTCAGGCGGGTGCCAACGACCTCGGGGGAACCCTGATGAACGAGAGTATCTCTAATGCTGCAGGGAACCAGAACGGGCAGGAGCTCGGGCCCGCCGCCATGGAGGCGCTGATTGCGAGTGCGGGCCGCGTGCCATCGCAACGTACCACCCTTTACGGGACTGTTGAGGAAGAGCGTCGCGAGTGCTCGTTCGCCGCAGCGCCGCTTTTGGATATTGTCCTTACCCCGTTGCAGCGCCATAGGCGGCCTGCAGCGCTAACTGGAGAAAAAAACACATGACTACTACCATCGCTGTCCTCGGCGGCACAGGCAACGAAGGCTCTGGCCTTGCGTTTCGCTGGGCGCTTGCTGGCCATCGCGTAATCGTCGGTTCTCGTGACTTGGTCAAGGCGCATGCCGCCGCGGCCGAACTCAACATGCTGCTGGCTGGGCGAGCAACGATTGAGGGGATGGATAATGCCACCGCCGCGGGCGCTGCGTCGCTAATAGTGCTAGCCGTTCCATTTTCTGCGCAGCATGCCACCGCGCTTGGTGTTAAAGACGCGCTTGCCGGTAAGGTGCTTGTCGATGTAACAGTGCCGCTTATTCCACCCAAGGTCGACAAGGTGCAGCTACCTACCACTGGCTCAGCCGTTGAGGCGCTGCAGCGAAAGCTTGGTGAAGGCGTGCGTGTGGTCTCGGCATTCCAGAACGTCTCCGCAGTGCACCTCAAGGATCCCGGTTACCAGATTGATTGCGACGTACTCGTTTGCGGCGACGACGCCGATGCGCGTGAGCAGGTTGTGGGTCTTGCTCGTGATGCAGGTATGGTCGCATGGCACGCTGGCGTGCTCGCCAACTCGGCAGCCTCCGAGGCGCTGACTTCGGTGCTGATCGCCATAAATAAGCGCTATAAGATTCCGGGAGCAGGCATACGGATAACTGGAGCCCCTAGGCCAGATGCGGGACACTCGCCGACGCGAGCCGTGCCCCGCTCTTAGGGGGAGGTATGCGCTCCTTGCTGCTAACTGCACTGGAAGGGATTCCGGAGGTCAGGGCGGGCGATGATCTTGCAGCGATCATTGCCGAGGCTCTAATGTATAACTCCATAGCGCTTGCCGACGGCGATGTGTTGGTGCTGGCGCAAAAAATAGTGTCAAAGAGCGAAGGATGTGCCGTAAGCCTAGTTGATGTTATGCCGTCTGCGCGCGCGCACGAACTCGCCATAGTTACGCGTAAGGACCCGCGCTTAATCGAGCTCATTTTGGGTGAGTCCAAGGAAGTTTTGCGCGCGTGTGAGGATGTGATTGTCGTCGAACACCGCCTTGGTCACGTAATGGCTAATGCGGGCATAGACATGTCCAACGTTGAAAATGGTGGTGAGACTGTGCTGCTGCTGCCTCTCGATCCAGACGCATCGTGCGTTCGTCTGCGCGCTACTTTTGGCGATACGGCCGATATAGGTATTGTAATCAATGATAGCTTCGGACGCGCTTGGCGTCATGGTGTGGCGGGCGTGGCGCTCGGCGTGGCCGGACTCCCTGGCCTCATCGATATGCGCGGTCACTTCGACCGTTTCGGGCGCGTACTGCAGGCAACGCAGATAGGCTTCGCGGACGAGCTTGCGTCGGCAGCCTCGCTGCTGATGGGCCAGGCTGACGAGGGTTCTCCGGTCATCCATGCCCGTGGCGTACCTTACGCACGCCGAAACGGCAGTGCTAAGGAGTTGCTCCGGAGCAAAAACACAGACTTGTTTCGCTGATGATCCTTGCTCTCGCAGGTGGTGTCGGCGGTGCGAGGCTTGCGCAGGGACTGGCCTTGGCATTGCCGCCAGAACGCTTGTCTATTGCGGTTAATGTTGGCGACGATTTTGAGCATCTGGGGCTGCATGTGTCGCCGGACATTGATACGGTGATGTACACGCTCGCGAGATTGCACAACACCGAGCAAGGTTGGGGTCTTGCCGGGGAGACGTGGAATTTCATGGATGCACTCGCCCGCGTTGGCGGAGAAACCTGGTTCCGCCTTGGTGATCGCGACCTTGCCGTGCATGTAGAGCGAACGCGGCGAGTTCGGGCGGGTGAGTCACTCTCTAAGATTACAGCTGATTTTTGTCGACGTTTTAATGTTTTTCATGCTGTTATACCCGCCACCGACCAGCGCCTGCGCACGCGCGTCACTACTGACGAAGGTGAGTTAGATTTTCAGGATTACTTCGTGCGCCGCCGCTGCGAGCCGGCAATTCGTGGGTTGCATTACGACGGTGCGCTTGCGGCGCAACCGTCGCCTATGCTGTCTGAACTGATTGATTCGGGTGGTGTGGATGGTATCGTAATCTGCCCATCTAATCCGTGGCTCAGCGTGGCGCCGATACTTGCGATACCAGCGCTGCATCGTCTTGTGGCCGGGCGCGATGTCCCGGTTGTGGCTGTATCTCCGATCATCGCCGGTCGCGCTGTGAAGGGGCCAGCTAGAAAAATTATGAATGAACTGGGCGCAGGCAAGGATACCGCGGGCATCGTCGCGCACTACGGTGCATTGGTAGATGGTTGGGTCATTGATAATAAGGATCTGTCGCTTTCGGCGGGCATCGAGTCTGCCGGATATCGTGTACTCGCGACAGAAACATTAATGAGTACGCCGCAGCATGCGCTAGCGCTGGCCAAAGCTGCGTTGTCGTTGCTTGATTTGCTGAAGGGAAGGTGATGTGTGCCTGGACGCTAGTGCCGATACGCGGATTCTCGGCTAGTAAGTCACGGCTCCAGAGCGTGTTGCCTTTGCCCGCAAGACGTGCACTCAACGTTGGCATGTTGGAGCGCGTGCTCGAGGCTGTTGAGGGGGCGAGTGACCGGGCTGGGCGGAACCCGCTGGCGCAATGCATTGTAATCAGTCCCGATGCTGAAACGTTGACGTATGCGCGTTTTCTTGGCGCGCAAACACTAGCGGAGAAAAGTGGTATTGGACTCAACGCGGCCCTCACCCTCGGGCGTGCCTACGCTCGTAGACTGGGAGCGAAAACGCTGCTGGTGCTCGCCGCCGACTTGCCGAATGTCGATGCCGACGCGCTGGTGCGGTTGTATCGTGCAGTCCCGGAGGGCACCGCTGCGGTCATCGCCGACAAATCAGGCTATGGGACCAACGGTCTCGTTTTGCCGGCATCTGTAAATTTTGTTTTCTCTTTCGGTGAACGGAGCTTTTTCCGGCATTGCGCCGGGCTCGAGAGACTCGGTGTCAGTACCCAGGTCTGGCGCGACCCCGGACTTGCCTTTGACCTAGATACTGCTTTTGATCTGGTGGCTTGGAAAGCGACGCAAGCAGGGGCAGACTGATTTGTCGGTAGCTTCAGCGCCCTAAGCGGTTTGCGCGCATTGTTCTAGGGAATCTCTGATCAAGTCCACGAAGTGAACGGGTATTCGTTAAGCGGTTCATAGGTAACTGACCCGGGACGACCCGATGAAACACATGACACTTATTGCCCGGACGCACCACCACCATGACGCACGACTACAAAGGCAATGGCACCACGACCCTGTTTGCCGTCATGAGCACGCTCGACGGCGCGGTCTGTCTTGTTGTGCGCAGCGTCACGGCCGTATCGAGGGGTTCGCCTTCCTGCGCCAAAAGTAAATGAGTGCTACATTCCACCTTCAAAATTATGGCCCTGAGTCTTCGAACATGAGTTGTATCTACTCGACGGAAATTTCACTCGGTGTCGAGCCTGCAGCCCACAAGGCCGATCATGACTACGGTATTCAGTTAAAAGACATGTTGTCCGAGTATTTTCCGATCGACGAGTTGGTTCTCGTTTGCTGATGCGCATTGCTATTATCGGCGCGGGTGCGGGGGGGGCTTCAGCGGTCGCGGAGCTTACTCTCGCTGGGCATGAGGTTACGCTTTGGGGCCGTTCCGTGCAGACCCTCGCGCCCTTTATAGAGCGTGGCGGGGTGGAGTACGAAGGTGTGCTCGGCGAGGGGTTCGTCAAGCCAGCTCTGATTACGGCGGACATTAAGCAGGCGGTAAATGGTGCGGAAGTTGCGCTCGTTTGCCTCCCAACAACGTCACATGTTGCGGTTGCACGCTCGCTAGCACAGGCTGGCGAGCATGGCATGCCCGTAGTGCTGAACCCCGGCCATACCGGGGGTGCGCTCGAGTTCCGCGAGGCCTATCGCTTAGCCAGTGGTGGCCCTGTTCCGCCGATAGCGGAGTTTCATACGCTTTCATATATTGCCCGCAAGTATCAGCCGGAGAGAGTGACTGTTACTGGGAAGGCAAAGTTCTTACGACTAGGAGCGCTGCCTGGAGGCGCGGCAGCCGTGGATGCCGCGCGTGCTCTCTACCCTGTAAGCCATCTGGTGCCAGACGTGCTCAATTCGAGCCTCGCTAACCTCAATATGGTACTGCACGCTCCCGGTGCGGTTCTTGGTGCGGCTTGGATTGAGGCGAGCCGCGGCGACTTCACGTTCTACGTGCAGGGGATGACACCAGGCGTATCGCGGGTGCTCAAGGCGCTCGACGTCGAACGCCTCGAGGTGGCGCGCGCATTCGGACATGAGCTGCCTCATCTGGGAGCGGAGATGCAGATGTATGGCACTGTTGAGGCATCAGTGAAGGACACTTCGGACATCTTGGTCGCGGTTTCTAGCGGTAAGGCAAACCAGCGCATCAAGGCGCCCGACTCTCTTCAGCACCGCTACTACCTCGAGGATTTCGGCCATGGGCTCGTGCCGTTTTTGGCACTCGCGACGGCGGCCCGTGTGCCCGTGCCGACCGCTGCGGCGCTGCTGGAGCTTGGCATCACCCTGACCGGCACTGACTTCCGTGCCCGGGGACGTACTGCGCTGACCATGGGCATTGCCGGACTTGACCGGGAGAGCTTGTTGCGGCTGGTGCGTGGGTGATATTTCTATGTTCAATACGTGGAGGGCTAAATGAAGTTCGGTGTTAGTTTCGACGGCTTTGCTCCTTACGGAGAGGCGCTTGAGTTTGCTAGGGAAGCCGCTGCAGCAGGCGCCAAGAGCCTCTGGATGGCTGATCACCTCGGCTATCGCGAGCCCATTTTGTCTTGCCTTGGATTCGCGAGCGCGATCGCTGATGTTCGTATCGTGCCTACGGCGGTGAGCCCTTACCTGCGACACCCAATGCCAACTGCGATGCAGATGGCTACCCTGGCGGAGGCAGCGCCAGGCCGGGTGGCGCTCGCGGTTGCCAGCGGAAATCCCCTTTTTCTGGCCGAATCTGGCGAGGAGATCGAGAGACCTATCGCAGTGTCGCGCGAGTTTATTTCCGCACTGCGTGCGCTGTGGTCCGGTGAGCCAGTACGGCAGGAGGCAACGCGTTTCCGTTTGCGCGGGGCGCGCATGATGTTCACTCCACCTGCCCCGATTCCACTCTATTTGGCCCCGATGAAGCCACAGATGCTAGCGCTCGCCGGTAAGATCGCCGATGGAGTCGTGCTTTCGGCCGGACTTTCGCCTGCATTTGTGCGTGAGTCACTGAAACTTACGGCGGCGGGCGCGCTAGAGGTTGGCCGTGATTACGATGCTCTGCACGTCGCCGGATATATTTCTTTTGCGGCTTCATTAGACGGTAAGCGAGCGGTGGAGGAGGTGCGAAAAAAACTCGCATTTCTTCTGCGCAACCGCTATATGGACGATAGCATTGCACACTCTGGAATACCTATTGATCAGGCTGCGATCATCGCGGCAATGGAAAAGCGTGACTATGACGCGGCGGCGAGGCTGGTTCCCGACGAGGCAGTGGAGGCTTTCGCAGTTGCCGGCAACTTACAACAATGTTGCGACAAACTGCTCAAGTACCGTGAGGCAGGCCTAGACGAACTGGTGCTTCTGCTCGCCGGAAATGTCGAGGATCAACGTTTCGGCCTCTCGGTGATTCGCGAGCTAAGCTCATAGTGGCACGAGCTTGCTTGTACGCTTTACGCAGCACAAGACCCCCTCAACCTAAATAAATATCAGGAGCTCGCCATGAAGATACCCTTGCGACGTTGTGTTCTCAATCTAGCCGTCCTATGCACAGCGCTGGGGACTGTGTTGGCTCCTATGGCCGTCAGTGCACAGGCTTTCCCTTCGCAGCCAATCCAGTTGGTCGTTCCTTGGCCCCCTGGTGGTGGCAGTGATACCGCGATGCGTATGATTGCCGATGCGGCCTCTAAAAGGATGGGTGTACCGGTTATCGTGGTGAACAAACCGGGGGCGGGTGGTACGGTGGGGATCAAAGAAGTAATGTCTTCCAAGCCCGATGGGTACACGCTCGTGATGATCGCTACCGGTGCCATCTTCGCGCAGTACAACAACCCGAACGCTAATGCGCTGGATGAGATGGAGCCGGTGGTATTTTTCGGCGACGATCCCTCGGCAATCACCGTCAACCCCAAAACCGGCTTTAAGAATCTCAGCGAGCTCGTCGCACACGCAAAGGCTAATCCGGGGAAGCTGAAGAACGGTAACGATCAGCCAGGCGGCTCCTCGCACGTAGCTGCTGCAGTATTCGAGAAGGGGCTCGGCATCCGCCTTCTGAAGGTGCCTTATGCGGGTTTTGCGCCTACGGTGCAGGCGCTGCTTTCCGGTGAAGTCGATATGGCTTCAATCGCTCTGCCGGACGTGATTGAGCAGCACAATGCGGGCAAGCTGCGCATCCTAGGCGTTGCGTCGCAGGGAAGGCATTTTAAGGCTCCCGACGTGCCGACCTTCGGTGAACAAGGATTCCCGGTCATCTCGGGCCTGTGGCGAGTGATTGCCGCGCCAAAGGGCATCGCGCCTGACCGGCTAAAGATACTCGAAGCGAAGTTCCTTGAAACGATGTCCGATAAGGAATTCCAGGACAGGGCTCGCACCGCCGGGTTCTTCGTAACGCCTATGGGCGGGGCTGACGCGAAGAAGCGCTGGAATGAGGACGATCGGGCCATGTATCCGATCTTCCTCGAGGCCGGGCTGGTGAAGACGCGCGAGAAGAGGTGATCCGCCGCATCGACAATCGAGACTTCTGGGCCGGCGTCGTGTTCGTAGCAATCGGGATTGCTGCGCTGGTCTTAGGTCGTGACCTCAACGTGGGCACTGCCGCCGATATGGGGGAGGGCTACGTTCCTTTGGTCATGGCCATCGCGCAGATCGCGCTCGGGATGTTAATCGTTCTGATTACTTTGTGGCGTGATCTAGCTGATTCAGACAACCGATTCGATGGCGTTCGCTGGCGGCCGATGTTCTTTGTCACCGCCGCCATCCTGGCGTTTGTCATGACGCTGGAACCACTGGGATTGGTCGCCGCTATTGCCTCCAGTGCGATTGCGGCAAATTTTGCAGGGCAACCGCTTCGAGCGCGGCCTCTTGTCATTTTGATTTGCGTGCTGAGCCTCGGGGTTATAGCGGTATTTGTCTGGGGACTCGGGTTACCGCTGCACGCTCTACCCACCATTGGTGAGTGAATGGAAACGCTGCTTTCTTCGCTGCTATCGAACATTGCGTTGGGATTCTCGGTGGCGCTGTCGCCCGCCAACCTCGCACTTTGTCTCGCCGGTTGCCTGCTCGGCACTCTGATCGGCGTGCTACCCGGCATTGGGCCATCGGCGACTGTAGCCATGCTAATGCCGATCACCTTCTCTCTTAGTCCGGTCGGTGCGTTGATAATGCTGGCAGGTGTGTTCTATGGCTCGCAATATGGTGGATCGACCACCGCGATATTGGTCAACCTACCTGGAGAGTCCTCATCGGTGGTTACTACGCTAGACGGGCATGCGATGGCCCGGGATGGCCGCGCGGGTGCCGCCTTGGCGGTGGCGGCGCTTGCATCACTTTTTGCAGGTACTGTCACCACGTTGGTGATCGCGGCAGCGGGACCGCCTATTGCTAAGCTTGCGCTGCTCTTTCAGTCGCCGGACTACGTTGCTGTAATGGTGCTTGGGTTGGTTTCTGCGGTGGTGCTTGCGCAAGGGAACGTGCTTAATGCGATTGCTATGATCGCGCTCGGTGTTTTCCTCGGATTAGTGGGTACCGACGTGACCACTGGCATGCAGCGCTATACCCTTGGTGTGAACGCACTATTTGACGGCATTGGCTTCGTTCCAGTGGCAATGGGACTTTTCGGGATGGCCGAGATCATGCTCAACCTCGAAGCGACGCTAGGACATGGCAGGGTTATGCGTCCAATGGACCGGCTATGGCCTTCGCGCGAAGATTTCCGGCGCGCAACGCCGGCTGCGATCCGAGGCACGGCTCTCGGCATAGGCTTGGGAATTCTGCCTGGTAGCAGCACCGACATCCCAGCCTATGCTGCATATAGTCTTGAAAAGAAGATCGCGCATGATCCATCGCGCTTCGGTAAGGGCGCGGTTGAGGGAGTCGCGGGGCCTGAGGCGGCCAACAATGCCTCAGCGCAGGCGTGCTTCATTCCGATGCTTTCACTTGGTATTCCTCCGAATGCAATTATGGCCATGATGGTAGGTGCACTGATGATTCACGGCATCGCACCGGGCCCGCAGATCATTGAAAAGCAGCCTGAACTTTTTTGGGGGCTCGTGGCCAGCATGTGGCTCGGCAACGCCATGTTGGTTGTCCTCAACTTGCCGCTCATTTGGTTGTGGGTGCGCTTGCTGACAATTCCCTATCGAATGCTTTTTCCAGCCATTATTATTTTCTGCTGTATCGGTTGCTATAGTCTGAAGAATAGCCTTGCTGATGTGGTGATCATGGCGTTGTTCGGTGTAATCGGATATTTTGCGCGTAAGTTGCGGTGTGAACCGGCGCCACTTCTCCTTGGCTTCATTCTAGGGCCGATGCTTGAGGAGAACTTTCGCCGTTCCATGTTGATATCGGGTGGAGATTTATTGGTGTTTGTTACGCGACCGATCAGTGCTACCTTTTTCGCATTGTCGGGTGTGCTATTACTTATGGTGATGCGGCTCGCGCTTCGGCGTGTCTAGATGGTGATAGGTGTTATTGGTCGGGTCGGCTATGGTAAGTCTAGGTTTTTATAATTTTTAATGGTGCTTAAACAGTAACGGATATGCCACGGGAAAGTATTTAGCGTGGGGAAGGTTGTCGTAGAAATATCGTTTGTGTCGCCTAGGTTCTCTAATTTTCCATCCATAAATTTATTGAAACAGCTTTCAACGCTGTAAAGTGTTTAGTAGATTTCTTATTTATAGATTTTAAAAATAAAAAAATTGAGTCTTCATTTGATAGGTTTCTAGAAATATTTTTATGCCGAATAAGAACGAAGCCTTGAAGAGATAATCCATTTGAATCTCTGAAAGACCGTAAGTTTCAGCCGAAAATAAGATGTGCCAAGTTAAGACGATAAGAAGTGGCCCCGCTTTTTTGAACAGAGCTATAAGTGGAAACTCCGGGCATTATGTTGGGCCGAATACGGTCTGGCGAGAAGGAGTATTTTATGGTCAAAAAGAAGGCATCTGGCCGGCGTACACGGCGTACCCACAACCC
>JANXRV010000126.1:0-5278 GCA_025356665.1 Pseudomonadota bacterium
ATACGACAGCCCCATTTTTGCGCGGCGGTGTATGGGCATTCTGCTGATGTTGGTGTCGTCGAGTTCGATGCGCCCGCCGTCCACCGCCACGAGCCCAACAATCATATAAAAGCACGTGGTTTTTCCCGCGCCGTTGGGGCCGAGCAGTCCGACGACTTCGCCGCTTGAAACATCGAGCGAAACATCTTGCACTACCGTGCGCGACTTATAACGCTTTTTCAGGCTGAGTGCCCGTAGCGTGCTCATGGCAGGGGAAGACGGCGCGGAAAAATGCGATTACTCGGTCCGCGGGTTGGCGATCCCGGGTGCTGGTTTCAGGTTGACCGGTGCTGGTGGTGGCGTTGTGGCGGAAGAAGCGGGTTTATCCTTGGATTTTGGCTGGATGATGGCGCGCACGCGCGCGTTTGGTTGTCCACCGGACACGACGGGCGCGTCTTTGCCAGACTGCACGCGGAAAAATTCGGTTTTGGCATCATAGGCAATGTAGTTGCCGCGTGTTTCATCGAGATCCCGGTTTA
The DNA here is from genome assembly GCA_025356665.1 of Pseudomonadota bacterium. Taxonomy (GTDB): domain Bacteria; phylum Pseudomonadota; class Gammaproteobacteria; order Burkholderiales; family SG8-39; genus CAITSH01. The sequence goes on from JANXRV010000126.1 coordinate 519, forward strand.
ATTTGGCGCGGATGAAAAATTCGACGAATTCCTTTTTGCCGTCATATTCAATGCGGTCGGCTTCGCCATAGATCCACTCGTCCACGCCCTCACGCTTTTGACGGAAGGTGGCGAGGTTGCCGGTGGCGGTGCCGAACTGGAAGCCGTCGCCGTCCTGGCGCACCACGACCTTGTCGCCGCGTATCTGCATCGTTCCCTGGGTAACCACGACCCGGCCCTCGAAGATCGAGACCTGGCGGTTATCGTCTACTGTGAGTTTGTCCGCTTCGACGTTGACGGGTTTGTCGCGATCGGCTTTTTCCGCCAACACCACACCCGCGTGCAAGAGCGTGAATGCGGCGCAGAGGATCCTGGCGGTTAGTGCGAGTTCAGTTTTGGCGTACAAAGCTTCCCCTTGCCTGCGATCGTAGAATGAATGTCCGCGCTTTTCTATCGGCGTCCATGCCCACTCCCTTGAGAATCGAATTTCCCTGTACGATGACCACCGGGTCATCGGTGTGTGCCGTGTCCGATTTCTGGTCGATACGAAGGCGCTCGGTGGTCACACGCAGTTCAGGCTGCTCTTCGCCAGCCTCACGCAAAACCACGACATTGCCATAGAAAACCGCTTCATTTCCGTTCGGTGACAACTCCGCCTCGCGTGCGGTGATGCGGGTCGGCGGAGCATCGGGCGAAAAACTGGCTATGCGTGGCTGCTCAAGGTGCGACGTTTCATTGTCAGGGTAATGTACCATTTTTTTGGCGCTGAGCGAGTAGCCGGGGGCGCCGTTCGCGCCATGTTTCACCGAGGTGAAATTTTCGATGATCAGGTCGGGATCGTGGCGCTTTGCGGCGGCACCTGTGGATATCGGCGCCTGGACCGCCTGTTCGAGCCAGAAAGTGATTGCTGCAAGCAGCAGCATCAATCCTAGTGGCAGCATGCCGGCGACCGGGCTTCTTTTCATGTGCGGTATGCTGCTGTGGCGGCGTCCAGCTTTTCTTGCGCGCGCAGAATGAAGTCGCATACTTCCCGTGCTGCCCCATGACCCCCGTCAAGGGTGGAAATGTAGTGGGATACCTGTTTGACCGCATCGGTCGCCTGTGGCACCGTTGCGGCAAAACCGCAGCGTGACAACAGGGCGAGGTCTGGCAGGTCATCGCCCATGTAGCCCATCTGATCCTGTCGCAGGCCGGTTTTTCCGAGAAGATCACCGCAAGCTGCGAGTTTGTCCTGTACTCCCTGGTAAAGGTGCGTCACACCGAGTTCGCGGGCGCGCATCGCGACGCTGGCGGAATTGCGGCCGGTGATGATGGCGATAGCGACACCGTTCTCACGCAGCATTTTCATGCCGTGGCCATCGAGCGAGTTGAACGCCTTGAATTCTTCGCCGCCGGCACCCACGAACAACGTTCCATCGGTGAGGATGCCGTCGACGTCAAACGCCATCAGGGCGATGTTGCGTGCGCGATCGAGGGCGGATCGCATCAAATCACTTTGGCGCGGAACAGGTCATGCATATTCAGGGCGCCGACCAGCGTGCCGGAGGCGTTGACAACGAGTAGTTGGTTAAGCTTGCCGCTCTCCATTATCTGCACCGCTTCGGCAGCCAGCTTGTTTGGTGTGACGGTACGTGGTGCCCCGGTCATCATCTGGGCGATGGGCGTGGCGCGGACATCGAGGGGCCGATCGAGGGCGCGACGCAAATCGCCGTCGGTAAATATCCCCAGTACCGCCCCGGACGCGTTCACGACCGCGGTCATGCCCATGCTTTTTTTTGACATCTCGATCAGCGCCTCGGCGAAGGTCGCTGTGTGTCCAACCGAGGGTACGGCGTCGCCGGTGCGCATGACATCGCTGACATGGGTTAGCAGCCGGCGCCCGAGGTTTCCGCCCGGATGGGATCGCGCGAAATCATCGGCCCCAAACCCACGCGCATCGAGCAGAGCCACGGCGAGCGCATCGCCCAGGGCGAGGGCGGCGGTTGTGCTTGCCGTCGGGGCAAGATTGAGGGGGCACGCTTCCTTTTCGACCCCGGCATCCAGGTGCACGTCCGCCTGCTGTGCGAGGGTGGAGCCGGCATTCCCGGTTATGGCGATAAGCTTTGCGCCTTCGCGCTTGATCATCGGAATGATGGCCAGCAGTTCGGCGCTTTCGCCGGAGTTGGAAAGTGCGATCAGCACATCATCGCGCGTGATCATGCCAAGGTCGCCGTGACTTGCCTCGGCGGGATGGACAAAATAGGCGGGTGTTCCCGTGCTCGCCATGGTTGAGGCTATTTTGCGGGCGATATGCCCTGATTTTCCGATACCGCTGACCACCACCCGCCCCTGGGAGGCGAGTACCAGATTTACGGCGTCGAGAAAACGGCCGTCGATACGCTCGATCAGCGCGTGCACCGCCTCCGCTTCTATCGCGAGCACCTGCCGCGCGAGGGCAAGGGGACCGGATGAATCGAACGGTGTTGGATTGGATTGGCTCATGGAAGACACTGATATTATCGGCTTAAAGTATAGCATTCGACTGTCCAAGGCCACCCTGATGAATACCACGCTTGAGCTTGTTCTTGTGCTGTTGGCGAGCGCCGTGGGCGTGGTGGCGCTTGCACGCAAACTGCACCTGCCGCCTATGCTCGGCTACCTTCTTGTCGGCATTGTCATCGGACCTCACGCCTTGGGTTGGATACCCGAGAGCGAGGGAACCAGCCATCTGGCCGAGTTTGGGGTGGTTTTCCTGATGTTCTCCATCGGTCTGGAGTTCAGCTTGCAGCGGCTTATGGCGATGCGGCGAATCGTCTTTGGGCTAGGCGGTGCCCAGGTTGTTTTGACGGTGTTGGCTGCCGTTGCGATTTTCATGCTCATGGGTGCCGGGTGGAAAACGGGCATCGTGCTTGGCGGTGCGCTGGCAATGTCCTCTACGGCGATAGTGATCAAGCTGGTCGCTGAGCGCATGGAAATGGAGTCTGCGCATGGCCGCGAGATTGTCGGGATCCTGTTGTTCCAGGATCTTGCCGTCGTCCCGCTGCTGATAATTCTCCCGGCGTTGTCACAGCGCCCCGAGGAACTCGCGCAACATCTGCTTTGGGCGGCGCTGAAAGCAGCAGTCGTGCTCGGCGTGCTGTTGTTTTTTGGGCAACGCGTCATGCGCGCCTGGTTTCACACCATCGCCTTGCGCCGATCGCGTGAGTTGTTCATGCTCAACGTCCTGCTGATCACGTTGGGGCTTGCGTGGCTGACCAATCTGGCTGGTTTGTCGCTCGCGCTGGGCGCCTTTCTTGCGGGAATGCTTATCTCGGAGACCGAATACAGGCACCAGGTTGAGGAGGACATCAAGCCGTTCAGGGATGTTCTGCTGGGCTTGTTTTTCGTCACCATAGGCATGTTGCTCGACCTGCGTGTGGTCGCGGACCATTTTTGGCTCGTGTTGGGGCTGCTCGCCGGGCCGTTGCTGTTCAAGTTCGTGCTCATCGCAGCCTTGTCCAGGGGGCTGGGTGGTTCTCCCGGGACTGCGCTGCGCACCGGGTTGGGACTCGCGCAGGCCGGGGAGTTTGGATTCGTCATTCTGTCCACCGTCAGCGGAGTGTCCCTGGTACCGGAGCAATGGATGCAACCGATTCTCGCAGCGATGCTGCTGTCCATGCTGATTGCGCCGCTGCTAATCCATTACAGCAACGCCGTGGCGCTGAGGTTCGCGCGGTCGGAATGGATGACGCGATCGCTCGAATTGCATCGCATCGCGGCGCAGAGCATTGCTGTGGAAAAACACGTGGTGATTTGCGGCTATGGCCGCACCGGCCAGAATCTTGCCCGCCTTCTAGAGCAGGAGGGGATAGGCTATGTCGCCCTTGACCTGGATCCGGAGCGTGTTGCCGACGCTGCGGCGGCGGGTGATTCGGTGGTGTACGGCGACAGCGCGCGTAGCGAAACCCTGGTGGCCGCCGGTCTCAGGCGCGCCAGCGCCCTGGTGATTTCATTTCATGACACGCCGGCATCGTTGAAAATCATCCACCATGCGCAACAGATCATCCCGTCGTTGCCGGTTATTGTGCGAACGCGCGACGATGCCGATATGGACCGCTTGCAGCAGGCGGGCGCGGCTGAGGTCGTTCCCGACACCTTTGAATCCAGCCTGATGCTTGGCACGCATGCCCTGGTCTTGATGGGCGTTCCGTTGAAACGCGTGGTTCGCCGCATTCGCGACATTCGCAACAAGCGTTATGAGTTATTGCGTGGATTCTTTCACGGTGAAGGTGACGAGGCGGATGGCCTTGACGAGGCGGGGCAGGCGCATCTGCATTCAGTCACCTTGTCTGTGGCGAGCCGTGCCACAGGTTTTACGCTGGGCGAACTTGCGCTCGAAGCCCTCGGCGTACAGGTGGTGGCGGTGCGGCACGGACGCGATCGTATCGCGCCGCCGCCACTAACGATGCGCCTTGCGTCTGGCGATGTGGTGGTGGTACTCGGCAAGCCAGAACAGGTTGCTGCGGCGGAGATTCGTATCCAGACCGGCTAAAAAACGCCGGCAACAAAAAAGCCCGCATTGGCGGGCTTTTTTATTGTTACATCCGAGTCACAAGTTTTTGCAGAGCAGGTATTGGTTGGTGCCGGTTTCCGCATACTCAACCGTGGGTGCAGCCGCGGCAGCATCCGGGTTGGGCGCAGTCTGCAGCATGCCGCGCACCTGGCCGGCAATGGACGAACCATCATCCATTTGCGTGTCGACGGCGATAGCAATCTTGTCGGGAAGGTTGCTGGTGCACACCATGTTGGAGGTGAAGCCCATG
>JANXRV010000134.1:0-3217 GCA_025356665.1 Pseudomonadota bacterium
CCCTGCGCTACTCGGCAAAGCGGGCCGGTCCCTGAACTCGCCCCTGCGGGGCTCAGACAACGGGACCGGACATCCCCCGCTTCGCCTGCGTTGCTCGGCGGCATCGCAGGGGCCCCGAAGTCAAACGCGACAACAACATAATGCGACGGCTATCGCTTTCACGCTGTTTTGCTGTTGACTTGCCTTCCCGTAGGGGACGCCGAGAAGCGCAGCGTCCTCGGGGGCCTTCCGGTCCCGCATGTCTGAGCCCCACAGCGCCATCGCCTTGGGGATCACCACCGCCGCTGCGGTCAGCCCGCCGACCGGGTCGGCCCGCCACCAGTCGCGCCGGTACGCCGGCAGCCAGCGCACGACCGGAAACATCACTTGCGCGATCCGGAAGCAATGCGGTTGACCAGCCCGCGCAACAGAAGATAGGGCACGATCGCCAGCATGAGCGCGACGACGATCACTTCGAACGGATAGACGAAACGCTCCACGATGATCTGGTACACGACGTCCAGCACCATCGCCAGGACGAACACCTTGCCCACGCCTTTCCAGCCGTCCTTGAGCATGTCGACGCGGTGCACCGGGTCGGTGAAGAGGGCCCAACACTGAAGTCAAAAGTCAACGGGCCCTAGAAGCCATGATCAGTCGACTGCGTAAAAAAATAGCCAGTATCTCCAGTGAAGTTGAAGGCTCTAGCCTAAAGTCAGTACGAGGCATTGGTTATCAGTTATGCCTAAAGATTGCCGTTGAGACATGACAAACTCAAGAAGGAAATTCTTACAAACCAGCGTATATTGAATAGCGACCATTGAATTTGGTATTGACCGATCAGCATTTGCTCACCTCCGGGTCGCCTTTTCTTGGTTACTTCTTTCGGCGAAGCAAAAGAAGTGACTCGCCTCTCGCAGGGGGCGAAACCTCCCAACCGCAAAATTACGACACCGAACTGTCCGAGAAGAACAGAGTAATCGCGAGTGTCGAGCGGAGTCTCGCGAGGCTGCCTTCACCCTCTCCCTAGCCCCCGTCGCTGTGCCACGCGATCGCGGCTCGCGCGTTTCCGTCTGGATGGGACTGGAACGCACAGCCGTGTTGCGCGCCGCGTCACCTTTCGATATGTATCGAGATCTATCGGTTCTCGCGATGCTCCTTGGCAACGTCAACGCGCCCTTCCGCTGATCGCAGTAGCGCAAAAAGTGCCAGCGTCAAATCACCTAACTTATTGTCTTCCGTTCTTATTCTCTAATTTTTTTACCGTCACGACACAGCTTTGAAGGCATCTACGTGCCGAAAAAAAACCGGAATGGTCTCCATCAGATGCCTTAACTGATTGCCACACAATGAGTTTTCGAACAAATTTTTACCGTCAGCGCAGTCGTGCGCATAGCCAGCGATTTTTCGGTGTTCGGTCGCCCGCCCGGTCAATCGAGGAGGTAAACGCATCAGACGATCTTCAACCTTTGGAATTCGGCACGCAGCGCCTGTACCAGTTCACCCAGCGCAATGGCATTGAGCTTGTTCTTAGTCACGAAGGCACGCCATTGTGTCAACTTGCCGGCATCCGTGGCGAAAGCATCGCTCAACCCTGCGGGCACGCCTTCGGGCAGCGCGGTTCGACGGCGCGTGAAGGTGGCCTGGATCGCGCGCACCAACTCCGCATCATCCAGATCGCCATTACGCAGCAACATCCACAGGTCGAAATAGTCCTTCATGCGGCTGTTCGCCATGCCGAGCGCGCACAGCGCCTGAAATTTCTCGGCGACGACCGTGTACTTGGGATATGCGCGCAGCGTGGGCGTAGGCAGGTCGTCCAGCAAGACGGGATAGTCGACAGTATCAGGTGCCGGCGTCACAACGTCGCCAAAGCCGACGTCGACCTGCAGCGAGAGCTGCGCACCGTCCAGCGTCGCGCGCAGTTCGACACGCACTCCCCCGTAACCCGCCTCCTTCCGGATCTCCGCCGTCTTGACCGAGCCCGCTTCGAACGCAATCCCATCATCGACTTCAATGACGCACACATCGCGGAATAAAGCCGCCACGGATTCGATGTCATCGGGGCCAAAACCAAGCAAGTCGGCATCTCTGGTTGGCCGATGTGGAACGTCGTACCAGAGCTTGAAGAGCAACGCGCCCTTGAGCAGAAAGTTCGGCGCGTGCCTCGATACTGACAAACGATACAGCAGCCGTTCGAGGCCGTAGTACGTGAGCGTGAGATTGAAGTCCTGCTTTGCGGCGTCGGAACGATTTTTCAGACGGGCGCGAATCGAGGCTGCGCGGTTCTTGCTCATGACGCCGCGATGGTTTCGAGGTAGGGGCGCATGACGTTGGCGACGCGATTGACAGCAGCGTAGCGCCAAAGGTCGTCTATCGTGACCTTGCGCCTGTGCCAACCATCGCGAAGGGCTTCTAGCGCGACATCCAGCCCGATCTTGTTGCGGAACTTGAAGCAATCGGCGATGGTCTTGGCGGCGTTGAACACGGAGACCTCCACGCCGTCCACCTTTAGCCGGTCGATGCCTTCTGTCAGGGATGGGCCAGACATGCGAATCACGCGCAGCGCGGGTTTGTCGAGCCGGGGTGAGAGCATCCGATGCGGTATGGCGAGCCAGATCTCATGCGGTGCCTGGGTACCGATGTCATGCACGCGCAGCGCTGACACGAGGCAGATGACTCCGCGGGGCACCCGGATCGCCACCTCGGCGAGCGAGCGATTTTCGCTGATCGCTTGATTGGGTAGGCTATAGATGCCGCGCCCCACGCGTTCCAGCTTACCGGCGGACACGAGCCGGGTCAGCGCAATGGTCGGCAGGCCTTCCCGGGCGAGGTCGCGCGCGCGCAGCAGCGGGTGCTTGCGTGCGAGCTGAAGGACTGCCTGTTCGCTGGTTTGCGGGTGGGACATGGAAAGAAGTATGTTGCAGAATGGCGGCAGAAGTCAATAAATGCATTGATATCACAACAGCCAACCTTGAACCCTGACGTACAGGAAATCCCCCCCTTATTCTAGTTTTGATCATTTGGATGGGCAATGAAGCTAACCGGTGTCAAGCGGACTCTCACGAGGCTGCCTTCACCCTCTCCCCAGCCCTCTCCCGTCAAGGGCTACCCGTTACCCACATTTTTTTTGCAGTCGCTGGGAGGCGGTTGTCCGGATTTCATGATTCTGTACATTTGGGTTGCAGGCATCAGGTATTGGAATCCTTTCCACAAGGTTTTAACGCCAGGCTCACCG